>DATJRP010000091.1:0-25215 GCA_035504555.1 Rhizomicrobium sp. | reverse complement strand
CCGGCGTCGTCTTCCGCCGCAGCGATCTCCAGAACCGCGAAATCCCCGCCTTCTACGCGAAGGTCGGCGAAACACGCCTCGGCACGGTCATCGACGACGGCAACATCAGCGTCGGCGTCATCGAGCATCTGATGGCGGCGGTCGCCGGACTTGCCGTGGACGATCTCGTCGTCACGCTGGACGGCCCGGAACCGCCGATCCTCGACGGCGACGCGCAGAGCTATGTCGCGCTGTTCGACCAGGCCGGCTTGAAAGACGCGCCAGGCGCACGCCGCGCGCTCAAGATGAAGAAGCGCGTGACGGCAGAAGCGGGCGAGGCTTACGCCGTTCTGTCGCCCGCGGAGACGCTCTCGTTCGATTTCGATATCAGCTTCAAGTCGCCTGCGATCGGCACGCAGTTTTTGTCGTGGACCTATTCGGCCGACGGCTTCCGCCGCGATATCGCGCCGGCGCGCACCTTCGGCTTCGTCTCGGAACTCGAAACGCTGAACAAGATGGGCCTCGCCAAAGGCGCATCGCTCGACAACACACTCGCCATCGAAGGCGACAAGGTCGTCAATCAGGCGCTGATGCGGTTCCCGGACGAATTCGTGCGCCACAAAATTCTCGACGCACTGGGTGACCTGGCATTGGCCGGCGCGCCGATCATCGGAAAATTCGAAGGCCACCGCTCCGGCCACGCGTTGAACAATCAACTCTTGCGCGCCGTGTTTGCAGACTCCGCAAATTACGCGTGGGTCGACGCCTAGTTCCCGTTCAGCCGGCGTCCGTCGTGATCCTTCAGCGCGCGCATCAGCGTGGTCACGGCGCTGCGCAGGCTTTCGTCCTTGATCTCGAGGAAGTTCCGCACCAGTTCGATGGCGGCGCGGTTGTGCCCGCCATGCGGCAGCGGCTCTTCGGGCTCGTCGCCGGCGTAGCCGTCGAAGAAATAGGAAATCCCGACATCGAGCGCGGAGGCGATTTCGAAGAGGCGCCCGGCGCTGATGCGGTTGGCGCCCGTCTCGTATTTCTGGATCTGCTGGTAGGAGATCTGCAGCGTTCCCCCGAGATCTTCCTGGGTGAGGCCGAGTTCCGCCCGGCGTTCCCGGATGCGTTCGCCGACATGGAAGTCGACCCGTTTCCCGTCCGATGGAAATCTCGTCATGCTGACACCCCGAAGCGAATTCATTGCTCTCGATACGCTGCCCGGTTGTGGGATGGATCACCGGCCTGCGTAAAAAAGTCGCCAGTCCTCCCGTCCAATCACAATTAATACACAAACATTATTGTAGATATAAGGCATTCGGTTTCCTCGCCTTTCAGATTTTCAAGGCAACGAAACGGCGCCGGCTCTGGACCGGCCTTCGAAGCTGATGGCATATAGCCCGGGCCGGATTGTCGACCGGCCCAACCGTAAAGCAGAAGAACCGAATGCCGCCCAAAACCGACTGGACCGCGCTCCGGCGCGTTGGCCTTTCCCGCCTGCCTGTTCTGGCCTGCCTGGTGGTGGCGGCGGGGCTTCTGGCCGGCTGTTCGCTGTGGGACAGCATCACGGGCTCGGGCGACGACGACAAGGACGCGACTTATGTCGAGCGTCCCGTCGAGCAGATCTATGACGACGCGTGGAAGCGCATCAACGATCACGACTGGCTGGAGGCCGCGAAGCAGTTCGACGAAGTCGAGCGCCAGCATCCCTATTCGATCTGGGCGCGCCGGGCGATGCTGATGGCGGCGTTCTGCTACTACCAGGCCAACAAATATACCGATGCGATTTCGGCCGCGGACCAGTACATCCAGCTCCATCCCGGCAGCCACGAGATCGCCTACGCCTTTTATCTCAAGGCCATGTCGCTCTACGAACAGATCGTCGACGTCGGCCGCGACCAGAGCAACACGGAGCAGGCGCTGACCGCGCTGCAGGACGTCGTGCAGCGCTTCCCGAACACGGAATATGCGCGCGACGCGAGCCTCAAGGTCGATCTCACGCTCGATCACCTGGCGGGCAAGGAGATGGCCGTCGGCCGCTACTATCTCATCCGCGGCGATTATATCGGCGCCATCAACCGTTTCCGCACCGTCGTGGAGCGTTATCAGAGAACCACGCAGATCGCCGAGGCGCTGGAGCGCCTGACCGAGGCCTATTACGCGCTCGGCATCTACAACGAGGCGAAGACCGCCGCGGCCGTTTTGGGCGCGAATTATCCCGGCAGTTCGTGGTACAAGGATTCGTACGATCTCCTCACGAGCCACAACATGAAGCCGGCGGAAGACAAGGGTTCCTGGATCTCCCGGGCGTTCAAGAGTCCGATCTAGGATCGCGATGCTCGCGACGCTCAAGGTCCGCGACCTCGTCCTCATCGAAGATGTGACGCTCGACTTCGCGCCGGGCCTCAATGTGCTGACCGGCGAGACGGGCGCGGGCAAATCCATTCTGCTCGACGCATTGGGACTGGCCGCGGGCGCCCGCGCCGGCGCGCGCTCGAGCGTCAGGACGGGCGCACAGCAGGGCTCCTCCGTCGCCATCTTCGATCTGCCGAAGCGCCATCCCGCGGTCCTGCTCGCAGGCGAGAACGGCATCCCCGGCGAGGGCGAGATCATTCTGAGGCGCGCCTTGTCGGCCGACGGGCGCACGCGCGGTTTCATCAACGACGAAGCGGTGGGCGTGGGCCTGCTGCGCGACCTGGGCGGCATGCTCGTCGAGATCCACGGACAGGCCGACGACCGCGGTCTCTTCGACGCGGCAACGCACCGCAAACTGCTCGACGCCTTCGGCAGTTTGGAAAAACTCGCCGGCGAGGTGGCGGCCCGCTTCGCCGAACTCGATGCGGCACGGACGGCCGACGAGACATTGCGGCGTGCGGCGCAGGCCAGCGCCGGCGAGGCCGATTATCTCCATCACGCGGCGAAGGAACTGGCGGAGCTGGCGCCGGAAGAGGGCGAGGAAGCACGGCTCGCCTCCGAACGCGCGCTGCTCATGAATGCCGGCAAGATCGCCGAGGACGTGTCCGCCGCCGTCGATGCCGTCGCCGGCGACAGGGGCGCGGAAGCCACGCTTGCCGCGGCCCTGAAGCGTCTCGGCCGCATGAACGAAGACGCGCGCAAGCGCGCTGCCGGGGCCGAACAGGCGCTGGAAGAGGCCTTCGCGCTGGCCGAAGATGCGCGGCGCGAGCTCGAAGCACTGCTCGCCGAACTCGATGCCGATCCGCGCGAGCTGGAAGCGAAGGAAGAGCGGCTTTACGCACTGCGCGCGGCGGCGCGGAAATTCTCCGTTGCGTCGGATCAGCTTCCGGGATTGCTGGAAGAATTCCGCGCGAAACTCGAAACCATCGAGAACAGCGACGAGCGATTGAAAGCGGCCGCGCAGGACGTGGCGCGCGCGAAAAACGCCTATCTCGAAGCGGCGCGCAATCTGTCGGCGGCCCGCAAGGCCGCGGGTGCCGCACTCGAAAAAGCCGTCGCCGCCGAATTGAAGCCGCTCAAGCTCGGCCACGCGAAATTCCGCGTGACGCTCGAACCTTTGGGCGACGAAAGCGCAACGGGCCTCGAACGGATAAGCTTCGAAGTGGCGACAGTCGAAGGTGCGCCGTTTGGGCCCCTGGCGAAAATCGCGTCCGGCGGCGAGCTCGCGCGTTTCTCGCTGGCGCTGAAAGTCGCACTGTCCGATGCAAGCACGCCGGCCGCGCTCGTCTTCGACGAAGTCGATCGCGGCGTGGGCGGCGCGGTGGCGGATGCGGTGGGCGAACGCCTGCAGCGGCTCGCCAGGAACACGCAGATCCTGCTCGTCACCCATTCCCCGCAGGTGGCCGCGCGCGCCGAACGGCATTTCCGCATCACGCGCTCGGGCGACAAGACGCGCGTCAGCCCGCTCGACGAGTCCGAACGCCACGAAGAGATCGCGCGCATGCTGTCGGGCGCCTCCATCACCGAAGAAGCCCGCGCCGCCGCGCGCCGCCTGCTCGCCGAGGCGCAAGACACGAAGCCGGCCCGCAAACGCGCATGACTGCCAAAACACCCGTCGAAAAACTGACCAAAGCCGAAGCCGAGAAAGAACTCGCGCGGCTGGCAAAGGAAATCGCCGAGTACGACCGGCTCTATTACCAGGAAGATGCGCCCGGCGTGTCCGACGCCGAATACGACGCGCTGCGCAAGCGCAACATGGCCATCGAAGCGCGTTTTCCGGCGCTCGTCAGGCCCGACTCGCCCAGCCTGCGCGTGGGCGCCAAGCCCGCCGAGCGTTTCGCCAAGGTCATCCATCGCGTGCCGATGCTGTCGCTGGACAACGCCTTCGACGACGAGGACGTGATCGATTTTGTGGCGCGCGTACGCCGCTTCCTCGGCTGGAAGGACGATCATGAGCTCGCCTTCACGGCCGAACCCAAGATCGACGGGCTTTCGGCATCGCTGCGCTACGAAGACGGATTGTTCGTGCAGGGCGCCACGCGCGGCGACGGCGTCGAAGGCGAAGACATCACGGCCAATCTCCGCACCATCCGCGACCTGCCCCTGCGCCTGGAGGGGAAGGCGCCGAAGGTCTTCGAAGTGCGCGGCGAGGTCTATATGAGCCACGCCGATTTCGCGGCGCTCAACAAACGGCAGGAGAAGGAAGGCAAACCGCTCTTCGCCAATCCGCGCAATTCCGCCGCGGGTTCCATGCGCCAGCTCGATCCCGCGATCACGGCGAGACGGCCGCTGCATTTCTTCGCCTATGCCTGGGGCGAGACGAGCGCGATGCCCGCAGATACGCAATGGGGCATGCTCGAAACCTTCAAGAAGTGGGGTTTCCGCGTCAATCCGCTGACGCGCCGCTGCAAGACGACCGACGAGCTCCTCAAATTCTATCACGACATCGCGTTGAAGCGCGCGTCGCTCGGCTACGACATCGACGGCGTCGTCTACAAGGTCGACCGGCTCGACCTGCAGGAGCGTCTGGGTTTCGTTTCGCGCTCTCCGCGCTGGGCGACCGCGCACAAATTCGCAGCCGAGCAGGCCGACACGGTGCTGCTCGATATCGACATCCAGGTTGGCCGCACGGGCAAGCTTGCGCCGGTGGCGAAACTCAAGCCCGTGACGGTCGGCGGCGTCGTGGTGCAGAACGCCACGCTCCACAACGAAGACGAGATCGCGCGCAAGGATGTGCGCATCGGCGATACGGTCGTGGTGCAGCGCGCCGGCGATGTCATTCCGCAGATCGTGCGCGTCATTCTCGAGAAGCGGCCGAAGGGCGCCAAGCCCTATCAATTCCCGCACAAATGCCCCGTCTGCGGCAGCCATGCCGTGCGCGAGATCGACGAGAAGACGGGCAAGGAAGACGTCGACCGCCGCTGCACGGGCGTGCTCATCTGCCCGGCGCAGGCCGTGGAGCGCCTCAAGCATTTCGTCGGCCGCGACACGTTCGACATCGAAGGGCTGGGCGGCACTTACATTGAGCTGTTCCACGAGAAGGGGCTCATCAAGCAGCCGGCCGATATCTTCAAGCTCACCGAAAAACCCGAGAAGGTCAGCCGGATCCTCACCGAGCATCGTGCGGCGCTGAGCGCGGAGCGGCGCGCCAAGGAAGGCAAGGGCGAAGTCGCCTCGAAAGCCAAGCGCGACGACAAGGAAGACAAGGTCGTCGAGAACCTGATGCGCTCCATCGACGCGCGCCGGACGATTTCCCTCGACCGTTTCATCAACGCGCTCGGCATCCGCCATGTGGGCGAGACGACGGCGAAGCTGCTGGCGCGGAATTTTCACACCATCGACGCCTTCGTGGAATCGATGGAGAGCGATCACGCGGTGGCCGATCTCGATGCCATCGGCGGCATCGGCGATGTCGTCGCGGAAGGCATCAAGGATTTCTTCGACGAACCGCACAACAGGAAGGCGCTGGCCAGTCTCCTGAAGGAAGTGAAGGTCGAAAAGGCCGCTGCGCCGAAAGCCTCGGGCTCGCCCGTCGCCGGCAAAACACTCGTCTTCACCGGCACGCTCGAGAAGATGACGCGCCCGGAGGCGAAAGCGCGCGCCGAAGCGCTCGGCGCGAAAGTGGCGGGCTCCGTCTCGAAGAAAACCGATCTCGTGATCGCAGGCCCCGGCGCCGGCTCGAAGCTCACCGAAGCGAAGGACCTGGGCGTCCAGGTCATCGACGAAGATCAGTGGCTGAAGCTGATCGAAGGGGTCTGATATGTCGCCCATACAATACGAGAAATGGACGGCGCAAAGAATTTTCGGTGCGGCCCTCGTGTTGGGCGTCGGCGGTTATTCCGTCTATCAAATCATCCAATCAGTTATCCACGAATCTGATGCGCGATATGGCTACGGCATCGCGTTCGGTTTGATGGGAGTCTTTATTCCACTTATCTCGGTGCGCAAATCTCGTGATTTCATCGCCCGGCATCCGAATGAGATCAGATTTATCGGATGGGGAATCGTTCTTTTGACATTGCTGTCTTTCGGCTGGCTTCTATGGTCAATGGACAAAAGGTCTCCCGCGAATTCGCCGCTGCCGTTGATCATTTGCATGGCGGTTGCCGGTGTTGTTGGTTACTTGATCGCGAGAACGCCAGGGATCGTTCGCGATATCCTCGGAGCGAAGAAAAGCGCATTGGCCAAAAAGAAAGAGCCGGTAGGGCTGATTGTTTCGGAAGACTAAACCGATATCTTCGTCACACGTTGGCAGTTCGATCTCACATGGCGTGCGGTATTTGTGTGAAGCTTACAGCCCCAGTTCCGTTAGGCCCGGATGATCCTTTGGCCTTGCGCCGAGCGACCAGTGGAATTTTCGGTCGGCTTCGCGAATGGGAACGTCGTTGATGCTGGCTTCGCGCCGGCGCATCAGGCCATTCGTCTCGAATTCCCATTGCTCGTTGCCGTGGGCGCGATACCAGTTGCCGGAATCGTCGTGATATTCGTACTGGAAGCGCACGGAAATCCGGTTCTCGTGAAACGCCCAAAGCTCCTTGATGAGGCGGTAGTCGAGTTCCCTGGCCCATTTGCGTGTGAGAAATTCCACGATGGCTTGGCGCCCGTTCAAGAACTCCGCGCGATTGCGCCAGCGGCTGTCTTCCGTATAGGCGAGTGCGACGCGCGCGGGATCGCGGGAATTCCACGCGTCTTCGGCGAGGCGGACTTTCTGAACCGCCGTTTCGAGCGTGAAAGGCGGCAGGGGCGGGCGGCTGTCAGGCATCGCGGAATCCTTCTGTTCGCTCCCCGATCTCATTTTACCGAGGAGAATGCCGTCGGCACGAGGAATTCATTGCTGATGTTTTCGACGATCTGACCGTTCTTCTCCGTCTCCGCGACCACCGCATGCCATCCGGGATCCGCCAGGAACGCGTTCCAGCGCCGTTCGCGTTCCGCCAAATTCTCCCACGCAAGCATGTAAGTGAGCTGCTGGTTGCTTGCCCCGACCAGCGTCGTCCAGAACCCGGCCTGACGGATGCCATGCTTCTCCCACAGCTTGAGCGTCTGATTCTGAAAGCGTGCAATCAGTTCGGGCAACCGTCCCGGCACGGCGTGATAGATGCGCAATTCGTAGATCTGCGACATGTTCGTTTCCTTCGAAGGATGCGAGCGTGGTTTTCAATGGCCGGCGGCCTGGCCGCCGTCGACGTGAAGGGTTTCGCCCGTCACGAAGCCGGCCGATTCGAGATAGAGGATCGCGCCGACGACGTCGGAAACCTCGCCCATGCGCCCAAGCGGATGCAGGGCCGCAAGCTGCTCGTAGGTCTCGGGAGGATTCATCGGAGTCTTGATGATGCCGGGCGCGACCGCGTTCACGCGGATGCCGCGCTTCGCATATTCGATCGCCAGCGATTTGGTCGCAGCGCCGAGACCGCCCTTGGTCAGCGACGCGAGCACGGACGGCACCCTGGAATCGGCGTAATCGACGAGGCTTGTCGTGATCTGCACGACATGGCCGCTCTTGCGCTTCTCCATTTCGGCGACGGCAAGCTGTGTGATGTGGAAGAAACCCGTGAGGTTGACGCCAGTGACGGCCGCGTAGTCGGCCTCGGTGTATTGCGTGAACGGCTTGGCGATGAAGATACCGGCGTTGTTGACGAGCGTATCGATGCGCCCGAAGCGGGCGACACCGTCCCGGATCACGCGTTCGGCCGTCGCGCGGTCGGCGATATCGCCGGGGACGGCCAGTATGTCGTCGTCGCCCGACTTTTTGACGGAGCGCGCCGTCGCGACCACGCCATAGCCTTGTTCGCGATAGGCCTTCACGAGAGCCGCGCCGATACCTCCCGAAGCGCCGGTGATGACTGCAACTTTGCGTTCATGGTTCATGGCCTTAATCCTTCCCTTGCATGAGGGAGCTGCGCGATACGCGCACCGCCACTGCACGGGGGAAATAGGCACTCCTGCCGGCCGAGAGAAGCGGCAAAGGTGCGGCAGCGTGTCGACACCGGTGCACGCGAAGCCACGATGCGGCCGCGCGCGGACATAGCTATTCCCGTTTTTTTGCATGTCGCCGCTTCGTTGCCTGTTTCGCCGACGATCGTTGGCAAATTCGCGGCGGGCGATCTTGGTGTCGCCCAAACGTCCACCTTCACAACGACCGGGAACGCGCGCAGACTCCGGCGTGCTCTTTGAAATTGTGAAGATACGAAACGCCGCGCGGGCCGTGCCGCCGTCGGTCGATCCGAAAGAGACGTATACGGACGATTGTCGCCCTGCGCGGCCCTGTTTTTCGACGCGCCGATCCCTCGCGCGGTCGAAGAAAGCGCTGCGGCTGAGGCACAAGTCGAACGGCACGTGCGGGTCCGAAAATTCGTCGCCCTGATGTTTGCCCTGTTCGCAGGGCGAAGCTGCAACGTGCACAAAGCGTGGACCCCACCGCAATCGGCGTTCTCACGCCGCCGGCGCGAGGCCGAATTCCGCGGCGAGCAGCTCATACGACCGGGTGCGCGACTTGGCGTCGTAAGTGATCGTCACGATGACGAGTTCTTCGGCGCCGTGGCGTTCGGCGAGCGCAGTGAGCTTCTTCTTCACGACGTCCGGCGTGCCGACGGTGGAGCGGGCCTCGATGTTTTCGAGCAGCGCTTTCTCCTGCACCGTGTACGGATAGTCGAGCGCCTCCTCCGGCGGCGGAAAGGCGATCGGGCGGCCCGTCAGGAGCCGCACCACCCACAGGTTGCGGGACGCGGCCAGCCTGCGCGCTTCTTCCGCGGTTTCCGCCGCCAGCGCCGCCACGCCCATGGCCACGCGCGGGCGTTCGCACCAGCTCGATGGCTTGAAGCGGCGGCGGTAATTCTCGACGGCCTCTTCGCTGCCCTCGGCGCTGATGAAATGGGCGTGCGCGAACGGAAGGCCCAACTCGCCCGCATAGACGGCACTGTGGATGCCCGAACCCAGGAGCCACATCTCGGGCCGCGTCGGCCCCATGGGCGAGGCGTGGATGCCGCGATAGGGATGATCGTCGGGAAGCCCCACGCCCGCAGCGTCGTCCAGGAATTGCCGCAGCAGATGCACCTGGCTCGGGAAAGCGTCGATGCCCCAGCCCTGTGGACCGGCCTGCAAGGCCTGGGCGGTGCGCTGGTCCGTGCCGGGCGCGCGGCCGAGCCCCAGATCGATCCGCCCCGGCGAAAGGATTTCGAGCATGCGGAACTGCTCGGCCACCTTGAGCGGGCTGTAATGCGTCAGCATCACGCCGCCCGAGCCCACGCGAATCGTTTTCGTCTCCGCCGCCACGCGCGCGATCAGGACCTCCGGCGCCGAGCCCGCGAAGGATTTCGTGTTGTGGTGTTCGGCAAGCCAATAGCGGTGATAGCCGAGCCGCTCGCAGGTCTTCGCAAGTGCAATAGTCTCGGCGACGGCGTCGGCCGCGGTGCCATCGCTTCTTACGGGCGATTGATCAAGAACAGAAAGCCGCATGGGGAATCTTTCGGCCAGTGTCGCCTTGTGGTCAAATTGCGAACCCAAACTCCGATTTGGCGATTCGATGTTCAAGCGTAAAGATCCTGCGCCACCAAAGCCCGCCGGCGCATCGGCGCTGGGCGAGAGCGTGGACATCGGGACGCTGCGCGATCCGCTGCTGCAGCAGGCGATCGCGGTCTGGAACGAACAGAAGGGCGCTAATCGCTTTCCCGCCCGCGAGGCGATGACGCCCCGGGTGATGGCGCCGTTCCTGCGCAATATCGTCCTTGTGCGTGTGATCGAAAGCGGCGCGGACTACGAGTTCCGGGTCGTGGGAGACGCCATTGTGCAGGTGCAAGGGGCCGCGTTCCAGGGCCTGACGCTCGCCGGGATCGACGCGCAGCTTCCGGGCTACGGCGCGGCGCTGAGGCCGATTTACGATGCGCTGGTCGCCGAGGGCACGCCGCGCGGCTTTCGCGGGCATATCCAGCAGTCGCCCATCAAGCGCGCGTTCGCCCATGAGACGCTTTTGCTGCCCCTCGGCAAGGATGCGGCGGTCGACCATATCCTTGTCGTCGGCGTCTATGCCTATACGGTGGAACAGCCGCCCCCTGATGGCGAGCGCCCGATGCGCTAAGCTCGCGGCAACAGATATGGCATGGAGACCATGATGGCGCTCGATCCGGAAACGCGGGCTCAGCTGATCGACACGGTGCGCCGCTTCGTGCGCGAGAAATGCGTGCCCATCGAAGCCAAGGTGGGCGAGGAAGACCGCGTGCCCGACGCGATCGTCCAGGAGATGCGAGCGCTCGGCCTCTTCGGCATTTCGATCCCCGTCGAATATGGCGGGCTGGGGCTTTCGATGGAGGAGGAAGTCCTCGTCGCTTTCGAGCTGGGCTACACCTCGCCCGCGTTCCGCTCCGTCATCGGCACCAATGTCGGCATCGGCAGCCAGGGCGTCGTGATGTTCGGCAACGATGCGCAGAAGAAGGAGTGGCTGCCCAAGCTTGCCAGCGGCGAAGTGGTCGCAAGCTTTGCGCTGACGGAGCCCGGCGCGGGATCGGACGCCGCGTCGCTCAGAACGGTCGCGACCCGTGACGGCGATCACTACGTCGTCAACGGCACCAAGCGCTTCATCACCAATGCAGGCCGCGCGGGCATGTTCACGCTGCTGGCGCGCACCGATCCGTCGAAGAAAGGCGCGAGCGGCATTTCCGCCTTCATCGTTCCTGCGAAGACGCCCGGCATCATGCTCGGCAAACCCGAGAAGAAAATGGGCCAGCAGGGCGCACATATCTCCGACGTCATCTTCGAGAATGCGCGCGTGCCGGCCGCCTTGCGCCTCGGCGAAGAAGGCGAGGGCTTCAAGGTCGCTATGCAGGTGCTCGACCGCGGGCGGCTGCATATCTCGGGCGTCTGCATCGGCGTTGCCGAACGTCTGATCCGCGAAAGCGTGATGTATGCGCGCGGGAGGAAGCAGTTCGGGAGCGCCATCGGCGATTTCCAGCTCATCCAGGCGATGCTCGCCGATTCCAAGACCGAAGCCTATGCGGCGCGCTGCATGGTGCTCGACGCGGCGAAAAAGCGCGACGCCGGCGGCAACGTCACCATGGAAGCGGCGTGCTGCAAATATTTCGCGTCCGAGATGGTGGGCCGCGTCGCCGACCGCGCCGTGCAGATCTTTGGCGGCGCGGGCTATGTCGCCGATTACGGCATCGAGCGCTTCTATCGGGACGTGCGCATCTTCCGCATCTATGAGGGCACCAGCCAGATCCAGCAACTTGTCATCGCCCGCAATCTCCTGCGCGGAGAGGAATGACGCGGCGCGAGAACCTCACCAAGTTGCTTGCGGAAATCCGCGCCTGCCGCGTGTGCGCGCCCTATCTGCCGCACGGCGTCAGGCCCATCATTCGGGCGAGCCGGACTGCGAAGATCCTGATCGCCGCGCAGGCGCCCGGCATCCGCGTGCATGAAACGGGGCTCTCGTTCAACGATCCGTCGGGCGACCGCCTGCGCGACTGGCTCGCCCTCGATCGCGAGACGTTCTACGACGAATCCCGCATCTCCATCGTCGGCATGGGGTTCTGCTTTCCGGGTTATACGGAAGCGGGCGCCGACAAGCCGCCGCGTCCGGAATGCGCGCCGTTGTGGCAGGCGCGGCTGCAGGCGGCTCTGCCGCGGCACACGCTCACGCTCGCGGTAGGCACCTACGCCATCAATTGGTATTTGGGAGACGTGCGCAAATCGACTATGACGGAGACGGTCAAAGCTTGGCGCGAATACGACCCGGCGCTCATGCCCCTTCCGCATCCATCCTGGCGCAACAACGCATGGTTGAAGAAGAATCCATGGTTCGAGAAAAAACTCCTGCCCGATTTGCGGGCGCGCGTGCGGCGTGCCTTGGACTTGTAGCGCTCGCCCTCTGCGCCTGTGCGCCGACGGTAGCGCCGCGCGGCCTCGAAAACGATACCCCGCAACTTACAGCGGACGCCTTCATCACCCGCGACGGCCTGCATCTGCCGCTCCGGGAATGGGACGCGAAGAAGCCCGTCGCCATCCTCATTGCGCTGCACGGCATGAGCGACTACTCCGAAGCCTACGACATGCCGGGGCCGTGGTGGGCGGAGCACGGCATCACGACCATCGCCTACGACCAGCGCGGTTTCGGCCACGCGCCCAATCCCGGCATCTGGGCCGGCGGCGATGTGATGCGCACGGATCTCGACGACTGCGTGGAGGCCGCGCGCGCGAAATATCCCGGCCTGCCGATATTCGCTATCGGCGAAAGCATGGGCGGCGCGGAATTGCTGTCGGCGCTCGCCACCGATCGTCCGCCGCGCATCGACGGGGCGATCCTCGCCGCGCCCGCCGTGTGGTCGCGCGATGACATGCCTTTCTATTATCGCGTGACGCTGTGGATCGGCGCCCACGCCGTACCGTGGCTGCATGTCTCCGGAAACGGGCTTCACATCGTGCCGTCCGACAATATTCCGATGCTGCGCAAATTGAGCCGGGATCCTTATTTCCAGCACGATGCACGCGTCGACCAGGTTTATGGGCTCGTGAACATGATGGATGCCGCGCACGATGCGCCGGCGAAGCTTGCCGATCCGCCACCCATTCTCCTGCTGCACGGCGCCAAGGACCAGATCGTGCCTCTGGAGTCCACGAAGGAGACGCTTGCTGCGTTGGGCAGACGTGCAGACCAGCGCGTCTATCCGAACGGCTATCACATGCTTCTGCGCGATCTGGACCGCGAGACGGTGTGGCAGGACATCGACGACTGGGTCATGCAGCACAAGCCAGGCTAACGCCGCGCCGCGAAGTCTCCGCATCGCGAGCAATGACTATTCGGCAGCGATTGTCGCGGAAACTGGTGCGATCTCGAGCGTATCCTTGGGCCGGCGGGAAAAGGACTGGAATCTGTTTTCAACAGCAACGGCCATTAAAAAACCCGCCAGGGCCAGCGCGAACGCCAGTCCTTGAACGATAAACATGAATACTTCCCCGGCCCCCACGGCCCAATAAAACACCCCTGCGCCCAAGGGAACGCTACCCGGTGATTGTGACGTTTAGCAAACGCTCTTTGCGTTAACCAAAATATCTAGATGCCCCCATACGCAACTTCTTGCATTCCAGTGGCGTCTTTTGCCGTACCGCTGCGGTTTGCGGAAGCGGAAGATGAACTGGTCCCCGGATCGATTTGGCCGCGTACGGATCGTCCGGATTGGCGCGGATGTTGCCGGCACCGCCTCAACTATTAGCTCACGGAGGACGGCGCCTCGTCGAAGGCCGTGTTCCGTGCCCTGATCGATTGGGGCAATCGGTGGATCGCGACGGGACACGTGCCCGCCAAGAACCGTGGCGTCGAGGACTAGGATCCGACGTTTCTACACCAGCGCGTCGTAGACGAGCCGCTGGAAGATCGGCAGCGCCGCGCGCGCGCCCATGCGCTGGCCTGCGGCAAGCGTTGCGATCGCGCCGGGCTCGAGCGGCACGGAGTTCTGGATCAAATAGAGGATGATGAGGTCGTTGGCGGGATCGGCCTGCCACCATGTGCCGAACGCGCCCGGCCAGCCGAACGCGCCCCTGGCACCGATACCGAGAAAGCCCAGCTTCTCGGGATGGTCGATGATGGACACGCCGAGACCGAAGCCCATACCGTCCCACATGGGAATGGCGCCCAGGAATGGAATTGCGCGTTGCGCCGGCGTCAGCCTGTTGGTGGCCATGAGAGCCACGGTCTCGGATTTCAGATAGCGACGCCCCTCGAATTCGCCCTTGTTCATCAGCATGCACGCGAATTTCAGGTAGTCGTCCGCCGTCGAGATGAGACCGCCGCCGCCGCCGCAAAACGCCGGCGGCGCGTCGTGTTGCGCAAAGGGGAGCACGTTGAGCACGCCGGTATTCTGGTCCTGGCGATAGACGGTCGCGGCGCGCGCGCGCTTCTCTTTGGGCACGTAGAAATCCGTGTCGTGCATGCCCAGGGGCTTGAAGACACGCTCCATCAGCACATCGCGGAAGGGCTTGGTCTCGACGCGACCGACAATGAAGCCGAGCACATCCGTCGACACGCTGTAATGAAAGCGCTCGCCGGGTGAATAAAGAAGCGGCAGGGTTGCCAATGCCTTCAGCCATGCATCCGGCGTGGTGTTGCTGTTCAAGACGTCGCCAAGCGCCTTGTCATAGGCCTTGGCGATGGGGCCGACTGCGCTGAACGCGTAAGACAGGCCCGAGCGATGCGTGAATAGATCTTCGATCGTGATATCGCGCGGCGAAGGATAGGTGTCATCGAGCGAACCCTCCGCATTCTTGAGGACCCGACGGTCAGCCAATTCCGGAACCCATTTGGTGATCGGGTCCTCGAGCCTAAGCTTTCCTTCTTCCATCAGCATCATCGCGGCCACCGACGTCACGGGCTTCGTCATCGACGCGATGCGGAAAAGCGTGTCGCGGGTCATCGGCGCCTTTGTGGCGATGTCGCGATGGCCGATGGTGTTGACCTGCGCGATTTCACCCTTGCGGAACAGAAGCGTCACGAAGCCCGAAAGGTCGCCTGCATCCACGACGTTTTGCATCATTGGCGGAATGAGCGCGAGCTTCTCGGACGAAAAGCCGGCCTTTGACGATTTGTTATCCATACCGTGCCTCTGGTTTTGAGGATGCACCGGCGGAAAGAGTGGGTCGAAATGCGGCCCGAGGCAAGCGCGCGACGCCGGGGCGCGTCCGTTCACCAAACGTCAGCCCCTGGACTTCTATACTTCCCGGACCACACAGGGTGCGGGCATGTTGAGTCTCTCAAAGATTGCCGCGGCATCGAGGCAGGTCGAGGCTGCGGAGAAATACAGTCCGAACTACATTCGCGTTGCCCTCGGCGCGAGCGTGGCGTTTCACAGCGTTCTTTCGGCGCTGCATTTCTTCGTTCTCCCGCTTCCCGCCGCCCTCATCATTGCGCCGTGGCAGATCGCGTCCGCGGTCGTGTCGCTCGTCGTTCTTCTCATACATCTGCGAGACCCCGACCGGTTGAGCGTACGAGTCGTATTCTTGATCATGTGCTCGCTCATTCTGCTCAATACGGCGTTGCGCCTCGGCGTCTCGCATGATCCGAAGCAATCGACAAATTTCGGTATTTGCATCATCTGCATGGGACTCACACTTTCGCGTTGGTCGGACTTTCTCGCGCTCACGACGCTGACGATCGTCCTTTGGGTGCTTGCGATTGGACAACCCGGCAGTGACATTCTTATACACTATGGGCTTTTCTTGCTCGAGGCCATAACTGTCGCCGCGCTCACCGTAGGGCGGCGACGGCTTACTTCGCTGCGGTCTATGCAGCATCGGGCAGCGGAACGCATGGCGCTCGAGAAAGCCGAGGACCTTGCCCAATCCTACCGACTGGCCGCGGAGAAGGCTGAGACCGCGAATGTCGCCAAGGCGAAGTTCCTCGCGAATATGAGCCACGAGTTGCGCACGCCGCTGAACGCGATCATCGGATTCTCGGAACTGCTCAAGAATTCAGACGAATATCACCTGGGCGCCGCCAAGCAAAACGAATATGCCGCCGATATCGAGCGGTCCGGTCAGTTCCTCCTGTCGCTGATCAACGAGATTTTGGAATACAGCAGCATCGAAGCCGGTAAGGCCGTGCTACGGGAAGAGACCATTCGGCTCGAAGGGATCGGTGCGGAAATAAAGTCGGTCCTGCTTTCCCTGGCGCAGGTCCGCAATTTGACTTTGACGATCGACGGAGACTGGAACGCCTCGCTCAACGCCGATCCCGTGAAGCTGAAGCAGATTCTGCTCAATCTGGGCGCCAACGCGATCAAATTCACGCGCGCCGGTGGCGACGTTCGCATCGCGGCAGAAGTGGGAAGCAGAGGCGTTATCTTCGAGGTACGCGACAACGGCATCGGCATTCCCAGCGCAATGATCGACAAGGTCCTCGAGCCATTCGTGCAGGTGGAGAGTGAACTTGCGCGAAGCCAACATGGGACCGGATTGGGCTTGCCGCTGACCAAGCAGTTGGTCGAGCTGCACGGCGGGAAGTTCGAACTAACGAGTGTCGAAGGAAAAGGCACGACCGCACGCGCCATCTTCCCCGTGTCTAGATTGGTCGATGTCCCGCACGATCGCGCGGCCTGAGCGGCGCTACCGCTTCGCCAGGAAGTGCTCGACGTCGCGCGTGAACTGATCCGGATCCTGAATGAAAGCGAAATGGCTGACGTCGGGCTCTATCAAGAGGCCGGCATTCGGGATCCAGTCGGCCATGGTGCGGGGCTGGTCGTGCGTGATGGCTTCGTCATGATCGGCATCGGCGATCCATGTGGGCACTGTAATGTGAGCGAAATCGCTTTTGTGCCAGTTGGGCTGGTGCGCCCACATCGCGGTGATGGCCTTCAGAAACGCGCCATAGTTGCGGGGCGTCGGCGAGAGCGCGGAATACTCCGTTCCGGCGCGCGCCTCGAATGCGGTGAAGACGGGACTCGCGCCGACGTCGGCGACGCCCGCCGTATCGTAGTTCGCGGCGAACGCGAAAAGTTTCGACAATCTTTCCGGATGATGCATCGCGATGTCGAGGCCAATGATCGCGCCGTCGCTCCAGCCCACCAGCGCCACGCGGCGGATCTTCAGATAGTCGAGGAGTCCGACCACGTCCTTCGCCATCAGGTCGTAGCCGAAGGGCTGCGCGTCGCGTGTGGAACGGCCATGGCCGCGGCTGTCCATCACAATGACGCGATATTGTCCCATGAGCGCGCGGACCTGTTTGCCCCAGTAATTCGAATTCGCGAGGCCGCCATGCAAAAGGAGCACGGGCTCGCCTCGGCCGAATTCCGCGTACCAGAGCATCACCCCATCGACGGGCGCATAGCCGCTGACCGCCGGCTGCGGCAGCGTCGGCGTGGGCGGCAGCACCATCCAGGGCTCGGCCGCGCGGACCGTGGTGCCCATCGCACAGAACGCCGCTATCGCCATCAAGAACCGGATATGCCGCATTGCACCGTCCCCTAAGCGCCGGAACTGTGCACCAATGAGCGACATTCGGCCATGATTTGATTTCGTTCGGCCGGTGCTATGGTCCGGCCCACTTGAGGTGGGCGCGCTAACATCGAGGGGACGTTTCCATGAATCGCGTTGCTTTGCTTGCGGCCACAAGCCTGTTGTGCGCCGGCGCCGTCTACGGCGCGGATACGAGGCCTGCGGATCGAGCAGCCGTCGAAAAATCGTTCGACGCGCGGATCAGCCCGGCCGAAATGGGCGGCTGGCTGAAACAGCTCGCGGCTGAACCGAACCATGTGGGCTCGCCGCACGACAAGGCCAACGCCGAATGGGTGCTGGCGCAATTCAAATCGTGGGGCTGGGATGCGCACATGGAGACGTTCGACGTGCTCTATCCCACGCCCATCCACGAAAGCCTCGAGCTCTTGAACGGCAAGAAGCCCTTCACGGCGACGCTGCAGGAAAAGCCTATTCCCGGCGATTCGAGCGCGACCGCGAAGCAATACGCACTGCCGGCTTACTTCGCCTACCAGGGCGACGGCGATGTCACTGCGCCGCTCGTCTATGTGAATTACGGCATGCCGGAGGATTACGAGGCGCTGCAGAAAATGGGCGTCAACGTCAAAGGCAAGATCGTTATCGCGCGTTACGGCGCGGGCTGGCGCGGCCTGAAGCCCAAGCTCGCGCAGGAGCACGGCGCGGTCGGCTGCATCGTCTATTCCGATCCGCATGACGACGGCTACGCGGTCAACAGCGTCTATCCCGACGGCCCGGCGCGTCCGCCGCAGGGTATCCAGCGCGGGTCCGTGCAGGACATGACGCTCTATCCGGGCGATCCGCTGACGCCGGGCGTCGGCGCCACGAAGAATGCGAAGCGCCTGCCGATCTCCGAAGCGAAAACCATCCTCAAGATTCCGGCCCTTCCGATTTCCTACGCCGACGCGCAGGTGTTCCTGAAAGCGATGGGCGGGCAGGTCGTGCCGCAATCCTGGCGCGGCTCGCTCCCCATAACCTATCGCGTCGGTCCCTCGACGGCGTCGGTGCATCTCGTCGTCAAGTCCAATTGGGGCATGAAGACGCTCTATGACGTCGTCGCCGTCATGCACGGCTCGACCTATCCCGACCAGTGGGTGCTCCGCGGCAACCACCGCGACGGCTGGGTGTTCGGCGCCACCGATCCGCTGTCGGGCCAGATCGCGCTGCTCGCGGAAGCCAAAGCGCTCGGCGGCCTCGCCGCGACCGGCTGGAGGCCGAAGCGGACGATCGTTTATCTCAGCTGGGACGGCGAAGAGCCGGGCCTCCTCGGATCAACCGAATGGGCCGAGACCCATGCCGACGAGCTGAAGAAGAAGGCCGTCCTCTATCTCAACTCCGACAGCAACGCGCGCGGCTTCTTCAGCGCCGA
Source organism: Rhizomicrobium sp. (assembly GCA_035504555.1). Taxonomy (GTDB): domain Bacteria; phylum Pseudomonadota; class Alphaproteobacteria; order Micropepsales; family Micropepsaceae; genus Rhizomicrobium. The sequence continues at coordinate 6,497 of DATJRP010000091.1, read as the reverse complement.
AGGCAGCCACGACCTCGAGCATCTGGTGACCGGTGTCATCGACGACATTACCGATCCCGAGACCAAGGTCAGCGTCGGACAACGCTATCGCGCGAGGGTGCGCGCCGAAGCCGCCGACCCCGGCGGACGCGATCACGATCACGCACGCGCGGTCGCCAAGATCGCGGCGGATCCCAGCAAGGACGCGCCCATCGAGGCCCTGGGTTCGGGTTCCGACTACTCGGCCTATATCGAGCATCTGGGCCTCGCCGCCATCAACATCGGCTACGGCGGAGAAGGCGATTCGGGCGGCGTCTATCACTCACGCTACGACACCTACGAACATCACAGCCGCTTCGTCGATCCGGGCTTCGTCTATGATGCGCTCCTGGCCAAGACCGCAGGCCGCATCGTGATGCGCACGGCCGATACGGATCTTCCGGTGCAGCGGCCGGGCGATTTTGCGGACACGGTCGCGCTCTATCTTTCGGAAGTGAAGAAACTCGCGACGGACAGGAAAGACGCGCAGATCGCGCAGGCGGGGCTGCTCAAGGACCGCGTCTTCGCGCTCGTGGCCGATCCCACGAAATCGAGCGGCGCGCCGACGGCGCTCCAGCCCGTGCCGGCGCTCGACTTCGCGCCGATGGATGCGGCCGTCGACAAGCTGAAGGCCAGCGCCAAGGCGTATGACGACGCGCTTGCCAAGAACGGCGCGAGCCTTTCGGACGACCGTCTCGCGCATCTGCAGGCCGTGATGCTCGATCTCGATCAGACTCTGGCGCCGGATGTCGGACTGCCGGGACGCCCGTGGTTCAAGAACGTGATCTACGCACCCGGCACGCTGACCGGCTATGGCGCGAAGACGCTTCCGGGCATTCGCGAAGGCATCGAGCAGCAGCGCTTCGCCGATGCGGCGGCCTATATCAAGATCACGGCGGATGCGCTCAACGCTTACAGCGCGCGCCTCGACCAGGCGACGGCGGTGCTGAACGGAGGCTAGGCGCCGTTTAGCTTTGCGCGTGCGCGTGGCCTGCGTCCAAGCGCACGAGGTCGCCTGACCTCATGGAATCGGGCGGGTTGTTGACGACGCGGTCCGCGCGCGACAGCCCGTTCGAAATTTCCACAGTCTGGCCCAGATCGCGGCCGACGGTGACCTTTTTCATCACAATGTGGCTCTGCGCGTTGACAGTGGCGACGAACATGCCGCCGTCGCGGAAGGTGAGTGCACTCGACGGCAGGACGACGGTGCCCGGCTTGTTCGGCAGGACGAAGTGGACCTGCGCATATTCGCCAGGCTTCAGGCTGCCGTCCGTATTGTCGATCTGGAATTCGGCCAGCAGGCTGCCCGAGGTTGCATCGACCGCCTCCGCGGTCGTGGCGAGCGTCGCTGTGAAGGTGCGGCCCGGATATTGCGGTACCGTAAAATTTGCCACGAGTCCCGGCTTTATCTGCGCCGAATAGTTCTGCGGCACGCGAACATAAATACGCATGCGATGTTCGTCGGAGACAGTGAACAGAGGCACAGTGGCCGACGCGCTCGTCGATGTGCCGGTCGACATGCTTGTCGACGTGCTGAGCGTCGAGCCGATTACCGTACCGGTCGATGTGCTGGTCGATGTGCTGGTCGACGTGCCGGCCGTGATCAAAGCGCCAATATCCGTCGAGCGGCTGGTGACGACGCCGTCGAAGGGCGCGATGAGCTGCTTGAAGGATTCGTCGGCCTCGTACTGCCTGACGATTGCGCGCGCCGATGCTGTCGCCGCCTGATCGGCCTTCCACGTCGCCACCTGCTGGTCGGCCAGTTCAATCGCGATCGCGTTCTGGGCCTCCAGCGCGAGATAGCGCTTTGCAGTGATCCGAGCGATATTCTCGTTCGCGATCGCGGTGCCCAGATTGCCCTTCGCCTGCTGAAATTGCTGGTCGAGATCCGGCGCGTCGATTTCGCCGAGGAGTTGCCCCTTTTTCACCGGCGTGCCGATGTCGGTGTACCAGGCCTTGAGATAGCCGGTGACCCGCGCATAGACGGGGGCGCTGTAGAAGGCTTCGATGTCGCCCGGTAGCAACAGCGCGCGCGAAGCTTCGGCGCCGGTCAGGCGGATGATCTTCACGGATGGGATCGCAGCATCGTCTGTGCGGTCGGCGAGGCCCTGCCGCGCCAGCACGCGTCCCACAATGCCGATAGCCGCGATCGCAACGGCGATGCACGCAGCCGCGATGAGGATCGCCTTCAGATTCTTGGGTTTTGTGTGTTCCAGAAAATGCCCGTGATCAGGCATGGACTCCTCCCGTCACTGGAGTGGGCATTATATCGCGCTCCGACGATGTGTGCCGCGCCCGTCTGCCGTGGATGATGCTGAAGACGACCGGCACGAAAAGAAGCGTGGCGAAGGTGGCAACGAGGAGGCCGCCGATGACGGCGCGACCGAGTGGCGCGTTCTGCTCGCCGCCGTCGCCCAGTCCCAGTGCCATCGGCGCCATGCCGATGATCATGGCGAGGGCCGTCATCAGCACGGGGCGAAGACGCGTCGTGCCGGCCTCGATGGCGGCCGCGATGGCGTCGCCCGTTTCGTCCAGCCTCTCGCGCGCGAAGCTGACGACAAGAATCGAGTTCGCGGTCGCGACGCCCATGCACATGATGGCGCCGGTGAGCGCCGGCACGGACAGGGTCGTGTCGGTGATGAAGAGCATCCAGATGATGCCGGCGAGCGCACCCGGCAGTGCCGTGATGATGATGAAGGGGTCGAGCCAGGACTGGAAATTGACGACAATCAGAAGATAGACGAGCACGATCGCGCCCAGAAGGCCGAACGTCAGGCCGGAGAACGCGGTGTTCATGGTGATCACCTGGCCGCGTAGTGTGACGGTCATGCCGCGGGGCAGATGCTTCGAAGCATCCTGGATCAGGGTGTGGATGTCGCTTTCGACACCACCCAAATCGCGATCCTGCGTTGTCGCATAAAGGTCGACCACAGGCAGAATATTGTAATGCGTGACGACGGCGCTCGATGTCACGCGGGAGATCGTCCCGAGACCGCCCAGCACCTGGGTGCCCGACGGGCCACCCGTTATCGGCACATTCTCCAGACGGGACAGCGAATCCACCTGATATTCCGGGGTCTGCGCCACGATGGGATAGGATACCCCCGTCTTGGGATCGAGCCAGAAGGTCGTCGCAGTCTGCGAGCTGCCGGCCAGCGAAGTCGCCAGCGCATTCGTCACGTCGATCTCGTTAAGGCCCAATTGCGCCATGCGCGAGCGGTCCACATCGACGTTCAATTGCGGGTTGTCGAGCGATTGCTGCATGCGGGGATCGGCGATGCCACGGATGGTCCGCATCCGCCGCAACAGATTGAGCGCAAACGTTTGATCGTCTTTGATATGCGGGCCCATAATCTGGACATCGATCGGCGACGGTGTGCCGAAATTCAGGATCTGACTGACAATGTCGGCGGGCAGGAAGGAAAAGACGGCGCCTGGAAATTCGCGCGGCAGGAGTTTGCGGAGCTCGCGGACGTAGCCGCCCGTCGCATGATGGTTGGGCTTGAGGCTGACGTAGATGTCGCCGTCCTGGTAACCGATCAGGCCCGAATTGTTGTAGATCGTGTTGATCGAGCTGGTGGGAAGGCCGATGTTATCGACAATCGAGTCGATTTCGTCTGGCGGGATGACTTCGCGGATATGCTGTTCGACGTCGCCGAACATGGCTGATGCATCTTCGATGCGCGTGCCGACCGGTGGGCGCACGTGAATCGCGATCTCGCCCGCGTCCACGTCCGGGAAGAAGTTGGAGCCCAGGAACGGCACCAGCGCGAAAGACGCCACGATGACGGCCAGAAAGCCGATGACGAAATCCCGGCGATCCGCGAGCGCCATGACGAGTATATTGCGATAGGCGGCGCGGAAATCTTCGAACCTGGATTCAAAGCCGCGCTGGAAACGCTGAAGCTGACCGACCCAGCCCGAACCCCGGGGCGGCTCGCCGCCGTGATGCGGTTTCAGAAGATAGAGCGCCATCGTCGGCACCAGCGTGCGTGACAGGATGTAGGACGCGATCATGGCGTAGACGACCGACTTCGCCAACGGCACGAAGAGATAACCGGCTACGCCGCGCAGCGCGAACATCGGCACGAAGACGATGCAGATGCAGAGCGTGGAGACGAAAGCGGGGGTGGCGATCTGCGCCGCGCCGTCCATGATCGCTGCGCGCACGTCCTTGCCGTGCTCGAGATGCCAGTTGATGTTTTCGATGGTGACGGTCGCATCGTCGACGAGGATACCCACAGCCAGCGCCAGTCCGCCCAACGTCATGATGTTAAGCGTATCGCCGCCCGCCCATAACGCCGTGACGGCGCATAGGATGGAGAGCGGGATCGACGTCGCAATGATAAGCGTCGAGCGCCACGTGCCGAGGAACAGGAGGATCATCACGCAGGTAAGCGCCGCCGCGATGATGCCTTCGCGAATCACGCCCTGAATGGCGGCTTTCACGAAAAGCGACTGGTCGTTCAACGCCACGACTTTCAGATCCGGCGGCAATGTGGCCAGCACTTTCGGCAGCGCATCCTTTACGCCCTGCACGACCGCCAGCGTGGAGGCCGAGCCCGTCTTGAGGATGGTCTGCAGAACGGCGCGCGCTCCGTCGACATGGACGATGCTCTGCTGCGGCGGCGAGCCGTCACGGACGTGACCGACGTCGTGGATGTAGATCGTGGCGCCGTTCACGGTCTTGATCGGCAGGTCGTTCAGGTCCTCGATGGTCCCGGCGGCGTCGTTCAACAGCACCGTGTATTGCTGCGGGCCGATCTTGACGTTGCCCGCCGGCGTTATCTGGTTCTGATTGGCGATAGCATTCTCGACATCCTGCGCCGACAGGCCTTTCGATTGCAGCGCCTGCGGATCGAGGTCGACCTGCACCTGGCGCACGCGCCCGCCATAAGAATAAGGAATCGCAGCGCCCTGAACCGTGGTCAGTATAGGGCGGATAAAGTTCTGCGACAGATCGAGGATCTGCTGCTCTGACAGCGTCCGGCTTGTGTTGGCGAGCTGAATGATGGGAACGGTCGACGCGTTGTAGTTGAGGATGAGCGGAGGCGTGGCGCCGGGCGGCATCTGTTTCAGGATGGTCTGCGAAATCGATGTGACCTGAGCCGTCGCCGTGCGGATGTCGACATTGGGCTGGAAATAGATCTTCACGATCCCGATTCCCGGCAACGAGGTACTCTCGGTGTGTTCGATATCGTTGACGGTCGTCGACAGCACGCGCTCATACGGCGTCAGAATGCGGCCCGCCATCTGATCCGGCGAGAGGTTGGTGTATTGCCACGCCACGCCGATGACCGGGATGCCGATGTTTGGAAAAATGTCCGTAGGCGTTTCGATGGCCGCCATCGTGCCCATGATGAGAATGAGCAGCGACATCACGATGAACGTGTAGGGACGTTCCAGCGCGACGCGAACGATCCAGATCATGAGACGCCCGTCTCCAATTCACTGACGCATCGGACGCAACGTCCGCATACGTCTGAAAGAACCAGATGCGTCTTGCGGGAACTGCCGCCGGCCCGACCCCCGACTATCGGCCTTGCCCACGGCGACGCACTTGCTACGAAATGTTACTGACTGGTACGTATTGGTGCGACCATATATGTTGCGCGTGCGAAGAGCGTCAAGAGACAGCAAATGACAAAAAAACTATCGCCGAGGAAGCGCGATGCGGGAATGTCGCAGAACAAGCTTGCGGCGGAGCGCATTCGCGAAACCGCGCGCGATCTTTTCTATCGGCAGGGGATCCGTGCCGTAGGCGTTGACGAAATCGTCGCGCGCGCGGGTGTCACGAAACCCAGTCTTTACCGTAGTTTTGCGTCGAAAGACGAACTGGCGGCGGCATGCTTGCGCGATCGCAGCGACGACTACCTGCGGCGATTTGATGCGGCGATGATGGAACATCCCGACGATCCGCGCGCGGGTTTCCGCTCGTGGCTGCAGCAGCTGTCGCAAAAGGCGACGAAGCCCGACTATCGCGGCTGCGCGCTTACGAATGCCGTCGTCGAATATCCCGAGCGCAAAAATCCTGCGCGGCTGGTTGCCGCTGCCAACAAACGCGAGTTTCGCGCGAAACTGAGAAAAGCCGCCGCCGCAATGGGCGCGAAAGAACCGGACATGCTGGGAGACGCGCTGCTGCTCCTGATCGAGGGCGCCTACGTGTCGGGACAATTGTTCGGCCCGGACGGACCGGCGCGGGTCGTCGCCAATGCGGCCGACGCGCTGATCGAATCATCCTGCGGAAAACGTGGGATCGTCTCTGAGCAAGATGCCATGGCGATCGTGCGCACGATGGAAGTGAAATAAGCTGGCGTTCTCGCTTCGCCCTGTCGCTCGCATACAAAGCAGTGGAATCTCGCGATATCGACGTCTGATTTAAGAATAGACATATGGGGCCTTTTTTGAATCGATATTTGGAACGATATTGGCGACCGGACATTTCGCTGAATTTCCACTTCTCCCACGTGTGAAAAGTG
>DATJRP010000090.1:0-38499 GCA_035504555.1 Rhizomicrobium sp. | reverse complement strand
GATACAACGGCATCCCGCGCAAGACCTTCTATCTCTTCCTCAAGGAATGCGAGTTCCGCTTCAACTACGGATCGCCTAAACAGCAGTTCGAACAACTCAAAAAATGGGCTAACCTCTAACCCTTATCTACGTCAGCCCCTTCTTTTTTTGCGCCGCCACTCCGCACGGAAAATAACGTACACGGACGAAATTCGCCGTGTTCGGCCCTGTTTTTCGACGCAGGGTTTTGATCCGACATGCGGGGAAGCCTTGCGCCACAGGCCTCGCATGCATGCCGCGCGAAGGTCGCGAAGCTGCATCGCCCTGTTCGCAGCCCTGTTCGCAGGGCCCGCCTGCACGGACGACGAAACGGCAACGGCGGCGGAAAATCCCTATCCCTCCGGCCCCAGCGCCAGCAGGTCGGTCAGCGCGGCCTTGATGAGGTAGCCCAGCATCAGCGGTCCCAAGCCGATCAGCACGGAGCCCGGGATGCTCGCGTAGATCCAGCAGGGGATCAGCAGATACGCCGTGCCCATGAAGAGCAGCTGGATTGCGATCACGGCCGCAAGACCCAGCACGAACACCAGTCCGGTGGCGCCCAGGATTTCGGGACGGCCTTTGCGTTCGAGGCGCACCAGCGCGGCCTCCATGCGGATGCGCGACAGCGCGGAGCCCAGGAAGATGAAGGCCGCGAGCCAGGCGAACGCCGACGAGGCGATGCGTCCGCCGTCGAGGCCGCACTGGCCGAGCTGCGTTTCGAGCGCCTGCTGGCCGGGAATGGCGAAATGCACGGCGGCGATGAGCGCGCCGACGGCGCCGCCGGAAGGATGCGCGGGCGCATAGTTCGTCTGCACGGCGAAGATCAGGACCACAAAGACGGCGAAGACGATCTCGTCGAAACCGGGCAGCACGTGATGGGCGCGGAGCTTCGCCAGCGCCGCCATGCCCGAATGCGACGCCGACGCCGCGTAGCCGCCGACGAAGAGAAGGCCCATGGCGCCGAACAGCGCGGTGCAAAGTCCGACCTGCTGCAGGGCCGAGACGAGATCGGTGCCCGAAGCCATGGCAAGCGACACCGCATGCGCACCGGCGAAGACGCAAAACGCAATCCAGGCTTTCGCCAAAAGGCGCGCTACGCCCATGCCCCTCAGCCCCTCCCCTTATCCGCGTCCCGGCCGATTACGCCGAAGCCGCAAAACGCGCGTCCTTCATGCGTTCGGCCCTGAGGCCTTCGGCCATCAGGAAAGCAAGCTCCAGCGCCTGGTTCGCATTGAGCCGCGGATCGCAATGCGTGTGATAGCGGCTCGACAGATCGTCTTCGGAAATGGCCTGCGCGCCGCCCAGGCACTCCGTCACGTTCTGGCCCGTCATCTCGAAATGCACGCCGCCCGCATGCGTGCCTTCGGCGCGGTGCACGTCGAAGAAGGTTTTCACTTCCTTGAGGATGCGCTCGAACGGCCGCGTCTTGAAACCCGTCTGCGAGGTCACGGTGTTGCCGTGCATGGGATCGGACGACCAGACGACCTTGGCGCCTTCGCGGGCGACCGTGCGAATGAGGCGCGGCAGCTTGTCGGCGATCTTGTCGGCGCCGAAGCGGCAGATCAGCGTGAGGCGCCCCGGCTTGTTGTCCGGATTGAGGATGGCGATCAGCTTCAGGAGATCGTCGTCCGTCATGCCCGGCCCGCATTTGAGGCCGATGGGATTCTTGATGCCGCGGCAGAACTCGACATGGGCGCCTGAGGGATCGCGCGTGCGGTCGCCGACCCAGATCATGTGCGCGGATGTGTCGTACCAGTCGCCGCTGGTGGAATCGATGCGCGTCATCGCCTGCTCGTAGCCGAGCAGGAGGCCTTCGTGGCTGGTGTAGAAGTCCGTCGTGCGCAATTGCGGCGTCGATTCCGGCGTGATGCCGCAGGCTTCCATGAATTCGAGGGTCTCGGAAATGCGCTGCGCCAACGCCTTGTAGCGCTCGCCCGCCGGCGAACCGGCGATGAAGCCCAGCGTCCAACGGTGCACGTTGTGCAGATCCGCGTAACCGCCGGAGGCGAAGGCGCGCAGGAGATTGAGCGTCGCCGCCGATTGCGCATAGGCCTGCATCAGGCGCTGCGGATCGGGCGCGCGCGCTTCGGCCGTGAACGCGATGTCGTTGACGTTGTCGCCGCGATAGGAGGGAAGCGTCACCCCGTCGCGCGTTTCGGTCTCGGCGCTCCTGGGCTTGGCGAACTGTCCGGCGATGCGGCCCACTTTGACGATCGGCATGGCGGCGCCGAAGGTAAGGATCACCGACATCTGCAGGAGCACGCGGAACGTGTCGCGGATGTTGTCGGGATGGAACTCGGCGAAGCTTTCGGCGCAGTCGCCCCCCTGCATGAGGAAAGCCTTGCCCTCGGCCACCTGGCCGAGCGCGGCCGTCAGGTTGCGCGCCTCGCCTGCGAAAACCAGGGGCGGATGGGTCTTGAGCCGGGTTTCCACGGCCGCCAAAGCCTCAGGGTCCGGGTAAACCGGCACCTGGCTGATGGGCTTGGCCCTCCAGCTCTGAGGGCTCCAGGGTTGGGCCACGCAGGCCTCCTATCTCGTGCCCACCGGATATACGAAATGGGCCAAGCCTTTGCCAGCGGGGCGCGGCCAAGTGGTGAACGCCGGAAAAGCGTCACAATCGCTCGGGTCCAGGTTGGGGAGGCGTCCAGGCGCGGCGCCGCGACCGCTCGATCCAGATCGGGCATTTTCAGCGCAGCGGACGCGGAGGTTGCGCTGAAAATTTCGACGGCTACGGCACCTTCGAGTAGGACTTCGTCCGCATCGTCACGAGCTCTTCGGCAGCGGTGGGATGGAGCGCGATCGTCTGATCAAACTGTGCCTTTGTGGCGCCCATCTTGAGCAGAACGGCCACGACCTGGATGATCTCGGCGCCGTCCACGCCGAAGATATGGCAACCGAGCACGCGGTCGGTCTTTTGGTCGACGATCATCTTGAACAGCGAACGCTCCCCGCCGCCGCCGAGCGTGCGCTTCAATGGCCGGAACAGCGATTTGTAGACGTCGATCGTGTGACCGTGCTCCAGCGCCTCGTGCTCCGTCAGCCCCACGACGCCGATCTCCGGCTGGGAGAACACGGCCGTCGGCACGCAGGAATGATCGACCGGCGTCGGCTTCTTGTCGAACACGGTTTTGACGAAGGCCATCGCCTCGTGGATCGCAACCGGCGTCAGCGCGAGACGGTCCGTCACGTCGCCTATCGCATAGATGTGATCGATATTGGTCTTCGAAAAGCGGTCGACCTCGACGCGGCCGCGCTTGCCCGTCTTCACGCCCGTCTTCTCGAGGCCGAGGCCCGCCGTGTTCGGCGTGCGCCCGATCGCCAGCATGCATTGGTCGACTTCGATCATTTCGTGCTTGTCGGTGAAGACGAAAAGCTCGTCGCCGCGCTTGTCGACCCTGTGAATGGTGCGATCGAGCACGAGGCGGATGCCGCGCTTCGTCGTCGCCTCGGTCACCTGATCGCGCATGTCTTCGTCAAAGCCGCGCAGGATCTTGGGACCGCGATAGCAGAGCGTCACATCGGCGCCGAGACCAGAGAAGATGTGCGCGAACTCGACCGCGATATATCCGCCGCCGGCGATGAAGATGCGCCTGGGGAATTTCTCGAGATAGAAGGCTTCGTTCGAGGTGATGCAATGTTCGGTGCCGGCAACGCCGCCCGTATCGCGCGAGGGATGTCCGCCGGTGGCGATCAGGATGTGGGCGGCCGTGACCGTCCTGCCCGATTTGAGAAGCTTGATCGTATGCGGGTCGACGAATTCGGCGCGCTCCATGAATATCTCGACACCCGCCGCGTCGACGTTCTTGTGATAGAGGCCTTCGAGCCGCGCGATTTCCTTGTCCTTGTTGGCGACGAGCACGTTCCAGTCGAATTTCGGCGTTGGCACCGTCCAGCCGAAGGCTCCGGCGTCCACGAAATCCTCTGCGAAATGGCTCGCGTAGACGAAGAGCTTCTTCGGGATGCAGCCGCGGATCACGCAGGTGCCGCCGAGCCCGTATTCTTCCGCGATCGCCACGCGCGCGCCCGTCTGCGCCGCCATGCGGCTGGCCCGCACGCCGCCGGAACCGCCGCCGATGACGAAGAGGTCGTAGTCGTATGCCATCCTATTTCCCTTCGATCACCTCGACGCCCTGCTCGCCCGCGAGGATCAGCGTGCTTGCGAGCCCTACGAACAAACCGTGCTCCACCACGCCCGTGATTTCGGAAAGCGCACGGCCGAGGCCCGCCGCGTGATCGATCATGCCCAACGGGCAGTCATAGATGAGGTTCCCGGCATCGGTTTTGAAGGGCTCGCCGTCGCGCAGGCGCAACACCGGCGCGACGCGGTGATAGCCGAGCCCGTCCAGCACATGGATGACGCGCGCAACGGTCGTGCCATGGCCGAATGTTTCGACTTCCAGCGGCAGGGGAAATCGCCCGAGCTTTTCCACGAGCTTCGACCGGTCGGCGATGACGATCATCTTTTTGGCTGACGCGGCCACGATCTTCTCGCGAAACAACGCGCCGCCGCCGCCTTTGATGAGCGACAAGGCGCGGTCGGCTTCATCGGCGCCGTCGATGTCGAGATCGAGCGGGGCCAGCGTGTCGAGATCGGCCAGGGGGATCGAAAGCGACCGCGCGAGCTCCGCCGTGCGCTTCGACGTCGCCGCGCCGACGATCTTGAGGCCGCCTTTGACACGGGGGCCCAGCACTTCGAGAAACGCTTCCGCCGTCGTACCCGTGCCGAGGCCGAGCTTCATGCCGTCCTCGACGAAATCGAGGGCTTTGAGCGCGGCAGCGTGTTTCAGGGCGGCGGGATCGGACATGAGAAGGACGATAGCGAGTCCTTATTCCACCGTCACGCTCTTGGCGAGATTGCGCGGCTGGTCGACATCGGTGCCTTTGGCGACGGCCGTATGATAGGCCAGGAGCTGAACGGGCAGCGCATAGACGAGCGGCGCGAGCAGGGCATCGACTTCCGGAACTTCGATGGTCGCCCAAGCGCGTTCGCCCGCTTCGGCGAGGCCCCGCTTGTCGGAAATCAGGATCACCTTGCCGCCGCGCGCCATCACCTCCTGCATGTTGGAGACGGTTTTCGCGAACAGCGGATCGTGCGGCGCGATGACGATGACGGGCACGGTCTCGTCGATTAGCGCGATGGGTCCGTGTTTCATTTCGCCGGCGGCATAACCTTCGGCATGGATGTAGGAGACTTCCTTCAACTTCAATGCGCCTTCGAGCGCCAGCGGATAATGCACGCCGCGGCCGAGATAGAGCACATCGCGGGCTTTGGCGAGTTCGAGCCCGAGTGCTTCGATCTTCGGTTCCTGCTTCATAAATTCGACGATGTGACGCGGCGTCTCGAGCAGATGCGTGCAGCGGGAGGATTCCTGCTCCGCCGACAACACGCCGCGCACCCGGCCGGCCGCGATGGCAAGCGCCGCCAGCGCGCCCAGCTGGCAGGTGAAGGCCTTCGTCGAGGCGATGCCTATTTCGGGACCCGCGAAGGTGGGCAGCACGATATCGGCTTCGCGCGCGATCGAGCTCTCCGGCACGTTGACGATGGCAAGCGTCGTCTGGCCTTGCGCCTTCGCGTCGCGCAGTGCCGCCAACGTGTCGGCCGTTTCGCCCGATTGCGAGATGAAGAGCGCTACGCCGCCTTTCGGATAGACGGGCTCGCGATAGCGCAGTTCCGAGGCGACATCCGTCTCGCACGCCAGCCGCGCCATCATCTCGAACCAGTATTTGCCGACGAGGCCCGCATAATAGGCTGTGCCGCAGGCCGAGATCGTCAGCCGCGTCGCGTTCTTCAGCGCCTCGATCGCCTTCTTCTCACGCAGCACAACGGCAAGCGCCGAAGGATCGACGTAATGCGTGATCGTGTGGCCGAGAACTTCCGACTGTTCGTGGATCTCCTTCGCCATGAAATGGCGATAGCCGCCCTTGTCGACGAGCGCGGCCGAAGCGCTCGCGATCGTCACTTCGCGGTTCGCGACGCGGTCTTTCGCGTCGTAGATCGTGACCTCGGCGCCCTTGAGCACGGCGACGTCGCCGTCTTCGAGATAGGCCACGCGGTTCGTGAACGGCGCCAGCCCGAACGCGTCGGAACTGAGGAACGCGGCGTCCGTACCGTAACCGACCGCAAGCGGCGGACCGGAACGCGCGCCGATGACGAGCGATTCCTCACCGGCGAAGATCATGGCAATCGCATAGGCGCCCGTGAGACGCCGCACCGCCGTCATCGCCGCCTTCACCGGATCAAGGCCCCGATCGAGATAATCCGTCACAAGATGCACGACGACTTCGGTGTCGGTTTCGGACTGGAATTTGTGGCCCCTGGCGATCAGCTCCTCGCGCAGCTCGCGGAAATTCTCGATGATGCCGTTGTGCACGACGGCGACGCGCGCGGAGGCGTGCGGATGGGCGTTGCCTTCGGTCGGCGCGCCATGCGTCGCCCAGCGCGTGTGACCGATGCCGGTGCGGCCCGGCAGCGGATGCGACGCCAAGACCTTGCCCAGTTGCGAAAGCTTGCCGGGCGCACGGCGGCGCTCGATGTGGCCGTCGACCAGCGTGGCGATGCCGGCGGAATCATAACCGCGATATTCGAGGCGCTTCAGCGCATCGAGAATCTCGCCCGACGCGTCGTCCTTGCCTGCAATGCCAACGATACCGCACATGTTTCAAGACCCTTTTTTGCCGTCTTTGGCTTTCGCCGCTTTTTCCGCCTTTTTGCGCGCGCGGAATTTTTCCGCCCAGCCGGGCACGCTTTTCTGCTCGGCACGCACCACGGCCAGCGCGTTCTCTTCGACGGGCTTCGCGATCGTCGAGCCCGCACCCACATAGGCGCCGTCGCCGATTGTCACCGGCGCCACCAGCGCGGAATTCGAGCCGATGAACGCGCCCGCGCCGATATCGGTGTGGTGCTTGTCGAAGCCGTCGTAATTGCACGTGATGGTGCCTGCGCCGATGTTGGCGCCGGCGCCCACACGCGCATCGCCGAGATAAGCCAGATGATTGGCCTTGGCGCCTTTCTCGACGCGCGCGTTCTTCACTTCGACGAAATTGCCGATGTGAACGTCGTCTTCGAGGCGCGCGCCGGGGCGGAGCCGCGCGAACGGTCCCACGATCGCGCCCTTGCCGATCTCCGCACCTTCGATATGCGAATTGGCCTTGATCACCGCACCGGTCCTGACCGTCACACCCGTTCCGAAAAAGATATTGGGCTCGAGCTGCACGTCGGGTTCGAGCACGGTGTCGTAACTGAGGAAAACAGTTTCCGGCGCGATCATGCCCACGCCGGCGGCCAGCGCCGCTTCACGCAGACGTTTTTGCATCGCAGCTTCCGTGGCAGCGAGCTCGGCGCGACTGTTGACGCCCATAGTTTCAGCTTCGTCTGCTTCGATCACGGCGCATCGCACGCCGTCGGACTTCGCGAAAGCAGGGATGTCGGTCAGGTAATACTCGCGCTGCGAGTTCTCGTTTTTCAACATGGCAGCCCAGCGAAAAAAACTCTTCGCATCGGCGGCCATCATGTTCGCGTTGCAGAGATTGACGCTTCGTTCGGATTCGTTCGCATCTCTGTATTCGACAATCCGATCGAGCATGCCGTCAGAATCGACAATCACACGTCCATAGGCTTTGTTCTGCGAACGGAAGGCAACGAGCGCCATGCCCGCTTTCTCGCGTGCGGCGAAAGTGTCCTCGAACGTCGCTGACGTGAACAGCGCGTGATCGCCATTGCTTACAACCAACGCGCCGGCGAAATCGCCCAGCGCCAAACGTGCGCAGGCCGCTGCATGGCCCGTACCCAGCTGCTCGGACTGGACGACGCTTTCCGCGCCCTCGCGCGCCGCGTAGGCACGCACCTCTTCGGCATTGGGCGCCGTCACGACGACGATGCGCGCAGCACCCGCGCCTTTCAGCGCCGCGATCGCATGGCCCAGGATCGGTCGGCCCGCGACGGCATGCATCACTTTCGGCTTGGCGGATTTCATCCGCGTGCCTTGCCCCGCCGCCAAAATTATGCCCGCTCGTCCTGTCATGCTCTGTCTCAATCTCGATGCTTCCGATAACCTGCCCACGAATCGCGGCAAAATGACGATTTGCGACCGTATATTGCCACGAGAATCTCCCGCACCGGCTGCCCTATATGACCTCGCCCGCGCTTGTTTTCGACCTCGACGGCACGCTTGTCGACACCGCGCCCGACCTGATCGGAGCGCTTAACGCAGTTCTCGTGAGCAAAGGCCGCCCAATGGTAAAGATCGGGGACGTGCGCCACCTTGTGGGCCATGGCGCGCGGGCCATGCTGGACCGGGCCATGCAGATGACCGGCGAGCCCGTACCGCCCGAAAGTCTGCCCGCGCTGCTTGACGCCTTCATCGCCCATTATCGCACCCATATCGCGGCTGAAAGCCGGCCTTTTGCGGGCGTCGAAGAGACGCTTGCGGCGCTGCAGGCGGACGGCGCGCGTATGGGCGTGCTCACCAACAAGCCGCAGGAGCTGACCGATCTTCTCATCCCGGAGCTGGACTTCGCCCGTTTCTTCCGCGCGATCCACGGCGCGGGCAAGCTCGAAGTCGTGAAACCGAACGCGCGCGTCTTTCGTCATGTGATCGAAGAAATAGGCGGCGAAGGATCGGGCGCGGTGATGATCGGCGACAGCGCGACGGATGTCGCCACCGCGCGGGCGGCGGGTTGTCCTTCCATCGTACTCACCTACGGCTATTCGCCGGAGCCCGTCGAGACGCTCGGCGCCGATCGCGTGACCGACGATTTCCGCGAAATCCCGCGGCTCGTCAGGGAACTGCTGGGCTGAGATCACAACTATTGACCAAATATTAACGCGGGTCCGGGAAAGTTCCCGCAAGCCGCCGAACCCATCGGGTCCGATAATGCCACGCGTGAAGACTCAGCCCATCGCGACCCCTTCGAATTCGTCGATGTCGATCCTTGGGCCGCAGGAGATCTCCTCGAAGGTGATCTCGGACGTGCTGGCCGTCTGGCAATCGCGCGCCGGCAAGCACGATATACCGGCCCGAGACGCCGTGCTGCCCAAACCGATGGCACCGTTCATGCGCCACATCAGCCTCATGAGATGGATCGCCGAGGAGAGCGACTACGAGACGCGCTTTATCGGCGACGCGCACGTGCAGGCTTACGGAGAAACTGCGCCGGCCGGCCATCGCATGAGCACGACGATTGCGGAAAGGCCGGAATTCGGAAACATGCTGAAATCCAGTTACGACATGGCGCGGATGCGGCGCACGCCGCTCATCATTCGGGGCTTTATCGGCCCTGAATTCCCCGATGCCAGGTTCGTCTGGTTCGAGACGGTCTATCTGCCGCTCCGTGGGCCTGCCGACGATGTCGAGTTCGTGATGAACGCCGCCGTCTATCAGCCGAAAGACGGCGCCTGGCCCACCTGAGTGTTATGGCTCGCAAATGCGGGCATTTTGCTTGGTGGAAAGAGCACAAGGAACTATCGCGTCAACTTTCGACACGAATTCGAATCAATTCCCCACTTCCCCTTACACCGCGTCACAAGAGATCGGGTCCAACATGGCCGTGCAATCGAGCGGGGCGGATATCCCTTGTACACGATCGTGACGGCCTCTCAGAAAGGCGGTTCCGGCAAGACGACGCTTTCGGGGCATCTCGCCGTGGAAGCGGATCGCGCCGGCGCAGGGCCTGTCGTGCTCATCGACACCGACCCGCAGGGAAGCCTTGCGCATTGGTGGAACTCGCGCGCCCTGCCGACGCCGCTGTTCGTGAAAGCGGGGCTGACCGATTTGGGCCGCGCGCTGGCGCAACTGAAAGAAGCGGGCGTCAAGCTCGCCTTCATCGACACGCCACCCGCGATCACCGCATCGATCTCCCATGTCGTGGGCTTTGCCGATCTCGTCATCGTTCCGACGCGGCCCTCGCCCCACGATCTGCGCGCCGTGGGCGCCACGGTCGACATAGCCGAACGCCACAAGAAACCGGTGATCTTCGTGCTGAACGCGGCAACCGCGCGCGCGCGCATCACGGCGGAATCCGCCGTGGCACTGTCGCAGCACGGCATGGTGGCGCCGGTGACGATCCATCATCGCGTGGATTTCGCGGCCAGCATGGTCGACGGCCGCACCGTCGGCGAGGTCATGCAGAAATCGACTTCGGCGAAAGAGATCTCCGAGCTCTGGAACTACATCCAGTTCCGCCTGTCGCGGCTGATGCACGATCCGAAGCTGATCCCCGAATTCATGCCGCGCGACCAGGCGGTGGCGCCGCTTCTGAGCGCCATGCAGGAATCCGCGATGCCGGAAGAAGCAGACGATGAAGCCGCGGCCGAGCCACCCGTCGAGGACGAAGTCCAGACGGTCGAACCGCCGCCCTTCTATAAGGGCCCCGAGCGGCGCATCAATCCGCCGGGCACGCCCTATCCCGGGGTCGAGCGCCGCGCCAACACGTTCGGCCGGCGCACCACGCTTTCCTATCATCATCATGACGAAGCCGGAGGCCGCAAATGAACCGGCCGCGCTACGCACCGATCACGTCGCATCTGCTTGTGCGCAAGGGCGAAGCGAAGCCCTGGCAGGTGCCGGGCACGGAAGGCGCGGAATTCGCGACTGTGCCGGAGAACATCGTGCCCGTGAAAGCCGAGCATCATTTCACGGATGAAGAGCTGCAATCGGCGACCGACTATCAGAACTGGAAGCGCGCACGCGAAGCGGAAGCCCCGAGTCACGACCGCAGACATCCGCAGCAGCGCCGCGAGCATTATCCGCCGCCGCCGGTGCAGCACGACATGGACGAGCACAGCAAACGTCTGACGCTGCGGCTGACGCCGGCGGAATATGAGCGGCTCGGCATCATCGGCGTGAAGCGCGACATGACGCGCCAGCAGCTTCTGCGCCATGCCATCGACTGCTATCTGGCAGCCGCCAAGGTCGAGTATCAGGCGGCCTGCGGCTGCCTTTCCGGCGAAGGCTGCCGCGGGGACTGCTAGGTCACGGGAATTGGCCCGCGATCCTGCTACGCAGCTTGGCAGGACCCGCAACACGATCCTCCGTAGCCTTGGCCAAGGAGGGATGCGGACTGGCTTGACGCTCGCGCCCCCTCCGCCCTATAGCCCGCTGGCCGATTTTGGGCCGCGCAGGTTGAAGAGCCAAAGCAACATGGGCCGACTGATCGCCGGCTATCGCGCGTTCCGCGACGGGCGGTGGCAGACGGAGCACGAGCGCTATGTCGAGCTCGCGCGCGATGGGCAAAGACCCGAAACGCTCGTCATCGCCTGCAGCGACTCGCGCTCCGATCCCGCCACGATCTTCAACGCGCGCCCGGGCGAACTGTTCGTGGTCCGCAACATCGCGGCGATCGTGCCGCCGCTGGAGATCGACGATTCCCATCACGGAACGACCGCGGCGATCGCCTTCGCGGTTCTGGTTCTGAAGGTCCGCAACATCCTGGTTTTGGGACACGCGCAATGCAGCGGTGTCGCTGCGGCGCTCGACAGAAGCTTCGGCGACGATGTCCCGTTCCTGCGCTCCTGGATCGATCTCCTGACTCCGGCCGTCCAGCGCGCGTCGCCTTCGGCCGACGAAGCAACGCGACATGCATCGCTGGAGCGCGACACCGTGGTTCTCTCCATGGAACGGCTGCGGAGCTATCCCTTCATCGCCGAGCGTCTTGCGTCGGGAGAACTTGAGATCAACGGCGCCCGTTTCGGGATCGCCGACGGAAAGCTGGAGATCTTCGATCCCGCCAGCCGGGCGTTCGAAGCCGTCTAACGGCGATCGCTGCCCTGCTTCAGGCGCACGCCGCGACCGCCCTCATGGCTCGTCGTATTTTCGCCGATCAGCACGATGCCGAGTGCGTCGAGCGCGCCGATGAGCTTCATCAGCGAATCGACGTTGCCGCGGATGACGCCGTCGCTCGCCTCCATCCGCTGAATGGTCGGAACGGAAAGCCCCGACAGATCGGCGAGCTCGCGCTGGTCGATGCCGGCCAGCGCGCGCGCGGCGCGCAGTTGGGCCGCCGTGATCATGCCGCGGTATCCCCAAAAAACGGTCCTGGAAAAATCACGCGCCGGAATCCCCTCGGCTGGACGGGGCCTCACTGCATGGTGCGCGCCCAGCGGACATAGGTTTGATAGTCGCGCTTGCGTATGTACAGGGATTGCAATTCCGCGCCAATGCTCGGGCCGTCGAGCTTCTCGAACGTGCCCGGATTGCGGAGTTGATAAACCGGAATGACACCGGCGATGCTTTGTGCGAACCAGTGGGCGGCCGTTTTGCCGGGCGCTTTTCCGCGACCGTGACGATGACCATCCGTTCGCGCCGGGCGGTTTCATACACGGCGGCTGCCGCATCCATCAGAGTCATCATGGCGATCTTTCCGTTCCCGGCGATCAGACGCGGCGCGGCGCGGCGCCCGCGAAGGCTGCCGATCGCGAACGACGATAGGGCTGCGGTCCCAAACAAAATGTAAGGCGCGGCCTGCGCCCACATTTGACCGCCAGCGATCACGCCACCACCCATCGCCTACGCCACCAATGATGTTTTAAAATTCAATTCTTACGATTATTCAATATATATCGCTTATAATGGCTATCATCTAGCGCGCAGGCAAATAAGTAATGATACGTGAGCGATCGCGCCGGCAAGCGCCGCGGGGTATGCCGGCACTTCGTGCCAAGCCGGGCAAGGCTTTGCACGACGACCGGCGCGCCTTGACGCTTCCGGCTCCATCGCCTTATAGCCCTCTCCCCCGGCCCGTTTTGGAGCCAATAGGGGGCGCGTAGCTCAGCGGGAGAGCACTCCCTTCACACGGGAGGGGTCACAGGTTCAATCCCTGTCGCGCCCACCACCCTTCGCTGCTGCGCGGCTTCGGGTGGCAGGCCATCCATCATTTCTACGCAGGGAAAGACGAGCCATGGCCGACAACAAAGCACTTTCCGAACTGGATGCCGAAATCGCAGCGGTTCGCGACAATCTTCGGCAATTGACCGAGCAGGCCGCCGCCCAGTCCGGCGCAGCAGACGACGATCTCGCCGCGGAACGGATCGCACAGCAGGAAGCGCTTCTGAATCGCTTGCTCAAACAACGCGAGACGCTCGCGAAAGCATAGGCGACTGCAATACGCCCACGCGCTACGGCGCGGCAGTCACATCGCGCCGTTCAGGATTGCCAGTCACAGCGTTCCCTCGGATCTGAGGCGCAACCGGATGTCCCGGTATGCCGCCGCGATCAATTCGCTCAGCGCAGCGGCGTTCACCGGCTGCGCCCACCGGAGCTTCACGTGCCGCATGCGCTTGCCCGTGCCTTCGAGAAGACCGGCCGGATCGTCGAGCGCGGTCCCGTGGTAGAAGCCGACATTCACATGGGCGCTGAAGGCGTTGACGTACCCAAAGGCCGCGTCGCCCACGCACGCCGTGGGATGGCCATCGTTCAGAAGCTCGCGAACATCCACTCCGCTGCCGCGCATCTGTTCGAACCACGGCTGTGCGAACCGTCTGAGCTCGTGATCGGGTCTGGAAAACCAGGCGTCGACGTCGGGGTCTCGCCGAACGGCGCTCGGGAATCGCAGGAGTTCGCTCACCCAGCCAGATTGCCAGATCAAACGACGCCCCGAAAACATGCGATAGATTCCAAAGGTATCAGCCTCTCCCGTGGGCGGGAACCACGGACGACATCGCGCGGGCGGCCCTGCGACACAAACCGTTAGCGATAATCCGCTACGACACCGCGACCAATTCGTCCTTGGCCTTGTGCGCTGCAGCAATTATATCTGACAAAATCTCATGAGCGCGGAAGCCCTCCCTACGAAGAAACCCTCGGCCGCGGCCCTGCCGACGCTGCTTTTCATTTTGTTCATCAACCTCGTGGGCTTCGGCATCGTGGTGCCGCTGCTGCCCTTCTATGCCAAGTCCTTCAACGCCAGCGCCTGGCAGATCGCGCTCGTATTCTCCGCCTACGCCATCGGCGCCTTCTTCGGCGAGCCTTTCTGGGGACGCCTTTCCGACCGCATCGGTCGCAAGCCCGTCCTCATCTCCACGGTGTGCGGCAATTGCCTTTGCTACCTGGCGCTCGCCTTCGCGCCCAACGTGGCCGTCGCCTTCGTCGTCCGGCTGATGGGCGGCATGGCAAGCGGCAACGGCTCTGTGGTGCAGGGCTACATCGCCGACGTGACGCCGGGTGACAGACGCACCGGGCGCATGTCGCTCCTGGGTGCCGCGAACAACATGGGCTTCATCGTCGGTCCCGCACTCGGCGGACTGCTCGCGCATCCTTCGGCAGGCCCCGTAGGCTTCCGCATCCCGCTTCTTGTCTGCGCCACGTTCTCCGCGATCTCCGCGCTTTCGATCACGTTGTTCGTAACGGAGAGTCGCCACCGCGCCCCGCGTTTCTCGCATCAGCCGAGTCGCTGGGTTGTGCTCGGCAGCGCGCTTAGCCATTCCGTCATCCGCCGGCTGATGGGTGTGACGTTCCTCGCCGGCTGCGCTTTCACCGGAATCGAATTCGTCTTCGGCCTGTGGACGCAGGCGCGCTTCGATTGGGGACCGCAACAGGTGGGCGGCGCCTTCGCCATCGTGGGCGTGGTAGCGGCGATCTGCCAGCTGTTCCTTGTCGGCCGGCTATCGCGGCGGTTCGGCGAAGCCCGCGTTCTCGCGGTCGGCATGACGCTGACGGCGAGTTGTGCGTTTTTGCAGCCGTTCTCCACGGGCGGGGCTACGACAATCGTGCTGCTGGCGATTGCCGCGTTCGGACAATCGATCGCCTGGCCGAATGTTGCAGCGCTCATCTCGCGCAATGTCGATATCGACCATCAGGGCCAGTATCTCGGCCTCAACAATGCAACAGGCGCGCTCGCGCGTCTGGTCGGACCGTCTCTGGCCGGCTTCACCTTCACGCATCTGTCGGTGAACGCACCGTTCCTGACAGCCGGCATCATCGCGGCGCCGGCGATCGTGCTCGCCTACTCAGCCAGACGTCATGGGCAGAGCTATGTGGGCGACGCGATAGAGGTGCCCGCCGCCCGCTTCGCGGGTGAAGCGCTCGATTGAGCCTTTTCAATAGTTCAGATTGATGCCGATGAGACCGCCCATCGCGCCGATCCAGACGACGCCCAGCAGCGCCAGCGACACTGCGGCACTCCAGATTTTCGAAAGAAGCGGCGCACCCTCCCGGAATACCCGCCACGTCGACCAGAGACCGGCGCACGCCGCCCCGATCGCAAGCAGGCCCGAACATTCCAGCGCCAGCACCACCGGATCGAGACGGTAGCTGTAAACCTCCAGCTTGTAGCTCAGGATCGGAAGAAACAGCATCGTCCAGGCCGCCAGATAGGCGGCGTCCACGAGCGCCGCACCGCGCAGATACAGGCGCATGCGCCGCAACGACGGCGACGCAGCACTTCGTGCCGGTTCGCCGCGCCGCAACAGCGGCGAAACAAGCCACAGCACAAGCGACCAGAACAATATGGCGACGGACGCAAGCAGCACCGTCAGGTTGAGCGACTGCGACCTGAGGAACGGCACCGCCTGAAGCACGGATGTCGGATCTGTGCTGTCGATGACGGTTTTCACGCCGTCGACGTCTCGCAGCGCCAGCTCGCGCGTGCCGTTTTTCTGGCGCCACAACTGCGGACCGATTTCGCGGAACGTTGTGTCGCTTTGTCCTCCAGGGCCCGGCGGCGCGGTGATCGTGCCGTCCGCGTTCGTGCCGATCGAAGATTGCTGCAGGAGATAGAAGAAACTCAGGAAGCCATGCTCGACGCGGCGCGAGCTTTCGTAGAGGCCGGCGATCTCCTGCGCGTCACGCGCTGCCGAAGACAGTGTCGGCATGAGTGCCTGCGGGGGCGCGGGAAAATAACGGTCCATGAATTCGTCGAAAAGAAGTTCGCGGGCGCCGTAAACCGCGTCGTTCTTCCCGCGGCTGTTGAAGTTATAGAAGATTCCGACGCCTTCTCCCGGCAGGAGATCGAGTTCGGTATGAAAAACAATCGTATCGCCGCCATGTCCAATGACGAGGCGGCCGTTGTGACGATCGTAAAAGAAACCGTGCGCCATCGTGCTGAAGCCGGGCAAACTGGTTTCCGAAGGACTTTGCATCCGTCGCGCCGTGTCGGCGCTCAGGATTGCATGGTCGCCGAGCCGGCCGAGCTGCAGCTGCGCGATCATGAACCGCGTCATGTCGTCGGCAGTGGCCGCGGCGCTGCCCGCCGGACCCGTCACGACGAATTCAAAAGGATGCGGCGGCGAGGATGCCGTCATGTAACCTTTGGCCATCGCCGCGCGGAACCGCTCCGGCAACGGCTGCTCGAACGTCGTGTGCTGCATGTCGAGCGGCTTAAGAATGTGCTGTGCGACGTAGTCCTCGAAGCGTTCGCCGGAAACTCTTTGCACGATGTAGCCCGCAAGCGCCGCGCCGTAGTTCGAATAGGCGGGCACTTCCCCCGGCGCGAAGAGCATGGGCCGCGGATGCGTCTTGAGATATTGCTCCGTCGACTGGAGCGCATGCGGATCGACGGCGAGGACGTCCTTCAATCCTTCCTCGAAACCCGCTCTGTGATTCATCAGATCACGCAGCGTGATGGGCCGGCCCGTTTTGCTCGCGACCTTGAAGTTGAGATAGTCGTTGACGTCGCGATCGAGGTCGAGCTTGTGCTGTTCGACCAGTTGCATCACCGCAGTCCAGGTGAAGAGCTTCGACGTCGAGCCGATGCGCACGAGAGTGCGTTCGGGATCCATCGGAGTCTTCCGTGCCACGTCGGCGTACCCGTAGCCTTTTTCGACCAGGACACGGCCGTCCTTTACGACAGCGACGACGGCGCCCGCGATATCGCCGCTTTTCAGCGCGTAGGGAACGAAGCCGTCGAGCCACGCCTCGAGGTCGGCTTTCTCGAGTGCATGCGGCTGCTCAGCCGTTGCGAGCGCGGCGCCGGAGGCCGGTGCTGCCGGGGAAGACATGGCGAAAGCCGCGGCGATGAGGGCGAACGGCAAGGCGAGTGAGCGCAAACGCATCCTGAAGCTCCGGGTGGGGCGACCGGAGCTTCCTCCCGGTTCGCCAGATTCGAAAGTCATTTTTCATAGTCAGATATATTTTTCACTATTTGAAATTCAGAATAGCGGCGGCCAATGCGATTTCTAAGCCCCTGATATCCATGCCAATATCACCGGAACCGGAACCTGGGAGGAGGCGGTAGCAAAACAATTCGGCGCGGAATCGACCACGGACGAGGTGCTCCGGGGCGTGAGCTTCAGCGGGAAGCGCATTCTTGTGACGGGCGCATCGGCGGGTCTCGGCGTGGAAACCGCCCGCACGCTGGCGGCACACGGCGCGACCGTCGTGGGTGCGGCGCGCGACCTCGACAAGGCGAAGCGCGCAACCGAAATCGTCCGCAAGGATGCGAAGAACGGCGGGAACCTCGAGCTGATCGCGCTCGATCTCGCATCGCTCAAGAGCATACGCGCCTGCGCCGATGCGCTGGTGAAGGCGGGCAAACCGTTCGACGTCGTGATCTGCAATGCGGGCGTGATGGCCTGCCCGAAAGGCAAGACCTCCGACGGCTTCGAGACGCAGTTCGGCACCAATCATCTAGGTCACTTCGTGCTCGTGAACCGCATCGTGTCGCTGCTGAAGAAGGGCTCACGGCTGGTAAACCTGTCCTCGGCCGGCCACCGTTTCTCCGATGTCGATCTGACCGATCCCAATTTCGAGCGCACGCCCTACACGGAGTTCGGCGCCTATGGTCGCTCCAAGACGGCGAACATCCTGTTCGCGGTGGAGTTCGACCGGCGGCACAAAGGCGAAGGCATTCGCGCCACGGCCGTGCATCCCGGCGGGATTCAGACCGAACTGGGCCGGCACATGACGCCGGAATTGCGGGAGCAGATGATCAAGAGCATCGACGAGGGGAACAAGGCGGCAAATCTTCCCGCCTTCCAATGGAAGACGATCCCGCAGGGCGCGGCAACGACGGTGTGGAGCGGCTTCGTGGCGTCCGCCGACGAGGTGGGCGGCAAATATTGCGAGGATTGCCACGTCGCCCAGATCATCGACAATCCGGCAGCGCGCGGCGGCGTGCGGCCCTATGCGCTCGATCCCGAACGCGCCAAGGCGCTCTGGGCCACGAGCGAGGAAATGGTCGGCGAGCGGTTCTGAGCTTCCTGCGGCGCTGGACGCGAGCTTCAGCAAGCCCGCGCGCGTAGCGTTATTCGGCCGCGATCTTGATCGCCCCGGCCGCGCTGCGCTCTTTGAAGTTGATCGCCTGGAGATATTTGATGCCGTCCTCGGCGATGTCGTCGCCGACCATGCGATCGCCTTCGGCTTTCAGCTCGTCCATGTCGACATAGGTCGCATAGAAGGCGCGCGTGCGTTCGGTGATGAGACCGGATTTCAAGAGCGTCTTAATGAGGACGCGGAAGATATTGGTCGATTCCTTCAGCCGTGCGCGCGTGCGGCCGCTGGCGCGCAGCTCCGTGAGGCCTTCAATCACCTTCTCCGGATCGAGGCCGAAGTCGCGGTACATCTGCGCCTGCTGCTGCGGCGAGCCCATGTTGAACAGGAGCGACTGGAAGCAGTGCGCCGCCCAGTCCTCGACCACATCGCGTTCGTCCTGCGTCATGCGCGGAATCGTGCGATCGGCCCAGATTTTTCCGAATTTGTGATGGAATGCTTCGTCCGTCATCACGAGCTGGAAGAGCTTCTTGGCGAGCGGGTCCTGGTTGAACTTGTAGCCCGTGGCAAACGCGCCCATGGCGAGACCTTCGACCAGCATCTGCATGCCGATGATCTTTTTGTAGACCTCGGGGGCCGCGATGATGTCGACGAGAAGCTGCTTCAGGACGGTGCCGCAGGGACGCGGACGGCCCCAGCGCGCCTTGATGTATTGCGCAAACGCCGTGACGTGGCGTGCCTCTTCGCGGGTCTGGTTGGCGGCGTATTCCTGCGCGCCCTGATCCTTCAGCACGTGGCAGAGCGAGGCGGAGAGATTGAGCGCGCCCTGCTCGCCATGGAGGATCGACGAGAAGGACCACAGCTGCATCTCGTTGGCGAACTTGATCTTCTGGCCCGTTTTCTCGAGGTGATCGAGGACGTAAGGAATCTGGAGCTGGAAAATCTGGTCGTCCGGCATCATCTGGACGTTCTCCATGTCGAACGGCTCGGAGAAGTCGATGTACTTCTTGTCCAACGGATCCCAGAAATGATCGTGGGTGGCCGCGATGATGTGATCGAAGGCGGTCGAGCGTTTTTCGTAACGGTCGAGCTCGATCATGGATTCGAAATCGTCGGGCGCGACCGACTCGTAGACCATATCCTTCGTGATATCCGTCATCGTTTCCTCCGTTGCGATTAGTGTTCCACGAGCGACTGCAACATGGCCGCGGTGCGTTCGATAAAGGCGTCGCGTTCCGGACCTTCCAGCGGTTCGTCGCGGATCAGCCGCTCGACCAGAAGACCGATGAACACGGAAGCAAGAAGGCGTGCGCGCGCCTCGACGTCGTCGCCGCCGATCCAGTCGCGGATCGGGCACATGAAGCGCTCCTGCACCGCTTCGTTGAGGAGCGGCGCGGTCGTCGGATTGGTCGCGGCCTGCAGCAGAAACTGGAAGGAATGCATGCGATCGACTTGGGCGTGCGCGTGCCCCGCCATCATGGTCGCCACCTCGCGTCCGAAGGTCTTGCGGTCCCATTGCGCGATGCGATCGGGCGCGATCGAGTCCTTCAGCGCGGCGGCGAAGAGCCCGTCCTTGCCGCCGAAATAGCGATTGATCAGCGCCGCGTCGGCGCCGGCATCGGCCGCGATGTCGCGCAGGAATGCGCCGTCATAGCCCGACTGGGCGAAATGCTTCTTGGCGGCGGCAAGAATGGCCGCACGCGTCGCATCGGCGTCGCGTTTGCGGGATCGTTCGGGTGCGAGCACAGTTGTCATTTTCAGATGACATCTTGCCAAAGACCCCTGTCCAAGTCAACGGAGAATGACATAGGCTGACTTGGGGCGTGTTCGACAGGAGGGAGACCCGAAAATGAAGCGCGAAGTGACCATTCCCTCGCCGGACGGCCGGGCCCGGGCGTTCGTGTTCACCCCGAACCAGGGCCGCGGTCCGTGGCCAGCCGTGATCCTTTTCATGGATGCGCCGGCCATCCGTCCGGCCCTCTTCGACATGGCCGAGCGGCTGGCCCAGTCAGATTATTACGTGCTGCTGCCCGATCTTTTCTGGCGCGCGGGGCCCTACACGCCGCCTGACATCCGGAAGCTTCGCGCCGGCGACCCCGATCAGGTCGCGCTCTT
This sequence comes from Rhizomicrobium sp., assembly GCA_035504555.1. GTDB lineage: Bacteria > Pseudomonadota > Alphaproteobacteria > Micropepsales > Micropepsaceae > Rhizomicrobium. Next base: position 18,226 of record DATJRP010000090.1, on the reverse strand, counting down.
TGCTAAGCTGCGCGCCTCGACCGGTCCCGAAAAGCAAGTGACTGATACGAAGGCGTGCCTCGACTGGCTCGCGAAACAGCCGGATGCGAAGTCCGAGAAAGTCGGTGTCGCCGGCTATTGCATGGGCGGCGGCATCGCCTTGCGCGCGGCGGGCAATTTCCCGGACCGGGTGGTCGCGGCCGCGTCATTCCATGGCGGCAACATGGCCACGGACGACGCGAACAGTCCGCATCTCCTGGCGCCGAAGATCAAAGCGAAAGTGCTGATCGCCGGAGCGGAGAATGACCACGGCTACGACGAAGCGCAGAACGAACGCCTCAAGAAGTCGCTCAAGGATGCCGGCGTCGACGCCGACGTTTCCATCTGGAAGGGCTGCCTCCATGGCTGGGTGCCGGCCGACATGCCGGTGCACAATCCGGAAGGCGCCGAGCGCCACTGGCGCGAATTGATCAGGCTCTTTAGCGAAATGCTGAAATGACTTTCCTGCCCCGGATTCCTTTCGGAGAGGGGGTCCGCCCGGACCGCACAAAGCGCGGCCGAAGGATAAACTCCGCGGCGGAGCGGCACCTGCGTCAAGCGACTTCGTCGCGCGCCACCTCCCCCGCTGCGCGGGGAGGAATTGTTTCTGCGCCACAACAGGTCGCCACTTGAGCCGAAGGGTTCATGGTCTAAATAAAGCATTCAGACCTTCCGCGCGTTGGGGAAGAAATGCGGAGTGCGCCGGTCACGCTGGAAGAGTTGGTCGCGCCTCTCTCCGAGGAGGACTTCCTCTCGCTCCTGCGGTTGCGCGAACTGACATTGCTGCGCAGCACAAACCCCAACCGCCACAAGGCCTTGCTGAACTGGGACATGCTGATCGGCATGATCGACCGCGGCGAGCACCCCAAAAGCCTTGTCGAATTCAGGCTCGCCAGGGAATCGGTGATGGTCCCGCCGGACCAATGGCTCGTCCGTGTTGGCAATGCCAACAAGGTCGATCCCGGCAAGATCAAGACGTTCCTCGATGACGGCTTCAGCCTCATCATCACGCCGATCGACGGTCACGTGCCAGCTCTGGCGGCGCTGCGCGACAACATACGCGCGCGCGTCTCCGAGCAGATCAAGGTGGGCGTGATCGTGACGGCCGGCAAAGGCGGCGCATTCAAGCTCCATTACGATCCCGAAGATCTCATCATCCTGCAGGTGGAAGGTAGCAAGCGCTGGCGCATCTACGGTCCGCCGGTCGCCAATCCCGTCGTCGGCATGACGAGCCCCGAACCGCCGCCCGAAACCTCGCCCATCTTCGACGAGGTGCTCGAGCCCGGCGATATTCTCTTCGTTCCGGGCGGCAACTGGCATCATTGCGAAAACGGCCCGAGGCGCTCGCTGCATCTCGGCATCTTCTTCACGCCGCCGACGGCCTGGCACGCGGTGAGAAAACTGACGTCGCAACTGATCGCGGAAGAGAATTTCGTCAAGCCGATCACGCGGCTCGCCGACGCCGGGGAACGCGCGGCGCTGGAAGCCGACGTCAAGAAGCGCGCCATCGAGCTCATCAGCCATTTCGAGTTCAAGGACTTCCTCGCCGACTGGGCGAAATAGGTTGGGCGACTGAAGTCCGTCTAGCCGCCGTTCTCGCGATGGATGCTGCCGCCGCCGTTGATGGCGCTTGTCACCTCGGCAGCGCCCCAATAGGCGATCGAACCGCCGCCGTTAACGGCCGCCGTCAGATGCCGGCTGGCGTGAATGCGGATTTTGCCGCCGCCGTCGACCGCCGCCGTGCCGTTCGCCGCGTCGATCGTGCGCAGATCGATATCGCCGCCGCCTTGAATCGCAGCCGTGATAGCGCCCTGCGCGGGAAAGCCCGGCACACTCTCGATATGGCCGCCGCCGCGGATCGCAACCGCGTTCACGTGCGGCGCGAGAATCTGGATCTCGAGGTCATAGTGCGACGGGCAATCATAGGTGCACGCATTGATGACAAGCCTGCCGCAGTCCTCGATATGAAAATGCGTGAATTGCGTGCTGCCGGAGATGAGCGTCACGCGCTCCGTTGCGCCGTAACGCAGGATCACATGGCCGCCGCCGCGCAGCTCGACGGAATCGAAATGGCCGACCGGAACGTCGCCGCCCGCTTTCGGCGTCAACGCCACATCCGTCCGTGCCATCGGCGTGTCGGTGCGTACGACGGTGTCATCCGTGCGCGCCTCTGCCGGAGGCTCGGGCGTGCAGGCAGCGGCGAAGCTGCCGAGGAGGATCGTGGCGGCGAGAAGATTAGCGGTTCGCATGGCGGGACTCCGAAAGGCGTCCTGCCCTACTTAGGCGTGCCCTACTAGTTTGACCCCATATCGAATTCGGAACGGGGCCATGAAAGCAGCTGCTGGAATTGCGCTAGGCCATCAGCTCGCAGAATTTCTTCAGATCGATATTGCCGCCGGAGACCACGGCAACGATGGGGCCCTCGCCCGCCTTGCCGGAAAGCGCGGCGGCCAGCGGCAGCGCGCCGGCGCCCTCGGAAATGATGCGCGCCTTCTCCGCCATGATCCGCATGGCGTTCTTCGTTTCGTCCAGCGTCACGACGACGGAACCGTCGACGATGTCCTTCATGCGCTCCCACATGCGCGGGAACGTGCTTTGCCCGCCGGCGCCGTCGACGAAGGACGATTTCCAGTCCGCGAAGACCTGCGGGCTTCCTTTCGCGAAAGAGAGCGACGCGGGCGCCGCCGTCTCGGGCTCCGCGCCGAGAACCTTCACGTCCGGCCGGAGCGCCTTGATGGAGCTCGCCAGGCCCACCACGAGACCGCCGCCGCCGATGCCGCCGATGACGGTTTTCACGTCCGGCGCATCTTCGAGGATTTCGAGTCCCAGCGACGCGTTGCCGGCGATGAAGTTGTGATCGTCGAAGGGATGCACGAACGTGCCTTCGACGCCCGGATAGCTTCGCGCGTCGAGGGCCTTCCACGCATCGTCGTAAGAGACGGCAATGATGCGCGCACCCAGCGCCTTCATGCGTTCGCGCTTGGCTTCCGGCGCTGAATCGATGGCGACGACGGTGCACGGCACCCCGGCCGCGCGTGCTGCATACGCCACGCCCTGCCCCGCATTGCCTGCGCTGATGGTCCACACGCCTTTCCTGCGCTTCTCATCGGAGAGCATGGCGACGGCGTTAGCGGCGCCGCGCAGCTTGTAGGCGTTGATGGGCTGCAGATTCTCGAGCTTCAGGCGAATGTCGGGATAGCCAGGCCCCAGCTGCAGGCGGACGAGCGGCGTGCGCACGATGATGTCGGCGATGCGCGCGCGCGCTTCGCGGATTTCGGCCAGCGTGATGGGACGGACGGCTTCGAGGGACATGGCGATACCCGGCGAAAGGGCCGGAGCTTATAGCCATTCCTTGGCCGCCGTCGAGACGGTCGAATTTGCGCTAAAGTGGCTGCGACTCGGGCGGAGGGGGAAAATGTTCACACTGGTGAAGCCGTATAAGCAGTGGAGCGAGATCGGTCTTGCTGTGCTTCTGATATCGATCGGGGCGACGATCGGTTTGCCGTTCTGACGGAATCATGAAGGGGCCGATCGAAGCCCGTCAGATTGCTTTGGGAAGCAGCGGGAATAGCCGCGCGACTTTCGCGATGTTTTCCGTCTGGGTGGTGGATTTCCGCTACCTCGCGGAGCAGGCCGTCTACGCGGCGACGACTTTCTTGGTTGGTGCAAAATTCTTCGAGATGCGAACGCTCTTTGCCGTGGGCTTCGACAAGATGGCTGCGTCGAAAGTGAAGCTGAAAGGACCCGACGATGAGAACGTCGTCTGGATCGGCTATCGTTACGCCAACCGCATGGAAGCCGAAACTGTCGCGGAGGCCTTCGAAGAACGCCTGAAGCAAAGCGCTACGACCTAGCTGCGCGCGCGCCACCCCCTTAATCCTCGCCGCGTATGCCGATACAATAAAAGGATAACGTCGCGCGGAAATGCGGGCTCGTCGCTGTGCCGTCGCTCACGATCTGCGGCGGACGTGCCGGCTGTGCATACATATCGCCTCCATTGTAGCATTCGTCCTGGGCCGCCTGAAGAGCAAGCCGCTCATGGGCCGCGTGGTCCAGATCGGAATATTCGAACGTGATGCTCCGCACCGTGTATCCTTCGTATCGATCGGCGCAGCTTCCGACAGCCACCGATGCGGCCGCGATCAAGACGTGCACCATTCGGAGCGGGAAAGATCGGCGCGCGGGTGTCGGGAAGAAATCCTTCTGACGGGGAGAGGGGGTCATGGGACTGCATGCCTCTGTTCTTCTGCCGCGAGCATGTCAGCGAAAGGTGGCATATCCATCGTTGTTGCGCCAAAAGCTTCTTATGCCTGCGCCGGGCGCACGAGAGGGACGTTGCAAGCCGGAAAGGCAGGCTTCATGCTTGGCGGCTACCGGGGGAAAGCCATGCAACATTTGAAAACGATTGGGTTCGCGCTGGCCATGTTTGTGTCCGCTTCGGCGATGGCTGCGCCGCCTGCGGTGCTTCCGCCCGAAGAAGCCTACGGCTATACGCGGTACGAGCTCCTCGCGCCCGGCTCCGGCAAGTTCCGTATTATCTACGACATCACCGAGACGCGCGCGGGTGCGACCGCCTTCTTCAACCCCATCCGCAAGGGCAGCATCTCGACGGACGAGAGCGTCATCGATCGCGCGACGGGCGCACCGCTCGCCTTCAAGGTCGTGTCGGGCGCGGATGCAAAGGTCGAAATGTCCGGTCTCGATCCGACCTACGACTACATCCGTGTGGCACTGGCGCGGCCCGTGCCGGCGGACGGTGGCGAAGGCCGCATCCGCATCCTCAAGACCTATGAAGACAAGAAGAGCTATTACCGGACCGGCGACACGATCGTGTTCGACCGCAGCCTCGGCATCAAGCGCAATGCCGTCGTGCTGCCGAAAGGCTACGGGCTCGTCGCGTGCAATTATCCTTCTCAAGTGGAGCAGGAGGCCGACGGCCGCATCAGGGTGAGCTTCCTCAACAACACGCCCGGCGAAGCACCCCTCAAGCTTTCCGCGAAGCCTATGAATTTACCGGCTGGACCGTCGAGCGTCGCGAAGCGCCTGGGCGAGCGCGCCGCACAGACGCGCACCATCGTCTATTTCCTGCGCGATCCCGAAACGCACACCTTCGATCTTTATCACGACTATACGGAAGAGCGCGCCGGCACGAGTCGCTATATCAACGTCGTGCGCACGGGCAGCGCCGCTTCCAATCCGTCGGCGCGCAATCTCGACACGGGCGCGGCGATCCCCGCGCAGATCCTAAAGGGCGATCAGATCACCAAGGCCGGCATCACCGATCCGGAATTGCCCGCGACCATCGCGCCGGACACGGAAGTGGTGGTGTTCCCCTTTGCGCCGCTGAAGGACGGGCAATCGATCAGGCTGCGCATGTCGGAAACCTACACCGATCCCGGCCGCTACAAGCTCGTCGGCGACGAACTCGTCTTCGACCGCTCCTTCGGACGGCCCACGAACACGGTCGTGCTGCCCTTCGGCTGGCAACTCACGAACTCGACCATCCCAGCTCAAGTGAGCACGTTGCCGGACGGCCGGGTGAGACTCGATTTTATCAATCCGAGACCGGATGAGGTCGGCGTGCTGATCACGGCACGCAAGGCGCGGTCTATGTAATCCCCCAAAAGCTTTCCCCCGAACAGCGCGAGGCCGGGCCTCGGGCGTTCAGGGCTATTGGGCCGCGGGCAGTTTTTGGATCTGCGAGAGGCTCAGAGACGTTTCGAGGACGCTATTGTTCGGATCGAAGCGAAATTTGCTCGCATCGATGGATACAGCCTTTCCGGTGTTCTCCTGTGTGCGGAGCGTGACATCCACCGCCGTGACCTTGAGGTCCGCGGTCATTTTCACGCTTCGCACATCCCCGATCGGCGTTCCGGTCACATCCTTCACGGGGTCCGCTACGAGCGTGGTGGTCGGATCCGCTACCTCGCTCAACGACTGCATGGGAGCGGGCGCACTTTTCTGCTGCGCGCCAGGATTTGTATTGATGTTCGCCTGGGCAAGGGCTGCGGGCGAACCCATGAGAAAGAACGCCCCCGTCATCGCTGCAAGGCCAGTGCCCCCGAAGACAATAGATTTAGGGCGCATTTCTCTCTGCTGCCGCTGGTGCTCCTCCTACGCCACGGAAACGTCCCGGAAAAGCGGCCGTTCCAAGCGGCTTCGTGCAATTGTCGCGCGAAACCTGCGACGGCGGGTTGGGAAGGCGCAGTGATCCTTCAGGCGCTTGCCAGGGTTCCCGTCTTCGCCAAGTCCCCGTACCACGCATACGACGCCTTCGGCGTTCTGACCCCCGTCTTCCGGTCCATCGCGACGATGCCGAATTTGGACGTGAAACCGGAATCCCATTCCCAGTTGTCGATGATCGACCAGACGAAGAAGCCGTCGACGGGTGAGCCGTTTTCCATTTCGGCTTTCACGGCTTGGAGATGTTGCGTCAGATACTTCACGCGGAACCCGTCGTCCTGCAGCGCGGGACCCTGGCCCAGCGGATCGGAGCAGCCGTTCTCGGTGATGAGCACCGGCGGATTGCCGTAATCGTTCCTCACGCGCGTGAGCATTTCGCTCAGGCCCGAGGGATCGATCTCGCGGCCGAACGCGTCGATGGCCACGCCCTTGGGCGGCACGCCGGGGCCGATATGTGCCGGGTTCTTCGGATCGGAATCGTACTGGATATAGGTCGGCGAATAATAGTTCACGCCGAGGAAATCGACCGGCTGTTTCGTGATCGCGAAATCGCCTGGCTTGACCACGCTGTCGAACAGCGAACGGATGAGCCAAGGATAGTCGCCCCGGAACAGCGGATCGAGATAGGCGCCGTTCCAGATCGCGTCGAAGCTTTTGGCCGGCAGGAAGTTGCGCAGCGCCCACCATGGACCTGCAGCGCGCGACGGCGCCAGCGCCATGGTCGTGCCGACTTTCAGGTCGTGCCGGCGCGCGCGCAGCGCCTGCATGGCAAGCCCCTGCCCCAGATTCTGGTGATGCGTGACGGGCGAGATCGCGTCGGGATCGCGCGTGCCGGGCGCCTGTGTGCCGATCACATGGCCGACGATGGTGTGCACGGCCGCTTCGTTCAGGATGATGAAATGCTGGAGGCGGTCGCCCAACTTGTCGGCGATGAGGCCCGCATAATCGGCCAGGCGCATCGCCGTGTCGCGTGATTTCCAGCCGCCTTTCTCGTAGAGCGCCTGCGGTAGGTCCCAATGATAGAGCGTGGCATAGGGCGTGATTTTCGCTTCGAGTAGCGCATCGGTGAGGCGGCTGTAATAGTCGAGACCCTTGTCGTTCACCCGCCCCTCGCCCGTCGGCAGCACGCGCGGCCAAGCAATCGAGAAGCGGTAGGCGCCGAGGTTGGCGCTCTTCAGCAAGGCCACGTCATCCTTGTAGCGGCGATAGGAATCGGCTGCGACCGCGGCGGTCGAATGATCGACGATGTTTTTGGGATTGTTCTCGAACACGTCCCAGATGGAGGGCCCGCGCCCGTCGACATCGAGCGCGCCTTCGATCTGGAACGCGGAAGTCGCCGCGCCCCAAATGAAATCCTTTGGAAATTGCCGCGATTGCGGTTTGTGCGGCCCGGGCGCGCACGACGCCATCGCCGCAAGTGCTGCGCCCGCCGCCAACGGTGCAATCGCCCGGCGCGTGATATTGCCGTCCCCGTCCATGCTTCCCCTCCGCTTATCTCTCCCTATCCTGTCATGGCCCGCATATGCGGGCCACCCGGTTGGAGCCGGATTCGCACGTCGAGGTTGAGCGGGAGTCTTTCGTCGCCTGTGTGGCCCGCATTTGCGGCCATCACACGCCGGCGCTACCGCGGCGGTGCGATATGATCTGGCGGCAGGTCCGCCTGATAGCGGTCATACATCTGCGCATAGAGCGCTTCGATGTCCTTTGTGAGGCGCTGGATATCGAAGAGCGGCGCGTTCGCGCGGTTTGCGGCGAGCTTCATGTTGATGGCGCCGAGCTTCTGGGGTGTCGTCGCAAGTTCGATCGCGAGCCGCTCGAATTCCGCGCGCGTGGTCGTGACCAGCTCCGCCAGGCCCACGGCTTTGAGCAGGCTCGCCGCGACGCGACCCGCAAAGGCTACGCCAGAAAGCGTGAGCACCGGCAGACCCACCCACAACGCATCGCTGGCGGTCGTATGCGCATTGTAGGGCAGCGTGTCGAGGAAGAGATCGGCGACGCGCTGGCGCGCGAGATGACGGGCGAGGTTCATGCGCGGCGCAAAGACCAGACGGTTCGCATCGACGCCGCGGGCCTCGGCCTCCCTGCAGAGATTGGCGCGCGCCGTCGCGTTGTCTTCGAGGAGCCACAGCACGCTGCCGTTGACGGCCTGAAGCACGCGCATCCAGCTGTCGAACGTCTCGGGCACGATCTTGTAGTTGTTGTTGAAGCAGCAGAAGACGAAGCCGTTCCTGGGCAGGCCCAGCTCTTCGCGCGTGAAGATCGTCTCGGCCACGACGCGTCTGGTGTCGTTCGGCTGATAGGAGCGCGGCAGATACGCGATCTTCTCGGTGTAGAGCGACTGATGGCTTTCGGGAATGAGTGTCGGATCGGCAATCAGATAATCCATGAACGGCACGCCCATCGTGCCCGGATAGCCGACATAGCTCGCCTGGATCGGCGCCGCGCGATAGGCGAAGATGGCGTGCCGCTCATCGCCCGTGTAGCCCTTGAGGTCGATCGCGATGTCGATCTCGCGCTCGCGCGCCAGCATCGCCACTTCGCGGTCGGAACGCGCACGCACGTCGAGGAAGCGGTCGAAAGAGCGCACCAGGCGCTTGCGCATCGGATCGTCGAAATAAGGCCCGAAGGAAAACGCCGACAGCTCGAAGCGCGCGCGGTCGTGACGCTCGAATAGCTCCGCCATCAGGACGGCCGTCGCGTGGTCGTGGAAATCGGCGGAGAAATAGGCGACGCGGATGCGCTGACGGCGCGGCCGTTTGCCGAGGGGCACGAGCACCTTCTCAAGCGGCATGGCCTCGCGCGCATAGATTTCTGCGGCCCTCCGGTGCAGCAGAGGCTGATCGACGGCGGCCAGAAGCTGGAACGGCGGCGAGACCCTGTCGCCGCGCAGCGTACGCTTCGCCAGCGCCTTCGTGTCGCGTTCGAAATCCCGCCAGTCGCAGATCGCCATCTTCATGTGGACGAGCTTGCCCAGAAGGAACGGCGCATCGGGATCGAGTGCAAGCGCGCGGGCATAGCTTTCCACCGCTTCCGGCGCGCGCTTCATCTCGTTGAGCGTGACGGCGCGGCCGTAATGGGCGGAGGCGAAATCGGGCGCCAGCGCGAGCGCCGCGTCGAAAGCGGCCAGCGCCTCGTCGAAACGCTTCATGTCGTTCAGCGCGATGGCCCGATTGCTGTGCGCTTCGACGTAATGCGGCTCCCGAGCGATCGCCTCATCGAGGCTCGCCAGGGCCTCCTTGTGCCGTTTCAATTCCGTCAGCGACACGCCGCGATTGTTAAGCGCCACGATGTGATCGGGCTTGAGCGCGATGGCCGCGTCGTAGCTCGCCAGCGCCTCTTCGTGCCGCTTGAGCGCCGTCAGTGCATTGCCGCGGTTGTAGTGCGCATTCGCGTCTTCGGGCGCTGCGGCGATGGCGGCGTCATAACTCGCAAGCGCCTCGTCGAAACGTCCGAGGTCGTAGAGCGCGATGCCGCGGCTCGTACGGGCGGGCGCGAAGTCTGGCCTGAGCCTGATCGCCGTCTCGAAGCTCAAGAGCGCCTCTTGCGGACGCTTCAGCGCGTCGAGCACGATGCCGCGGCTGTAATGTGCATCGGCGAAATCGGGCTTCAGTTCGATGGCCGTGTCGTAGCTTGCGAGCGCCTCGTCGTAGCGCTTGAGCGCACTCAGGGCATAGCCGAGATTGGCGTGGGTCTGCGCCACGGCCGGGCTGACCTTGATCGCCTGGGCAATTAATTCCGCCCCGCGCTCCGTCCGTCGGGTTTGAAGCGCAAGGCCCGCGAGCCGGTGCAGCGCATCGACATAGCTTGGCTGAAGCGCCAGCACCTCCTCGTAGAGGCGTTCGGCTTCGGCCAGATGACCCTTGTTTTCATCGACCACGGCCTGCCGAAACTTGGCAAGAGCCTCCTCAGGCTCGGATCGCTTGGGTTTCGCCGACAAATGGAACTCCGCGCGGATCGGCCGCGCGTCTTCTCATTCCGCGAATCGCTGCGCACCGAATCAGATTGTCCATGCGAGAGATATGCCATGCAATCCCGGCGCGCAGTCGCCTATGCGACACAACGGGACGAGATACGATTGCGTGCGGGAACAGACTTACATCTTCGCGTGCCCGAAGAGATTGCCGTCAGCCCGCGTCCGGCGTGCTCCAGACGCCGTCCCAATCATCGCCCGGCGGCGCCTTCATCAAGGCCCGGGTACGCTCGAGCATCAGCCGCGAGGGATGATCGCCGGGATTGAAACGCAAAGCCTGCTCGAAAGCCGCGATCGCGCCCGGCCAGTCGCGTTGCACCAGGCAGGCGCGCCCGCGAGCATAAGCTGCAAGCGTCTCCGCCATGTGCGGGAACGTCTGCTCATTGTGGTGGGAGAGCAGCTGGAAAATCTTCTCCGGCCTCTTGCGCCCGCGCACGCGGATGAGATCGAGCTCGCGCATCACCTGCCCCGGCGTCACCATCATGGCGGTGGCTTCGCAGATGACGATGCTCGCCTGGTAGGTCTTCGTCAGCACCTGCAGCCGCGAGGCGAGGTTCACGCTGTCGCCGATGACCGTGTAATCCATGCGCTTGGGCGAGCCGATGGTGCCAGCGATGACATCGCCGGTCGAAATGCCGATGCCGAGCTTGAGCTCCGCCTGCCCACGCTCGCGCCGCCTGAGGTTGAGCCGGTTCAGCGCCGCCATCATGGTGATGGCGCACACGACGGCATTCTCGGGGTCGCGTCCACTGGAAAGCGGCGCGCCGAACACCGCCATCACGGCGTCACCCATGAACTTGTCGAGCACGCCGTCCGACGCCGACACGGCGTCGACCAGCTCCGTGAAAATCTCGTTCAGCATGTCGACGGTTTCGCGCGCAGACAGCGCTTCGGCCATCGTCGTGAAGTTCCGGATGTCGGCGAAGAGCACGCTCGCCGTGCAGGATGTGCCGAACAGAAGCTCGTCCTGGCGCTGCAGCACCTGATCGACGACTTTCTGCGTCATGAAGCGGCGCATGGCGCCTTCAAGGCGCTTTTCCTCGCTGATGTCCTCGATGATGATCAGAAGCCCCACCGGCTCGGCCCCCTCGGCCACCAGCGGCACGACGGACACGTTGGCCGAGATCGTCTTGCCCGTGTAGGTGCGCACGTCGACGTCGAGGAAGCTCCGCGGCTGGTTGTCGGCGCGCACGGCCTTCAGCTCGTCGAGAATCCAGGCGTTGGCGCCATCCTGCAGCATCGTCTGCGCGTCCATGCCCACGACCGCATCGGCGTCGATCTCCAGAATAGCGGCAGCCGAGGCGTTAATCTTCACGATGCGCGTGTCAGCGTCGAAGGTGATGACGCCGTTCGACATCGAACGCAGGATGCTTTCGTTGTAGTTCCGCGCCGAGACGACTTCCGAGAAGAGCGTAGCGTTGTCGATAGCGATGGCCGCCTGCGATGCGAACGCGCTCATGCGCGCGATGTCGGCCTTGTCGAAGCCTTTCGCGTCGCGCCGATTCAGCGCCTGCATGACGCCGAGGCGCCGTCCGTCGCGGGCCACGACCGGCATGGTGAGCAGGCTTTTCGTGCGATAACCCGTCAGGTCGTCGATATCGCGATTGAAGCGCGGATCGGCATAGGCGTCCGCCACGTTGATGATCTCGCCCGTGGTGAAGGAGTGGCCGGCGACGCCAAGATGCGCCGAGAAGCGCACCTGCCGCGTCTCTAGTCCTTCGGCGACGGTGGCGATCAGCTCGTCGGTCTTGGGGTCGTAGAGGAAAAGCGAGCTGCGGTCAGCATGGAGGAATTTGCTGGTCGCTTCGACGATCTTCCGCAGGAGCGTGCCGAGATGGATTTCCGCCGTGATCGACGAGCTCACGTCGATAAGCCGCCTCAGATCAACCGTCATCTCTTCGGCGGATCTGATCGCGATCGACCATCGCTCGGCCAGAATGACGATGTGCGAAAACAGCAGCATCAGCATGCCGACAGAGGTCAGGTCGTAACCGACGCCATTGTCCCGCGGAATGAATTCGTTTGCGACGAGCGCATCGAACGAGAACGTGCCGACGAACAGACCGACACCGATGAGGAAGATAAGGGCGCCATCGCGTTTCCTCACCGACGCAACCGCGACCACGCCCATGATATAGGCGAACGAGACGAGGCCCCACATCGTGTCGAAGCGCGACACTTGCGAAGCGACGAAGGTGTGGCCGAACCACAAAAGAACGCAATGCGCAGTGAAGAAGCAGGCGAAGCCGAGTTCGATCGACACGAAAAGCGGCCGCGGGCTTTCCCTTGGAAACAGTGCGTTTGCATAGGCGACGAAGAAGGCTGCCGAAAGATTTGCCGGAAGATATTGCAGAGCCAGCCGCGCCGGATAGCTAAGCCAGGGAAATGCGACCATCATGAGGCTGTCGTAACCGACGGTGGTGGCGAGCGGCAGGAAGCCGAGACAGGCCAGCGCGAAATAGAGCGACGCGCGGTCGCTCGGCCGGAAGATGACGACGACGATGCCGTAGATCGCGAGCAGCACGAGCGAGACGCGGAAAAGAAAGTCCTTCGCCCATTCGAGACTCGTCCAGGCGCGCATCGGAGCGCTCAATCCGACAACCGGCGCACCTTCGAGGCCGTTGCTGCGGTCGAGAAATTCCGCAATGTCGATGGAAAGGTTGACCGGCTTTCCGGTGCTGGCGAACGTGACGTCCTGCGAGCGGACGAGATATCGTGTGCTGGCGGCGGAATCTCCAAATGTCCCGAGCGACGACACAAGCTTTCCGTCTATCCATATACGGCTGGCGCCGGTGATGATGGGGACGTGAAGCGTGTATTGCCCAGGCTGCAAATCGCGGAGTGTCAAGTCGTAGGTGCCGACACCACTTTCAGAAAGGACAAGACCGCTCGGCAGCCGCAGGCCCTTCCAGGGCCCGGGCACGTTGGCCGGCCGCCATTCGTCATCTTCGTGCTCGCTGTCGCCATGCCAGACGAGTATCCACTCACCACCCAGCTGGACGGGCGTGGTCAGGGCGCCCCATGAGGCGAACGACACGACACCGTCCTTGGGACGCGGCGCGTTGAAAGCGATGCGGTTGGCGAAGAGAGGCGCCAGGAGGAGCCCCAGCAACAGCAGCACGATGAAGGCGAGCAGCGGGCGGCTGCCGGTCGGGCGCGAGACCGGCTGCTCGACAAGCGCTTGGGTAGCGCTCGCTACGTCGATGCTTGCCATCAGGCCCCGGTCCCCACAACCCTGGCTGTAATGCTACACCGGGATCGCCCGACGGGACAGGCGGCCCTACACGCGCCAGAAAAGCCGTGCCAGCGCCAGAAGCCATACCAGCACGAGAACCGAATAGGTCAGCAGGTTGATCTGAAACGTGCTGATGCGAAGGCCGGTGATGTCGGTCGCGAGCGTCAGGAGCCACGCGCCTTCTTCGGGATTGATTTCCTTGTTGCGCCAGCGGCCCGTGCGCATGAAGCCTTCGATGTTGTTGAGGATGCAGGTGTCCCTGTTGACCGTCCACTGCATGTAAATGGCGGGCACGAACAAGAGATAGAAAACCAGCGCCGGACGCCACGGCGCGAGCCATCCGGCGACGATGTAGATCATTACGGCGAAGTGGAGCGCGAAGCAGAAATGCCCGAGGAGATCGCGCTTTTGCGCGGACGTCTCGCGATCGATTTCGACGGGTTTTTCCATGGCGCGCCCCATCCCCCGGAAGAGCCTAGCCATCGCGCGACCGATTGCAACGTACACGGCTGGATCGCGACGCAGGCGAGCTATTCCCGCCGGGGCGGCCGCTATTTCTCGAGAGTCGTCTCGAGCTCGACGCTTTTGGGTGCGGCGAGCCCGCCATAGTGGCTGTCGATGTCGTCGAGACGCGCCTTGGCCTGGGTGCGATCGCCGGAGGCGATGAGCGAGTCGACCTCGCGGAATTTATCCGCAAGTTCCGCGTCGATGCCGCCGCGGCATTGCGCGAGTTCGCCGGCTCTGGGCTGCTCTTTTTTGTCGAGTACGTCGAACGCCCAGGACAGCGACGCCGAATCCGCGGTGCTGTGACCTGTGCCGCTCATCTCGCGATTTTCGACATTGAACACGCACCAGTCGCGCATCGCATGCCGGCTCACGCGATCCGTCGCCAGGACCAGCGTGTCGTCCTCGCCCGTGACAAACGCGACGGTGGAGGATTCCTGGAACCGATAGAACAGGTCCCTGGGTGGCACCGGTGCAACTCTGGCTCCGATCGGATCGCTGCCGGAATTCAGAAACGCGCCGCGGAACACGTCAGGATAGGAAAGCGCCAGATGCATCGCGATCCTCGACCCGCCCGAAAAGCCGCCGACGTAAATGCGTGCGGGATCGACAGAGTATCGCTTGACGATATTAGCTTCCGCCAGCAGCGCGAGAGGCTCGCGCCGCGCGATGGGGTTGGCGTCGTTGCCGGAGTTCTCGGCGGCCACATAGATCACGCCGTACTGATCCAGCACGGTCGTCCATTCGCTCGGAAACTTGTCGGAATCCCAGGGCGGCACGAAGACGAGGAGTCCATAACCCTGCGTGGGTTTCGTGGTCGGCACGTAGACGACGAATTTTTCCTGGGCGATATCGATCGGCTGGTCGCTGAGCCTTTTGCCCGTCTTCGCCACCAGCTCGGGCAATCGCGCCGACTCGAGCGGCGTCAGGAGCCGGCGCGCCAGCTCGAGGTTGCTCGAAAGCGGCGTGTAGTCGGTGAAGACGACGTCGGTGCTCAAGGTCCCCGCCCATACACTGCTTGCGCAGATGCACGCGACGCCCACGACGCCAGAAAGCGAGCCGGTCCAACCCATCGCGCGAATTCTAGCCGCGGCCGATATGGGCCTGAAATCACGTATCCGTGCGCGTCGATCAATGCGCGGGCGATGCACGCACCTGCGAAACGACGTTTCGGATCGCATCGATGACGGCTTGGGGTTGATCCAATTGAATCGTATGGCTTGTGTTGGGAACAACGATGGATTCTCCACGCGTGGAGCGCCTGGCGAGCGCATCGTGGCCCTTCTTCCAAAACTGATAACTCGCCTGCTCCTCCGCGGCGGTATATCCCGGATCGGGGTCGACCAGGCCGCGCGTCAACACGATCATGGGAATGTCGCCGAAAGAATGCGCCGCGCGCGCTTCTTCCCGGCTGTCTTCGCTCGTCCCCGTCTCGAAGGCTTCGTAATTGGCACCCTCGGATCTGAGGCTCTCGTAGCGGAATGGCTTCGTATATTGATCAGCCAGATAGGCAATCTCCTCCGGTGTGCGCCCGGCCGCGAATTGAAAACAGCCATGCGGATCAGCGATGGAGAGTTTCCCGCGCGCTGCGAGATCGGCACAAAACAGGAGATGCGCCGAGCCTCTTTTGACCGCAGCTTTGAAGTAGGAACGCTCTGCGGCGGTCATGCCGATCTCGCGCTCCGCGGAGCCGGCGAATTGCGGATCGATCAGCACAAGGCCGGCGACATCGGACAAATATCTGTCCGCATAAAGCGTCGCGTAAAGACCGCCTGCCGAATGGCCGACCAGCACATAACGCCCACGCAGTTTCGCTCTCCCGAGCGCAGCGTGGAGGTCGTCCACGACATTGTCGGCTGTCATCGGTCGCGGCGACGGATCGCTGTAGCCGAAGCCTGCGGGGTCGTAGAAGCAGGTCTTCGTGATCCTGGATGCCGGTTCCTGAACGGGTTGCCAGTCCAGCAGGTTCGCGTCGCCGCCATAGAGGAACACGGCGACCGGCGGTCCGTGCCCGATGCATACGAGATTGATCCGCCGGCCGCCGATATCGAAAAGGCTTTTATTGAGAAGTTCCGGCGCTTCCGGCGTCTGCGCCACAGCGCAGAGCGAAACGACCATCGCAAGACAAACGCCGACGAAAAGGCGCATCGCCCACCCCATCACAGACTCGCGGGCGATCGCGCGCTCACGCGTGTTACAATGGCGATTGATTCAGGCGAATGACGGCTCAGCCCGGCGGCGGCGCGTAGTACGGATTGAGCGGAACCCCGTTGTTGTGGAATTCCGAACCCGGCGCATTGGCGTTCTCGCCCTGGAAACCGGTCGTATACTGCCTTTGCTCATCCGAATAGGGATTGCTTCCGGCGCCGGCCGAGAAATGGAAGCTGCCGAGGCCGTTCGACTGCTGCTGGTCTTGCTTCTGCTGCCAAGTCGTCGGGATCGACTTGTCGAAGAGTGCGTCCGGCGGGCCACTGTCCTGCGCCGCGCTCGCATCCGGGATATGAACCTGCTCGATGGCGAAAGCCGGGCTCGTGAGCGAGACTGCCCCCAGAAGCGCAACGGCAAGAGACAGGCGAACGGTCATGGCGGGGACTCCCTCTTGGTGGCGCTACTAAAAACTGTAGGCCGAAAAATCAAAGCCGGGAAGGGCAACATTTGGGGGGCGGGGGACAAAATGGCCGCAGAAACGGCTGGAATTGCAGAAAATTCATCATGCTATGGGGCATATCTAGGGCCTTGCCCTACGCCGCCTTGATCGGGCGGCCCGCGCCCGCTTAACTCGGCCGGACCGCTATTTTAGGAAATACTCCCATGTCGCGACTGTTCGAGCCGCTGCCCTTCGTGCGCGGGCCCGCCATGAAGAATCGTTTCATGCTGGCGCCGCTCACCAATCTCCAGAGCCATGAAGACGGACGACTCTCCGACGAAGAGTTCCGCTGGCTCACCCTGCGGGCCGAAGGCGGCTTCGGGCTCACCATGACCTGCGCCGCGCATGTGCAGGCGCAAGGCCAGGGCTTTCCGGGACAGCTCGGCATCTTCAGCGATGCGCATATTCCGGGCCTCACGCGGCTCGCCTCCGCCATTCGCGCGCAGGGCAGCGTCGCGATCGCCCAGCTGCATCATGCTGGCATCCGCTCGCCCAAGGACCTTATCGGCGCGACGCCCGTCGGGCCGTCCGATGACAAGGACACGGGCGCACGCGGACTGACGGGCACGGAAGTCGAGCAATTGACGGAGGACTTCATCCTGGCGGCGTTGCGCGCGGAGAAGGCGGGCTTCGACGGCGTCGAGCTCCATGGCGCGCACAGCTACATCCTCTGCGAATTCCTGAGCACCGAAAACAATCGGCGCGACGACCGATGGGGCGGTTCGCTCGAGAACCGCGCCCGCGTGTTGCGCGACATCATCGCGGGCGTGCGCAAACGCTGCCGTCCCGATTTCACCCTCGGCGTGCGGCTGTCGCCCGAGCGCTTCGGCCTCAAGCTTGCCGAGATCCGCGATCTCGCGGGCGAGCTCATGCAAAGCGGCGATCTCGATTTCCTCGATATGTCGCTGTGGGACGTGTTCAAGGAGCCGCTCGAAGAGGACATGCAGGGCAAGCCCCTGATGGCCTATTTCACGGAGCTCAACCGCGGGACGACGAAGCTTGGCGTCGCCGGCAAGATCACGACGGGTGACGCCGCGGCGAAGGTTCTCGACGACGGCGCCGATTTCGCTATCGTCGGCCGCGCGGCGATCCTGCATCACGACTTCCCGCGCCGCGTTGCGAATGATCCGCACTTCAAACCCGTGCCCCTGCCCGTCACCCGCGCCTATTTGGCGGCGGAAGGCCTGAGCCCCAAATTCGTGACCTACATGCAGAATTGGAAAGGCTTCGTGGCCGAGGAGCCGGCGCTCGCGGCCGACGGCTAAACGACACGGCGCACGCGCGGCCTTGATCGAAATCAAAGCCGGGCCATGCAGCGCTCCTAAGCTTGTATAACGCTATCGATCGAAAGAGAAAGCACCATGTCGGGGACTGAAACACTCGAACGCCCGAATACGAAATCGGCCGTGCAGCATTTCGACGTACTGATCGCCGGCGCCGGCATTTCCGGCATCGGCGCCGCCTATCATCTGCGAGAGCAATGTCCGGACAGAAGCTTCGTCGTGCTGGAAGCGCTTGAAAGCTTCGGCGGCACCTGGCACATGCATCGCTATCCCGGCATCCGCTCCGACAGCGACCTCTACACGTTCGGCTATCGCTTCAAGCCCTGGGTCGGTCAGCCGATCGCCACGGCCGACGAGATCCTCAAATATCTGGGCGAAGTGATCGA
>DATJRP010000089.1:0-69959 GCA_035504555.1 Rhizomicrobium sp. | reverse complement strand
CCTGTTAAGCTCAGGACAATCGCCTCGCGGAAGCTAGTTCACGATATGTTCTTTTTAATCAGTGCACAAGTGAAACGTTCGGCAACATCTGTCGCTCGTTTGATCGCATTTTCGCCCAGCACTCACACCCCAAACACGCCCTGCAAATACGGATTGAGCATCCGGCCCTGCGGGTCGAGTTGGCGGCGCAGGTCGGCGAAATCTTTCCAGCGCGGATAGAGCGCAGCGAAGTCTGCCGTCTTCAGCGAATTCAGCTTCCCCCAATGCGGCCGTCCGCCGTGGCGGCGCAGGATCGGTTCGATCAGCGTGAAGAGGAATTCGTATTCGTCCTTGTAATAGCAATGGACCGCGAGCGAGCCGCGCTCGCCGCCCTGGAACGGCGACAGCCAGGCGTCGTCCGGCGCGATGCGGCGCAGCTCGATGGGGAAGAACACGTCGGGGCGATTCTTCTCGATGGCCGAGACCACTTCGCGCAACGCCGTCAGCTGTTCCTCGGCCGGCAGGTGGAACTCCATCTCGTTGAAGCGGATGGGACGCTCGGTCGAGAGCAGCTTCCAGCCTTCGTCGACGGCTTCTTCGGCCTTGGGTTCCGCCATCATGAGCACGAAATGCGCGACCCGCTTGCGCAGCGGCGTCGAGAATTCGAAGACGTTGCGCAGCATCTTCAGCGCTTCGAGGAATTGCGAATCCGTCTCGGGGCCGCGCGGGCGCGGGCTCTCGTCCGTCTCGTCATGGGTGATGTTGGCGGCGAGGCCGGTGAACGGCACGGCGTAGAATTCGTAATTGCGGTGCGCGGTCCAGCGGCGTTCGGCCTCAGCCAGCGTCTCCTCGAACGGCTCCAGCCAGACACGGCGGTGGAGATTTTTGTCGGGCACGGTCTTGAGCCGCGCCTGCGCAATGATGCCGAGCGAGCCCAGCGACACGCGCGCGGCGTCGAACAGGTCCTTGTTCTTCGTCGCGTCGCAATCGACGACGAGACCCTGCGGCGTGACGAGGCGGAGCGCCGTCACCGTGCCGTGGATGGCGGGCAGATGCTTGCCGGTGCCGTGGGTGGCGGTGGCGAGCGCACCGCCCAGCGACTGCTTGTTGATGTCGGGCAGGTTCGCCATGGCGCGGCCGTGGGCGGCGAGCGCCGGTCCGAGATCGCCCAGCCGCGTGCCGGCGCGCACCGTCACTTCGTCGCCGTCGACGGAGACAAGCCCCGCCATCTGATCGAGCGAGAGCAGCGTGCCGTCCGTCGGCACCAGCGGCATGAAGGAATGTCCCGCGCCCACCGCGCGGATCGGCGCGGGCGACTCTGTCAAGATCTTCGCGAGCTCTTCCTCGGATGCGGGCGCCATGCGCTCCGCCGGATAGGAATGGCGGATGCCGGACCAGTTGCGCCAGACGAGATGACCCTCCTTGTCGGTCAGCGGCGGCGACGGCGGTTCGGGCTTTTCATAGGTCGCGGCTTCATAGCCGGCCACGCCCGTGCCGGCGACAACCACGCCTGCGCCGCCCGCGATCAATGCCGCGCGTCTCGAAATTTTCACGGGGCCTGCTCCTTGTCCGCCATGAAGCGGATGATGACCTGATAATCCTTCGGCGTGCAGGCGGCGCATTGTCCGCCCGCGGGCATCGCCTGGTATCCAAGGATCGCGTGGTTCAGCAATACGTCCTCGCCTTTCGCCCAGCGCGGATCCCATGCGGCATGATCGTGCACCAGGGGCGCGCCCGATCCGGGCTGCGCGTGACAGGCCTTGCAGGAATGTTCGTAGAGCTGCGCTTCATGCGCGTCGGCGGGCCTGAGCGCGGCGATCTCGGCCGGCGAAAGATGCTTTTGCGCGGGACTGCAGGCAGCCAACATCACGCCCGCTATTGTCATGGCCCGTCCTCGCGAAAGCGGGGACCAGCCACCCAGGTGACCCAAACTCGGCAATTCAAATCGCACTCAGCTTCCCCATCGACATTTCGCTTGTCCCCAACTGGGTGGCCCGCACTTGCGGGCCATGACAGCGTTGTTATTGGCAGATAAAAACCCTAAAGCACTCACGCGCCACCGGCGCGAACAATCCTCCGCGGCAAAACATGACAAAGCTCTCCGATTTTGCCAATGCCAGGCTTGCCGAACTGGAGGCGCGGCATTTGCGCCGCACGCTCGCCGACACGCATCGCGCGGACGGAATCTGGGTTAACCGGGGCGGCCGCAGGCTTCTGTCCTTTTCCTGCAACGACTATCTCAATCTCACCCATCATCCGCGCGTGAAACAGGCGGCCATCGAAGCGATCGAAACCTACGGCACGGGCGCCGGCGCCTCGCGCCTCGTCACCGGCAATTGTCCCCTGTTCGGCGAACTGGAAGCGCGGCTTGCCGCGCACAAGCACGCGGAGGCGGCTTGCCTTTTCGGTTCGGGCTATCTCGCCAATGCGGGGATCATTCCCGTCGTTGCAGGCGAAGGCGATCTTCTGATCGTCGATGCGCTTGCACATTCCTGCCTGTGGGCGGGCGCGAAGCTTTCGCGCGCCGAGGTCCTCACCTTCCGTCACAACGACGTCGATCATGCACAGGAAGTGCTGGAGGCGTCGCGCACCAAACACCGCCATGCGCTGATCGTGACGGAGAGCGTCTTTTCGATGGACGGCGATGTGGCGCCTGTCGCGGCGCTTGCCGATCTCGCGCGGGATTACGACTGCTGGCTGATGACGGACGACGCGCATGGCCTCGGCGCGCGTGAAACGGACGGCGACGGTGTCGATCTCAAGATGGGCACGCTGTCGAAAGCGCTCGCCTCCTATGGCGGCTATGTCTGTGCCGACCGCGCCGTCATCGATCTCGTCAAAACGCGGGCGCGCACGCTCGTCTATTCGACCGGATTGCCGCCCGCGAGCGCCGCGGCCGCGCTCGCCGCCCTCGATATCATCGAGGCCGATCCGGATTTGACGATGCATCCGCTCCGCAACGCGCAACGCTTCACCGACGCCTGCGGCCTGCCGCGCGCGCAAAGCGCCGTCGTGCCCGTTCTTCTGGGCGATGAGCTTCTGGCGCTGGAAGCGCAGCAGATGCTGGCGCGCGAAGGTTTTCTCGCCGTCGCCATCCGCCCGCCGACGGTGCCCATAGGCACGGCGCGCCTGCGTCTTGCCTTCACGGCGCAGCATCCGGACGAAGAGATTGTGCGTCTCGCCGCGATGGTGCGCGCGCGGATCTTGCCGATGCGCGGCGCATAAGACCGAACTTGGCGCATAGCTGCCGCGATGTTAGCGTCCGGCATCAAGGTTGGGGGATTCCATGACGTTTGTGACACTTCGCCGGCGGACGGCAATCGCATGCCTTGCCGGCTGCATTGCCCTGCTGGCGGCCGGCACTGCCTCCGCCCGGCAATGGAAGGCCACGCCGGAGGCGATGGCGCAGGACTATTCGTTGATCCAGGACAGCCGTCCCGGCAACGAACTCGTCATTGTGCTGTGGCTTTCGCCGCAAATGGTGCAAGACAAAGACATGCAGGACATTCTCTCGAAGAGCCTCGTGATCGGCGCGCTGGATGCTCATATCGGCACGGACGGGAAGGTCAGTTTCGCCTCCGTCGACGGCATCGCGCTCAAGGACGCGCAGGGCAACGCGCTGCGCATCCTCAAAGGCGATGACATTCCGCCTGCCGTGACGGGCGGCGTTCAAACGATGGATGCCATGTTCCGTCAGACGCTCGGTCCCGTCGGTGCAGGCTTTCACTGGTTCGTGTTTGAAGGCGCAAGCGTCAAATCCTGCACGCCGGGCAGCGGCTTCAGCGTCGAGGTCGCCAGCCAGACCTATACCTACGACACGCCCATTCCGGGCTGCCCGAAAAATTGATCATTCCGCATAAGGGTCGAGCGCGAGCAGCGCGAAGCTCGCAAGCCAGTGCTCGCCCATATAGTCGCCTTCGACATGCGGAAGGGCGCTGTCGACGAGCGCCGTCATGGCTTTCCCGGCGCGCGACTTGAGCGGATGGTCCGCCGGCAGCGCGTCGAGGATCAGCCGCCAGCACCAGGCGCGCGAAAGATTGAGGCCGTCCAGATGCGCGATCTTGCCGTCGCTGCGGTCGCTGACCGTCGCCGGCGAAAAGATCGTCGCGGGTTCGCCTTTGGCGAGATCGGGCAGGAATCGTCCAAGCCACGCCGCGAACTCCGCCTTGTTCAGGACGTCGCGCATCAGGGCTGCTTCCATCAAAGAGGGCGAAAGGAATTCGTCCTGCGACGGCTCCAGCGAGCGATAATTCTCGTCGCGGCCGTACCACGCCGTCGCCTTCTCCGCGGACAAGGCGTCCAGGGTCGCATGTGCGACGGCGCGCGTGTAGTCGCGTGTCAGCAACAGCGCGAAAGCCGTGTTCGAATGCACGCCGGCCCGCACCGGGTAAGTGGCGATCGGCAGGAAGCGCACGAAACGTTCGGCGAAGGCATCGGCCAGAGGACGCAAGCAGTCGTTCCAGCGCCTGCCCTCCGCGCTCGTGTGGCGTTTGAGCTCGCCCGCCAGCATCAGAAGCCACGCCCAGCCGTAAGGCCGCTCGAAACCGCCGGAATAGGGCCGCGCCAGATAGGCGACTTCGCCGGCCACGTTGTCTGTCGTGAATTGCGCGTCGAGCAGCGCGCGGATCGCTTTCGCTTCGGCCAGATCGGGAAAGCGGCGATAGAGCCGCGCCAGCAGCCAGTGTCCGTGCACGGCCGAATGCCAGTCGAAGCTGCCGTAGAAGATCGGATGCAGCGCGCGCGGCGGCCGTGCGTCCTGAGGCCCGCTCAGCGCATGATCGAGCTTGTTGGGGAACTCGCGGGTGACATGGCCCATGGCGATGCGGGCGAATTGCGAAGCGAGCGCAGGCGTCAGCGTGTGCATGGGAGTGCCTCAAAAGCGGAAGACCAGAAAATACATGAGGAGTGCCTCAAAAGCGGAAGACCAGAAAATACATGAGGAGCGTGTTGGCGATCAAAAGCGGAATGGCCGTCGGGATCTGCGCCTTGATCACGGCGTTGCGATCCGGAAGCTCCAGCAGCGCGGCGGGCACGATGTTGAAATTGGCGGCCATGGGCGTCATCAGCGTGCCGCAGAAGCCGGACAGCATGCCGATCGCGCCCATGATGGCGGGGCTGCCGCCGAATTTGTGCACGATGAGCGGCAGGCCTATCGCCGCCGTCATCACGGGAAACGCTGCGAACGCATTGCCCATCACGACGGTGAACAGCGCCATGCCCAGGCAATAGGCGATCACGGCCTCGAAACGCTGATCGAGCGGAATGAATTGCGTCGCCACTTGGCTGACGGCGTGGCCCACGCCCGCCAGCGTGAAGATGGCGCCGAGTGCTGCGAGCAATTGCGGCAGGACGGCCGCCCAGCCGATGGAATCGGCAAGCCGCCGGCCTTCCTGAAAGGGTGCCGCGACGGGCGGTCTCAGCCACAACATCGCGGCGGCGAGCGCGGCCAGGACGCCCAGCGCAAATGAAATCAGTGTCACCTGCGCGCCGTCGAGGATCTTCACGTCCATCAGCGTCGCGTTCTTGAGCGTGAACGTGCCCAGGAGCGCCACGACGGGAATGAGAAGCGCCGGCAGAAGAAGCGTGAGGCCGCGGCGCTTCGCACTTTCGCGACGCTCGGCCGGCGATGTCGTCCTGGGATGGCTTTGCCCCAGCGCGCCCAGGCCGCCCAGCGCGATCAGCAGGATGACCAGAACGCCGTTGGCGAAGTCCCCGATATGCGAGCCGAACAGGAAGCTCGCCGCGAACAATCCCCAGAACGCCGCATTGCCGAAACGCTTGCGATTGGCCGTATCGAGCGCGCTGAGGACGGAGAACGTCGCGAAGACGAGGCCGACCGCGATATAGACATGCTCGAGCGTGATCACTTGCGGGCCTCGCGCGCGAGCCGGCGGTCGAGCAGCAAGAGCCTCGCGCCATGGATCACGAAGGCAAGGATGGCGGTCGGGATGGCCCACAGCGAAAGCGCGAGCGGCTGCACCGGGAAGCCCGCCTGATCGAGCATGCCCTTGATCAGCAGGATCGATCCGATGGCGACGAAGATGTCCTCGCCGAAAAACGCGCCGACATTGTCGGTCGCGGCCGCATAGGCGCGGATCAGAAGGTGTGTCTTCTCGTCGAGCGGACCGCCATGCGTATCCGCGGCCGCTTCGGCCATCGGCGCGATGAGCGGACGCACCATCGCCGCCTGCCCGTTGATCTGAAGTCCGAATGCGATCGAAATCTGGCGCAGAAAAAGATAGACGAGGAGAAGCCGCCCCGCGGTCGCCGCCCGGATCTTCGAGATCGCCATGCGCGCCTGCTCCTGCAGCCCTGCGCGTTCGAGGAGCCCGATCACCGGCAGAACCAGGAATGCGACGCTGACGAGCCGGCTCTGGTTGAAGGCATGGCCCAGGGCCGCGACGGTGTGGACCAGAGAGATGTGCCCCGCCCATCCCGTCACGAAGACGGCGGCAGCGATCACAAGAAGCGGGTTGAAACGGAGCAGAAACCCCAGAACGACGACGCCAACGCCAAGCAGTGTGAGCATATCCCCTCCGCGCGTGGAGATCGCAGCTTGATCGCCCCGCCCCGCCCGACGCAAGCTCGCGGCCTCCTGGCGAGGTCGGGCATGATCCGGGTGGGCATAGGCGGATGGATATTCGAACCCTGGCGCGGGACCTTCTTTCCGAAGGGCCTGCCCAAGACGCGCGAGCTGCATTTCGCGAGCCGTGCGGTGACGACCATCGAGATCAACAGCACCTATTACAGCGCCCAGAAGCCGGAAACCTTCCCCAAATGGGCCGAGCAGACGCCGGACGACTTCGTCTTCTCCGTCAAGGCGTCACGCTTCGCCACGAACCGCC
Source organism: Rhizomicrobium sp. (assembly GCA_035504555.1). Taxonomy (GTDB): domain Bacteria; phylum Pseudomonadota; class Alphaproteobacteria; order Micropepsales; family Micropepsaceae; genus Rhizomicrobium. The sequence goes on along the minus strand of DATJRP010000089.1, from coordinate 63,135 downwards.
GCGTGCTGGCGGAAGCAGGGCTTTCCGTCGAGCGTTTTGTCACAGGCGGCATCACCGAGTTGAAGACGAAGCTGGGGCCGATCCTCTGGCAGTTCGCGCCGACCAAGAAATTCGACGCGGAGGATTTCGAAGCCTTCCTGAAGCTGCTGCCGAAAGAGCAGGACGGCGTCAGGCTCCGCCACGCCGTCGAGCTGCGGCATGAGAGTTTCGGCTGTCCCGAATTCATGGCGCTGGCGAAGACATACGGTGCGGCGGTGGTCGTGGCCGATTCGGCGAAATATCCCCTGTTCGCCGACGTGACGGCCGATTTCGTCTATGCGCGCCTGCAGGATGCGCAGGCCAAGATCGCCACGGGTTATGCGCCGAAGGACATCGCCAAATGGGCGAAGCACGCGCAAGACTGGGCCGAGGGGCGCGACGCGGAAGGCCTGCCGCGCTGCGGTGCGGCCGCCGCGAAGAAAAAGCGCGACGTCTTCGTCTACATGATCAACGGCGCCAAGGAGCGCGCACCGGCCGCGGCGCAGGCGCTCCTCGCCAAGCTGGGCGTCAAACCTTAGCTCTGCGGCGCCGCGCGCGCCTGCAGAAGCTTCGCGAGATCGAAGGTGAAGGCGCTGAGGATCATGTTCGTCGTGACGCCGTCGTCGGAGAGCGGCAGGAACAGCGCATCGAAATCCATGAACGAACGCCCGAGCCAGCCTGCGCCGCCATAGGCGCGCACGGCGATCCGGTCCCTTGCGGCCTTGCGATGCGTCGCGATCACGCCGTTGACCGCCGTGTCGCCATACGGCTCGAACGCTTCGCGCAACGTCTTGCCGGTCGAATCGGCGAGGAAATATTGCGTCACACGCGTGCCGATGGTGCGGTAGCGGAAATCCGAGAAATCCGGCAGGGCATCGAGGAGGATGATCCAGCCCAGATGTTCCTTCATGTCGGCGGGCTTGATCTCGGCACGCGTGGGCATAGGCCGCGCACCACGCTTGCCGTCCCAATAGGTCTTCAAAAACGAAAGGACGGGGTTTTGGAGGTTTTGCGGATCGATTTCAGTGTTAATGCCGGAAAGACGCCCTGACATACTGCCCCTTGGGAAATTAAGCGATGGAACACGCCCCTCTTGTCAAGCACCGCCGAAGTCCAGGGCTGAAGACCCGGCGGGCATGTCCTTAGCGTTACTTGGCCCCTAGAGCAACCGGCACGGTGATTCAACTATTTCTATGCTCGCAAGGCGTGCAACGTCGTCTTGTGCGCGCCAGAGTGTGCGATTGTCCACGCGTTCCCGGCGAGCGCGACAATCAACTCAGGGACGTTGTCTCGCGGGTCTCCGACAGATGCGCGAAGTCAAATGTGAAGACGCTCATCACCATATTGGCGGTCTCGCCGTCGTCGGAGAGCGGCATGGCGAGCGCGTCGAAATCGAGAAACGATCGGCCAAGCCAACCCGCGCCCCCGTAAGACCGCACGATGGTCTTGTCTCGCGCAGCCTTGCGATACACCGCCTGCACGCCTTTGACAGCGGCCTCGCCGTAAGGCTCAAAAACTTCGGTCACCGTCTTTCCCGTCGACTCGGAAATAAAATACTGAGTCACGCGTGTTCCGATCACGCGGTAGCGGAAATCGAGAAAGCCGGGCAGCGCGTCCAAAAGCATCACCCAACCGAGATGCTCTTTCATCTCGGCCGGATTGATGTCGGCCCGCGCGGGCATCGCGCGCGTGCCGCGCTTCGCATGCCAATACGTCTTCAGAGACGCGAGAACCGGATTCTCGAGATTTAGAGGGTCAATCTCATTCTGGATACCGGACAGACGCGCAGCCATGAGTCCCCACACGAATCGACCGCCTCGACCAACGATAAGGACTTCCGGACGTCGAATCCATCGGGTGACGCGACGAGTCGCTATCGCGTCTGGTGCGCTGCGTTCAGCACCCATGGGACAATCCGGCCGAGGAGAGCCGCAACGGCTTGATCGAAGGCCGTCACCGCCGCGGCCACGCTGTTGGCCGAGGCCGGCTGTTCCAGATGAAAGTCGCGCGAGGCCGCGATCTCTGCGGTGCGCACCACCATCAATTTGACGGTTACGTCCACGACGACGGTGGGCGCCGCGTCGCCATGATCGTAGCGCGCCTCGAACGTGCGCAGTTCGCTTTGCAGGATGTAGTCGGCATGGATGCCGGCGACGTCCGTTGCGGCAGTCACGCCGTTCTTTTCGAGGGCCTCGACGAAGAAGTTTTGCAGCAATTTCGGGGCGGAGTCCGTCCATTGCGAGTCGGCAAAGTAGTCCATTTCGTCGCCGCGCCGGATCGCGATGCGGTCCGTCGACAGACTCGCCGGCGCTTCGGGTTGCTCGACCGCGATCTGCCAGGACGGGCGTTGCGCACCCGCGACGACCGGGACGTTGGGCGACAGCACATACATCCTGCCGAGCTCCTGGCTCGGCTCGAGCAGATGCAGGCTGCTGCAGCCCGACAGCGCGAACAGAGACGCTCCGGTGAAGAGAAGGTGGCGGCGCGTTTGGTCGTTCATGGCGGCGTATATCCTTTGCGGCGATCACCAAAAATAATACTGGACGGCTCCCGGTCGATCTTGTTCGACAGCGCCGTCAGGCTCTGCACCAGCGCGCGCGACTCGGTCACGAATTGCGCGATCTGCGCGCTGTTGATCTGCGTGTCGAGGTCGTCCGCGACATGACCGATCTTCACGGCAGACTGATCGGCATGGCCGAGCACCTGATGCAGGTCGCCCAGATCGGTGTCGAGCTTGTCCGACGCGGACGAGATGTTGAGCAAGGCGTGGTCGATGGCGGGGCTGTCCCTGTCGAGCACGCCCGTCAGCTTGTTGAGATGCTGCAGCGTATCGGCGAAGGCCTTGCGGTTGCTGTCATTCAAAACGTCGTTCAGCCGGTCGGCGGCATGGTTGAGCTTCACCATCAGCTGCGGCGCGCTCTGCTCGATCTCCTGCAACGTCGAAGGCTTGGAACGAATGACGGGGACTTCGCCTTCGGGGCCGGGCGCCAGCACCGGCGCATTCTTCGAGCCGCCGTCGATTTCCACATACGAGCCGCCCGTCAGCCCTTCGCTTGCGATCGACGCGAGAGAGTCGTTGTGGATGGGCAGTGACGGCGAAAGCTGCATCGTCACGATGACGCGTTTGGGATCTTCGGGGTCGAAATCGAGCTGGCTCACGCGGCCGACGTCGATGCCGTTGTAGCGGACCGTCGTGCCCTTGCCCAAACCGGTGACCGGGCCAGAGAAATAAGTGCGGTAATAGGCGTATTCCTCGCGATATTGCGCGCCCGCGAGCCAGAGCAGAGCGATGACAAGACCGAATACGCTGATGAGGACGAAGGCGCCCACCGCGACATAATTGGCTTTCGTTTCCATGTCTCAATGCTCCTTGGCGCCTTCAGGCGCTCAACGCGGCACGTCCTCGAACGCCCGAGAAATATTGCTGGATCCAGGGATCCGGATCGTGAATGAGGGTGGCGATCGTTCCCGTCTTGACTTTGCCTCCGACGAGCACGGCGATGCGGTCGGCCGTGTCCCTCAGCGTGTCGAGATCGTGTGTCACCATGAAGACCGTGAACCCCAGGCTTTCCTTCAGATCGTTCAACAGCTGATCGAACATCGCCGCCGCGATGGGATCGAGACCGGACGTCGGCTCGTCGAGAAAGAGAAGCTCGGGATCGAGCGCGAGCGCGCGCGCGAGGCCGGCGCGTTTGCGCATGCCGCCCGAAAGCTCGGACGGAAGCAGCTGTCCCGCTTCCTTCGGCAGGCCGACCAGCGAGAGCTTGACCGCGGCGATCTCGTCCATCAGCGGCTGCGGCATGTCCGTCCAGCGCCGGAGCGGCACCTGGATGTTCTCGGTCACGGTCTGCGAACTGAAAAGCGCGCCGTCCTGGAAGAGCACGCCCCAGCGCAACTGCAGGCCGCGCATGTCTTCCGCGTCGACGCCCGCCGTTTCCTGCCCGAAAACCTGGATGCTGCCGCTCTTTGGATGATTGAGGCCGATGATGGATCGCAGAAGCACGGACTTGCCCGCGCCCGAGCCGCCGACGACCCCCAACACTTCGCCGCGCATGACGTCGAGATCGATGTGGTCGTGGATGATCCGGTCGCCGAAGGCGTTGACGAGGCCCCGGATGCGGATGACGACGCTGTCTTTCGTATTGGGGGGCGCCGACATCGTCATATCCCCAGTTTGGAAAACAGGACCGAGAAGCCCGCATCGCAGGCGATGACGAGGAATATCGATTCCACCACCGAGCGGGTCGTAAGAAGGCCCACACTCGCAGCGTTGCGCTCCACGCGCAGGCCTTCGAAACATCCCACAAGCGCGATGACGAAGGCAAAGACCGGCGCCTTGATCATGCCCACCAGGAACGTGTTGAGCGAGACGGCGCTTTTGAATTCGCGGATGAAGACCGGAATGGTGATGTGCAGTTCGAGATCGCACATCAGCATGCCGCCGATGATGCCGACGATGTCGGCGAAGAAGGTCAGGAGCGGAAGCGCGACGAGGAGGCCCAGCACGCGCGTCAGGACCAGCAGCTCCGTGGTGTTGAGCCCGAGCGTCTTCATCGCGTCGATCTCTTCGTTCACCCGCATCGTGCCGATATGCGCGGTGAAGGCGGAGCCCGAGCGGCCGGCCACGATGATGGCCGTGATGAGCACGCCCAATTCGCGCAGGAATCCGACGGCCAGAAGATCGATGGTGTAGATCTGCGCGTCGAAACGCTTCAGCTGGTCCGCGCCCTGATAGGCGAGCGTGATGCCGAGCAGGAACGCGAGCAGGCCCACGATCGGCAGAGCCGTCAGGCCCGTTTCCTCGATCTGGTTGATGAACCCCGGAAACGGCAATTCCTTTCCCGGCTCGAGGAAGGCTTCGATCGTCTCGACGGTCACGCGGCCGAGAAAGCCCACCATGTCGTAGCCCTGGCGAAACGCGAGCACCGTGCCTTTGCCCGTGCGCTCGAGAATATAATTGAGGCCGTGCGGTCGAGGCTTGTGCGTTACGGGCTCGACCAGCCCCTCGCGCTCGACCGCCGACAGAAGCGTCGTGTACCGATCCGGGACAACGAAGCGTTTGACGGGCACGCGCTTCGCATCGAGCGCGTATTTCATCCGCAGCAGGAGCCACATGCCCGCGCTGTCGAGCGCGGTGATGCCGGAGCCGTCGATCTCCGCCTCGCCGGCGCCGGTGGTGGCAATATTGCGCGTTTCGGGATCGAGCCGGGCCGTCTCCGTCGTCACCCAATCGCCGGCCGCCACGACCCGCACGGCATTGCCGCGCCGCTCCGTGCGCAACGTCGCGGGCGTGTCGACCCGTATGGAAGGCGCAACATTCCTCATGGTTGCAGGCTATCCCTCAGGCGCAATCGGAGATTGGACGATCCTAACCAACAAGACGGGTAATAACGCGCAAGTAGCGCCCGCAGACGATTTCGCGGCTGAGATGGCAGCCTTGTGCGACCAGTTTGCGGCCCCGCCGCCAGACACAATCGATTGAACCGCCAGCGAAAATCCAGCTGTCGAGCAGGGTGTCGCCGGCCCGGGCGGCAAAGGCGGGATCGGACATGTCGAGGCTGACGAAATCGGCGCTGGCGCCCTTCTGGAGGCCGCTGATTCTCAATCCCAGCGCCTTAGCGCCGCCGGCCTCCGCGCCGTCGAACAGAGCGCGGCCCGTCGAATGACCGGCTTCGGGGGCGAGCACGTTGCGGGCTTTGTGCTGAAGGCGCTGCCCATATTCGAGACTGCGCAGCTCTCCCGCCGCGTCGATCAGGACATTCGAATCCGTTCCCAGTCCGAACGCGCCGCGCGCCGACAGATAGGCCGCCGCCGGGAAAATGCCGTCGCCGAGATTGGCTTCCGTGATCGGACAAAGGCCGGCAACGGCGCCGCTTGCCGCAAGCCGTTTCGTCTCCTCGCCCGTCAGGTGCGTGGCATGCACGAGGCACCAGCGCCTGTCGATGTTCGCGTGATCGAGCAGCCATTCGACCGGACGCGCACCGGTCGCCGCGATGCAGTCTTCGACTTCTTTGATTTGTTCGGCCGCATGAATGTGAATGGGGCCGGCCGGCGCGAGCGTCACGACACGCGCCAGCTCTTCCGGGGTCACGGCGCGCAGGCTGTGAGGCGCGACGCCGATATTGGCGTCTTCCAGCTTCGCGATCGCGCGCTTCGACGCGTCGAAAAGCTTCGCGAAGGACTCCGTGCTGTTGAGGAACCGCCGTTGACCCTGCGTCGGCGCGGCGGCGCCGAAATTCCCGTGCGCGTAGAAAACGGGAAGCAAAGTGAGACCTATACCCGTTTCTGCCGCGGCGGCAGCGATGCGTTCCGCCAGTTCCGCGACGTTGGCGTAAGATTGCCCCGCGGAATCGTGATGCAGATAGTGAAACTCGCCCACCCGCGTGAAACCGCGCTCCAGCATTTCGATATAGGCGAGCGCCGCGATGGCCTCCACGTCCTCCGGCGTCAGGCGGTCGAGGAAGCGGTACATCACTTCGCGCCAGGTCCAGAAATTGTCGCCTTCAGGTCCGCGCGTTTCGGCCAGTCCCGCCATGCCGCGCTGGAAGGCGTGGCTGTGGACATTGACAAGTCCGGGGATCGCGACGGCATGACGCTCGTCGCCCGGCGCGGCCTGCGAATTTGCCGCGACGTCGGCGATTCGCCCGTCTTCGACGGTGATTCGCACGTCGCGCGCCCAGCCCTCAGGCGTCAATGCGGACTGAAACCACAGCATTGTCTTGCGCCCCGCCTTTCTGGCTGGCCATAAGAGACATTATTCTATCCTGCGCCAAGCCGGAGTTGCGATGCGCGTTGACGCTGTCTGGGACAATGCCCGCCTTGCCACGCTTGCGGGCGCACTGGGCCTCGTGGAGGACGGCGTTGTCGCGGCCAAAGCGGGCCGCATCGTCTACGCGGGCTCAAAGCGCGAGGCGCCCGCTTTCGACGGCGCCCGGCGAGTCGATTGCGGCGGACGCTGGATCACGCCCGGCTTCATCGACTGTCACACGCATCTGGTTTACGGCGGCGACCGCGCGCGCGAATTCGAACTCAGGCTCGACGGCGCAACCTATGAACAGATCGCGCGAGCCGGCGGCGGTATCGCGTCGACCGTCGAAGCCACGCGCAAGGCCAGCGAACTCGACCTGATCGATCAGGCACTCCCCCGCCTCGACGCGCTGATCGCGGAAGGAGCCACCACGGTCGAAATCAAATCGGGATACGGGCTTTCGCTCGAACAGGAGCGGAAACAATTGCGGGCTGCGGGCGCACTTGGCGGGCGGCGCTCGGTCGACATCGTCACCACCTTCCTGGGGGCGCATGCGCTGCCGCCGGAGGCGAAGGGCGACAAGGACGCCTACATCGCGCTCGTCTGCGACGCGATGATCCCGGCGATCGCACGCGAGCATCTCGCCGATGCGGTGGACGCGTTCTGCGAAGGCATCGCGTTTTTGCCGGACCAGGTCGCACGCGTGTTCGAAGCGGCGCAGCGCCACGGCCTGCGCGTGAAGCTGCACGCGGATCAGCTTTCCGATCTGCACGGCGCCGCCCTTGCGGCGCGCTTCGGCGCGTTGTCGGCGGATCATCTCGAACACACAGACGAGGCCGGCGTCGTGGCGATGGCGAAAGCGGGCACCGCCGCCGTGCTCCTGCCGGGTGCGTTCTATTTTTTGCGCGACACCCGGCCTCCGCCCATCGAAGCCCTGCGCAGGCACGGCGTCGCCATCGCGCTTGCCACGGATTCCAATCCCGGCACGTCGCCGCTGACCTCGCTGCTACTTGCGATGAACATGGGCGCGACGTTGTTCCGGCTGACCGTCGAAGAATGCCTTGCCGGGGTCACGCGCTGCGCTGCCCAGGCGCTCGGGCGTCAGAACGACATCGGCACGCTCGAAGCCGGAAAATACTGCAACCTCGCGATCTGGAACGTCGAGCGGCCCGCCGAGCTCGTCTACCGGATGGGATTCAACCCGCTTCATGCGCGCGTCTGGAGAGGCGAATGACAGAGCCCATCGTTCAGCGCGGCAATGCTCCGCTGATCATTTCCATGCCGCATGCGGGCACCGACATCCCGGAGCAATACCAGGAACACATCATTTCGCTCTGGCGCGCCAAGAAGGATGCGGATTACTGGATCGACCGGCTCTACAGTTTTGCGACCGGTCTCGATGCGACGATCGTCCGCACCGCCATTTCCCGCACCGTCATCGACGTGAACCGCGATCCGAGCGGCCGCTCGCTCTATCCCGGAAAGGTAACAACGGAATTGTGCCCGACGACGACCTTCGACGGCGAGCCGCTTTACCGCAGCGGCCACACGCCGACGGCTGCCGACATCGCCCGCCGCCGCGACATGTGCTTCACGCCGTACCACGACGCCCTCATCGCCGAGATCGAGAGGCTTCGCGCCGCGCACAAGACCATCGTGCTGTTCGACGCGCACTCCATCCGTTCGCGCATCCCGCGGCTGTTCGACGGCGAGCTGCCGAATCTCAATTTCGGCACCAATGACGGCGTCACCTGCGCACCGGCGCTCATCGAGATGTTCGAGGCGCTGAGCGTGAAAACCAGGTTCAGCCGCGTGACCAACGGGCGTTTCAAGGGAGGCTACATCACCCGCCATTACGGTCGGCCGGGCGATGGCGTGCACGCCGTGCAACTCGAGCTCGCCATGCGCGGCTACATGCTGGAGCCGCCGGTGCTCACCGAGCAGAACTGGCCGAGCCCCTATCAGCGCGATCGCGCCGCGCCCTTGCGCGCGTTACTCGCGAAACTGCTGCAGGCCGCCATCGACTTCGCTTCGAAGGATTCGTCATGACCCGACTGGACAACACGCGCCGCATCAGCGCGCCGCGGGGCGACAAGCTCAACGCCAAAACCTGGCTGACCGAAGCGCCGCTGCGCATGCTCATGAACAATCTCGACGCGGACGTGGCCGAGCGTCCGGAAGAGCTCGTGGTCTATGGCGGCATCGGCCGCGCAGCCCGCGACTGGGAAAGTTTCGACCGCATCATAGCCACCTTGAAGCGTCTCGAAGGCGATCAGACCCTGCTCGTGCAATCCGGCAAGCCCGTTGGCGTGTTCAGGACGCACGACGATGCGCCGCGCGTGCTGCTCGCCAATTCCAATCTCGTGCCGCATTGGGCGACGTGGGAGCACTTCAATGCGCTCGACCGCAAGGGCCTCATGATGTACGGCCAGATGACGGCGGGCAGCTGGATCTATATCGGCAGCCAGGGGATCGTGCAGGGCACGTACGAGACCTTCGTCGAGATGGGCAAGCAGCATTACGGCGGCGATCTCGGCGGACGCTGGATTCTGACAGCGGGCCTCGGCGGCATGGGCGGCGCGCAACCGCTCGCGGCGGTCATGGCGGGCGCCTCGATGCTCGCGATCGAATGCCAGCCGTCGCGCATCGACATGCGGCTGCGCACGAAATATCTCGACGCGCAGGCGAAGGATCTCGACGACGCGCTGGCGATGATCGCCGAAGCCGTGCGCACGAAGACGCCGCGCTCCATCGGCCTGCTCGGCAATGCGGCGGAGATTCTGCCGGAGCTCGTGCGCCGCGGCGTGAAGCCCGACGCCGTCACCGACCAGACCTCCGCGCACGATCCCGTCAACGGCTATCTGCCGAAAGGCTGGACGCTGGCGGAATGGGAAGAAAAGCGCGCCGGCAATCCCGACGCCGTCGCGCGCGCCGCCAAGCAATCGATGGCCGAACATGTCCGCGCCATGCTGGCGTTCCACGCGCAGGGCATTCCCACCTTCGACTACGGCAACAACATCCGCCAGATGGCGAAAGACGAAGGTGTGGCGAACGCATTCGATTTTCCGGGCTTCGTGCCGGCCTATATCCGCCCGCTGTTCTGCCGCGGCGTGGGTCCGTTCCGGTGGGTGGCGCTCTCCGGCGATCCGGACGACATCTACAAGACCGACCAGAAGGTGAAAGAGCTCCTGCCGCACGACAGGCATCTGCATCATTGGCTCGACATGGCGCGCGAGAAGATCCGCTTCCAGGGACTGCCCGCGCGCATCTGCTGGATCGGTCTCGGCGAACGCGACAAGGTGGGCCTCGCCTTCAACGAGATGGTGGCGAAAGGCGAAGTGAAGGCGCCGATCGTCATCGGCCGCGATCATCTGGATTCAGGCTCCGTCGCCTCGCCCAACCGCGAAACGGAAGCGATGAAGGACGGCACGGATGCGGTGTCCGACTGGCCGCTGCTCAACGCGCTCCTCAATTGCGCCAGCGGCGCCACCTGGGTGTCGTTCCATCATGGCGGCGGTGTGGGCATGGGCTTCTCGCAGCATGCCGGCATGGTCATCGTCTGCGACGGGACGAACGCAGCGGCGAAACGCATCGCACGCGTGCTTTGGAACGATCCGGCGACCGGCGTCATGCGTCACGCCGATGCGGGGTATGACACTGCGATTGAGTGCGCACGGGAAAACGGGCTCGATCTGCCGGGAATTTTATGAAGCGAGAGCCACTTTATAAATCTCCCGTCAATTATGCGGCCTATGGTGCCCTTGCCACGATCGCGCTGCTAGTTGGATATGTGCGCTGGAACAATCCAAGCGTTGCGTTTCGGAGTTCCGACGGACAGTGGGCCGATTCCGAGGTCGTTTTTAAGGGGCGGACATTCAAAGATGTGATCGTGCCCGAATTCGAAATGTACAAGTTAGAATGCTCTGCACCGCACGCGACGTTGCTTCGAACAGACGCTATAGCTTGGTATGATGTGTTCGCGTGGCCGAGCTATCTGACAAATCTAAAATGGCGCGTTCCTTATGCAAAACCAAATCCCGCACTTGACGACTATCATGCAGACTGCCTGAACAGCAGTATCGCGGCCGACTGGAACAGAGCCAACGCTGAAGCACGACAATATATAAACAGCCTGCGCTAGCTCACGCTTGCCCCTTCACGCGCTATTGATTGCCGCGATCACGGCGATTGCTGCATTCTCCCTTCGTTACGGAGGGACCTGCATGTCCAGGATTCTTGGGATCATCGCACTTATCACCTCACTTGCCGCGTCGGCCGCCCATGCCGACGATCGCGTGCTCATCACGCAGCAGCGGCAAGAGATGGCCGACGCCCTGACGGGGGGTGATGCGGCGGTGTGGGACAGGTACGTCGATCCCGGCTTCATCTTCGCCGAGGAAGATGCGAGCTACAAAGGCAAGGCCGAAGCGCTGAAGGAAGTCCGCCCGCTGCCGAAGGGTCTGGGCGGCTCGATCCGCGTCGAGCTTCTCTCCTATCACGAAGAAGGCGACGTGGCTGTCGCGCTGTTCCGCCAGGTCGAAACGGAGAGCTATTTCGCGCAGACGCTCCATGCCGACTATCTGACGCTGACGACGTGGCGCAAACGCACTGACGGCTGGAAGGAGATCGCCGAACAGGTGCTCGCGGAGAAGACCGACCCGCCCGCACTCGCGTTACCCGCGGAGCAGCTCGCGCAATATGCGGGCACCTACAGGCTGAAAGGTTCCGAGGCGATCTATACGGTCACTGTCGTGAACGGCACGATCAGCGCCACCCGCAATGGCCGCAAACCGGTGACGTGGAACGCGGAAGCCTCCGACGTGTTTTTCGCCAAAGGCGATCCGCGGATCCGCGACATCTTTCAGCGCGATGCGCAGGGCCGGGTCACCGGCTTCGTCGAGCGGCGCGAAAGCTGGGATATCGCGTGGGAGAAGATCGGCTAGCTGCGACGCCGCGGCCTCGGCGCCTTGTATTCCGCGGAAATCGCCACGATGTTACGCTTTGTCGGCGCCGCGGATGAAAGGTTTCGAGATGAAAGTTCTCCTAGCGCTGCTGCCGCTGACCTTCGCGCTCGCTGGGCCGGCGTCGGGCGACAATCTCATGACCGGCCGCTGGTACACGGAAGGCATCGAGGACGGCCTGCATCTGCAGTCGGTCGTCGACAACAATCCGGACGGCACCTTCGTCAAGAACATCCGCAACGGCACCGACTGCGAGGCGATTTCGAGCTGGTTCGAGACCGGTACCTGGTCGTTCGACGGCAAGCGCTATGTCGAGAAGACGGAAACGGTGAGCGGCGAGAAGGTCGACGCCGCGCTCGGCGATTTCAAGGACGCCTTCGACGTGGCCCGCGTCGACGACACCCATATCGCGCTCACCGACATCAAGACGCAGATCACGTGGTCATTTACGAAAGTCGACCCGAACTTCACCATGTCGCCGCCGAAGGATTGTACGGTTTAGCGCGCTTCAAAAAAGCTGTCATCCCCGGCCGAGCGCGAAGCGCGAGGGGAAGGGGACCCAGATAGACCAACGATGAGAACCCTTAAAATTGCTGGCTTTGTTTTCGCGGCACTCTGAATGGCATGGATAACCTGGCGCGTCGAACAGTTACGAGAGATCGCCACGTGGACGTGTGGAATTGCCTATGCAGATATCGAGGGATGGGACATCGCCCGCGGACACAAACCTCCGCCCCACCGCCAAGCTGCCCCTATGTAGACTTCTTCAGGGGTCCGACTGATTTCTGAAAATGAGCTCGCGTTTGCACCTGGGTCCCCTTCCCTCGCGCGAACTTCGTTCGCACTCGCCGGGGATGACAACTTAATTTAACGCCTGCGCCAGATCGGCGATGAGGTCGTCCGCATCCTCCACGCCGCAGGACAGCCTGACCAGCGAATCCGAAATGCCGACTGTCTCGCGCTGCACCTGCGGGATCGACGCGTGCGTCATGATGGCGGGATGCTCGATCAGGCTTTCGACGCCGCCCAGGCTTTCGGCCAGCGTGAAGAGCCGCGTGCGTTCAAGGAAACGTTTGGTCCCCGCGAGATCGCGCTTCAGGACGACCGTCACAATGCCCCCGAAGGCGCTCATCTGGCGCTTGGCGAGCGCAGCTTGAGGATGGCTTTCGAGGCCCGGATAGATGACGCGCGCGACGTCGTTCTGTGCTTCCAGCCAGCGCGCGATTTTCAGGGCATTGGAGCAATGCCGCTCCATGCGCAGCGCCAGCGTTTTCAGGCCCCTGAGCGCCAGGAAGGAATCGAACGGCCCCGCGATGGCGCCGACGGCGTTCTGCAGGAACTTCAGCTTCTCGGCCAGCTCGCGATTGTCGCCCACCACCGCCACGCCGCCCACAATGTCGGAATGGCCGTTCAGGTATTTCGTCGTCGAATGCATGACGATGTCGCAGCCAAGTTCCAGCGGCCGCTGCACGTAAGGACTGGCGAAAGTGTTGTCGACGACGGTGAGGATACCGCGCTTCTTCGCCAGCGCCGCGATGGCGGAAAGATCGGCCAGCTTCAAAAGCGGATTGGTCGGCGTCTCGATCCAGATCAGCTTCGTCTCGGGCGTGAGCGCACGCTCGATCGCCGCTGCGTCCGCGAAATCGACGAAGTCGAAGCCGAGCCCGGCCGAGCGCCTGCGCACGCGCTCGAACAGCCGGAACGAGCCGCCGTAGATGTCGTCCGTCGCCACCACGTGGTCGCCGCTCGACAGAAGATCGAGGATGGTGGCGATGGCGGCGAGGCCTGACGCGAAAGCGAAGCCGGCCGTGCCGCTTTCGAGATCGGCTATGCAGCGCTCGAAGGCTTGCCGCGTCGGATTCTGGCTGCGCGAATATTCATAGCCCTTGTGCACGCCCGGGCTTTCCTGCGCGTAGGTCGACGTCGCGTAGATCGGCACCATGACGGCGCCGGTCGACGGATCGGGATGCTGGCCAGCGTGAATCGTTCGCGTGGCGAAGGCCAGGCGGTTCGAACCCTTACTATCGGTCATGGATTGAGTCTCAAATGGTTGATGAGGTCGACGCGGGTGATGAGGCCCACGAAATTTTCGCCGTCGAGCACGATGGCGACTTCGTTGCGCTCGAACACCGGCGCCAGCACCTTGAGCTTCTCGGAGACCTGTACGGTGTGGAGCTTCGTCGTCATCGCGCTCTTCACCGGATCGCGGAAGCGTGCTGCGCGCGCGGCATCGTCGCCTTCGACGGTGGCCAGGATGTCGCTTTCGTCCAGGATGCCGACGATGTGCTTGTCCTTCACCACCGGCAATTGCGAGACGTCTGCCGCACGCATGCGGTTATAGGCGATGAGAAGCGTGTCGTCGGGCCCGACCGTCACGGAGCCTCCGGCATCGAAGCGCCGCGTGATCAGATCGCTTAAGTTTCCCAGCAATTTGCGGTCGGCGAGACCCTGCTCGATCACCCAATAGTCGTTGTAGACTTTCGAGAGGTATTTGTTGCCATTATCGGGCGCGAGCGTGACGACGCGCTTCGGCTTGGTCTGCTCGCGGCAATAGCGCAGCGCCGCCGCCAGCAGCGTGCCCGAGGACGAGCCGGCGAGAATGCCTTCCTTCGACAACAGCGCGCGCGCCGTTTCCACGCTTTCCTTGTCCGAGATCGAATAGGCGCTCGAGACGAGCGACATGTCCGCGTTGGGCGGCACGAAATCCTCGCCGATGCCTTCGACCGTCCATGATCCCGCTTCGATCAACTTCCCCGTGCGCACCAGCGGCGCGAGAATGGAGCCGACGGGATCGGCCAGCACCATCTCCGTCTTGGGACTGACGCGGCGGAAGAAACGCCCGATGCCGGTGAACGTGCCGCCGGAGCCGATGCCGAGCACGATCGCATCGACGTCGCCGTCCATCTGTTCGTAGATTTCGGGGCCGGTCGTCTTCTCATGCGCTTCGGGATTGGCGGGATTGGCGAATTGGTTGACGAAGAACGCGTTCTCCATCTCGCCCGCCAGCCGCTCGGCCACGTCCTGATAATATTCGGGATGACCCTTGCCCACGTCGGACCGCGTGATGCGGACTTCGGCGCCGAGCGCACGCAGGTGCTGAATTTTCTCGCGCGCCATCTTATCGGGCACGACGAGGAGCACGCGGTAGCCTTTGAGGATCGCCACTTGTGCCAGACCGAGGCCGGTGTTGCCCGCCGTCGCCTCCACCAGCGTGCCGCCGGGCTTGATCCTGCCGTCGCGCTCCGCCGCTTCGATCATGGAAAGCCCGATGCGATCCTTAATGGAGCCGCCGGGATTTTGGCTTTCGAGCTTCACGAAGAGCCGGCACGGGCCGGTGTCGAAATGGCTGAGTTCCACCATGGGGGTCGAGCCGATAAGTTCGAGCGTGGAGGAAAAAGGATGCAGGCCGGGCATGGAGAATCCTCGGAACTAGCCAGGCGAGCATAGCCAAAGAGTACGGCAAAGGCGAAAAATGCAGGCTGCGCAACAACCATGCGCCCCGCACCTGTGAATTGTTTTTGAATTTCGACCCCAGCCGTGGTTTCTACCGCCCGCCTATGATCGGGACGGTTTCCATTGCGTGACATCCTCAGCGAGCTCGAGCGGAAGATCCTCTGGCTCTCCACCTGGACGATCCACAACGCGAATCACCTTCGCGCGGAGGAAGACGCGATCAAAGTGGGCGGCCATCAGGCGTCGTCCGCATCGCTCGTCTCGATCATGACGGCGCTCTATCTGGGCGTGCTGAAGCCGCAGGACCGCGTGGCGGTGAAGCCGCATGCGAGCCCGGTGTTTCACGCCATTCAATATCTCCTCGGCAACCAGACGCGCGAGAAGCTGGAAGCGTTCCGCGCCTTCGGCGGCGCGCAGTCCTATCCATCGCGCACCAAGGATACGGACGACGTCGACATTTCGACGGGCTCGGTGGGGCTGGGCGTGGCGATGACGGCGTTCACCAGCCTGACGCAGGATTATCTCGCGGCGAAAGGTTTGCATGACGCAGACAGGCTCGGCCGCATGGTCGCGCTCGTCGGCGACGCTGAACTCGACGAAGGCAACATCTACGAGACGCTGATCGAGGGCTACAAGCACAGCTTGCGCAACACCTGGTGGATCATCGATTACAACCGCCAGAGCCTCGACGGCATCATCCGCGAAGGCCTCTACACGCGCTTCGAGGAGATGTTCCGCGCAACGGGCTGGGACGTCGTCACGCTCAAATATGGCCGCCGGATGGAAAAGGCGTTCGCCAAGCCCGGCGGCGAAGATCTGCGCACATGGATCGACGAGGCGCCGAACGATCTTTATTCCGCGCTGACTTTCCGTGGTGGCGCGGCGTGGCGCGAGCGCCTCCATGCCGATCTCGGCCGCAATTCCCCGGCGGGGCGCCTGATCGATGATTACGACGACGACGCGCTTTCCGGGCTGATGGGCAATCTCGGCGGGCACGATCTCGATCTGTTGCTCGACACGTTCCTCTCCATCGATCACGACCGGCCGATCTGCTTCATCGCCTACACGATCAAAGGCATGGGCCTGCCGCTGGCGGGGCACAAGGACAACCACTCGGGACTTCTGACGCCGCAGCAGATGGGCCAATTCCGCGAGACGATGAACATCCGCGAAGGCCATGAGTGGGAGAAGTTCGAAGGCCTGACGCGCGATGCCGCCGAATTGCAGGGGTTCCTCGACAAGAATCCGTTCAATGCGGAAGGCCGCCGGCGTTTCGCCGCGCCGAGGCTCGACGTGCCCCAAGCCATGCCCGTTCCGACTGCGCCGGAAATGTCGACGCAGGAAGGCTTCGGCCGCATCCTCTTCGACCTCGGCCGCGAGCAAAGCGAATTCGCCAAACGTATTGTCACCACGTCGCCCGACGTCACCGTCTCGACCAATCTGGGCGGGTGGGTCAATCGCCGCGGCGTGTTCGATCGTACGGAGATGGAAGACCGCTTCAAGGAACAGAAGATCGCGTCGACCTATCGCTGGTCGCTGTCGCCGCAAGGCCAGCACATCGAACTCGGCATCGCGGAGAACAATCTTTTCATTCTGCTGGCAGCGCTTGGGCTTTCGCATTCCCTGTTCGGTGAGCGTTTGTTGCCTATCGGTACACTCTACGATCCCTTCATCGCGCGCGGCCTCGATGCTTTGAACTACGCCTGCTACCAGGACGCGCGGTTTATCCTCGTGGCGACGCCGTCCGGCGTGACGCTGGCGCCGGAAGGCGGCGCGCACCAATCGATCGGCACGCCGCTGATCGGCATGGCGCAGGACGGGCTCGCCTCGTTTGAGCCGGCCTTCGTCGACGAGCTCGCGATCCTGCTCGGCTGGTCCTTCGACTACATCCAGCGCGACGGCAAGAAGGACTCGGAGCAGAGCTGGCTGCGCGACGAGACGGGCGGCTCGGTGTATCTGCGCCTTTCCACGCGCCCGCTCGAACAACCCAAGCGCAAGATCGACGGGAGCCTCGCGCGCGACATCATCGACGGCGCCTATTGGCTGAGGGCGCCGGGCCCCAATTGCGAGATCGTCATCGCCTATCAGGGCGTGGTGGCGCCGGAAGCCATCGCGGCTGCGGGCTTCCTCGCCGAAGATCGTCGTGATGTCGCGGTGCTCGCGGTCACGTCGGCCGATCGCCTGAACGCCGGCTGGCAAGCCGCCTCGCGCGCACGCATGCGCGGTCTTTCGCATGCGTCATCGCATATCGAGCGGTTGCTGTTACAGCTCCCTGCTTTCGCGCGCTTCGTCACGGTGATCGACGGGCATCCCGCAACGTTATCCTGGCTCGGCGGCGTGCGCGGCGATCGCGTGACGTCGCTCGGCGTCGAACATTTCGGGCAGAGCGGCCGCATCGCGGATCTCTACGCCCATCACGGCATCGACACCAAAGCGATCATGGAAGCGGCGCAGGCGCTCGTCGCGGGGAAGCCGGTGCGGTATTTGCGGGCGATTTAATCACGGCGTGAGCGCGGCCGGGCTACCAGCCAACGCGTCCGAAAAGCAAGTGCTCTGCAATTAGGCCGGACACGATATAGACCGCAATGCCCGCCAGCAGGGACCAGAGAAGCCCGAGCTTTAGCTGAACATGCATCGCGGTGGAGACTGCGCCGCCAAGCGCGAATGCCAGTAGCCGAACGACCAACAAGTCGTGCCCCTAATTTCAAGGTCTCAATACCCCATCAGCGTCGCATAGCGGTCGCGGTGGAACGACGACCCGCCATAGGTCGCTTCCTGCACGCGGGCGCGTTTGAGATAGAGACCGGAATCGTGCGCGTCGGTCATGCCGATGCCGCCGTGCATCTGCACCATTTCGTTGGAGACGAGATGGCAGACATCGCCGGCGCGCGTTTTGGCGAGCGAGCAGAGCTGCGCCACGTCGTTGGCGCCGCGGTCGATGGCAATCAGCGCCGCTTCCACGCAGGAGCGCGCGAGTTCCAGATCAGTGAACATCTTCGCCGCGCGATGCTGCAGCGCCTGGAACGTGCCGATCACCTGGCCGAACTGCGTGCGCGTTTTCAGATATTCGAGCGTGATGTCGAAGGATTGCGACGCCTGCCCCAGCATCTCCGCCGCCATGCCGGCCCGCGCGCGATCGAGCACCGCGTCGAGCGTCGAGAAACCGTGATCGACCGTGCCGAGCACGTCGCCTGCCCCCACTTCGACGTTCGCGAATTCGAGATTGGCGACCCCGCGGCTGTCGACGCTCTTGAGCTTGGTGCGCTTCAGGCCCTTCGCATCGCCCGGCACGAGGAACAGCGTGATGCCGTCCTTGTCGCCCGCCTTGCCCGACGTGCGCGCGGCCACGATCAGCACGTCCGCCATGCCGCCGTCGAGCACGAAGACTTTCCTGCCGGTGAGCGTCCAGCCGGAACCACTCTTCGCGGCTTTGAGCGCGATGCGTTCCGGCGCGTGGTGCCCGGCTTCGTCGACGGCCAGCGCGCCCAGCGCTTCGCCACCGGCGAATTTCCGCAGCCATGCCTTCTTCTGCGCGTCGTTGCCGGCAAGCAGCAAAGCGGACGTGGCGACCAGCGCGGTCGAGAACAAAGGCGATGCCGTCAGCGTGCGGCCGGTCTCCTCCAGCACGAGGCCCAGCGTCAGATAATCGAGTCCCGAGCCGCCGAAATCCTCCGGCACCAGGATGCCCGCCCATCCCATCTCGCACATCTCCTTCCACACCGCGCGGTCGAAGCCGTCGGCGTTTCCGGAGTCCCGCATCTTGCGGAAGGCAGTGACAGGCGATTTCTCCGCGACCCAGCTCTTGGCCGCGTCGCGCAGCATCGATTGTTCTTCGGTGAGGTTTGCCATCTTTCAACCCTTACATGTCATGGCCCGAAAATGCGGGCCACCCAGGTGACCCAAATTCGCTTTGCGGGATTTTGTTCTTCATTGCTTTTCGAGAGCAGTTCTTCTCGTCAACTGGGCGGTCCGCATTTGCGGGCCATGACAGCTGAGTGAGAGATCACTGATGATCCAGCAAACCCAGCACGCGTTTCGCAACGACGTTGAGGTTCACTTCCGACGTGCCGCCCTCGATGGAATTGCCTTTCGAGCGGAGCCAGCTGCGCGTGGCCGCGATTTCAGACGGCTTGAAGCCTTCGCCGTCCCAACCGAGGCCCTGGCTTCCCATCGCTTCGACCATCAGTTCGCATCGCTCCTGATTGAGCTTCGCCGCCGCGTATTTGATGATCGACACGGCGGGGCCGACGGTCTTGCCGGCTTTGGCTTCTTCCTCGATGCGGCGCACGGTCAGCGCAAAGGCCTTGGCTTCCATACGATGCGCCGCGATGCGCGCGCGTAGATCCGCATCCGCGAGATGCCCGTCCTTCTCGCCGACATAGGACTTCGCGATCTCTTCCAGCTCGACGCCGCCACCGCCGCCGAAACCGCCGGAGGAAATGTTCTGCCGCTCATATTGCAGGAGACGCTTGGCGATCTCCCAGCCGCCATTCAACTTTCCTACGAGTTGCGCCTTCGGCACTTTCACATCGGTGAAGAACGTCTCGCAGAACGGCGACGAACCCGAAATCAGCTTGATCGGCCGCGCTTCGACGCCCGGCGTCGTCATGTCAAAGAGAACAAAGGAAATGCCTTCGTGCTTCTTCGACGTATCCGTGCGCACGAGGCAGAAGATCCAGTCGGCCTTGTCGGCATAGGACGTCCAGATCTTCTGGCCGTTGATGAGGAAGTGATCGCCCTTGTCTTCGCAGCGCGTCCTGAGGCTCGCGAGATCGGAACCCGCGCCTGGCTCGGAATAGCCCTGGCACCAGCGGATCTCGCCGCGCACGATCTTCGGCAGATATTCGCGCTTCTGTTCCTCGCTCGCATATTCGAGCAGCACCGGTCCCAGCATCCACAGGCCGAATGACATCAGCGCGGGGCGCGCCTTGATGCGGCCGAGTTCCTGCTGCAGAACGCGCGCTTCCGCTGGGGAAAGCCCACCGCCGCCATAGTCCTTGGGCCAGGTCGGAGCGGTCCAGCCCTTCTCGGCCATGCGGTCGAGCCAGAGCTTGGCGTCCTTGTTCTTATGCTTCGCGCGGCGGCCGCCCCAGATGGAATCGTCGTCATCGTCGAGGCTGACCTGACCGAGGCCGGCGGGATAGTTCGCTTGCAGCCATTTGCGGGTGTCGGCGCGGAAGGTTTCGAGATCGCTCATACGGGTCGTTTCCTGATGTCGGGACGCCCGATTGTGCATCATTCGGGATCGATGGGAAGACGCCTGCGGCCAGCCGCGCCTTTCGCAAGTCGTCGGTTCCCGGCTAGCTTCGCCAGCGCACTATCCCAGGCAAGGCCCCCATGAATTTTGCCAGCGACAACGCCTACGGCGCCACCCCGGAAATCCTGTCGGCCCTCGCAGCCGCAGGCGCAGCGGCCGCGTCTTCCTACGGCGCCGATCCATTTACGAAAGAGCTCGGACCTCGCATGGCGACGCTCTTCGAGCGCGAAGTCACAGTCTTTCCCGTCCTGACTGGCACAGCGGCCAATGCGCTGGCGCTTTCCACACTCTGCCCGCCATACGGCGCAGTCCTCTGCCACGCTGCCGCACACATCGAGACGGACGAATGCGGCGCGGTGGAGTTCTTCACCCATGGCGCCAAGCTCGTGCCGATCGCAGGCGAGCGCGGCAAGCTCATGCCGGTTGCCATCGAGCGTGCGCTTCGGCGCTTTCGCAAGGGTGATGTGCACAGCGTGCAACCGTCGGTGATCAGCCTCACGCAGGCGACCGAGTCCGGCACGGTCTACACGCTGACAGAAATTTCCGAGATCGCGAGCCTTGCCAAAGCGCATGGATTGAAGTTGCACGTCGACGGCGCGCGCTTCGCCAATGCGCTCGTGCATCTGGGCGCCTCGCCTGCGGAGGCGACGTGGAAGGCCGGCGTCGACGTTTTGTCTTTCGGTGCCACGAAGAACGGCGCGCTTTGCGCCGAAGCCGTCGTCTTCTTCAACCGGAACGACGTGCGCGACTTCGAATATCGCCGCAAGAAGGCCGGTCATCTCGTGTCGAAGATGCGCTTCATTTCCGCGCAGCTCGTGAGCTATCTCGAAAACGATCGCTGGCTCGCGACGGCCGCGCGCGCCAATGCACTCGCGAAACGCCTGGCGCAAGGACTTGCGGCGATCCCCGGCGCCGAGCTCGTGCATCCCGTCGAAGCCAACGAGATCTTCGTGAAACTACCGGACGCCGCGATTGCGCGCCTGCGGAAAGGCGGCGCGAAGTTCTACGAATGGGGACAGTCGACGAACGGCCAAACGCTGGTCCGCCTCGTCACCTCCTTCGCCACGCCGGACGTCGATGTAGAACGCTTCCTCGACGCTGCGCGTCAGGAGCCCGCTTAGACATTTTTTGGCGCAGAAGACGCAGATGGTTCAACGCGCGCGTCAGCGCGCAGTCGCTTCTTTCGCGAATGAAATATTGCGCGCGTCGCGCGCGCGAACTGCCCCAGCGACCTCCGCGCAACCTTCGCGTCCACTGCGCTCAAATTGTTCCCACCTGCTCCGCTTTCGCCGCCGAAAAATAGCCGCTATATCTTCGCCCCCGATTTCGCTCGATGAGGATAAAGATGCGCACAGAAGAACCGCGCGCCGTTCGCCTTCAGGACTACCGCGCGCCCGATTTCCAGGTTTCCGAAATCGCGCTCGACTTCGTCCTCGCTCCCGAAACGACGAAGGTCACGGCGACGACGCAAATCGCGCGCAACGGCAAGAACAGCGCGCCGCTGGTGCTGAACGGCGAGCATATGAAACTCGTCTCGGTCGCGATCGACGGCAGGAAACTTGCGCCCGCCGCCTACAAGCTCGACGAGGAATGCCTCACCATCGCGAATGTGCCCGATCGCTTCACGCTCGAGATCGTCACCGAGACGCGGCCCGCGCACAACACCGCGCTCGAAGGACTTTACGTTTCGAAGGGCATCTTCTGCACGCAATGCGAAGCGGAAGGCTTCCGTCGCATCACCTATTTCCTCGACCGCCCCGACGTACTCGCGCGCTATACGACGCGGATAGAAGCGCCGAAAGCATCGCTGCCCGTGCTGCTCTCCAACGGCAACCTCGTGGAGCATGGCGATCTGCCGGGCGGCCGCCACTTTGCGGTATGGAAGGACCCGTTCCCGAAGCCCTGCTATCTCTTCGCGCTCGTCGCCGGCGATCTGGGCGTGCTCAAGGATGAGCTCACGACGATGTCCGGACGGCGCGTGGCGCTCGCCATCTATGTCGAGCACGGCAACGAGCCCAAGGTGACTTACGCCATGGATTCGCTCAAGCGCGCCATGCGCTGGGACGAAGAGGCTTACGGTCGCGAATACGATCTCGACATCTTCATGATCGTCGCCGTCTCCGCCTTCAATTTCGGCGCCATGGAGAACAAGGGCCTCAACATCTTCAACGACAAGCTGCTGCTCGCGAGCCCCGAGACGGCGACGGACGACGACTATGCGCGCATCGAAAGCGTCGTGGCGCACGAATACTTCCACAACTGGACCGGCAACCGCATCACCTGCCGCGACTGGTTCCAGCTGTCGCTGAAGGAAGGCCTGACCGTCTTCCGCGATCAGAGCTTCTCGGCCGACATGCGGTCGAAAGCCGTCAAGCGCATCGAGGACGTGAAGATGCTGCGCATGCGGCAATTCCAGGAAGATGCGGGCCCGCTCGCCCATCCCGTGCAGCCCGAAGCCTACATCACCATCGACAATTTCTACACCGCGACCGTCTACGAGAAAGGCGCCGAAGTCATCGGCATGCTGAAGACGATCGTGGGCGACGAAGCCTATCGCAGGGCGACCGATCTCTATTTCGCGCGCCACGACGGTGAGGCCGCCACCGTCGAAGACTGGGTGAAATGTTTCGAGGACGCGGACGGGCGCGACCTGAAGCAGTTCCGCCTCTGGTATCACCAGGCCGGCACGCCGACCGTCGAGGCGAAAGGCGCGTATGACGCGGCGAACCGGCGCTACACGCTGACGCTGCGCCAGAACCTCGCGCCTACGCCCGGCCAGCCGGTGAAGAAGCCGATGCCGATCCCGGTACGGCTGGGTTTCGTCGGACGCGGCGGCAAAAACCTGCCGCTGACATTACAAGGCGAGAACATCACGGGCCCCGACGAGCGCGTGCTCGAATTCGCGAAGGTCGAAGAACGCTTCGTCTTCGTGGACGTTCCGGAAGAGCCGCTGCTGTCGCTCGGGCGCGGCTTCTCGGCGCCGGCGAATTTCAAACTGGCTGTCGACCGCAAAGCGCGCGCAGCGCTCATGGGCCGCGACAGCGACGCGTTCAACCGCTGGGAGTCCGGCCAGGTGCTGGCGACGGAGATCGTGCTCGACATGGCCGAGACCGTGAAGGGCGGCGCGGAGCCCCGGGCCGACGGGATCTACCTCGACGCCATCGGCGAGGTGGTCGCGCGCGCGGAAGACGATCCCGCCTTTGCCGCGCTCATGCTGATGCCGCCGCTGGAAAGCGAGCTGGCACTGGCGAAATCCCCGGTCGATCCCGACGCTATCCATGCGGCGCGCGTGGCGCTCATCCGCGCCGTTGCGGACGCGCACGGTCCCGCACTGCGGGCGCTCTATGCGAAGTTCGCGCAATCCGGTGCCTTCTCGCCGGATGCAAAATCGGCCGGACAACGGTCCCTGCGCAACGCGGCGCTTCGCTATCTCTCCTCCGCAGACGACGACACCGCGGCCGAACTCGCCGACAGGCACTATCGCACCGCGAGCAACATGACCGACATGATCGCGGGCCTCGCAGCTCTCAGCCGCATGAACTCGCCGCTGCGCGACAAGGCCTTCGCCCATTTCCATGATCGCTTCAAAGGCGATCCGCTGGTGCTCGACAAATGGCTGGGCTTGCAGGCCGGCTCGCCCTTGCCCGGCGCGGTCGCGGGCGTGCGGGCGCTGATGAAGCACCCGGCCTTCGACATCAAGAATCCCAACCGCGTGCGCGCGCTCGTCGGCGCTTTCGCCGGCAATCATGTGCGGTTCCATGCCCGCGACGGCCAGGGCTACGCGCTGGTCGGCGAAACCGTGCGCAAGCTCGACGGGGTCAATCCTCAGGTCGCAGCGCGCATGGCCGGCGCGTTCGAGAACTGGCGGCGCTATGATTCGGAGCGGCAGAAACTCATGCGTGCCGAAATGCAGACCATCGTGAAGATGCAGGATCTCTCTGCGAATCTTTTCGAAGTCGCGACGAAGATGCTCGGCTAGTCTTCTGTCGACTGCTCGACTTTTGAAGCGCCGAAAGCCCACTACGCTCATGCATGCGTTGCAATCGAGGCCCGCACACACGCTTTTGTTGTATCACGCGTGACGCCCAGCCGGAGATAGGCATAATGCTTTTGTAACGAATCACTCAGGCATAATGCTTTTGTGATGAATCAGTAAGGCGGGGTGCGCTCCCCTTCATGGCCGAGAGTCGAGCAGCTGTCGGGACTGCATGGTCTCTCCCCGGTGTCCTGTCGTGGCCGATCCGGCGAGTTGCGGGCAACATCCGCCTCACGGTCGCCTTGTCGGTCGTGCTCATTTGCGGCAGCTTCGCGGCTGCGGCCTTCATCCAGATGCGCAACGACCGCGCGCACGCGCTCTCGGAAGCCGCGAGCTTCGACGACGAGCGCGCCCAGGAGCTGGCGCTCGATCTGGGCGGCGAGCTCAATCGTTACGCCGCCATCGGGGCGGCTTTTACGAACGCCGCGAGTTCGGCGGAAACCTCGGCGGCGCTGTCCGAGGCCGGCGGCACGGCGCTGCGCAACATCGCGGTGCTCGATCTGCGGGGCGAATTGCAATCCGAGCTCACGAGCGCCCCCAAAGGCTTTCTGCCGCTGCCGCCCGATACGCTCGACCAGGCGCTGACCGGCCATGCGATCGCGGCGTCGCGCGACGGCAAAAGCTTCGCCATCCTCTTCAACGAAGGCAATCACATCGTGGCCGTCGAGCTCGATGCGAAGGCCCTGATGCCGTCGGCGGGGGAACGCGAAGCGCTGCTGGCGACGCTTACCGGCGAAGTCGTGGCGCTGGGCAGCGAATGGCGCGCGCTTCCGAGCGTCGAAGCGCTGTCGCTCGATAATCAGCCGCAGGCTTCGCGCGAGATCGACGTGGCGGACGGACGGCGGATCGTGGCGCTGAGGCGCGTCGAAGGCTGGCCGCTCGCGGTTGCCGCTTCCTCGCGCGTGGGCGAAGCGCTCGGCGCCTGGTACGGATCGCTGCCGCTCTATTTCTTCGTCATCTTCGGCCCGGCGCTGGCCGGCGGGGGCCTTGCCGTCATCTTCGTGAGGGAATTCGAACGCCGTGCGCGCACGACCGAGGCCGTGAAAAACCTCCGCGCCACCAAGCCCGAGCAGGCCCGCCTTCTCGTGCGTCTGGCCGACGCGGAGCGTCGCGCCGTGGAAGCCGAACGCGCGCGCCGCGAATTCGTGGGCCACATGAGTCACGAACTGCGAACTCCGCTCAACGCCATCATCGGATTCTCGGAAGTGATCGAGCGTGGCGTCTTCGGCCAGCACCGCAAATATTCCGAATATGCACGCGACATCGGTCTCGCCGGCCGCGAGCTGCATGGCAAGATCGGCGACATTCTCGATTTCGCGAACCTCGAGGGCCGCAAGAGCGCGCCGGTTTCCGCGCCGATCGACATCGTTCCGATCGTGCGCCAGGTGGTCGACGAGGCCATTCCCACGGCCCGCGCCAAAGGCGTGCGTCTCGCCGTCTCGCTGCCGATGGTCGCGGAAGCCGCCGCCGATCCTACAGGCGTGCACCGCATCCTGTCCAATATCCTGCGCAATGCGATGCAGTATTCGCCGTCGGGCGGCACGATCCGGCTGCAGGTCAAGAACATCGCCGACGCAGTGATGATCAATGTGCGCGATCCGGGCCTGGGTTTCTCCACGACGGAGCTTGCGCGCGCCGGCGAAGCCTTCTGCCGTTTCGATCGTCCAGGCTGCACCACAGGCGTCGGCATGGGTCTCGCTGTCGCCATGCGCCTCGCCCGCGGCATGGGCGGAAACCTGCGGCTGGCCAGCGTGCAGGGCGAAAGCACGACGGCCGAACTCCGCCTCGCGAAGAAATAGCGGGCGCGCCGCGCTTTTTCCCGATATCGTTCCGCGCGAATGCTGCGGCGCCCGAGAGATACGGCCGAGGGGTTCTTCGGTCCGGACTACGCCGACAAGGCCGTCAGCACCGGCCTTGTGCTTCTGCTTCATATTCTGGTCCTGGCGGCGCTGCTCTCGGCACGGCAAAAGCTGCACGAAGAGACGCCGCGCGAAACCATCCTGAGATTCTTGCCGCTCCTGCGCAGCGCCCCGCCCGCGGAAACGCCGGCGGTGCAACGTCCGTCCGTCGCGCCGATCCGCAGGCCCACGCCCGTTGCGCCCGACGTCCTGATCCCCGTGCCTACAACGCCCGACGCAACGGTGCTGGGGCCTGCGCTGAACGGCTGCAATCTCGAGAACCTCGACAATCTTTCGCCCGAACAGCGCGCGCAATGCGTCGCCTATCAGAACGACGTCGTCGCCGCCGCGCGGCATGCAAAAGAACACTCCGCCCTCAACCGACCGACGCAGTCGAAATCGGCCAATGCCTGGGCGCAGGCGATCGTCAAGCGCAACACGCCGGCAAAGGTGGACTGTGCGAGCATAAACACAGAAGCCCTCGGTGCGCTGGGCGGCCAGGTCGTCACGACGGCCATGCTCGACCTTCAGTGCGCAGCCCGCCATCTCGCGAACCATCAAAGTCCGCTCAATTGAAAATCCCCTCCCAGCGCGAAGCGAGAGGGCAATCCACCTCCCCCGAACTTCGTTCGGGGAAGGAATTCATTTTCGTCCATCCACACTCACTGCGCCCGCGCCGAAATGCACGATCTGCAGGAGCCCGCCGGCGATCATCAGATTCTTGAAGAAGTGGATCATCATGTTCTGATCGGAGAAATTGCTGTGAAAGAAGACGGCCGTCACGACGCACCAGACCGCCAGCACGAGCGCGACCAGCCGCGTCTGGAAACCGATCACCAGCAGAAGCCCGAAGCCCACTTCGACGATGATCGCGACCGCGAAGGCGAGCGGCGGAAACGGCAGACCGACCTTCGCGATGCCGGCCGTCGTGGCGCCGTAGGCTGCGAGCTTGCCGAGTCCGCTCAGGAAAAAAATACCGCCGACGAGAAGACGGCCGAGAAACGGCAGATAGCGTGTTGCATTGCTCATGGAAGAAGCCCCTCTCTGATGTTGCGAAGTGCTTACGCCGCGCGCAGACCGGTGGCGGCCTGGATCGCGCCCTGCATTGCTTTCTCGCGATGCTCAGGACCGATATTCAGACCTTCGGCGACGATGAACTCCGGATCGGTGACGCCGATGAAGGCGAACACGCCCTTAAGATAGGTTTCGAGGTGTTCGAGTGCTGCAGCCGGTGCGCCTGCGCCGTAAACGCCGCCGCGCGAAATGGCCACGATCACGCGCTTGTTGCCGGCCAAGCCTTCCGGGCCCGCAGCCGTGTACCGGAACGTCTTGCCGTTGACGACAATGCGGTCGATCCAAGCCTTGAGTTGGCTGGGCATGGTGAAGTTGTACATGGGCGCGCCGATGACGACGACATCCGCGGCCAGAAACTCGTCGAGAACGGCGTGGCCGGCCGCAATATCTTTCTGCAGCTCCGGCGATTCCGGCACGGCGCCCTGCGCGGCCGCCAGATGCGTGCCGGAGAGATGCGACAGCGGCTCGGCCGCCAGGTCGCGGTAGGTCACCTGGAGGCCCGGCGTCAGCGCCTTGAGCCTGCCGACGACCGTGGCGGAAACCTGCCGGCTGGCGGAGTTGGCGCCCAAGATGCTTGTATCGATATGCAGCAATTTCATGGTCTTAGTCCTCTCTTCTGGTATAAAATTGTTACCAGGGCTATATTGGTGACCAAAGCCAAACCTCACAAGAAGGCACAATCTTGATACCCGAACACAGCGACGTAACTGTCCCCAATCCCAACTCGCCGGCCTGCCGCGCCGTGAATTCCGTGCTGGCGCGCGTCGGCGACAAATGGAGCGTCCTGATCATCGTGCTCTTGGGCGACGGCAAGTTGCGCTTCAACGAGATCAAGCGGCTGGTCGACAGCATCTCGCAGCGCATGCTGACGCTGACGTTGCGCGGTCTCGAACGCGACGGCCTTGTGAAGCGCACGATCTATCCGACGATCCCGCCGCGCGTGGAATACGAACTGACGGAACTCGGGCGCTCATTGCGCTGCGCCGTCGTGCCGCTCGGCAAATGGGCGAACGAGCATGTGGAAGACATTCACAAGGCGCGCGAGACGTTCGACAGGAAGGCAGAGTGAGCGACGCGCTCACAAATACCAATCATACTCCGCTTCGGAGATGATCTTGCGCAGGCGTTCGGTCTCGATGCGCTTGGTCTCGCGATAGAGCGCGAGCGTTTCGCTGCCGAGATAGGTGGAAAGTGTTCTCGCTTCACCGAGGCGCACGAGCGCATCGTCGATAGTGAACGGCAACGCGGCATCGGGTTCGCGCGAGACATTACCGATCGCGGGCGCGCCGGGATCGATCATCTTTTCCAAACCGAAACGCACGCCGGCCAGAACAGCCGCGAGCGCCAGATACGGATTGGCGTCGGCGCCCGACGCGCGATGTTCAACACGGCGCGCCTCGCTCGGTCCCATCGGAATGCGCAAACCGGCGGAACGATTGTTCACGCCCCAATGGCGATTGACCGGCGCGAACATGTCGGGCTGGAAACGGCGATAGGAATTCACGTTCGGCGCAAACAGCGCCATCGATTCCGCCATCAGCGCCTGCAATCCGCCGATCGCGTGGCCCAGCCGCGGCGAACCTTTCTCGGTACCGTCGTCAAAGATGTTGCGGCCGGTCTCGTCGAGCACGCTCACATGGATATGCAGCCCCGAGCCCGAACGATCCGGATAGGGCTTCGCCATGAACGTCGCGTCATAGCCTTGCGCGCGCGCGGCGGCCTTCACGATCTGCTGCAGGAACACCGCGTGATCGGCCGCCGCCATCGCATCGCTTTGATGGCGCAGATTGGCTTCGAACTGGCCCGGCGCATATTCCTTGCTCGTCGCTGAAATGGGCACGCGCTGCATCTTGGCCGCGTCCGTCAGCGCGGCGAGGAACGCCTGATGACGGTCGAGATCGTCGATGCCGTAGACGGACGCGGCTTTCTCGCGCGTTCCGTTGCGCGGATTGAGCGGCGGCTGCGGCGCGCCCTTCGCGTCGCGCTTCGGATCGATGAGATAGAATTCGAGTTCGAGCGCCGCAACAGGCGTGAGCTTCGATTCGTGGAAACGGTGCGCGACACGTTCGAGCGCCGCGCGCGGCTCGGACGCTTCCGCAACACCCTGCCCGTCGCGCAACGTCATGAGCATCT
This sequence comes from Rhizomicrobium sp., assembly GCA_035504555.1. Lineage (GTDB taxonomy): Bacteria > Pseudomonadota > Alphaproteobacteria > Micropepsales > Micropepsaceae > Rhizomicrobium. The sequence goes on along the minus strand of DATJRP010000089.1, from coordinate 33,557 downwards.
GCGCGCGCTTCGGTCCTTCGCCCCAGACTTGCGAAATGGTCCCGGGAATGGGCCAGGCGGTACCGTCCGGGTCGCCATCGCCGAAGCCGCGGCCGAACGGGTTGGTCATCTCGCCATGCGCATCCATGAGATAAAGCGTGCGCGGGATCTGCATGCCGCCTTCGAAGAGGCGCGCCGCGTCGGCGATCGGCAGGCGCTTGCCGCGCAATATGCCCAGCATGTCCGGCAGCACGCCGTCGACATACTGCAGGTCCGGGTGCGCGCGCCGGAGCGCCTCGAACTCGGCCTTGGCCACGTCGACGAAGGCGGGACGCGCGAAATCGGGAATACCCGCGGGTTTGTTCATGATGGGTCCAAAATTACCGGCAAATCGGCTGTCCAATCATAGAGAACCCCCCACCGCCCCGGAACCCCACGGCGAGTAGGGGAATTCCCCCGTCCCTCCAGCAATACCGCTTTCTTGTAAAGGTGGCCTTGACGCATCATATGATGGTCATCATATCAAAATACCATCAGAGAGCCGGCCATGCGCTACAGCGAAAACCACAAGCAGGAGACCCACAGCAGGCTTGTTAAAGTCGCGGCGAGAATGCTGCGCGAGAAGGGGCCCGATGGCTTTGCCGTCGCGGAGCTGATGCAGGAAGCCGGCCTCACTCATGGCGGCTTCTACGCCCATTTCGAGTCCAAGGAGGCCTGCGTCGCCGAGGCTCTCCGCGAGATTTTCGCCCAGCTGGCGCGTCACACGCAGAAAAACGTCGAAGGCCTGCCGCCGCGGCATGCGCTTGCCACCGTCATCGACCTCTACGTCTCGCCGCGTCATCGCGACAGCGCCGGCGACGGCTGTCCGGTGACAAGTCTCAATTCCGACATGCCGCGCCAGCCGCAAGCCGTGCGCGAAGCGTTCGACGCCGGCGTGAAAACGATGGTGGCGTCGATGAAGCAGCGGCTCGCATCGGCCGGTATCGACAACGCGGAAAGTCTTGCGCCAGCAGTGCTGGCTGCGATGGTCGGCGCGGTATCGATGTCACGCGCGGTCGGCGACAAGACTCTGTCGGACGAGTTGCTGGTCGCGGCGCGCAGCGGAATCAAGGCGCGCCTCGGCCTCAACGACAACGCGCTCTCGGAGTTCGCATGAGCGACACCAAGGAACCGTTGTCCAGTCTCGAACGTACGCGCGCTCTTGTCGAAGGCCGTACGGACTACAAAGGCATCGTCCACACACTGGGGCTTCGCGGCATCTCCGTCGAGGAAGGGTTCGTCGTCTTCGAAGGCACACCATCGCCGGCGGTCTACAATCCAATGGGCGCGGTACATGGCGGCTATGCGGCGACGCTGCTCGACACGGTGATGGGTCTCGCCGTCGCGACACGCTTGGCCCACGATCAGGGCTTCACGACGCTCGAACTGAAGGTCGCCTATCACCGCGCCATGACGGAAAAGACGGGACCGGTGCGCGGCGAAGGCGAGGTGGTCACCTTCGGACGTCGTGCCGCATTCACCGAAGGCCGCGTGGTCGACGACAAAGGCAATCTCTACGCCACGGCGACATCGACCTGTCTGGTGTTCACGCGCTGAGCGCTTTCGTGACGAGGCCGAGCAATGCTTTGCGCTCGGCGGCCGTGGTTGCCGGAAGGCGTTCGAAATCTTCCGCGAGCTCCAGCCGGACATCGGTGAAGAAGCCGCCTTCGTGTTCGTGGAAATGCAGGAACGCGCGCGCGCCGCGATAAAACGTGCCGCGCGTTTTTTCCTTGAGACCGTCCATGCGCCGGAGCTTCCCGAGCAAAGGCTCGAGCCGATCGAGATCTTCCGGCCGCGCATGTCTCATGCGTCGATTGAAGCGGGCTTCTCCAGGAACGGCAAGCTGGCCACGCGCGCGACAGCTTTGTGCAGTTCGGGCTTCGCCATGGCGGGCGGCAACGTCAATGACAGCAGCGTGGCGGCGACGGCGGCGGCCTCGTCGACCGTCGCCAGCGCGATGGCGCGTTTGAGCGCCGGCGAATACGCCGAACGCAGCGTGTGCCCGACCGGCTTCTCGTTCAGCAATACCGGCGTGAACGGCGCGGGCGCATCGGAGTCGAGTTCGAGACCCACGAGCTTGCGCGACGGCCTGCCGGCGAGAAGCGCGCGCCTGCCGTTGAAGCCGTGATGCGCCTCGTCGATGAGCGACAGCAGACCGAGTGCTGCGGGCATCGGCTCCGCATCGGATGCCTCGCGGGCCGGCTTGTAGTCGAGTCCGGGCCGCGGCACGCCGGCTTCGAGATCGAGCACGTCCATCGCGGCGACGCCTGCCGGCACGATGCCGTACGCCGCGCCCGCGCGCATCAGACGATCCCAGACGAGAACGCCGTCGTCCGGCGCACACCAGATTTCGGTGCCGCCGTGCTCGCCCCAGCGCGACAGCGTCACTTCGATCCCACGCCACGAGAGTTTGCGGAACGCAAGCGGCTCGAGCTCCGCCTCGAGCCCGGCTGCTTTGAGCGTCGCCGCCGCATAAGGACCGATCACGGCGAGACCGCCCGCATCCCGCGAGATGTCGCGCACCGGCACGTTCCGTGTTGCGACTGCAGAAGCGATCCAGTCGCGATCCGGCGCGCTCGCCGTCAGCTGGAACGTCTCGCGGCCCCGCCGCGCGATCACGCCCGCGCCGCGCACGCCGCCGGCGTCCGACAGCCATAGCGCCTTGAAGGCTCCGCCGGGCGCCAGCGCTGCCGCATCGCGCGTCATGAGTTTCGACAGGAACGCCTCCGCTGAGGCGCCTTCGAACATCGCGCGCCAGCGCCAGGAGATGTCGGCGACGACGACGTTGAGACGCGCCGCCAGTGCTTCCTGTTCGACGCTGTCGTAGCGCGCGGCCAGCGCAACGCCGTTGCGCGCGAGCCACGCATTGTGGCGGTTCGCGTCCGACGTGCGCGCGTGGAACGGCGTCGCCCAGAGCGTCATCGCTGCGTCTCCCGCTCGAAGGCGAAGCAGGCTGCCACGCGTCCGCCGCGGCCCGACACCGCGCCGACCGGATCGACCGCCGCGCCGCAGAGGATCAACCCCGGGACCGGAGTGCGCACGCGCGAGCGCCAGTCGGCGAGAAGACGCCTCGCATCGACGGCACCGCCGAAGGCATCGTCGGCGTCGTAGCTCTCGCGCACATCATCTGGTGTCAGCACATCGACGCCCACGAGATGTGCGCTGAGGCCCGGCATGTGCCGCGACAACGCCGCGACGACCTTCGCCGCCAGGAGCGCCTTCGCGCCGCGCCAGCCGCCGTCAATTTGCGCCGGCAAAGGCGTGATGAGCACGCTGACGAGATGGCATCCGGGCGAGGCGAGCGTCGGATCCGCCGCGGCGGGCAGGATCACCTCCAGCGTCAGCTCTTGCGGCAGCCGCCCCGTCTGCGCCGCCGCATGCGCGTGTGCGAGGCTCTCAAGCCGCTCCGCCACGATGAAGCGCCCCCGCGCCGGAACGGCGCTGCCGACGATCTGAGGCTCTCTGTCGAGCTCCAGCGTCACGCGCGCCGTCTGCACGCCTGCGTGCGCGTGCGCAAGTGCCGCGGCCTCGCCGAAGTCGAGCGTCGCGCGCACAGAGGCGAAGGAAAGGCTTCGCCGCCGCGAGAGGCTGGAAAGAACAAGCGGCGCTTCCACCACATCCCCGGAGAGGAGCACAACGCCCCTTACAGCGCCATCACGGCCCAAGAGAATGTTAGAGACGGCGGAGCCCGTATGTGTCTCTACGCCCGCGATGCGGGCTGTGCTGGCAAATGCGTCGATCGCAGCGCCGAGACCGCCGCGCGGGAACGCCACCGCGCCTTGCAGGCCGCACATCTCCTGCGCCGCACGCCAGACGAGCAGCATCGCAGAGCCGGCGGCGAGCGGCGAGAGCGCGTTGGCGTCGAAGCCGAGTGTCGCCTTCACGGCGTCGGACTCGAACCAGCTGTCGAGCCAGGCGCTCGCGCCCATACGGGCGAAATGCGTCACGCGCGCATCGTGGATGGCGAGATCGGCATCCTTCCGGCCCGCATGCCACCACAGCGCGCGCATCGCGCGAGCCAACGTGAACCAGTCGCGGCGGAACCCCGTCCATGCTTTGGCATCGTTTTGCGAATGCACCGCCACGCTGCGCGCACTCGCATAAGCGTCGCGCGAGAGGAGGAGATGCTTGCCGTCGTTCCGCAGCCCCACAAGCGGCATGTCGCGCACGGCGAATCTGAGCCCGCGGCGCGCGAGCTTGAGTTCGCGCACGACGCTCGGATCGAGCGCATAGAGCGCATGCGCTGTTTCGCTCAGGCCGCCCGGCGCCTCACGCCTATCCAGAACGACGACGCGCTTGCCCGCCATGGCGAGATAGCTTGCCGCCGCGAGCCCGTTCACGCCTGCGCCAATCACGACGGCATCGTAGGGCGCGCTCATCTGAGCCATCCTCGCGCTCGATCGGCAAGAAGCGCATGGGCGGCGGCGGCGCCCGCTGCGCATGTGGCGAAGGCGCCGGCCGCCAGGTGTGAGCCCGCGAGATAGAGCCCGGCGACCGGCGTGCGCGGCAGCACGCGATCGGGCCCAAGCTCGGACCAGGGCCCCGCGCCAAGCATCTGATCGCCCGCGATCTCGCCGCCCAGGAGATCGCCGTCGGTGGCGGCGAATGCCTCTTCGATGTCCGGCGGTGCGACGACGTCCGATGCGACGACGCTTCCGCCCGCGCCGGGCCACACGAATTCCAGCGCTTCCGTCGCGCGGTGCCGGAGCTGCTCCCGCTTCTCGTGCGTCCAGGCGCCGTCGAAGAGACGAAACGGGATCGCGCCCATTGTCGCAGTGACGACAGAAAACGATGGCGGCGCCAGGCGCGGATCGCGCGCCGACACAACGTTGAGTGTGACCGGCAGGTGCGCCGCCGCCACGCCCGCGCGCCACGCCTGGAAGGCTTCGCTCAGGCGCGACAGAGATGGTGCGACATGGATCGGCCCGTCCTCGGCAAGCCTGCGCGCAACGGCGAAGAGCACGCGCGCCGTCGAGCCCGCCATGCGGAACGCATTCACGCCGCGCACGAGCGGCGGCGGCAGCGCATTCCAGGCGAAGAAGGTGAGGAAGGTCCGCTTCAGGTCGAGCGTGGAGATGACGGTCTGCGCCGCGATCTCGCTGCCGTCGGCGAGGCCCACGCCGGTGATGCGTCCGTTGCGGCGGTGGATGTCGGAGGCTTCGAGGCCGAAGGAGAATTCCGCGCCGGCTGACTGCGCCGCCAGGAGGAGCGCCTCGCCGAGCCGCGCCGGTCCGCCCGCCAGGCGATGGCCGCTCGCGCCGGCTGCAAGAAGATGGAGCGCGCTGCCTTCGAGAAAGGGGTCGGCTATGGATTGTGACAGGGCCAGAGCCGCCAGATGCGCGGCGGCGTCCGGCGCCAGAGGCGCGCTGGCGAGGACGCCGTCCAGCGTCGCCGTCGCCCAGTCTTCCGCCGGCCAGCGTTCGGGATCGCGCCGGAGGAACAGCGGACGCGACGGCGCCGTCTTCGCCGCGCTGTCGACGCGCGCAGCGATCTCCGCGCGGCGCCGCGCCGAAACCGCGAGCAGCGCGGCGGCCTCGGCGTTTTCGCCGAACTTGATCTCGTGGCGGCGATCCTGCCAGACCGCACGCGACACGCGCGGCGGCGCGACGATGGCGCCATGGCGCGCCAGATCGAGCGACCAGAACAGGCGCGGCGGAATCTCGGCGATGTCGTCGACGAACGGCGAAGCGCGGAAGCCCGGATGGAATTCGCGCGTGACGAGGCGCCCGCCCGCATGGCTGCCGCGTTCGATCACGAGGACGCGCAGGCCCGCCCGGCCGAGAAGTATCGCCGCGGCCAAGCCCTCCGCGCCCGCGCCGATGATCGCCGCGTCGTAGCGCAACCCGTAACCTCGCTTTGCCCCACCACTATCGTTTGCGTGCAGGCGGCACTGCCGCCTCAACGCTGTTGGGTACGGAGGATACCGGTCAAAGAAAAGGGCGGAAACGGCTTTGCGCGCCATTTCCGCCCTTGGTTAATCCGCGAGGTGCTTAATCAGCTTTGTTCAGAGAACGCCGCGTTTATGCTCGCCGATGACAATCCGGCCGGGACTGAAAGCGTCCTTGAACACGCCCAGCGCCTTTCTCGGTTCCGCGTCGCCGCACATGAACACGTCGAAAGCCGCATAGCCGCGTTCCGGCCATGTATGAACGCTGATGTGGCTTTCCGAAAGAACGGCAACGCCTGAGATGCCGCCGCCTTCCGAAAACGTATGCAGATGAATGTGGAGGAGCGTCGCTCCAGCCGCGTTCACCGCATCGATCAGCGCCTGTTCAATCCGATTACGATCGTCGAGTCCTTCTGCGTCCCATAGATCGATAATCAGGTGACTGCCCGCATAAGTCAGCCCATTTCGCGTGATGAAATGATCCTTGCGGTCCTCGTCCCGTGGGGGAATAGGAACCGGGACAGTCCTCGCCGGAGCGCGCACCCGCACGGGCCGAACTCCATTGATCGCTGCCACACCGAGTCCAAGTCGAGCCATCCTGGCACCTACCCTCTCAACAGTGTTGACACCTGTGGCACCCTCACCTCGCAGCTCACCACTTCGCAGCTCTGGGCACCGCTAAGACGAAAGCGGCGGGCGGAGGGGTCACCTCCGCCACGCCGCCTTTGCTCCGTCGCCGGAACAGAGCGGAATATATGCGTGTTGCCCCCCCATGCAAGAATTTTTGTCATCCAACTGTCAATTTTTTCTGACCGTTTGCCGGAGCGGCTGTCACAAATCTCCGCGCGCGCGCCTCGCGGAGCGATGGACAGCGCCATCTCTCGGCCTTATATCGGCGCGCTTTTCACGGTGCATTAACGAAGGGAATCGAGGAATGGCGAAGGTCTTCAGGGAGCGGCTCCACAAGGGCTACGCGCAGACGCTCGAGATTGCGGGCAAGCCGCTCGTCGAGGAAAAGAGCCGCTACCAGCGCATCAAGATCTTCGACACCGTGAACAACGGCCGCGTCATGACGCTTGACGATATCGTTCAGATCACCACGCGCGACGAGAGCGCCTATGCCGAAATGCTGACACATTTGCCGCTCTTCGAGCACGGCGCGGCGGTGCGCGTGATGATCGTGGGCGGCGGCGACCTCTCCATCGCCGACGAGGCGCTGAAGCACAAAGGCGTGAAGGAGGTCGTCCTCGTCGAGATCGACGAGCGGGTGATCGAACTCTGCCGCGAGCACTTCGCCGAGATCAACGCCAGGGCGTTCGCCGACAAGCGCCTCAAGATCGAGATCGCCGACGCCTTCGAATATCTCGGCCGTGCGAAATCGAAGGGCCGCTTCGATCTCATCATCGCCGACCGGCCCGATCCCGTGGGCCCGGGCAAGGCGCTCTTCGGCGAGACGTTCTACGACCGCGTCAAGGCGGGCCTGGCGCCCGGAGGATTTGCAACGTTTCAGACGGGCGTTCCGTTCTACCAGCCGTGGGAAATCACCGACGCGCTCAAGGAGCTGGGTGAGTTCTTCCCGCATTCGGGGCTCTATCTCTCGGTTGTGCCGACTTACATCGGCGGCTTCATGGCGCTGTCCTGGGCGGGCACGAAGAAGCGCCTCGGCACGCCCGCCGGCATCGCGCGTGCGCGCAAAGCCTTCGCGCGCTCGAAGATCAAGACGGATTATTACAACAGCGATATCCACGCCGCCGCCTTCGCACTGCCGGAGTGGATCAGAAGGCTGGTGCCGTAAATGCGCGCTATCGTCCCGTGAATTTCGGCGGGCGTTTTTCGATGAACGCCTTGATCGCCTCGCGATAATCTTCGCTCGTGGTGGCGAGCGCGTATTGATCGAGGTCCATGAAGCTCGCGGCCTGATTGAGCGCGTTGGCGGTCGCGTTCACCGACGCCTTCGTCATGCGCACGGCGTTGGGCGGCAGCTTTGCGGCTTTTCCGGCCCAAGCGCGCGCGCAGGCCAGCGCCTCGCCGTCTTCCGCGACCTCGTCGATCAATCCCCATCGCAAGGCCTCTTCGGCGCCGAGCTTCTCGCCGAAGATCGCGAAATTCTTCGTGCGCGCCGGCCCGATCAGCGACACGAGCCGCGGGATGGCCTGCCAGCTCATGTTCATGCCGAGCGGAATTTCGGGAAGCCTCATATGTCCGCCGCGGGCAAGGATGCGAAAATCGCAGGCCGCGGCCAGCGCGACGCCGCCGCCGATCGCGTATCGCTCCATCGCGCAGATCGTGACCTGCTCGACACGTTCCCACGCTTCGCAAAGCCTCGGCCCGATCCTGACCATGTGCCGGCGCTCGAGCAGCCCTGCGGCGCGGCGACGGTCCATCGCCGGGTCCTTGAGATCGGCGCCGGCCGTGAACGCGCCTTTGCCCCACAGGATCACGGCTTGCGTTTCGAGATCGTCGGCGAAGCTTTCGGCAGCCTCGGTCAATTCGAGGATGGCCTGGCGCGACAGCGCGTTGCGTCCGTCGCCGCGGTCGAACACGGCCTCGGCCACGCCGTCGCGGCGCGTGATCGTCACGAAATCGCCGATCCTGGTTTGGTGCAGCACTGTCCACCTGCCTGCGACGATCGCTATCGGGAACGATCAGCGCTTGATTTCATCCTGTCAATATCGGAGCGATCGGCAATACCCGTTCGAAAATCGCCCGCGCCTCGGCTTGCGCGCGAATCAGTTCACCCTCGAGCAAGGCGAAATTATTCGCCCCGCCTGCGCGAATGAGAAGCGACTTCAATCCCGGCGAAGCGACATCGGGATCGAGCGTGCCGTCGATGGCGATACGTAGGATCTGCGTCAGCGACTGTTGAAGCTTCGCCGCGTTGATCAACGTCTTTGCATCCGGCGCATCGAGCGCGCCCGCTTTGGCGAGCGTCTCCAGCGCTTCGATGGTGTTGGTGCGCAGCACGTCCGGCGCATCGGCCGCGCACTGAAGCTGCAGCGCCTGGGCGATGAACTCGATGTCGACGAGCCCGCCCGGTGCGAATTTCAGGTCCCAGCGGTTCTTGCCCGGAAACTGCGCCGCGAGCTTCTCGCGCATGGCGCGGGCATCCTTCGCCACGTCGCCGCGTGCACCGTTCGACAATGCCGTACGGATGACCTCCGTCACCGTGTTCGCGAGCGCCGCCGGACCCGCCACGACGCGCGCCCGTGTGAGCGCAAGCCGTTCCCATGTCCAGGCTTCGCTGGCCTGGTAGCGCGTGAAGGTCTCGAGGCTGACGGCCACCGGCCCCTTGTTGCCGGAAGGCCGCAAACGCATGTCGACCTCGTAAAGCACGCCTTCGCCCGTCGGCGCGGTCAACGCGGAGATGAAACGCTGCGCCAGCCGCGCGTAGTAGGTCGAGACGGGCAAAGGTTTCGGGCCGTCGGAGAATTCGGCGTCGGGCGGCGCGTCATAGACGAAGATGAGATCGAGATCGGAGCCGGCCGTCATCTCGCGCCCGCCGAGCTTGCCCATGGCGATCACGACGAAGGCACCGTCCTTCACGCGGCCAGCCGTCAGCGCGAGCTCGTCCTGCACGACATCGAGGAGGCCCGCGACGATCGCTTCGGCGACATTGGCGAACGCGGTTCCCGCGACGGTGCTCTTGGCCTTGCCTTCGATGAGCTGTACGCCGACGCGAAAGATCTGTTCGCGGGCGAAACGGCGGGCGCCGTCGAGCGCGCCCTCGAAGCCGCGCGCCATCTGGAAGGTCTGCCGGAGCGAACGGTCGAGCTCACCGCGCAGCGGCAGCATCGCCAGGAAATCGCGGTCGAGCAGCGCGTCGAGCGTGGCCGGCGCGCGCGCCATGGTGTCGGCGAGCCGCGGCGCCGAGCCCGCGATCGTCGCCACGAGATCGAGCAGCTGCGGGTTGGCGAGGAAGAGCGAGAAGAGCTGCACGCCCGCGGGTAGACGCGACAGCATCCGGTCGAACTGGGCGAAGGCGATGTCGGGATCGGCGGTCGCAGCAAACGCATCGAGCAGCGGCGGCACCAGCTTGGTCAGACGTTCGCGGGCGCGGGCGCTGCGGGTGGCGCGGATGCGGCCGTGATGCCAGCCGCGGATGGCCCCCGCCACATGGCTCGGATCCTTAAAACCAAGATTCGACAGCGTCTCGATCGTCTCGGGATCGTCTTCGACGCCGGTGAAGACGAGGCTGCCCTTGGCGGCCGAAAGCGGCGCCTCGCGCTCGAACAACCTCGCATAATGCGCCTGCACGGTTTCGAGCCGCCGCGTGAGCGCCGCACCGAACGTCGCGATATCCGCAAAGCCCGCGAAGCAGGCGACATGCGCGAGCCCCTCCTGCGATTTCGGCAGCGTGTGCGTCTGCTCGTCTTCGATCATCTGCAGGCGGTGTTCGAGAAGGCGCAGGAAGGTGTAGGCCTCCGTGAGATCCTCCGCGACGTCCGGCGCCACGAGCCCACGCGCGCACAGCGCCCGCAGCGCTTCGAGCGTGCCGCGCGGCCGCAAGCCCGGATTGCGTCCACCCAGGATCAGCTGCTGCGTCTGCGCGAAGAATTCGATTTCGCGGATGCCGCCGCGCCCGAGTTTGACGTTGTGGCCGGCGATGGCGATCGCGCCGTGGCCGCCATGCGCGTGGATCTGGCGCTTGATGGAATGAATGTCTTCGATGGCCGCGAAATCGAGATTGCGCCGCCACACGAAGGGCTCGATCGCTTTCAGGAAACGGGCCGCGGCCGTTTGATCGCCGGCGCAGGCGCGCGCCTTGATGAGTGCGGCGCGTTCCCAGTTCTGTCCCATGCTTTCGTAATAGTCTTCCGCCGCGCCTGTCGAGATCGCGACCTGCGTGGCGCCCGCATCGGGCCGGAGCCGCAGATCGACGCGGAAGACGTAGCCGTCGGCCGTCGTTTCCGCGAGCAGCTTGACGAGGCCCTTGACGATGTCGACGGCGGCGGCGCGCGGATCGTCTTTCTTGACGAAGGGAAAGCGCTGCGTGTCGTAGAAGACGATGAGATCGACATCGCTCGAATAGTTGAGTTCGTAGGCACCGTATTTTCCCATCGCCAGCACGATGAGGCCGGTCTCGGCTTCGAGACGCGCCAGATCGCCGACGTCCATGAAGGCGCGCGCGGCGGCCTGGCGCAAAAGGAAGCGCAGCGCGGCCCCGATGGCGGCGTCGGCGAACAGGCTCAGCGCCCGCGTCACCGCGCCGACATCCCAGAGGCCGGCCACGTCGGCCAGCGCCACGATCAGCGCCACCTGGCGCTTGGCGCGGCGGAGAATCGTCATGGCGGCGACGTCGTCTTCGGCGTGCTCCGCGGCGCGCAGGACGGCTTGCGCGCGCTCGAGGGCTGCATGCGGGCCGGCGTCGACGATCTCAGCAAGCGTCGCAGGTTCGCGGAGGGCAAGCCGTGCCAGGAACGGACTGTTGCCGAAGGTCGCTGCGAAGACGGCGCGGGCGCGCGGCGGCGGCGTGAAGCCTTCAGCGGCCAGCGCAGCCAGCGTGCGTTCGGCGCGGGCGGGATCGAACGGACGCGGCAGCGGATGGTCGAACCCGGCAAAGGCGTCCGTCATGCACCTTCCTCAGCAGCCGGCCGCGTCCTTCAGCTGGCCGGACGGTTTGAAGCGCAGGCTGCGCGAGGCTTTCACCTTGATCGCCTCGCCCGTCTTCGGATTGCGCGCCATGCGTGCGCCGCGCCGCGTGATCGTGAACGTGCCGAAGGTGCCGATCTGCAGCTTGCCGCCTTTCCTTGTGGCCGTGAGACCCGCTTCTATCGTTCCGAACACGAGTTCGATCGCGCGTTTCGCGTCCGCCTTGCTGATGTCGCCTCTCTTGGCGACGGCCTCGACGAAATCCGCTTTGCTCATGCTGTCCGCGTCCCTGCGATGCAAATCAAGATATAGCCAAGCGCATCGCGCGACGCCAAGGCGAAATGTTGAGCTGAAATGTTCGGGCCGAATTGTTCAAGGGGCCTTGCGCGCGGCCGTCTGCGTTTCAGCGGGAAAGATCAGCGTCGCCTTCAGGCCCGGCGCATTGTCGGCGAGTTCGAGACGCGCTTCGTGCATGCGCGCGACGGCGGCGACAAGGCTCAAGCCCAGCCCCGTGCCGGGCGAATTGCGGCTTTCCTCCAGGCGCACGAATCGCTCGAGCACGCGGCTGCGTTCGGCGGCCGGAATGCCCGGGCCGGAATCGGCGACGGACAGAGCGACGCCTTGCGGACGGTCTTCCGCCGCGATCCTGATGCGTCCGCCTTCCGGCGTGTATTTGATCGCGTTGTCGACGAGATTGGCGAGGGCCTGCGAAATGAGGCGCACATTGCCGCGGATGGATGCCGTGCGGCCCGGCGCGATCTCGAGCGCGAGCCCTTTTTCTTCCGCGAGCGGCTCGTAGAGCTCGGCGACGCCTTCGATCACGTGCTGAAGATCGACGCGCGCCATGGCTTCGCGCACGGCCCCGGCTTCGGCCTCCGCGATGAGCAGCAGCGCGTTGAAGGTCTGGATGAGGCGGTCCGTGTCGCCCACGGCGGCGTCGACCTCCTTGCTCTGCTCGCTGTCGGGATCGAGTTGCAATTGCAGGCCTTCGAGGCGGTTGCGCAGCCGGTTGAGCGGGGTCCTGAGATCGTGCGCGATCGAATCCGTGACGTCGCGCATGCCGCGCATCAGCCGCTCGTTGCGGTCGAGCATGTGGTTCAGGTCCTGCGCCAGCGCGTCGAGCTCGTCGCCCGCCCTGGTGACGGGAATGCGCCGGGACAGATCGCCCGCCACGATCTCGCGGCTGGTGCGGTTGATCGAATCAAGACGCGCCACGAGGTTGCGGCTGATGAGCCCTCCGCCCAGCACGCCCAGGAGCAGCATGAGGCCGATGCTCCACGGCAGCGCCGTGGTGAAGATGCGCTCGGTTTCGTAGCGTTCGTGCACGTCGCGGGCGACGAGGAGCTGGAAATCGCCGGTGAGGCGGAAGATGCGGCCGCGTGCGCGATAGCTTCTGGTATCGCTTCCCGAGCCGCGCTCGAAATCGAACTCGACGAAGCCGTTGGAGTACGGCTCGGTCTGCGGCCAGGCATCGAGATTGCCGGCGATGGGATGATGCTCGCTGTCGGTGAGGAGATAGAGCGATTGTCCGCCGGAACGCGAGCGGCCGATGATGCTTTCGGTCAACCCGCCCAGGCCGCCGCGCTCGTAGAGCTCGCTCAAGCCCGTGATCTCGGCTTCGATCGTCTGGTCGGTCTCGGCGTTGAGTGCGCGCGCGGTGTTCCAATAGGCGAAGGCGACGATCGCCGCCGTCGAAACCGCAAACAACACCACATAGACGAGGACGATCCGGAACGCGATCGTCCGTACGAGATTAGGCGCGCGCACGGATCATGTAGCCGGCACCGCGAACGGTGTGGAGCAGAGGAACTTCGTAACCCTTGTCGATCTTGGAGCGCAGCCGCGAGATATGGACGTCGATCACGTTCGTCTGCGGATCGAAATGATATTCCCACACGCTTTCGAGCAGCATGGTGCGGGTGACGACCTGGCCGGCATGGCGCATGAGATATTCGAGGAGCCGGAATTCGCGCGGCTGCAGATCGATGTCGGCTTCGCCGCGCTTGGCCGTGCGGGTCAGAAGATCGAGCTCGAGATCGCCCACCTGGAGCCGCGTCTTGACGGCGGCGGGGCTGCGCCGGCGCATCAGCGCGTCGATGCGCGCGAGCAGTTCCACGAAGGCGTAGGGCTTCGTCAGATAGTCGTCGCCGCCCGCCTTGAGCCCTTTGACGCGATCATCCACTTCGGAGAGTGCACTCAGGAACAGCACCGGCGTCAGATTGCTGTGCTCACGGATCTGCTCGACGAGCTTGAGCCCATCGAGCTTCGGCAGCATGCGATCGATGATGGCAACGTCATAAGGTCGCGACAGCGCCAGCGTGAGACCGATCTCGCCGTCGGCCGCGTCGTCAACGACGTGACCTGCCTCTTTGAGACCGTTCACCAAATAGCGCTGCGCCTCGAGGTCGTCCTCAACGACAAGAATGCGCATAGCCATACTCCTGACCCCTCGATGCCACGTCTAAATCCGGGTCCGCGCCGGCAGCGGCAACGGGGGGGATGGGGCCACCGCCGCCGGCGCGGGGGCCGGACGACACGAACAAGCCCGTGGCGCCCGGTCCGCAATGGAACCAACTAACCAATCTTCAAAGCCACAAAGCCCTGGCCCCTGGAACCGTTGATGAGAACGAGAACACTCTTGCGCCCTTGAGCCTTCGCCGCGGCGACGCGCGCCTGCACATCTTTCGGCGTGTGTACGGCCTGGTCCGCGACCTGTTCGATGACGTCGCCGGGCTCGATGCCCTTGTCCGCCGCGTCGCTGTTCGGATCGACCTTGGTGACGATCACGCCGGAGACATTGCCTTCGAGGCTGTAGGCGCGGCGGACTTCCGGCGTCACCGCCGCAAGGCCGAGGCCCATCGCTTCGCCGGTGGCCTCCGCGCCAGGGACGCCCTGCGGGCCGTTGTTCGACGCGACCTGCTGGTCTTCCTTGCGCGAGCCGATCGTGATCGTGACGTTGCGCTGCTGGCCATCGCGGTTGATCGTGAAGGTGGCGCTTGATCCGGCGGCAAGCATCGCCACGCGACGCGTCAGATCGCGATTGTCTTCGACCGATTTGCCGTTCACGGCGAGGACGACGTCACCCTGATGCAAGCCCGCTTTCGCGGCCGGACCGCCGGGAACGACGGACGCCACGATGGCGCCCTTGGCTTCTTTCGAGCCCATGGAGGCCGCGAGCTCCGGCGTCATCGCCTGGATCGAAACGCCGAGCCAGCCGCGCGAGACGTGGCCGTGCTGCTCGAGCTGGCTGACGATCTCGCGGATGGTCGACGAGGGAATGGCGAAGCCGATGCCGACGCTGCCGCCGGACGGCGAGAAGATCATCGAGTTCATGCCGATGACCTTGCCCTGAAGGTCGAAGGTCGGGCCGCCGGAATTGCCGCGGTTGATCGAGGCGTCGATCTGGATGAAGTCCGTATAGGGACCATTGCCGATGTCGCGGCCGATGGACGAGACGATGCCCGCGGTCACGGTGTTCGAAAGACCGAACGGATTGCCGACCGCGATTACCCAGTCGCCCACGCGCACCTGGCGGTCGTCGGCGAATTCCACGCTCGGCAGCGGCTTGTCGCTTTTGACTTTCAGGACGGCGATGTCCGTCGCCTTGTCGGTGCCGACGAGATGCGCGTCGAATTCGCGCCCGTCGGGGAATTTGACCGTGATCTTCTTGCCGTTCTCGACCACGTGGTTGTTGGTGACGATGTAGCCCGACTTGTCGATGACGAAGCCCGAGCCCATCGAGATCGCCTTGCGCGGCTGCTGCTGTCCGCCCTGGCCGAACTGATTGAAGAAATCGCGGAACGGTTCGGGCAGCTGCGAGGGATCGATGCCGGCCGAGGGCTGCAGTTGCTCTTCCACGGTGACGGTGACCACGGCGGGGCTCACGCGCTCGACGAGATCGGCGAAGCTGAACGGCGCGCCGTTCTCGAGCATGCGGGGCGGCGACGGACGGGCGGGCGCGGCGGCGTGGATGATCTGGGGCTGGGGCTTGGCCGGCTCGCTGTGCGGCAGCGTCACCGCGGCGCCGAGGCCCAGGATGATCAGCGCCGCAGCCGAGCTCGCCGCCAAAAGGCGAGCGCGTGGACCGCGGAAAACAAAGTTCGGGTACTGCATGAGGGCCTCCTATGGAGCGCTCGGCCGGCCGCCAGCACTGCCACCATAAATCCGAACAACGACTTAAGCCATCCCTCTTAAGGCTTTCTGTCATTCAGATTAAACAAAGTACATGTTTGAAAGATGATCAGCCGCTCTGCCCGAGGCGCGCCCGCGCCCGGTAGACGATCAATCCGGCAAGGCCGCCGCCAAAGACAAGAATAAGGAGCGGCCCGAACCAGAGGAGATAGGTGCAGGGCTCCAGCGGCGGCTTCATGAGGATCACGTCGCCGTAACGCGAGACGAGGAACGCCGTAATCTGCCGGTCGCTCTGGCCCTGTTGAATGCGTCCACGGATAAGGCGGCGCAGATCGTCCGCCAGCTGCGAATTGGATTCGTCGAGCGACTCGCCCTGGCAGACCAGACACCGCAGGCTGCGCTGCAAGGCGACCGCGCGCGCTTCGAGCCTCGGATCGGACAGCTTCTCGGGACCATAATCGGCGAATGCCGCGCCGGCGAAGCACAGCATCGCAAAAAGGACGGCGAACAGCGCGCGCATCATTCCGCCGGTGCGAGGCGCGCGAAACGGACGCGCACGCGTCCCCACAGGCTCGTGAGACCGCCGAGCGCCATCAGTGCGCCGCCGAACCAGATGAACGGCGCCAGCGGATTGAAGAAGGCGCGGACCGACCAGCGCCCGTTGCCGCGATCGTCGCCCAAAGCCACGTAGAGATCGGAGAATCCCGTCGTGCGGATGGCGGTGTCGCTGATCGCTTCACCTTCGACGGGATAGCTGCGCTTCTCCGGCGTGATCGTGCCGAGGTCGCGGCCGTCCCTGCGCACATCGATGATCGCCCGCATCGCCTGATAGTTGGGACCGTCGACCGGTTCGACGCGGTCGAGACGCAGCTCATAACCGGCGACGTTCAGGCTCTGGCCGGGACCGATCACATCGATCGCTTCGCCGCGCCACACCGTCGTCGCTGCAATGCCGATGAGCGAGATACCGAGACCGGCATGCGCAAGCGCCGAGGCAAGACCGTTCGCGCTCACGGTATGTGTCTTGAGACGCTTGTTGATGTCGACCGCGCTGGCGCCGAGCACCCAGAAGGCGAGCGCGAAGGAGCCAGCCGCCGCCAGAGAACGCGGTGTTGCGAACGCGAGCACGATCAAGCCGACGACGAGCGCCGCTGCGCCCGCGGGCGCCAGCGCACGCATCGCCTGACGGAGATCGTCCTTCCGCCATGACAGTCTCGGTCCGAACGGCACGAGCGCGAGAAGCGCCACGAAAGCCGGCGCGAACAGCATGGCGAAATAGGGCGCGCCCACCGAGATGCGCTCGCCCGTCAGGCTCTGCAGCGCCAGGGGATAGAGCGTGCCGAAGAAGACGACCGTCACCGCGAAGCACAAAAGAAGATTGTTGAGCAGGAGCGCCGTCTCACGGCTGACCGTATCGAATTCCGCGCCGCCTTCGAGTTTCGGCGCGCGCCAGGCGAAGAGCAGCAAAGCGCCGCCGGTGGCGATCGCCAGCATCACGAGGATCACGAGGCCGCGCTCGGGATCGTTGGCGAACGCGTGCACCGAAGACAGCACGCCGGAGCGTACGAGGAACGTGCCGATCAGGCTCAGCGAGAATGCCGCAATGGCCAGCAGCAGCGACCAGGTGCGGAAGGCGCCGGTGCGTTCGGTCGCCAGCGCCGAGTGCAGGAGGGCCGTCGCCACCAGCCACGGCATGAGTGCTGCGTTCTCGACGGGATCCCAGAACCAGAAACCGCCCCAGCCCAGCACGTAATACGCCCACCAGCTTCCCAGCGTGATGCCGAGCGTCAGCGCGATCCACGCGACCAGCATGTAAGGACGCGCCGCGCGCGCCCAGCTGCGCTCCGCATCGCCGGTGATGAGCGCAGCGGCGGCATAGGCAAACGTCGCCGAGAGCCCGACGTAACCCAGATAGAGCATCGGCGGATGCATCGCCAGGCCGGGATCCTGCAGCAGCGGATTAAGGCCTGCGCCCTCGACCGGCATCGGATCGATGCGGCGGAACGGATCGGACGTGAAGAGAATGAACAGCACGAAAGCCGAGGCAAGCAGCCCCTGCACGCCCAGTGCCGCCGATGTCAGCCGCGCGCCGCCGCGTTCGGCCAGTGTCATCAGAGCCGAATAGATTCCGAGCACCAGCACCCACAACAGCATCGAGCCTTCGTGGTTTCCCCAGACGCCCGTGATCTTGTAGATGAGCGGCTTCAGCGTGTGCGAATTGTCGGCGACGTCGGCGATGCTGAAATCGGACGTGACGAAGCCGTAGGTCAGCGCGCCGAACGAAAGCGCGATGAACACGAAAAAGCCGAGTGCCGAGCCCGAGGCGACGGCGCGCGCCTGCGCTGCCGTCTCGCGCGCGCCCGCAAGTCCCGCGAAGGCCTGCACAAGGGCCAGGGACAATGCGAGACAGAGTGCAAATTGGCCGAGCTCGCCGGTCACGCCGTCACTGGCCTTCCTTCCAGCGGCCGGCGCGCTTCAAGGCGTCGACCACTTCGGGCGGCATATATTTCTCGTCGTGCTTGGCGAGGATTTCGGAAGCATTGAAGACGCCGCGGTCGGTCATCGCACCCATGGCGACGACGCCCTGTCCTTCGCGGAAAAGATCGGGCAGCACGCCGTCATAGGCGACCGGCACGCGCGCGCGGCCGTCCGTCACCACGAAATGGATCGCGGCCTTCGGACCTTTCACGACGCTGCCTTTTTCCACGAGACCGCCGATGCGGAAATCGACGCCGGGCTGCACGTGCTTCGCCAGCACATCGCTGGGACTATAGAAGTAAAGCACGTTGTCCTTGAGCGCGGCCACGACGAGCGCGGCGCCGCCTGCGCTCGCAATCAGGAGCGCCACCGCAAAGGCCAGGCGTCGGCGTTTTCTGGGATTCATAAGGCTCGCCCTGTGACGCAGGCATTATAGGACCCCGCCCCCGCCCTTCCAATCGCCGCGCGCCGCCGTTCCGCCCCATTCACCCGCGACACTCAAGCCCAGGTGTCGGAGGCTGGTCATGAATTCCTTAAATTTTCTTCGTATTGCGTGCGTGGCGCTTGTGGGCATCGGCCTCTCTGCCTGCCCGCCGGTCACAAGCAAGACGCCGGTGGGAACAACCGTCAAAGCCCTTCGCGATCCGGCATTGACCGGCATGTGGCGCGGCAGGGCGGGAGGCGACGTCGTGAGCACCTTCACCTTCCTGCCCCAGGACGACGGCACGTTCACGGTCGTCCTCGTCACGCCGCCGTCGGGGAAAGACAAGGGCGGCTATGGCGTCTTCAGCGTCCAGACGGTCGCGCTCGGCCGCTATCACTTCATGAACACGCGCGAAACCTTCGAGGACAACAAGCCCGCCACCGGCACGATGGCCGACAACACGATTCCCATGCTCTACAGGTTCACGGATGATGCGCTCGTGCTTTATCTCGTCGACGAGACGGCGGCGAAAAACGCCATCAAGGCGGGAAAGCTCCAGGGCACGGTCGAAAGCGGCGAATTCGGCGACGTGACTATCACCGCCGCGCCCGGCGAACTCGATGCCTTCATGGCCAGTCCCGCAGGCCGCGCGCTATTCACGAGGCCGCTGGCGATTTTGCGGAAGATGAAGTGATCGCGCGGCCCACAATGGAGCCGGGCGACGCGATTCTTAGCGCAGTGGACGCAGAGGTTGCGCAGAGGACGCGAGGGAAACATAGCTGTACCGGAAGCCCCGCGCGCGTAACGCGCAAAGAAATATCACAGGGAGGCAATGAGACGGTGAGTTACTCGATCTCTCATTGCCTCACCGTCTCCCTGTGAATTTTCTTTGCGCGGTGCGCGCGCGGTATTTCAGAAACGGACGCGCTTACTTTGCGGCCACCGCGAAACCACTGCGTCCACTGCGTTAAAATCTTCGGCGGAATCTGGAAGACAGCTTCAGGATAGAGCCTTATCCACCGCCGCCAGCGCGTGCAGCGTCGTCGTGTCGAAGAGCGGCACCGTCGAATCTTCAGGTTGCACCAGAAGCGGCAGCTCCGTGCAGCCGAGGATGATGCTGTCGGCGCCGTTCGCGACCAGCCGCGCGATGATGGCGCGATAATTGGCGCGGCTGCCGTCGAGGAATTGCCCGCGCGTGCATTCTTCGTAGATGACGCGATTGACTTCCGCTGCGTCTGCGCCTTCCGGCACCATCACCTCGATGCCGAAGCCGCTCCTGAGCCGGCCCTTGAGAACGTCGTCGCGCTCCATGGTGTGGCGCGAACCGAGCAGGGCCGGACGTCTTACGCCCGCTTTCTTCAGCGCTTCGCCCAAGGGATCGGCAATGTGCAGCAGCGGAATGCGCGCGGCGCGCTCCATCTGCGCGGCGGCCGTGTGCATCGTGTTGCAGCAGATGATGAGAAAATCGGCGCCGGATTTGGCGAGATTGACCGCGATGGTCGACATCTGATCGTGCGCCTCGTCCCAGCGGCCCGCGCCCTGCAGCGCCGCCATCTCGGCGAAATCGCAGGAATGCATGAGGGTCTTTGCGGAATGGATACCGCCGAGGCGCTTCTGCACTTCGCGGTTGAGGATGCGGTAATAGACGGCCGAGGATTCCCAGCTCATTCCGCCCAGCATGCCGATCGTCTTCATGGCTCGCATCTTTCGTCCAAACGCGACGCCACAATGCGCGATGGACGCCGTTCAGGAAAGCGCGTTCAGCAGCACGCCGAGCCGGTATGCGGTTTCCTCATCGACGACGCCGTCGACTTTCGCCGGCCGCCAATGGCGCTGGAACGCCGCCACCACTTTTTCGAGGGGCACGTCGACCTCCGGCGCCGTGCCGTAGCCGAATTCGCTTAAACCCCGGACAAAGGACTGTTCGTCGATGATCGTCTTGCAGCCTTCGTTCGCCGAGCGGCTGACCTTGATGAACTGGGCAACAGACGGAAGCAGGTTCTCCACGAACGGCCACAGTCCGACGCCGAATTCCGCCAGATGCGCCCAGGGAAACAGCTCGCCCGGATCTTCCTTGCGCGCCGGCGCCACGTCGGAATGAGCGACCACGCGTGCGGGCGCAATGTGGTGGCGCTCCACGATGTCGCCTGCGAGATCGAGCAGCGCGCCGATCTGCGGTTTCGGAAACGGCTCGTAGCCGAATTCGTGGCCCGGATTGACGAGCTCGATGCCGATCGAACAGCCGTTGATGTTGCGCTCGCCCGCCCAGTAGGAGACGCCCGCGTGCCAGGCGCGGCGTTCTTCCGGCACATGGCGATAGACGCGGCCGTCGCGATCGATGGTGTAGTGCGCGGAGACTTTGGCCTCCGGATCGCAAAGCCGCGCCAGCGCCTCCTCCGCCGATTTCATGCCGGTGTAGTGCAGCACCAGCATGTCAACCGCCACGCCTTCCGGGCGCTCATCGTGATTGGGCGAACGGCATTCGACGATCCGGGGCGCCATCATCAGCATCACACGAAGATCTTGTAGGCGACGGTTTCGCCGTCGGGACGTTTCAGGGAAAACTCCGAGCCTTTCGCGTGCTCGTCGACGAGGGCTTCGAAAAGGCGAAGCGCGTTGCGGATCACTTCCGCGTAGGACGCCGCTTCCGTGCGCTCTTTCAGCTTCTGCAGGCGTTCCATCGCCTGCGGCGGCATTTCGAGCTGCACGCGCGTCGTCGCGCGTTCGCCGTTTTCCATCGCATCGGCAGCGGCGCGCATCGCTTCGGCGGCGGCGCCGCGGTAACGCCCGCGACCGTGATGTCTGTGCATGGTGAACTCTCTTTATGCGCTGGGACGGCCGGGCGGATAGTCCCCGGACCTGCCGCGCGTCAACGCTACGAAGAACAGGACGGCTGCCAGCGCCAGGAAGCCGAACATGAAGAGGAACGGCAAGAGCGCGATGGTGAGCGCGATGGCGCCGAGGACGATCAGAAAGCGTGCCGCCAATCCGCCGCCGATCCGGCCGGGCCGGTCGCCGAAATTCTCATAAAAGCTTTTGCGGACGTCCGCCTTGAAGGCGCGGCCGCGCGTGCGCATGTCTTCCTTGAAGGCGTGCCGCTGCCGGCGCCATTCCTCTTTGCGCTGGCGCCACTCTTCCTTCTGTCGCTGCCATTCCTCGCGGGCGGCGCGGACGGCGTCTTCGGTTTCCTGCGAGGGCGGCGGCGGTTCGTCCACCGGAAATTCATCGCCCACGCCGATATCCAATTTGCCCATGATCAACCTCCCACAGGGCATCCTATGGATGATTATTTGATGATTCCTTGATGGGAGTCAAGCCCAAGGTAGTGTCTCAGTTTGAAATTTCAGCGGTGCAGACCGACTAGGAGTCCGAACCCCATTCCAAGAGCCCAACAGCACATAAAGGTAAGGAGCGCCCACGCCAGCACTCGCCTGCTACGTTCGACACGGGGCAGCGCGTTTCTGACAAAGATCGCTCTCAGAGAATCAAAACGGGTCAGAGGAACTTGGGCGAATTCGCCGTTGCGGCTCGCTCGCCTCAATTCCCACGAGACGCGCAGGAACGGGATCAGCGCGACGCACCAAGAAACAACGCCGCATATCCAAATCGCGAGGAAGATGTCGTATCGCCATCCGGTAAGCACTTAGGCCGCCCGTTGTTTGTACGCCCCGCGCTTCTTCGCCGGGCTCGCCGCGTCCATGATCGTGCACAGATGCTCCATGGAGAGCAATTCGTCCGTCAGGCTCGCAGCCATCGCCGGAGACACGCGAAGCGTCTTGTGCTGGTGGCAGATTTTGTCGTGAACGATGGGGATGCCCCGTCGAGCCATGCGCTTTCTGCATGTTTCCAATTTCCGGCAACATGTTGCCGAACCTTTCCCTCACCGGATGGAGGCGCGGCGTGCGATCCTTTGCGTTCGTGCGATGCTGCAGCACCGTGCGCGCTCTTTGACAGTGTGAATCACGAACCCCCGGGTGGCTTCGGCCCGCGCGTGCGGCTGCGCGGTCGAACCATGCGCCGCCGAGACGCCGCCGAAAGGACGTATACGGACATATTTCACCCTGCGCGGCCCTGTTTTTCGACACACCGACGCGCTGCCGTTTGCGGGAAAGCCTTGCGCCGCCGCACTTTCCCGTGTCTTCCGCCGGGCGCCGGAAAAATGCCGCCCTGTTATTACCCCTGATAGCAGGGCGGGCCTGCCATTGCGCCCACCGGCGTCACTTCTCCTTCCCGTCCTCGCCGAGATTGATGAGGATCACGAACGGCGCGATCGCCACGACCAGCATCAGCAGCACGGCCCAGATGAGCGGTTCATCGCTGTTGGCCGGATCGGCGAACCATTTCTGGATCGGCGAGCCGAAGATGTAGTTGAGCGCCGCCACGAACGCGACGGCGCCGAGCGCGATGTAGAGAAGCGGCAGGCGTTGTCGTTTCTTTTTGGCCATTCTGCGTCGCATGCCCGGCATCGAAGTCCGAGCTTTAAAGCCAATACGTGTCACGTCGGAGCGCGGGCTTCCAGCCCGCATCTCCTGTCGACGCTCAAAAAAGGCAAGATGCCCGCGCTCCGACGTCATCGTGTCGACGCCCCATTTGAATATCGCAGCCCGCCCGGGCAGACTTCCCGCGCGGAGGGCCTCTCATGACGACAAGGACCGCATCCTGCGCCTGCGGGCAGCTCAAAGCCGTATGCAGCGGCGAGCCCCGAAGCGTCTCGCTATGCCATTGCAGCCAATGCCAGAAGCGGACCGGCAGCGCCTTCGGCATCGCCGTCTTCTTCGCCCGCGAGAGGGTGACAATGGAGGGCCGCTTCGCGAGCCACGCGCGCAAATCCGACAGCGGCCACGGCGTGACGTTCCACTTCTGCCCGCATTGCGGTTCGAGCGTCTTCTGGGAGCCGGCGCGCAAACGCGACGAGATCGCGGTCGCTTACGGCGGCTTCGCCGATGCCGATTTCCCGCCGCCGTCGCAGGAGGTCTACATCGAGCTTCGCCATCCCTGGGTCCGAAACGCGATCTGAAGAAAGATTCCAGCGCGGAGGACGCAGGGGTTGCGCAGTGGACGCAGGCCCGCGCGTCTTTCCGGCCAGATCGCGCGAAGCGCAAAAAGAAACTTTCACGGTAAGAGGGTGAGATATGCAGTCCCTCATTGCCTCACCGTCTCCCTGTAATAATTTTTCTTGCGCTTCGCGCAACCCAGCCGGCAAGGGCGTCCACCGCGTCCACCGCGCAACCCCTGCGTCCTCTGCGCTAAAATTCTCTCCACATCGCCTAGACGCCGATGCCGCGTTCTTCGAGGATCTTCTCGTAGGCCGCATTGATCGCCGCGAGCTTGTCGGTGGCGAGGAGGACGAATTCCTCCGGCACGCCGCGCGCGATCAGGCTGTCGGGATGGTTCTCGCGCACCAGCATGCGGTAGGTGCGTTTGATCTCGGTCTCGCTGGCATTGTAGTCGACACCCAGGACGGCATAGGGATCGGCCGCGTCGGGGCCGAAATGCGTGGCGCGGATGCGGCGGAATTCGTTGGGCGCGAAGCCGAAAATCTCGGCCACGCGTTCCAGGAACAGTTGTTCGCCCGGATGGAGCACGCCGTCGGCCTTCGCGATCTCGAACAGGCCGTCGAGGATGTCTTCCAGGACGGCCGGATTGTCGCGGAAGGCGCGTGCGATCTGCGCGGCATAGACCTCGTAGCCGGCCGTGTCCTGGCGGGCGAGATTGAAGACGCGGCGCACATTGGCCGCTTCGCCCGGGGGTACGCGGAAGATGCGTTCGAAGGCTTCGATTTCTTCGTCGGTGACGACGCCGTCCGCTTTCGCCATCTTGGCGCCGAGGCCGATGACGGCGATGGTGAAGGCGACGCCTGCGCCCTCCTCCTCGCGGTCGAACAGCACATGGCCCGCGACCGCGCCTGCGATCGCGCCGATCGGCCCGCCGCCGAAGAGAAACCCCGCGGCGGCACCGCCCAATTTTCCCCAGATGGACATGGGGCGAAGCATTAGGACAATCTCCGCGGAATTGCGATGACAGAGCCAGACACTTTTTCCGACAAAATGTTGGCGCGCGACGCCTGGCGGTTTTACATCGACCGCGGCGGTACGTTTACCGATGTCGTGGCCGAATCGCCGGACGGCGCCCTACAAAGCTTCAAGCTGCTGAGCCAGGATCCGCGCTATGACGACGCGGCGCTGGAAGCGATCCGGCGTTGTCTCGGCATCGAAAGCGGCGGCGCGATCCCGCCTGCGGGCGTCGCCGAATTGCGCATGGGTACCACGGTTGCAACCAACGCATTGCTCGAGCGCAAGGGCGAGCGCGTCGTGCTGATCACCACGCGCGGATTTAAGGATCAGCTTCGCATCGGCTACCAGAACCGGCCGAAACTCTTCGCGCTCAAGATCGAGCTGCCGGACATGCTCTACACCGGCGTGATCGAGGCCGACGAGCGCGTCGGCGCGTCGGGCGAAGTGTTGCGGTCGCTCGATGAAGAGGAATTGCGCCGCGATCTCGAAGCGGCGCGCGCGCAGGGATTTTCGGCGTGCGCCATCGTCTTCCTGCACGGCTATCGCTACCCGACGCATGAAGCGCGGGCGGCCGAGCTCGCCCGCGAGGCGGGTTTCACGCAGATCTCCGTCAGCCACCAGACCGTGCCGCTGATGAAATATGTGGGCCGCGGCGACACCACGGTCGCCGACGCTTACCTCTCGCCGGTGCTGTCGCGCTATGCGAACCGCATTGCGGGTGCGCTGGGCGGCGGCCCGCGATTGTTCTTCATGACGTCGAACGGCGGGCTTGCGGCGCCGGAATTCTTCCGCGGCAAGGATGCGATCGTTTCGGGCCCGGCGGGCGGCGTGGTCGGCATGGCGGAGACGGCGCGCGAGGCGGGCTTCGATCACGTGATCGGCTTCGACATGGGCGGCACCTCCACCGACGTCTCGCGCTTCGACGGCACCTTCGAGCGCGTCTACGAAGCGGAAGTGGCCGGCGTGCGCCTGCGCGTGCCCATGATGGCGATCCACACCGTGGCGGCGGGCGGCGGCTCGATCCTGCATTACGACGGCGCGCGTTTTCGCGTGGGACCGGATTCCGCCGGCGCCGATCCCGGCCCCACCTGCTACCGTCGCGGCGGGCCGTTGGCCGTCACCGATGCGAATGTGATGGTCGGGAAATTGCGCGGCGAATTCTTCCCGCACCTCTTCGGTCCCAACGCTGACGAACCGCTCGACGAGCAGGCCGTGCGCGAAGGTTTCGCAGCCCTCGCGCACGAACTGGGTGATGCGCCGGAGGCGATTGCAGACGGCTTCATTCGCATTGCGGTCGAAAACATGGCGAACGCCATCAAACGCATCTCGGTCGCCAAGGGTTATGACTGCCGCCGCTACGTGCTCAACTGCTTCGGCGGCGCAGGCGGCCAGCATGCCTGTCTCGTGGCCGACGCGCTCGGCATGACGCGCATTTTCATTCATCCGTTCTCGGGCGTCCTCTCCGCTTACGGCATGAAGCTCGCCGCCTTGCGGGCGCTGCGCCAGCGCGCGGTGCTGCATCGCCTCGAGCCGCATCTCGTCGACACGCTGAAAGAGATGGCGGACGACCTGGCGCGCGAAGCGGCCGAAGACATCGCGGCCCAGGGCGGTGTGGCCGCAGAGACAAAGGCGCTCGCCCATATCCGCTACGAAGGCAGCGACACGACTTTGCCGATTGTGCTGTCTTCGTATGACGCGATGACCCGCGCCTTCGCCGAAACCCATGCACGGCTCTATGGCTTCGGCCTCGAAGGCAAGCCGCTCATCGTGGAATCGCTGGAAGTGGAAGCGGCCAGCGCCGCCGCCGCCGCCGGCCGCCGCAAATCGGAGCATCACGCGCGCGCCTCGTCCACCGCCCGCGAAACGCGGTTCTATTCGCAAGGCGGCTGGCACAGAGCCGCCATCCATCATGTCGATGCCCTTCCAGCCCGCGAGACGATTCCGGGGCCGGCGCTTCTCATCGAGCCGCATCAGACGATCGTGCTCGAGCCCGGCTGGGCCGCCATGCTCACCGATGCGCGTGCCATCGTGCTGACGCACAATGCAGCGTCAACGAGCATGGCCGACATCGCGCACCAAGCGGGCCGCTCCGCGGCGGCCCCCGTCGATCCCGTTCTTCTCGAAGTCTTCGCCAATCTCTTCATGGCGATCGCCGAAGAGATGGGCGCCACGCTGCAGAACACGGCCTCCTCCGTGAACATCAAGGAGCGGCTCGATTTCTCGTGCGCGATTTTCGATGCGGAAGGCGGGCTCGTCGCTAATGCGCCGCACATGCCGGTGCATCTGGGCTCGATGGGCGATTGCGTCACGGCCGTAATGCACAAGCATCCGCACATGAGGCCGGGCGACGCCTTCGTCACCAACGCGCCTTATGACGGCGGCACGCACTTGCCCGACATCACCGTGGTGGCGCCCGTCTTCGTCGGCAACGAGATCCGTTTCTTTACCGCCGCGCGCGGCCACCACGCCGACATCGGCGGCATCACGCCGGGATCGATGCCGGCCTTTTCGAGCGACATCGCGCAGGAAGGCGCGCTCTTCGACGGCCTTACGATGATCCATGACGGCCATTTCGATGAGGACGCCATGCGCCGCGTGCTGGGCGCGGGCCTTCATCCCGCGCGCAATCCGGACCAGAACATCGCCGACCTGAAAGCGCAGGCCGCCGCCTGCCACAAGGGCGCGGAGGAACTGCGCCGTGTCGTCGAGCTTCACGGCGCCGAAACCGTTACGGCCTATATGCACCATGTGCAGGACAATGCGGAAGAAGAAGTCCGCCGCGTCATCGGCCGGCTGAAGGACGGCGCATTCGAAATGGAGATGGACGGCGGCGCCGTCATCCGCGTGAAGATCACTGTCGACCAGGATGCGCGTGCAGCGACCATCGATTTCGAAGGTACGAGCGAGCAGCAGCCGAACAATCTGAATGCGCCGCGTTCGGTCACCAAAGCCGCCGCGCTCTATGTCTTCCGCTGCCTCGTCGACAGCGACATTCCGATGAATGCGGGCTGCCTGCGTCCGCTCGAGATTCTCGTGCCGGACGGATCGCTGCTCTCGCCGCGCCCACCCGCCGCTGTGGCCGGCGGCAATGTCGAAACAAGCCAGGCCGTTGTCGATACGCTGTTCGGCGCGCTGGGCGTCATGGCCGCGGCGCAGGGCACGATGAACAACCTTACCTTTGGCAATGCGCGCCACCAATATTACGAAACCATCTGCGGCGGTGCCGGCGCGGGCGACGGCTTCGACGGCCAGTCCGCCATACACACGCATATGACGAATTCGCGGCTGACCGATCCCGAAGTGCTGGAGACGCGCTATCCCGTATTGCTGCAGGAATTCTCGGTGCGGCACGGATCGGGCGGCGGCGGAAAATTCCACGGCGGAGACGGCGTACTTCGTCGCATCCGCTTCCGCGAAGCCATGTCGCTGGCGCTGCTCTCCATGCGGCGCGAGACCGCGCCCTTCGGACTCCATGGTGGCGAAGATGCCCTGCCCGGCGCTAACATGGTCATCCGCGCGGACGGCGAAACGGTCGCGCTCAAAGGCCGCGACGAGATCGCGGTCGAGGCGGGCGACGAATTGTTGATTGCCACGCCCGGCGGTGGCGGCTTCGGAAAGGAAGAACCATGAACGTGCTCGTGACCGGCGCCAGTCGCGGACTGGGCCTTGAATTCGTGAAGCAATATGCCGAAGAAGGCGCGACGGTGTTCGCCTGCTGTCGCGATCCCGGCACGTCTAAGCCGCTGCGGCGGATTTCGGACGAATCCGGCGGAAAAGTGAGCATGCATCCGCTCGATGTCGCCGATGCAAAATCGGTCGCAGCGCTTGCGAAAAGCTTCGGCGACGAGCCCCTCGATCTGCTCATCAACAACGCCGGCACCTACGGCCCCAAGCAGCAATCCGCGAACGACATGGATTTCGATGCCTGGGCGGAGACGTTCGCGGTCAACGCGATGGCGCCGTTGCGCATCGCGCAGGCCTTCCATCGCAACCTGAAAAAGGGACACGGCAAGAAGCTCATCACCATCACCAGCCAGATGGGCTCGACGGCGGGGCATACCGGAGATTACTTCGCCTATTGCTCGTCGAAAGCGGCCGTGAACAACGTCATGCATGGATTGGCTCTGGCGTGGAAAGGCGACGGCATCACCGTCACGCTCATCCATCCGGGCTGGGTGAAGACGGATATGGGCGGCAAGAACGCTCCGCTCGAGCCGCACGAAAGCATCGCCGGCATGCGTCGCGTGATCGCAAGACTAACGTCCGGCGACAGCGGCAAGTTCCTCGATTACAGAGGCCACGAGTTGCCGTGGTGAGCGGAAATTCCGACGACTGACGGGTTGTCAAAACCGCGCGAACGCAAGACACTGAATTCGCGGCGGATTTGTGCAACGCAAACGCGAATCGCTCGCAGATGCGAACGCTTTTCGCGCTTTCGGGCGCCTAAAGTTTAAGGCAATATCGAAGTCCCTCAAGGAGGAGCGAGGGATATGTTACGCGAACTGGAATTGATCGCCGTCAGTCTCGTCTTCGTCTTCTTAGGGGCTATCGTCGTCGGCGTTATTCGCTAGCTCCGTCGCGACCGGGAAAAAGATACAGGGGCCGGAAGTATCGCTTCCGGCCCTTTTGTTTGCGCCGTTCAATGCGCCGATGCGTCGGTGACGTAGAGCATCTTCTCCCCATAGGCGATGTAGATATGAAGATGCCTGAGGATGTTCATGCCCAGAATGAGGGTTGGTACGGCCATGCCAACGCGCGACTGATCTCCCGGAATGAGTGCGATATCCGGGTTGCTGACGCTCACCGCGTCGAAGGTCAACGTCTTGAACGCGTAGCGATAGCCGGCCTCCTTCGTGGTCGAATCCGGCAGCCGACTCATGCCTGCACTTTTCTCGTTCAGGCCGAAGTCAGTCTCGATGCGTGCGAGATCGGCAACGCTCTCCCGCGCGCCCGTATCGAGCAGCGCGCGAACTTCCTTGCCGTCGATGAGCACCGTAAATTCGATGTGGCTGTCGTGGTCGAATTCGAACGGGACTTTGCCGTATCCGGTCGACGTCCAGTAGACGACGCGGCCTTCGCAGTGATCCTTGGAAAAGAAATTGAGCGTGCCGTTCGCGAAATCGAAATCCGCGTCGTAGTTCTTGAGCACGTCCGGCGCCAATATGCCGCCCTCTTCCTGCGACAAGCCGCCCGTGCCGTCCGGCACGACGATGAAGGGGAGTTCCGACGCTTTCAGTCCGCCCAGCACGTCATCGTGCGTGAAAACGAAGCGATCGACGATGACGCCGCCATAGACCTGCGCGATCGGCTCCGGGGCCTGTTTCGTCGTCAGGTCGAGCGCGTCGACTGTGGATCGCGTCAGTGCGGATTCGTAGCCGCCGGTGTCGACAAGGAGACTGATCGGTTTGCCTCCGATCGTCATCGGCACGCTGATACGACCACCCGGATCCATCGTCATGTCGAGCTTGGCTGCGCGCATCAACTGACATTTCTGCTGGGCGTTCGCGTCCGTCACGGCCAGCGCTACCGCGAGCATGAGCAAAGCCGCGGTCTTCGGCAGTTTCATCAGGGCAACCTCTTCAGTTCTACGGCGGCGGCAACATATTCAGTGAAATCCTGCGGACAATTGTCACGCGCGCGCATGAGCAGAGGCTTCGCCGCGTCGGGCTTCTTCTGAACGATCCACCACTCCGCGACGTAGAAATCCGCTTCACAGAGCTGCCCCTTCGTCTTCTTTGCATCGCCTTCGCCGGCGGCACGATAGACGTCGTCCGGCGTGGCGTTCCCGCGAAAGAGTTCGAGCGCCGGCCCCGGCCACTCATGGAGATCGAGACCATCGATCCTGCTCGCGAAGTCCCGGCCATCGAAGCTTCCGGTACGCTGCTTGCTCATTGCAAACCAAAGCGCGGGATAGGGCCAAGTCGGTGCCAGCGGTACGGTGGCGGAGAAGTCCTGCGCGGCACCGTCGAGATCGCCCAGATCCCAGCGGGCAAGGCCGCGCTGCCAGTAGGCATCGGCAAACGGTCTCTTGGCGACGGCCTGTGTGAAGTCAATGATGGCATCGGCATCGTTGCCTGCACAGCGATCGGCAATGCCGCGCCCGACATAGGCGTCGAAATAGTCCGGTCTCGCTTTGATCGCCGCCGAGAAATCCGCAATGGCGAGCGTGCACTTGCCCTTGCGCCAATGTGCGCGTCCGCGATCGAGATAGGCGATCGGCACCAGCCTCGCGTTCAAATCGCCCGCGGCCAAAGCGGACGTGAAAAACGTGATCGCCTGATCGTCGTCGCCGCGATTGATGGCGGAAAGCCCCGACGCGAAATCGTCATAACCGGCCGCCCACGCGCCGGACACGCTCAAGATGAGCGAGATCAGACAGCCCAACAAAAGCCGCGCCATGAAGCCCCCCGCCACGGATGATAGAATAGCCCAAGGGCCCGCTCAATATTGGGGTCGCTGTTCGGCCGAATGAATGCTTGCCTACGGTCGCGCACGTGGCGGCTTGACGACGGGCCGGTCTTCTCAGTGCGCCGCGGCCGGCGTGACGTAGAGCTTGCGCTCGCCGTAAGCGACGTAGAGGTGCAATTGGCGGAGCACGTTGATGCCGAGAAGAAGCTTCGGGGCTCCGGGCGGCAGTCTCGACTGGTTGTCGGGAATCAGAATCAGATCGGGATTGTTCACGGTGACGCTCTGGAGCGAGAGCGTCTTGAAGGGATAATGATAGCGCGGGTGCTCCGGTCTTGAGCCCGGAAGGATGCGCAGGTTCGGATTTTTCTCGTCGATGCCGAACTTGTCCTCGATCGTCTCGAGGCTGGCGACGGAATGATAGGCGCCGGTATCGATCGTGGCGCGGATCTCCTGGCCGTCCAGCATGACGGGCACATTGATCTGCGCGCGATCGTTCAGGTTGATGTCAACGACGCCGTAGGGGTCGCGGGTCCAGTAGACGACCTCGCCCTCGCAATGCGTGCGCAGGAACAGGCTGAAGGTCGCGTTGGCGAAATCGAAGTCGGCGTCGTAGTTGCGCATGATGTCAGGCGCCAGCAGCCCGCCGATATCCGGCGGATAGCCGTGCTCCGGCATGACGAGAAAGTCGAACTTGTAGCCCTCTATGCCGCCGAGCGAGACGTCGCGCGCCACAACGTAGCGCTTCACCACGAGGCCGCCATATTGCGTGATCCGCGACAGCGGGATGATCTGGGGCGCAAGGTCGAGCCGGGTGACGGTCTGCGGCGTCAGCATGGAAAACAGCCCGCCCGTGTCGATCAGCATGTGCACGGTCTGTCCGCCGATCGTCATCGGCACGCTCACGCGTCCGTCCATCAGGGTCGTCATGTCGAGCTTGAGTGCACGCTGAAGCCGGCAGGTATCGTCCGCGCGAGCGCTTGCCGTCAGCCCCAGCACGGCCGCAATCAACACCGCCGCAAACGGCTTCGCCTTTCCTTCAAGTCCCGTCACGCGACGCGCCGTCGAAAGACATGGCGCGAACGATAGAAACTTCCCGCTCGCGGCTCAATATGCGTGCGTGTTGCCGTTCAGCCTGCCGAGTTCCGCGCCGGCCGCGGAATATTCGATAAAATCGTGCCGGCAGTTGTCGCGGACGTCTTCCAGCAGCGGTCGCGCCGTCTCGACGCCATTTTTGGCGAGCCACCACTCGGCGAGATAGAAATTCGCCTCGCACATATTGTCCCGCACGGTCTTCGCATCGCCGACCCGCGCCGCGCGCAGGATATCGTCCGGCGTCGCATCGCCCTTGTAGAGAAGGAAGACCTGGCCCGGCCACGTGTTCATGTCGATGAGATCGGTCTTGCCGGCGAGATCGCTCGCTTCGAACTTGCCTTCGCGCATCCGCGCAATGGAGAACCACAGAAGCGGATAAGGCCACTTCGGCGCGAAGAGCATGGCGGCGGAACTGTCGGTCGCCGCGCCGTCGAAATCGCCTTCGTTGTAGCGCGCCAGCGCACGCTGCCAGTATGCGTTGCCCGACGGTTTCAGCCGGATCACCTCCGTGTAGTCGGTTATCGCGTCGGCGTACCGGCCCGCGCAACGATTGGCGCGTCCGCGCATCATGTAGCCGTCTGCATTGTCCGGTTTGAGGCTGATCGCCGACGTCAGGTCGGAGACGGCGGACCCGCATTCTTCTTCATTCATATAGGCGCGGGCACGGTCGTAATAGGCGATCTGCGCCAGTCCGGGCTCCAGATTGCCGGACGCCAGGGCGGAGGAGAAAAAGACGATCGCCTCGCCGTTGTCGCCGCGGTTGACGGCGGATAGTCCGCGGGCGATGTCGTCGTTGTCGGCAGCGAGAGCACTGGTCGCACCCACGCAAAAAGCGAGCAAGCAGCCCAGTCGTTTCCACCCCATCCGGTCCCCATTGATCTGTTAGCGGG
The DNA here is from genome assembly GCA_035504555.1 of Rhizomicrobium sp. Classification (GTDB taxonomy): domain Bacteria; phylum Pseudomonadota; class Alphaproteobacteria; order Micropepsales; family Micropepsaceae; genus Rhizomicrobium. The sequence goes on along the minus strand of DATJRP010000089.1, from coordinate 626 downwards.
TCTGCCGGGGTATACGGACCAAGCTAAGATTTGGTTCACGCCGCCCGGGCGCGGGGATCATAATTTAACAAAGGGCCCAGCCAGCGCTCGGCGACGTCGACCGGCCAGCCCTTGCGCCGGGCATAGTCCTCGACCTGGTCCTTCTCGATCTTGCCGACCCCGAAATAGCGGCTTTCGGGGTGCGAGAAATAAAGTCCCGATACGGACGAACCCGGCCACATGGCGAAGCTTTCCGTCAGCTGGATGCCGGCGCGGCCCTCGACCTCAAGAATCCGGAACAGTGTCCCCTTTTCCGTGTGGTCGGGCTGAGCGGGATAGCCGGGGGCCGGCCGGATGCCGCGATAGGCCTCGGCGACCAGCTGTTCGTTGGAGAGGCTTTCGTCCGGCGCATAGCCCCAGAACTCCCGGCGCACGCGGGCATGGAGCCGCTCGGCGAACGCTTCCGCGAGTCTGTCGGCCAATGCACGCAGAAGTATAGCATTGTAGTCGTCCTTGTCGGCCTCGAAGCGTTTGATGTGGCCTTCCTCGCCGTGGCCGGATGTGACCACAAATCCGCCCAGATAATCCGCGAGGCCGCTCTCGAGGGGCGCCACGAAATCGGCCAGCGCAAGGTTTGGCCTTGCCCC
>DATJRP010000088.1:0-5699 GCA_035504555.1 Rhizomicrobium sp. | reverse complement strand
ACGGCCCCGTTCATCCGGCGATTTGCGTCCTCTTTGTCGAAGGCAGCCATGGCTTTGCTCCCAGGGGCTCTTTCTAGGCCCGTTCTTCAATGATGGTGCAGCGGCCTTCGCCGCGCAGCACGGCGGCCAGAGCCCCGCGCGTCTGAATCGAGAAGACAATGATCGGAATCTTGTTCTCGCGCGACAGGCTCACGGCGGACGCATCCATCACCTGAAGATCGCGCGACAACACTTCATGATAGCTTAAGGTCTCGAAGCGCTTGGCATCAGGGACTTTTTTCGGGTCGGCCGTGTAGACGCCGTCGACCTGCGTGCCCTTCAGCATGGCCTGGCAATTCATCTCCGCCGCCCTCAGCGCCGCCGCCGTATCCGTGGTGAAAAAAGGATTGCCGGTTCCTGCCGCAAATATGACGACCCGGCCCTTCTCCATGTGACGGATGGCCCGCCGGCGAATGTAGGGCTCGCAGACGCTCATCATGGGAATGGCGGATTGCACGCGCGTGGGCACACCTTCGCGCTCGAGCGCGGCCTGCATGGCAAGCGCATTCATCACGGTCGCGAGCATGCCCATGTAATCGGCCGTCGCGCGATCGATGCCGTTGGCTGCGCCCGACAGCCCGCGGAAGATGTTGCCGCCGCCGATGACGAGACAGACCTGCGTGCCCGCCTGGACCGCTTCCTTGATGTCGGAGGCAATGCGATCGACGGTCTGGATGTCGATGCCGAAGCTCTGCGCACCGAGGAGCGCCTCGCCGGACACTTTCAGAAGAACCCGGCCGTACGTTGGCGCTGCAGCCATCTCGTCCCTCGTCCGTCTGTTAGTGACCCGCCATCTGCTTCACTTCATCGGCGAAGTCGCTTTCGACTTTCTCGATGCCTTCGCCCACCGCGAAGCGGTAATAGCCCGCGATCTCGACGGGCGCATCCAGTTCCTTCGACGCCTTCTCCAGAACCTTCGAAATCGGCGTCTCGTTGTCGATGGCGAAGATCTGCGAAAGGAAAACCGTCTCCTCGTAGAATTTCCGCATGCGGCCTTCGATCATTTTCTCGATGACGGCTTCGGGCTTGCCCGACTGGCGCGCCATGTCGCGTTGGACGTTGCGCTCGCGTTCCACGAGATCCGCCGGCAGATGTTCCGGCGTCAGCGCCAGCGGCGCCGCAAAAGCGATATGCATGGCAAGCTGCCTGCCCAGCGCCTGAAGCTTCGCCTTGTCGCCCGTTGAGCGCAGGCCCACGAGCACGCCGATGCGTCCGAGCTCTTTCGAGCCGTCGGCGGCATTGTGCACGTAAGCGCAGACGACGCCCGGCGTAACCGAGAGCGCGACGGCGCGGCGCACCGCGATGTTCTCGCCGATCTTGGAGACCATTTCGGTCACCGCGTCTTTGACTTTCGCCTCGCCGTTGCGGAGCGGCGTCTCATGCAGCTTCTCGATGTCGCCGCCGACCTCGCGCGCGATTTCGGCCACCCGGGTCACGAACTCCTTGAAGGTTTCGTTGCGGCCGACGAAGTCCGTCTCCGCATTGACCTCGACCAGCGCGCCGGAATCATCGCCGACGGCGACGCCGATCAGGCCTTCCGCCGCGACACGGCCGGCCTTCTTCGCGGCCTTGGCGAGGCCTTTCTTGCGCAGCCAGTCGACCGCGGCCTCGAGATCGCCGTTGGTTTCGGCCAGGGCGGCCTTGCAGTCCATCATGCCTGCGCCCGTCTTGTCGCGCAGGTCCTTCACCATGGAAGCGGTGACGTTCGCCATATCGAACTCCATCGGAGAAAAGTCTTAAGCGACTGCTTCGGCGTTCTCGCCTGTGCGCGGCGAAAGATCGGGAAGAACTTCCGCCTCGCCCGTGTCGATGCCCGATGCCACCTGGCTTTCCGACAGACCGTCGATGATCGCGCGCGCCGCCAGATCGCAGTAGAGCGCGAGGGCACGGGCCGCATCGTCATTGCCGGGGATCGGATAGGAGACACCGTCGGGATCGCTGTTGGAGTCGAGGATCGCCGTCACGGGGATGCCGAGCTTGCGCGCTTCCTGGACCGCGATCTCTTCCTTGTTCGTGTCGATCACGAACAGCATGTTGGGCAGGCCGCCCATTTCCTTGATGCCGCCCAGCGACCGCTCGAGCTTGTCCCGCTCGCGCAGGAGCTGCAGCAATTCCTTCTTGGTGAGACCCGAGCTCTGCGCCGAGCCGAGCGTCTCTTCGATGCTGCGCAGGCGGCGGATCGAATTCGAGATGGTCTGCCAGTTGGTGAGCGTGCCGCCGAGCCAGCGGTGATTCACGTAATATTGGGCGCAGCGTTTCGCCGCGGCCGCGACCGGCTCCGACGCCTGGCGCTTCGTGCCCACGAAAAGGACACGGCCGCCGCCGGCCACCACATCGCGCAGCGCCAGAAGCGCCTGGTGCAGAAGGGGGACGGTCTGCGTCAAGTCGATAATGTGAATGTCGTTCCTCGAGCCGTAGATGTACGGCGCCATCTTCGGATTCCAGCGCTGGGTTCGATGGCCGAAATGGACGCCGGCCTCGAGCAGCTGACGCATGGTGAAATCTGGCAAAGCCATTGGAAAAATTCTCCTTTTCCGGTTCTAGCCTGACGCGAGGGGCTGGTCCTGAGGACACCGGAAGGACGGGATGGCAACACGCCACCCGCCCACCCTGCGCGTGCGGAATGGCGGGGGTTATAGGAACTCGACTTGACGGACGCAAGCGCTATGGGGTGGAAACGGGCAATGACCCAAATCCCCGCGTTCCGCAGCCCCATCCGCCCCGACATCAAGCGCCTTAAGCCCAACGGGATCGGCGCCGTGGCCCTCCTGGGCCTGGGCGACAAGGACCTGATCCCGCTGTGGTTCGGCGAGACGGACCTCGTGACCCCCGCCTTCATCCGCGAGGCGGCCAAGAAGGCGCTCGACGAGGGCCGCACCTTTTATACCAACGCCCGCGGCATCCCCGGCCTGAGGGAGGCCCTGCAGGACTTCCACCGCCGCACGACCGAGGTCGAGATCCCGCTTGAGCGCATCACGGTGCCGGGCGCGGCCATGCTCGCCGTCGTCACCGCGCTGCAGGCGGTCATCGAGACCGGCGACAATATCGTCGCCATTTCGCCCATCTGGCCCAACATCGTGCAGGCGGCGCAGATCTGCGGCGCGGCCACGCGCTTCGTCAGCCTCGACGACGACTGGAACGCCGCGCCGCCGCATTGGCGCCTCGACCTTGACAGGCTGTTCGACGCCTGCAACGCGCGCACCAAGGCGATCTTCATCTCCAGCCCGAACAATCCCACCGGCTGGACCATGACGCGGGATGAACAGCGCGCCGTGCTCGAATTCGCCCGCGCCCGCGGCATCGCCATCATCAGCGACGAAGTCTACGGCACGCTCGTCTATGACGGCTCGGCGCATGCGCCGTCCTTCCTGCAGATCGCCGACGACGAAGACGCGCTGTTCGTCATCAACAGCTTCTCCAAGCCCTGGGCGATGACCGGCTGGCGCATCGGCTGGCTCATCCATCCCAAATCGCTCGACACGCAGATGTGGATGATGTCGGCGGCCAACAACACCGGCGCCACGACCTTCGCGCAATGGGGCGCACTGGCGGCCTTGTCGCCCGAGGGCGATGTGTTCCGCGGCCAGATGCTGCAGCGCTGCATTGCCGGACGCGACGTCGTGCAGAAATTCCTCGACGGGCAGAACCGCCTGCGCTGGATCCGGCCGCAAGCGGCGTTCTACGGCTTCCTGCAGGTCGAAGGCCTGAAGGACAGTCTCGCCTTCGCGAGCGATCTCGTGCGCAAGGCGCGCGTGGGCGTGGCGCCGGGCTCCGCCTTCAGCCACGAAGGCGACGCGCTGGCGGACTCCTATGTGCGCATCTGCTACGCGCAGGACCCGAAGCTGCTCGAGGCGGGGCTGGAGCGCATCGGCAACGCGCTGGCGGAGATGTAAGCGGCCTGTTGCCGGTTTGTCCTCCTTGCAGCCTCGCCCTGCGATCAGGGCCGCGAACAGGGCGACACAACTTCGCGCCACGCGCGCGACATGCATTTGAAGCCCGCGGGATAACGCTTTCCCGCATTTCGGATCGTCCGCCCGTGTCGAAAAACAGGGCCGAGCAGGGGAATTATTCATCCGCGTACGTCCTACCAACAGGGCTGCAGCTTCAGGAAAGAAAGATTCACCACAGAGGCACAGAGGCACAGAGAAAAAAGATTTAGCGCGGGGGACGCGGTGGTTTCGCAGAGGACGCGGGGTGTTTTGCGCGCGTCGGCGCGCAGGCATTCTTCCGGCCGCTTCAGAAATGGATTGCGCGCTGACGCGCGCGATAGGTCACCGCGGCCACCGCGTATCCTCTGCGTCCACTGCGTTAAATCTTTTGGGGCTGACGTAGATAAGGGTTAGAGGTTATCTACGTCAGCCCCAATCTTTTTTCTCCGTGTCTCTGTGCCTCTGTGGTGAATCTTTCTTTTCCATCGACGGCGAGTCTGCGCGCCGAATTCGGGTCTGTGAAGGTGTCCCTTTCGGCAACAGTGCAGATTCCTGCGAACCTTTCGGCGCCATACGTACCCCGTTTGTCATGAAAAGGCCGAAAGCCGGCTCGGACGCGATTACCTCGGACGGAATTGCGGCGGCCGCAAAACGCGATCATTTTTGCGGAACGGACAACAGTCCGGCGCGAAACCCAGGGAGCGTGACATGGCGCACAAAGGCAAATGTTTCTGCGGCGAAGTTGCGATCGAAGTGACGGGCGAGTCCGAAGGCATGGGCTATTGCCATTGCGGGTCCTGCCGCTCGTGGTCGGGCGGACCGGTCAATGCGTTCAGCCTGTGGAAGCCCGATGCGGTGAAGGTGACCAAAGGCCAGGGCTCGCTTGCGACCTACACCAAGACACCCGGCAGCGAGCGCAAATTCTGCATGAAATGCGGCGGCCATGTGATGACCAACCACCCGGGCTTAGGCCTCGTCGACGTGTTCGCGGCGACGATCCCCACGCTCAAATTCGAGCCGGGCATTCACGTGAATTATGCGGAGACCGTGCTGCACATGAAAGACGGCCTGCCGAAGATGAAGGACTTCCCGAAAGAATTCGGCGGGTCGGGAGACGTTGTGGCGGAGTAGGGTCCGGCCAAGACTGCTCGCATTTCGACAAATTTCGGCGCTGAAATTGTGAGACGATCCTCGTAGTCAATCGAGGATCAGCGCATGACAGCCGCACGCACCGCTCAGCAACCGAAGATTGTCATGGTCTGTAGCACTTGCGGGACGCAGAACGTGCTCGTGGACGCTTGGGCCGAATGGAATCCGAAGGAGCAGAAGTGGGAGCTCGCGGAGGTCTGCCAAACCGTCTATTGCCAAGAGTGCGACGGAGAAAGCTCTATCTCAGAACTGCCTTTCACCTCGCGGTAAAGAAGTTGGTCCGACCATCGCGTGGCCAACCTTCTGGTGGGGGTAGATCTGACAGCACGGTTGGATAAAGTCCCCTTGACACCGATTCGGTGGTCGAGGGAATGCCCACGCTTCACTTGGTTCCGCAAGACTTGCGCGACCTCTACCATGTGCACGAATGGAGAAATGCGGCTGAACAAGTTGCTTCCCCGACTAGACGGCGGCGGGGGCGGAGGTTGTCCCGTTCTCGTATTCGCTATATCGGACCGACTGTATGTCGAAGACTAACTGGGCTGCGTGTAACTTACTCGGCAGCAATTACAGTTCTGCTGT
>DATJRP010000087.1:0-3561 GCA_035504555.1 Rhizomicrobium sp. | reverse complement strand
AAAGAGTGTGATAACGTCCTTTATAACACTCTCTTCGAGAGGGCCTATGGACGCCACGGTTACGGAAAAAACCAGCCCGCTGCCGGGCCTCGACCTCACCGAACCGACCGAAGCCCGGCTCGCCGATTGCGCGCGCCGCATCGGCCAACTCCTGGCCGCGCCCGCTGTCATGGCGAACCCCGACGTAGAAAGCTCGCTCGATGATTTCCTCGGCGCGGTCTTCGCGCTCATCCGCGCGCGGCAGAAGAAATTCCGAGATCGGCCGGACCGGCCCATCGCCATAAAACCCGTCGCGCAACGCGCCGCGCGCATCGCGGCCGGCCACATCAAGACGGACGGCTTCTGGATCGCGGGTTTTTATTTCAACAACGCGCTGTTCCGCACGGCGGCCGTTTACCACCGCTTCCTGAAAGTCGCCGTGCCGGCGCCGCGCGGCGGCCGTGACGATGTGCCCACGCTGCAAGTCGCAGCCCTCGATCGCTATGCCGGCTGGAACAGCATCCGGCTCCATAAGGTCCACAGCCAGGTCAACGAGATTAAACACCAACCGCAGGGCGTCTATCACGGCCGACTTGTCACCTACGACGACGCGCTGACGGCGGCCTGCGATCTTCTCGATTTCATCGAGGCCTGGGCGGCCGCCACAGCGCCGCCCGCACCAACACCATGAACAATCTCAACGCAATCCCCTCCGATCCCAAGCTCATCGAGGCGATCATTCTCGCCTGCCTCGAAAAGAACCCCGTTGACTTCCAAAGAGTCGACGACGCCGAAGTAAAGCGCGTGACCGCCGCCATCAAGCGCGCAACCAAGCCCAAGGGCGCGGCGTTGAAGTACACCGTCACGCGCAAGCATTTTCTTTGCGGCTGTCTCGACTTCACCGAGCATTTGCCGGAAGAACACCTCATCGTCGGCTACGGATTCCGGCGCGGCAATACCACCGACATCGAGCGGATTCATCACGTCGTCGGCGCGCAGCGGAGCGTCGCGGTGCCGGATTATGTCCGCGCAGAAATTCGCCGGCATCACTTCCACCGCTCCGACGCCGAAGTGATCGTGTTCCACAATCATCCCCGCACCGGCCACGAGCCCGAATGGTTCTACACGATAAAGTCCCTGATCCAGGATCTTCCCGTAGCTTCTAATGCCGATCGCAACGAGCTTCAGCACCACGCCTTCAACGCCGTGGGCCTGTTCAGGCAATTCTTCGGACAGGGCCAGGTTCTTTTTTATCTCGGCGAGAGCGGCTTCGTGAAAGCGTTCCAGCTCCCGCCGCTTTTGCCCTTCCTGGAGCAATTGAACCGCATGAACGTGCAACCGCCGCAAGGTGTCAATCCATGAGCACGGAAATCATCATCGCCCCTTCACCGGAGCTGCAGCCCGCAGCGTTGTTCACGCCGACGCCGAAGGCAGCGCAGCGCGTGCTCGAATTCTTCACCGCGCAGATCAACAACGACAACACGCGCAAGGCCTACGTGAACGCGACCAGACGCTTCGCCGATTGGTGCGACAAACGCGGCATCGGCCAGCTCGCCGACGTGAAGCCTTTCCACGTCGCAGCCTTCGTGAAGGAGCTGCAGGGCGAACTCGCGCCGCCTTCCGTCAAGCAGCACCTCGCCGCGCTCCGGATGCTTCTCGACTGGCTTGTGACCGCCCACATCATCGAGGTGAACCCCGCCCATGCCGTGCGCGGGCCGAAGCACGTCGTGAAGAAGGGCAAGACGCCGGTGCTCAACGCAGACGAGGCGCGCGAGTTGCTCGACAGCATCGAGATCACCAAGACCATCACGCTCAGCGGCGTCCGCAGCCAGGTTCCCGATATCACGGGCTTGCGCGATCGCGCCCTCATCGGCGTCATGGTCTACACCTTCGCGCGCGTGAATGCCGTCCTCCAGATGAAAGTGCGTGACTATTTCGTGCAGGGCCGCCGAAGCTGGGTCCGCCTGCACGAAAAAGGTGGCAAGGAGCATGAACTTCCTTGTCACCACAATCTGGAGAAGTACATCGACGAATACATTGCCGCCGCCGGCGTCGCCGGCGATCTCGACGGCCCGCTCTTTCGCACCACGGGCCGCAAGACCGGCCAGCAGCAGGAAATGTGGCAGCAGGACGCTTATCGTATGATCCAGCGCCGCTCCGCCGCGATCGACCTCAAGACACGGATCGGCAATCACACGTTTCGCGCGACCGGCATCACCGCCTACCTGAAGAACGCCGGCACGCTCGAACACGCGCAAACGATGGCGAACCATTCTTCGCCGCGCACCACCAAACTTTACGACCGCCGGCAGGACGAGATCTCACTCGACGAAGTAGAGAGGATAGCGATCTGATATAGATGCAAAAGACGTTCCGATTGCGACACTACGGCATCCGGGAGGCTGCGGACATGGCGCCGGCGCTCAATATCGTGCGCGAGGCCTACGAAAGCATTGCCGAATAATGGACCCTGAATTTTCCAGACTCGTGAACGAAGCGGTCGACATCGCGACCTCCGGACGATGGGCGGCCGTCAACGCCAGGATCGAAGCTCTCGCTGCGAACCCAGGCCCGGACAACGCCTGGTGGGTTCAGCTTTTCGCGTCCCTGTGCTCGCAGAATTTCTCGGAATATCTGTCGCTCAAACGCGACCACCAGAGCAACGATATCGACACGCCCGCGCTGCTCGCCTGGCGCGCGCGCAACCTTCTCGAACTCTCCGTGTGGGCGACCTATTGCGCAAAGAGCCGCGAGAACGCCCGGCGTGTCTTCGAAGACGCCGGCCGCGACGTACGCGGCATCTATGACGCTTTCCTCAAATGGGGCGCCGCGACGGCGCAGCCCGCCGACTGGCTCGACCCGCTCGCAACCGCCAAACAGGATCTCGCCGAGCGCGCGAAACTCCTGGAAGGCATCGACTCCCTCGACGGACCTTACAAACAGGTAAGCGAAGCCGCAAAGGAATGCGGCCTCGGCGAGCACTTCGCCGTCAGCTACAAAATATTTTCCAAGTTCGCGCACCCGACTGCGATGCGTATCCTTGCCTCTCCCGACGACGCGCGCGCGGCCCGGCAGCGGGACTGGTTCTTCAGTCAGGGCTGTTTGTTTTTCACCGGCGCGTTTCACGCGCTCGAAGGACAGTTGCGCGCTTAAGACGTCGGCAACCATCCCTTTCAAACCGCGCCCGGCTGGTGGCAAAATTGTCTCGTGGCTCCGCCGCTCCAACCCGAGGACGACGAGCTGCGCTACGCGCGCCTGTGCGAGGCCTGGATGTCGCAAATCCGCGCGCTCGCGGCCGGCTCCCACATGGGCTCGATTTTCAAGGCCAAGGTCGAGTCTGGCGCCGGCACGCTGACCAGGGACGCCGAAAACCAGATCGTCGTCTTAAGCCCCGACCGGAATTACAGCACCGTCGTCGACCGTTCCGTTCTCGGCACGAACGACCCTCTCGAGTTTCACAGGTGGGTTTCCTCGATCAGCGTCAACCAGCTTCCCAGCAAATTCGACGTGCGCGAAGGCAGCGAGCATGCAGCCGACCCGGAGCTCAGGACGCTCCTCAAAGACCTGCACGTCCGGCAGGCC
>DATJRP010000086.1:0-49625 GCA_035504555.1 Rhizomicrobium sp. | reverse complement strand
GTAATCCCAACGAGTGGAGTCAGCGGTGCAATGTTGGATAGCGGCGCAACAGTAGCCTCGTCTTCCTTCGGGTGTTTGCCGCGACTGATCTGGGCGAGGTATTCGCGCGCGGTGGCGCGGGCAGATCGCGTCGAAATATCGTTCGCATCTCCGATCGTGACCCGTAGCGTTGCCGCCCGCTTTCCGTCGCGGCGGAGGTCACCTTGAACGGCAAAGGTCTTCTTCCGTCTGCCGACAATGACAAAGAAGCCTTTGACGTCGGTGTCGCGCGCCAGATACCAGCCGGACGCGGGCGTCGCGAGCTGAGCGATCACTTTGTCGGTTAGTGTGAGGCGAATATCGGCCATAGTCAGAGCGTTCTAATTTTAGTCAGAAGGTTTCTCAAACGGTTTTCAACCGGCGTTGGTAAATCGAGGAGTCAAAAGGCTCGCGTTCGCCACGACGCGAGATTATCCGAAAACGCGTGGAGTTCGAAAGGGTTATGTAGTCACTTTGCTGCGTGATCGCATGATCGGATAGGACCGAAAACAGATAGGACGAAACTTTTAATCAGAGGGTCGATGGTTCGATCCCATCCGGGCTCACCAATCTTTTCAATGGTTTGATCAAGCCACTTGGAAAAAATTTGCTGGCGAATATCGCTGGGCTAACACTTGGGCAAACAAGCCGCGAGCGCTAGATCTGCCGCGCGCGATTCTTGGCCCGCCGTTTTCCGATGGGAACAGCTTCTTTCCGGCGACAGCTGGTGAGGTTCTAGCGGACGAGCCGTAGTACTCGATTTGCCGTAGCGGTCAGGCGGACTCAATTCGGAACGAGGCGAAATCGCGTCATCTGCTATGTGTCGCGCTAGGCGAAAGGAAACTTGTGGGCCTCAAGGAAGTCGAGGCCATTGTTCCGCGGCCGCAAATTGTGGATCGGGAGGTCGGTGGTTCGAACCGACCCAACTGTACCATTCCAGTTCGCGACTTAGTTGCGGCGCCAGCCATCGCTGAGCGACCGGTCTTCGTGATCGCGCCGCCAGAGGCCGTCGACGACACTGCAGCGGCCGAAATCCCTACGTCTAATTCGAAAAATTTGTGGCCGTATCCCCTGAACAACACGGCGTCCGAGCCTTCTTGCAAAGCATCGTACAACAGACGTACGCAGCCGAGATTGACATGCGCTGGAGAAGATTCTCCCCAGAGCCGCACAAGTCTTTGGCGACGGCCTATGGTGCTCTGGCGATCTTCGAAACTGCCGTTGGCTTCGTGCAGACTTTTTATCTGTATTTTTCGGTGTGGATGAGGGTCTCGTTGCGCCAGATTTCGCGGCCCCACCCTATGCCCGTCCAGAAACGTTCTCGCGCGTAGTTGATGGCGGCGGCATCGTCTGCAGCGTCGAAACGTTCAGTGTCGCGCACATTCTTTCCATGGTCCAAGAAATTTACCCGATACGTCTCCATAGGCCAATTTTCCTTGGGCGAACCGGCCGCGCGCTGATCTGTCGCAATTTGGCTGCTTGACCCTGATCTGTTCTGGTAGCGGTGAAAGCCGGCGCCTGGCTTTGACGCCCCTCTACGCAACGCGTGCGCATGACCGTCTATCGGACTGTCCTTGCCCATCGCAGGTATCGTATGAACTCTTTTCTGCTCAGGGTGAGTTCGACGAAGGCGGGCTCGTTTTCGCCAGCGGCTTTGAGGGCCGCCACGTCGTCGGTAAGCGTCAAACCGGTCCGCACGTCCTTTGTGAGGTTTGTGTTTTGCGTTTCGCCCGGCCGCCGGCGCTGAACGATGACGTTGTCCAGGATGCTCGTTGCGAACCAATGGACAGCGCGAGCTTGTCCTTGGCGTTCCGCGACCGACGCAAGCGGCATCCGCTCGCGTTGCGCCGTTTCGAGGGCCAGCTGAGCGGCGCTTGCCAGCACCAGGGCCTCCCGCTTTGATTTCTTGCCGTAGGATCGGCGTGTGAGACCGAATAGCATTCTCCAACCTTGCCTTTGAGCCCGTTCGACCCACAGCGCCCCGTGGGATATGTCGCTGGCGAGTTATGCTATAGACTTAAAGTTTGATACTCTAAGCATCTCGATTAGGGTAGTTTGTGCTGGAACTTAGTCTGAAGATAGAAGCGAAATGATCACTGCCGCCCAGTTGCGTGCCGCACGCGCGCTCGTCGGCATCGATCAGCGCCAGCTCGCCCAGCTATCCGGTCTTTCGGTCCCCACGATCCAGCGCATGGAGGCCAGCGATGGCGTGGTTCGCGGCAATGTAGACTCTCTGGTGAAGCTCATAGAGGCGCTGGACGCCGCAGGAATTGTGCTAATCGGGGATGGCGTCGATAGCAGTCGGGGCGGTCGCGGCGTGCGCCTCAAGAAATAGGCCGACTGCCGCATTTTCGAGATCAGATATCCCCGCGCGATCAGCCGGGACGGCTCGCCACTGGTGGGGCATGGCATTGCCGGGCTTTTTCCGGCTCACAGAGCGCAAAGTCTCCAGAATTAAATTTTGCTGCACAATAAGATGGTAATATACTCGTATAAGTGATGCTGTAAATATCATTCCTGTGGTACTATGAATGATTACTGCCTCGCAGTTGCGAGCCGCCCGTGCCTTGGCGGGAATCGACCAGCGCCAGCTCGCCGAACGGGCAGGGCTGTCCGTCCCCACGATCCAGCGCATGGAAGCCAGCGACGGCGTCATTCGGGGCAATGTCGACTCGCTCATAAAAATTATCGCCGCGATGGACGAGATCGGCATCGAACTTATTGGCGAGGGTAACGCCAGTCCGTGCGGTGGGCGCGGTGTGCGCCTTAGAGCAGACACGAGAGTACGTGTCGGCGAGGCGAACGAGCGCCCACCGCATGCGGCCGGATCGCGTCAGGCCTCCAGATCGGGATAGGGCGATGCCGATTGTGTTCTCGCTGGATTGCATTGCCCTCCTGCTGGCTCTCTCTGTTGTCGCCATGTCACTGGAGCGGCGGTCAGCGGCTACGCCGGTCATTTATGGCGCAAGCCTTTTGACGTCGGTCCTGCTGCTTTCGGCCGGGCTGCTTCATCTGCTCGATGGTTCGGCACCGGCTGGATCGACGCTGCCGCTGGGGCTCCCCTGGATCGGCGCGCGTTTTCGCGTCGATCCGTTGTCGTCGTTCTTTTTGGTCATCGTCAATCTGGGCGCGGCGGCCGCCAGCTTCTGCGGGATCGGACATGGGCGGCATGAGCAAGCCCCGCAGCGCGTGCTGCCGTTCTACCCGGCGTTCCTGGCCGGCATGAACCTCGTGGTCCTGGCCGACGATGCGTTCACGTTCCTGCTTTCTTGGGAGTTCATGTCGCTCGCGTCCTGGGGATTGGTGATGGCGCATCATCATCAGCCCGAAAATGCACGCGCTGGCTATGTTTACCTGTTGATGGCGAGCTTCGGAACATTCGCATTGCTGCTGGCGTTTGGATTGCTGGCGGGACCGAATGGCGGCTACGCCTTTGAAACGATCCGCGCGAGCCATCCCGCTCCACTCTTCGCCGCGCTCGTGCTGCTGCTGGTGCTGGTCGGCGCCGGCTCAAAGGCCGGCCTTGTACCGCTGCATGTGTGGCTTCCGCTGGCCCATCCGGCGGCGCCAAGCCATGTCTCGGCGCTCATGAGCGGCGTGATGACGAAAGTCGCAATCTATGCGGTGATCCGCATCATCTTCGATCTTCTGGGGCCTCCCGTCTGGTGGTGGGGCATCGTCGTGTTGGCGCTGGGCGGAGCAAGTGCCGTCATGGGGGTGCTCTACGCTCTGTTCGAGAACGATCTCAAGCGGGTGCTCGCCTACAGCACGATCGAAAATATCGGCTTTATCTTCGTAGGACTGGGCCTCGCCATCGCGTTCCGCGCCGACGGTTTCGAAGTCGCGGCCGTTCTCGCGCTCACCGCCGCGCTGTTTCACGTGTTCAATCACATGCTGCTGAAGAGCCTGCTATTCTTCGGCTCCGGCGCCGTACTCGGCGCCACCGGCGAGCGCAACATGGAGGCGCTGGGCGGGCTCATCCATCGTATGCCTGCGACAGCACTCGCAGTCCTCGCCGGGTGTGTCGGAATCTCCGCGTTGCCGCCTTTCAACGCGTTCGCATCCGAATGGCTGACCTTTCAGGCCATTCTCTTGAGCCCGCAGCTGCCGCAATGGGGATTGAAGCTTCTCGTACCCGCGGTTGGCGCCTTGCTTGCGTTATCGGTGGCGCTGGCCGCCGCGTGCTTTGTCCGGATCTTCGGCATCGCGTTCCTCGGACGAGCGCGAACAGAACAGGCCAGGACCGCTCGCGAGACGGACCGTTTCTCACGTGTTGCGATGCTGGGCATGGCGGCGCTCTGTCTGCTCGCCGGCATTCTTCCGGGCTTCGTCATCGATGCCATCGGGCCGGCGGTCCAGGGCGTCATGGGAAGCCATATGCCGTCGCAATCGCGCGTGGCGTGGCTGTCGATCATTCCGATCGCGCAAAGCCGCAGCTCCTACAATGGGCTTCTGGTGTTCATCTTCATCGCGCTGTCTGCGACGATGGCCGTTCTTGCCATTCATACCCTCGCCTCAAGAAAAACACGCCGCGCGCCCATCTGGGATTGTGGCTATCCCGATGCAAATCCTGCCATTCAATACACGGCGGGAAGTTTCGCGCAGCCGATCCGGCGCGTGTTCGGTACGCTTCTCTTTCGCGCGCACGAAGAGATCACGATGCCGCTGCCGGGCGATATGGCGCCCGCGCGACTGAGCGTCACGCTGCACGACGTTGTGTGGGATGTCCTTTATGCGCCACTGGCGGGCGCCGTCGGCTTTGCCGCAGACCGTCTCAATATTCTGCAATTCCTGACGATCCGGCGCTATCTGAGCCTGGTGTTCTTCGCGCTCGTGACTCTGCTTCTGGTGCTCGCAATATGGCGCTGATCCGCGATCTCGCCGTTCAGGGCGCACAGATGTGCCTCGTCGTGCTGCTGGCGCCGCTTGTTACCGGCCTCGTGCGCAAGATGAAAGCCCGCCTGCTGCGCCGCCAGGGACCGCCCATCCTGCAGCCGTATCGCGATCTGCTGCGGCTGGTGCACAAGGATGCCGTGTTGGCGGAAGACGCATCATGGCTTTTCCGCGCCGCACCGTATCTGATCTTCGCGGCGACCTGGGTTGCGGCAGCGCTGGTGCCGACCTTCGGCGCCGGACTTTTGTTCAGCTGGTCGGCCGATCTCATTGCCATCGTCGCCCTGCTCGGCAGCGCGCGTTTCTTCCTTGCGCTCGCGGGCATGGACGTCGGCACGAGCTTCGGAGGCATCGGCTCCAGCCGCGAAGTGATGATCGCGTCGCTGGCAGAGCCGGCGATGATCATGATCATCTTCTCGCTGGCGTTGCTTGCGCGCTCGACGCAATTGTCGACCATCGCGGAATACATGCTGTCGCCGCGGGTCGGCCTGCGCGTCACGCTCGGCCTCGCATTCTTCTCTTTGATGATGGTGGGGCTCGCGGAGAACGCGCGTATTCCGGTCGACAATCCCGCGACGCACCTCGAGCTGACGATGGTCCATGAGGCGATGGTGCTGGAATATTCCGGCAGGCATTTGGCCGTCATCGAACTCGCCGGTTCGCTGAAGCTCCTTCTCTATATCTCTCTTATCGCGTGCCTCTTCACGCCCTGGGGGCTGGCGCCAGCCGGTGCCGACTGGCGTGTCGATGCAACCGGCACGGCGGCTTATTTGACAAAGCTGATAGTCGCCTGCGCGGCACTGGCCGTCTTCGAAACCACAATAGCAAAAATGCGCGTCTTTCGGGTGCCGACCTTCCTCGGCGCGGCGCTGATGCTGGGCCTCCTCGGCACGCTCCTCCTGTTTGTCTCAAGGGGGTTGTAGATGCACGGCCTTGCCTTCGATGTCGCTCACCTTCTGGCCGGCAGCCTCGTCCTCGTGAGCTTCATGATGCTCTATCAGGACAGGCTCTATGCGCTCCTCAACACCTATGCGCTTCACGCTGTCGTGCTTTCGTTGTCGGTCGGCTGGCAGGCGTATATCAACGCCGCACCGCACCTTTACATCACGGCCAGCATCGCGCTTCTTTTCAAGGCCATCATCATTCCCCTGGCCCTTCACCGCATGATCGTGCGGCTCGGCATCCATCGCGAGATCGAGACCGTCGCGAGCATCGGTCCGACGATGCTAGCCGGCATCGGACTGGTCGGTCTTTCGTTGGCCGTCATGCTGCGCGTCACAGCCGATGCTGACCTCGTAGCGCGTGAGGATATCGCCTTTGCGCTTTCGGTCGTTTTGCTCGGCTTGCTCATCATGGTCACACGGCGCAACGCCGTGAGCCAGGTCGTGGGTTTCATGTCCCTGGAAAACGGGCTGGTACTCGCCGCAACAGGCGCCAAAGGCATGCCTCTCGTGGTCGAGATCAGCGTTGCCTTTTCCGTCCTCATCGCATTCATCGTCATCGGCATATTCCTGTTCCGCATCCGCGAGCGTTTCGACACCGTCGACGTGCAGGCGCTGGATCGCTTCCGGGGTGAACGGCGATGAACCTGTTGCTCTCCCACAATCTCGCTCTGGTGTTGGCGATTCCGGCCGGCGCGGCGGTAATCCTTGCCGCTTTGCCCGGCTATCGGCTTTCCGCGCGTCTCAACGTGCTCGCGAGTTTCCTGACGTTCCTGGCGGCGCTGTCGCTGTTTGTCCGCCATCCTCCGCCCGACAGCTATTTCCTCATCGACGACCTCAACATCGTCTTTATTGTCCTCAGCACGTTCGTAGGCTTCACGACCAGCGTGTTCAGCGCGAGTTATATCGGCCACGAACTGGAAACCGGTCGCTTGACGCCCACCTATCTGCGTTTCTATCACGCCATGTACCAGGTGATGATGTTCGGCATGAACCTCGCGCTTGTAGTCAACAATATCGGCCTGATGTGGGTGGCCATCGAATTGGCGACGCTGGCGACCGTGCTGATGGTCGGCATCTATCGCACGCACGAGGCGCTCGAAGCGGCTTGGAAATACTTCATACTGGCCAGCGTCGGAATTGCGTTCGCGCTGTTCGGTACCATTCTCGTTTATATGTCCGCGCAGCCAGTCGTGGGCGAGGGTCTTCAGGGAATGACGTGGACCGTTCTTGTCACACGTGTATCCGCCTTCGACCCCGCGCTGTTGAACGTCGCTTTCATTTTCCTCTTTCTTGGATACGGCACGAAGGTCGGTCTGGCGCCGCTGCACGCCTGGCTGCCGGACGCGCACGCAGAAGGCCCGACGCCGATCTCGGCCGTCCTGTCGGGATTGCTCTTGAACGTCGCGCTCTACGCCATCCTGCGTTTCAAGATGTTGATGAGCTTGAACAGCCATGCGATGGCGCCCGGTCCATTGATGGCAGCCATCGGTCTCGTCTCGCTCGTGTTCGCGGCATTCATGCTCTATCGGCGGCGGGACATCAAACGGCTGTTCGCCTATTCCTCGATCGAACATATGGGCATCATCGTTTTCGCTTTCGGCATGGGCGGACCGCTGGCGAATTTTGCGGGCCTCCTGCAAATGACGATGCACAGCCTGACGAAATCCGCGATCTTCTTCACGGTCGGACACATTGCCCAGGTCAAAGGCACCCAGAAGATCGCCGAAATCCGCGGGCTGACCGAGACGCATCCTCAGCTTGGCTGGGCGCTTGTGCTGGGCGTCCTCGCCATCGCAGGGATGCCGCCGCTTGGCATCTTCATGAGCGAATTCCTGGTCGTGAGCTCGACCTTCGCGCGCGCGCCGTTGCTCGCGATCGTGCTGGTCTTTGGACTGCTGGTCGCTTTCGGTGCGTTGCTCCTTCGCGTTCAAGGCTTTGCGTTCGGCGAACCCGCCGGAAGCACCGCGCCCGTGCGCGCATCCTATGTGCCGATCTTCGCACATTTGGCGCTGGTAATCGTGGCAGGTGTCTTTTTGCCGCGATTGCTTGTCACCTGGTTTCAGCACGTCGCACGGATGTTGGGATAGGAAGATGCCCACACTGACGAACCTCATTGCAAAGAACGTTCGAACCAACCGGCCGGGGGAGAGTGTGGTCGTCGATGCGGGGCAATGGCGCGAGATCGCCGGCTTGCTCCGCGATAATGTATTGACGCTTTCGGCGCTGTGGGGCCATGCGGCTGGCGTTCGTATGGCACTTCTGGAAGAAGCCGCGGGCCAGATGGCCGTGATCTGCCTGCCTTGCCCCGACGGGCGCTTTCCGTCCGTCGGACGACTGCACCCAGCAGCGATCCGGCTGGAACGCGCCATTCATGACCTGTTCGGATTCGTGCCCGAAGACGCACCCGACCTGCGTCCATGGCTCGACCACGGTCGTTGGGGCATTGATCAGCCGCTTGGAGCGGCCAGGGCGAGCGCCGGAGCGGCGCCCTATCCATTCCTCCCGGCCGAAGGCGAAAGCCTTCATCAAATTGCGGTCGGGCCCGTCCATGCCGGCATCATCGAGCCTGGGCATTTCCGATTCACGGCGAACGGCGAAGCGATCGTCAGGCTCGAGGCGCGGCTGGGATACACCCACAAGGGCGTCGAGCGGCTCATGCAGGGAGCGGACCTCGACCGCGCCGCGAAGCTCGCCGGCCGCGTGTCGGGCGACAGCACCGTCGCTTATGCCATCGCATTCGCCCGCGCGAGCGAAGTCGCGTTAGGCATCGAGGCACCGCCACGCGCACATTGGCTTCGCGCATTGATGGCCGAGCTCGAGCGGCTCGCAAATCATCTGGGCGACATCGGCGCGATCTGCAACGACGCCTCCTTCGCATTGATGCATGCTCATTGCGGTATCTTGCGCGAGCGCGTGCTGCGGACGTCGGACACGTGTTTCGGCCACCGCCTGATGCGTGACCGCGTTGTACCCGGCGGCGTCTCGATAGACCTTGATGTGGAATGCACCCACGAATTGCGCGCGCTTCTTGTCGCGCTAAAGCGGCGGCTCCCGGCGCTCGTCGAACTTTACGACAATACCGCCTCGCTGCAGGACCGCACGGTCGGCACGGGCATCGTCAAGCCCGCGTTGGCGCGGCAGTTCGGCGCCGGCGGCTATGTCGGTCGCGCTTCGGGACGGCATTTTGATGCGCGCCGCGCGTTCGCTTACCCGCCTTACGACAGTCTGAGGTTCGAGGTCCCGGTTCTCGAAGAGGGCGACGTCAACGCCCGTGTCTGGATCCGCATCAAGGAAGTCGAGCAGAGCCTTTCTCTCATCGAACAGATTCTCGACCGGCTGCCAGGAGGCCCGGTCTTGTTCGCGCTTTCGCGCCGCTCCGGCGAGGGTCTGGCGCTCGTCGAGGGGTTTCGTGGCGATATTTTTCTATGGCTGAGGCTCGACGCGAGCGGCCGCGTCGAACGCTGCCACCTGCGCGATCCGTCCTGGTTTCAATGGCCGTTGTTGGAAGCGGCGGTCGAAGGCAACATCGTCGCGGATTTTCCCCTCTGCAACAAATCGTTCAACTGCTCCTATTCCGGCCACGACCTTTGAGGCACGCATGCGCAGATTATTGTTTCAAAGCCTGATTCGATCTCCGCTCACGGAAGCGCCACCGGCGCTGGATGATCCCGAGCTGGCGGCACTCGCGGCAAAGCTTGATGCTACCGCGCAGCGACGCCTCGGCCGCAGTCTGTCGATTCGCGAGATTGACGCGGGCTCATGCAATGGATGCGAGCTTGAAATCAGCGCCTTGAGCAATGCGTTCTACGACCTCGAACGCTTCGGTCTGAAATTCGTCGCCTCGCCGCGTCACGCCGACGTACTGTTTGTCACCGGCCCGGTGACAAAGAATATGCGCCAGGCATTAGAACGGACCTACCGCGCCACACCGGATCCCAAATGGGTGGTCGCGGTCGGCGATTGTGCGATCGATGGTGGATTGTTCGCCGGCAGTTATGCTGTTGCCGGCGGCGTCTCGACGGTCCTTCCCGTGAATCTGCACATTCGCGGGTGCCCGCCTCGCCCCGGCGATCTCCTGAGAGGGCTGTTGTCATTGCTGGAGAGTCCCGGCTCTTTCGCCGCGGACCAGCCAAACCCATTGCAAGCCGCGCCATGATCCGGCTGGAGGATTGCGAGACCCGCTTCGGCGCCATAACGATATTCAAGCGCAGGCAGACAGGCGCGTTCGTCTACGACCAGAACGGCAGCTGTCAAAGCGAGGCGGACTGCAACGGCGTCAGTTTGGCGTCCTATGTTCACGCCATTTACGGCCTGATTCGACAAACCGAGGCCCGCGACATATTGATGATCGGCTGCGGTGGCGGCACGTTGGGAACGATGCTCTTTCGCGTGGGTCTCAAGGTCAGCATCGTCGACGTCAATCGAGCCGCCTTTACACTGGCGCGGCGCTATTTCGGCTTGCCGGACGAAATCGCCTGTCACGTCGCCGATGGTAGCGATTACCTTCAGTCGGAGCCCCACATCTACGATGCCATCGTTCTGGATGCTTTTCACGGCGATCGTATTCCGGCGCATCTTCAGTCTCTCAGTTTTTTTCAGCGCGTGCGTTCGCGGCTCGGCCGGCACGGCTGTCTCTTCGCCAATGTCCACGTCACGGACGATCAGGATTACGCGCCGGACCGAATCGCGGAGTGCATGGCGGGAGCCTGGGCCGATGTGCGCATCCTGGACTCGCTGGGCTGGTACGGTAGAAACGCCATCGTCGCCGCAGGCAACGTGCAGCGATTGGTGCCCCCGGAATTGTGCATCGAACCTCTGGGACACGCCGGCGAAATCAGCCGGGAGCTTGATACGATGCGATTTCGGAGTTGGTGGAAAGGAACCTAGGCTGTTTCAGCGTACGGGGCGGTTCTATTCTATTGCCCGACAGGCGTGGAGAACGCCCATTGTTACCGCGTAACGATCGCCCGGTCTGAAACGAAAGCGTGTTGAGTTCGTTTCGCCGATTTGCGTTCATTGATGTCCGGGGTCGTGGCTAATGCACCTTGTCTGCCATGGCGCCGGATCGGCTAGAGACCAATCTCGACTGTATCTCCGTCCCATCGTGGCGAGGGCCAAGCAAGTCCCGGCCGGTCCCGCATGGCACGTGCCTTCGACTGCTGCATGAAGTCTCCACGATGCAATGCATGCAGGTTGCGCCGCTGTTCGGGCAGAAGACAGTCGATCTGCTTACCGATCAATTGCCGCCGCCGCCCACGCCAATGAGGCCCACAGGTTCTCGCTCAAGCACCATGCGAATGTCGCGTTCCTGCTGCCACAGCCGGTCGAGCGCATCGTAAAGAAGGTTGATCACGGCCAGGATGACTGAGATTGAACACAGACAACGGCAGGGGTCAGCACCTGCACCTGGAGTTATCACGATGGAACTGAAGGTTCGCAGCATGCAGAAGCAATTGCCAGCCCGCACGGATAGCACGACGGTGCCCATGGCGGGATGACGGGCTCGGCGCCGGCCCGGCATCGTCGGGGTTTATCAGCGGTATGACTTCATGCCGGAGATGGGCGATGCGGTTGGCAACCGGGAGAGGCACGTGAACAGGTTGTGCGCAGCGCAGGACGACAAGGTGGGTGCCGTCGATGGTCGATTTCGCCAAAATTTATTGGTGGTGCCAGGGCGGAGTCCGCACGCACAGGCTAAGGCGGAAGAACTCCTCCGGAGGGCTCGACATCGACGCGGATGCTCCTTTTAAGTCTCCACCCATTGAGTTGCACCATGTGCAATCGGATCCCACCTCAATGTCGGCATTGCCCATTGCCGAACTGGCCGCTCCCCGCAACGTGCGGTCGTTTTCTGCTGCGTCTTTAGCGCGGCCGCACTCGGCTTCGTTCTTGGGCCGCTGGCCACCCGCTTTGACGAACAGACTCAATCGCTCATGAACGCCGCTACCAGTCTGATAATCGGCCTCACCGCATTTACCATCGGCTTGCTAATTGCAGGTGCGAAAACGCCTTCGATTATGGCGCGCATGAGCTGATAGCCGTTTCTGCCAGATTTCTCTTGCTGGATGGCCTTCTGCTTCAATACGGGGCTCCCGCCAGGAGTGCGAGAGAGCCATTGCGCCAAGCCGTGGTCCAAGCGGTTCAATTGTTTCGATCGACAAAAAAGTCGAACTGACTGCAGAATTTGGCATGGCCAATGTATTCGCTGCGATACTCTTGTCCGTACCGAAAACCTCATCCTTTGATGATTCTGCTGTATCATGTTGTCCCGTCGGGCGCTGTCAGATTGCCCACCGCCAAATGGGACGCCTCAAGCGGTTTGCGGCAAACCATTGATTTCGAATCATCGCATGCGATTGCGAATTCCAGGACCGCTTGATGGAAAATGAGTGGTTGAACCTGAAGCCGTCACTGCTGAATGCTTCAGCGAGACTTGCGCGGCGGGTGCTTGAAAATCTCCGCGACGCGCTCACGGGCCAACTGCTTCCTCATCTCGTCTAACGCGCTATCTCTCAGCTGCGCTCGGATAACCGGTGCTGCCGCGGCGGGAGGAGACGTAGGTCGTCCGCTCGGCTGCGAGACGGCGCATGCTGTGCTCTCGAGTGTAACCGTCGATGTATTCCTGGGTGTAGTAAAATCGACACCCAATTCTGACGTAGCTTATTCTGCCTCGCATGGGCTCGGCATCGCTGCTCCCGAAATATTCCTGCGTGAGCCGGAGCATCATCGGCTCATCCTCGTCGGGGATACCGAGAATCGACATGATCACCATCAGCGGGTAGTGCACGGTGATCTCGCTGACGAAATCGCATGGCCATCCGATTTCCTTCGACCGTCAATCGATGCGATCAGCGTCAGCGTCGAATTCGACGCTGCAGAAGGAGCCACCCTGGAACAGGCTTTCGACTGCCGGTTCGGGGGCAGGGTTTCGGTCGAGAACGTCAGCGCGATAGCGATCGGCGTCATCGCCGGAGACAAAGCCAAGCGCGGCCGCTGCGCCATCGTCATAAAAACCCGTGCTGCTGGCGGAAACTCCGTAGACAATCTGAAAGTGCACGTCCGGCGCGTCGAGGCAGCGGCGCGTAAGCTCCACATAGTCTCGCTCGCTCAGCCAATTCGACAATGACCGCCGGTGGGGTGGAGCGGGACGCGAAACGCCGATGCGTTGACAGATGACGCTCAACCCATGCTTGTCGGCGTAGAGTCGGCCCAGCGCTTCACCAAATACCTTGCTGACGGCATAGCGTGTGTCGGGGCGCACCGGATCGTCGACGCCCACCTTGCGATCGCGGCGATAAAAGCCCGTCACGTGGTGGCTGCTGGCATAGATCACTCGACGGACACCGCAACGGCGGGCCGTTTCGAAGACATTATACGTACCGACGATGTTGGCGGGGAGGATCGTCTCCCACGGCGCTTCGGCCGAAATACCGCCCAGATGGACCACCGCATCGACATCGCGCATGGCGGTCTGGAGCGCCATCATGTCCTCAAGCTCCGCGTGGTAGAACTCTTCGGAGGCACAGAGCGGAGTCGGAAGCGGCAGCCGATCGCTAAGGCGCAGCTTTACGATGCCTCGCAGCCCCGCCCGCAGGACACCGCCGAGGTAACCTGCCGCGCCGGTGATCAGGACCGTGCTGCGATCGTTGTCTGGCAATTTCTTTGTCACGCGCGGACAATCCGCCATGGCCGAGCGAGCTGCAACAGAGAAAAATCCAAATTTGGCGCGTCAGGTCGCGAGTCGCGGTTTCGATCGCAAGAGCTGCGGCTCGCTCTTCGCCTTCATCGAAGCCCAACCTTTGCGATACCGCTCGACCAGCCAGATATTGAGCTGACGCTGCGCGCCTTCCTGCCAGGAATAGCGCCCGCGCGGCGCAAATCGCGACTTCAATCCTTCCTGAACCAGTTCGTCGACGTGCAAATCCTGCGAGACGATTTCGTGTACCGATTCCTGATTGAACGCCATCAACCGCTCGAACATCGGGTTGTTCATCGCGCCGGGCGCGACCAGCGATCCCATCATCAGCGAATGATGATCGGCGTCTTCGGCCTGGATGATGAGGTAGAGGACCAGATCCGTATTCATCACCAGTGACAGCGCCGGGGGCACGTTGACGAAAACGACACGGCTGCGCTCGGCATCGGTCAGGTTGGGAAAGACCGGCAGCAGCGCCTTATGGGTCGGATTGAAACTCGCGTCGGGATGGAGCGATCCGTTGGTCCGGTAATACCCGCCGCATCCCTCGGGAAGTTCGGGAAAGCTTGCGAGCGCGCTTGGAACCGGATCGTGAAGCGGCCCCTTATGCAGACGGTTGGCGTGATATCCGTCGTTGTTGTTCTCGAACATCACCTTCCAGTTCCAATTGTACCGGTTTGGCTCTGAAGGCGGCGGACCGTCCAGTTCGGCAAGGCCGTAATTGGCGACGATTACGTCGAGAGCACGCAAGCGGGGGCCCAGCGGCGCGGCGTCTCGATCGAAATTGACGAAGATGAATCCCTGCCAGGTCTCGACCTTCAATCGCGGCAGATTGTGTTTCGCCTTGTCGAAGTTGCAGGTTTTTTCCATTTCGGGAGCGGCGACCAGTTCTCCGGTCAACGCGTAGAACCAGTGATGATAGGGGCACACAAGACCGCGTGCGTGCCCTTTGCCTTCCGCGACCAGCATGCCGCGGTGCTGGCACACGGCCGACATCGCGGCGATCTCGCCGGTTTTCGTTTTCGTGATGACCAGCGGCTCGCCGATATGCTTCGAAGTGAAATAGTCGCCCGACTCCTTCAGCCAGCTTTCACGACCGACGCACAGCCACTCCGTCGAGAACAACGTCTTCGCTTCGAAATCGAAAAACTCCTGGTCGACATAGCAGGCGGGCGGCAGCGACTCGGCTTGCAAGACATCGAGCACCGAAGAAGAGAAGCTGTCGAAGAACTCGTCATCGAGTATGGAGCGAGACATGATTGGCGTTCCCGTATTGATGGCTGTTCCGCCTCAGGCTCGAAGACGAAGTGCGCATCGAAAATGCTGACTTTTCCAATCCTAGCCGCTCGCGATGTCAAGTACTTGTCGCCGAACGCCTGAATTTTTGTAGCAGTGCACGCCAAAGCGGCAAAATGCTCCGAAACCGGTAACCGACGCGAGCGGCGGGCAAGATGCAGTGCGCTCAGGGTCAAGAAAGCCCCGGCCGCCGACCCTAGTGTCGACCATCTCACTTCGATGAGTTGCGGGGCTGCCAATGTCATTGTTAGAGGGAGCGGGTTTCGGCCATGGAGAACGTGTTCCGTCGGCACTGCACAAGATAAGGGCGACACCCGAAACGGTTCACTGGGGCTACTTCGACGCCGCCCGCGCGCCGGTCCTCAAAGTCAAAAGCGGCGACCTGATCCATGCGGAGGCCGTGACGCATCACGCGGGCGATGATCCCGATCTGCTGATGGATGCCGGAGTGGCGGCGATTTTCAAGGGCGTTCCGGAAGCCGACCGCAATCCCGGCGTCCACATCATGACGGGGCCGATCTATCTCGAGGGCGCAAAGCCCGGCGATATCCTCGAAGTCCGATATCTGAGCATGACGCCGCGTTTGCGCTATGGCTCCAATCTCGCCGCAAACTGGGGCTATCTCTATAAGGAATTTGGCGAGAAGGAGCGGGTCACGATCTATCAGATCGATCCGGGCGGGAACACCGCCGAAGCGCTCTACGCCTATGATTTTCCTGGAAAGTATCTCGTCCCCGGCACGATCACGCGCTGCCCCGAATGCGACCGGGAGAAAGCGTTGAACGGCGTGCGCATCCCGGTGCGGCCGCACCTGGGAACGGCCGGCGTAGCACCCGATGCGCGCGGACGGGTAAGCACCATTCCGCCCGGCAAGCACGGCGGCAACATCGACAATTGGCGCATCGGCGCGGGCGCCACCATGTACTACCCCGTTCAAGTGGACGGCGCTCTTTTCTCCATCGGCGACCCGCACATTTCGCAGGGCGACGGCGAATTATCCGGTACGGCCATCGAAGCCTCGCTCGACGTCGTTTTTCAGATGATCCTGCGCCGGGATTTCACCTTTCCATCGCCACTGCTCGAGGCGCCCGATTGCTGGATCGTTCATGGTTTCGACAATGATCTGAACGTCGCCATGCGCTCGGCATCTCTCGATATGTTGGGCCTGCTGAGCGAACATGTCGGCCTATCGAAGAACGACGCCTACTCGCTGATGAGCGTCGCCGCGGACTTTGCGGTCACGCAGGTCGTGGACGGCCGGCAGGGCATCCATGTCCGCATACCGCGGACGATTTTCCCGCCGGGCAAGGGTTGAACGTCGCGCCGGATCAGGACCAGGCGTTCAATATGGCGGCCGTATCGGCCAACAATGCGCAATGCCGCGAGAGGGCGTTCAGCGCGCCTCTATGCAGTTCCTGTTCATAGGCGGCGCAGGCGTCCGCAACGACGAACACATCGTAGTCGCGGTGAAAGGCGTCTCGTGCGGTACAATCCACACAACAATCGGTTGTGAACCCTGCGACCACCAGCGTGTCGACACCGTGCGCCCGTAGCCGCGCGTCGATATCCGTGCCCACGAAGCTGGAATAGAGCGTCTTTTCGATTTCTATATCGCCGCCTTGCGGCCTGACACGGTAATAGTCCGCGCCCGGGGTGCCCGCGCGACAGATCGCCAGTGCCTCAGGCGGATCGCCCATGCGCAGGCGCAAATTCCTGAGTGCCTGGGAATCCGTCTCCGGCCGCGTGATGACGCGCGCGAAAGCCAAGGTCACGCCGGCTTTCCGGGCCGCGGAGATGAGCGCCTGGATCTTGTCCAAGGGGGCCTCCAGCGCTCCGAGATCGATGCCCTGCCGGCCGATGACACCCGTCGGCGAAACGAAATCCACCTGCATATCGACGATCAGGAGAGCAGTTCGCGATGGGGCGATCTCGCTCGCCAGGTGTCGGACGCCGGCTCCGGATTTGGTGGCAGGGCCTTCAATGGACATGCGTGCATGCAAAACGAAGCGTGATTTCAAAGCAACACTCGCCGGCATCTTCGGAGCACGGGCAATGGAAGTTTGCCCGCTTGCGCCCTGCGGGCGGCGAATTGGCGCTCAAGTCTTACCTGCCTTGATCCGGGGACAGAGCATGATCTTTGGCCGCGGGCCTGCCTTTTCGTTTGTTTGGACCATTATTTCGGCGCGAAATTCCGCCGTTTTGGTCGCCGGCCTCAACGTTAACGCGACTGGCCCACCGAGGCTTGCGCGCGCACGCCCTGGTTTTTGAGAAAAGCGGCCGTGTCTTGCGCGCATCGGTCTGTGCCGCAGGAGCACCAAACAAATTGTTGTGCGCTGCGACACAAGAATGTCGAATTGCGACCTCCTATGATTATCATCTGACATTGTAGGGGGCTGTGCATGTCGAACCGTTTCCATCTTCTCAGGAGACAACTCCTGGGCGCGACGAGTGTGCTAGCGGCATTTGCGTGCATGAACACGCCCGTGCACGCGCAAACCTCGGAGGGGACCGCGGCGCCTGAGGTCGTCACGGTGACCGCAGAACGGCGGGCGACAGACATTCAGACGACACCGCTCGCGATCAGCGCGATCAGCGGCGACGCACTCCAAAAGTCGAATGTCATGAAGCTGGCCGACATCAATGGCCTCGTACCCAGTCTTCAGGTGACAAGCAGCGCGGGTTTCGAAACCGTCGTGACGATCCGCGGCGTCGGTCTGGAGACACCGGAAAACTCGCTCACCACGTCGCCGGGCATCGCGCTCTTCGTGGACGGCGCCTATGTCGCCAACAGCGTCACGCTCGATCAGACCTTCTTCGACGTCGACCATGTCGAAGTGCTGCGCGGACCGCAGGGCGCTCTCTACGGGCAGAGCGCAACCGGCGGCGCCATCTTGCTTGTTACCAGACAGGCCAACCTGGACGGATGGTCGGGCGAGGTGGAGGGTGCATACGGCACCTACAACCTTCACCGCGAATTTGGGGAAGTGAACATTCCGATTGCCGATGATCTGGCCGTGCACATCGCCGTCCAGCAATATCAGCACGACGGTTTCTCGAAGGATCCGCTCATTCCCAACTATCAGCCCGATAACGCGGACGATATCATCGGCAAAATCGATTTTCTGTGGCAGCCGACGTCGAATTTCTCGGTCAGGCTTTCGTCCGAATCCTATCACGCGGACCAGGACGCTGCTGCCCAGAAGAACATCAACGACCCCGATCCCGATCCCCGCGAGATCACGCAGGACTACGGCCCGAAGTTCAACATGGCGACCAACCTGTCGCATTTGACGGTCGAGTGGGACGCGTCCTGGTTCACCGTGAAGTCGGTCACCGGCTATCAGTGGCTCGACAACGTTCAGGGTGAAGACAGCTCACGCAGCGCATTCTCGATTCTTGGCGCGTATGATGATGTCGCAGGCTGGGATACGTCGCTCGTGAACTACAACGAGGAATTCGACCTGCAGTCCAACAGCAACTCGCCGTTCCAGTGGGACGTCGGCACCTTCCTCCTCAGCCAGAAGAGCAGCCAGTTCGTTGAGGAATTCGAGTGTGCGCCCACCTATGGCCCCTGCGCCGCTCCAACGCCTGCGGCTCTGACGATTGTGTCGCCTTATGGGCCGCTGCCGGGCAATCTCGACTACGGCAATCTCTCCGAGGTCGATCGCAAATCCTGGTCTATCTTTGGGCAGGCAACCTATCAGCTCACGGATGCGCTCAGCGCAACGCTGGGCGGACGCCTGAACTCGGACAGCTACGCAGATAACAGCTACAACTTCTCGGCGTTCGGCACGAGCAACCCGGACAACAAATCGCTGGATCACGTGCCGACCTATCGCGCGGAGCTGGACTACAAGCTGAATCCTGCCGAGATGGTCTACGTCAGCACGAACCGCGGCTATAAACCCGCCGGTGTCAACGGAATCTATGGCCAATCCTATCAATGCACGAGCCCGTTCACGTTCGGCGGCTGCAATACCAACGCGCCGTTGCTCATTCCGAACGAGTTCAAACCTGAAACCAACACGTCGTACGAGGTTGGTTCCAAGAATTCCTGGCTCGACAATCATCTGATCGCGAATTTCGCTGCCTTCTACTACGACTATAAGGATATGCAGTACCTCGCGACCGATCCCGTACCGTTCGACGGCGGTATCGTGAATATTCCCTCCACGCACATCTACGGTGCGGAAGCGGAAGTCCACTATACCGGTCTGGAAGACCACCTGCACATGAACGGCAATCTGTCGCTCGAAAACGGCGCCATCCAGGGTAACTACAAAACGATCGATTCGACTGTCGCCAACCAGATCGAAAATACGAGTCCGGCCTGCGCGGCCGGCGCGCAATATTACTATCCGGGTTGCTGGTACACCGTTTTAGCGTCGGCAAAGGATATCGGCGGCAACCCGCCGGCGAAGATGCCCAAGGTGCTGGGCTCGTTCAACGCGTCCTACGACTACGTGCTCGGGTGGGGAACACTCACGCCGCGCTTCGAAGTCGTGTACCGCGGCGCATTCTGGGCGCGCGTCTTCGACGAGCCGTCGCTCGATCGCGTGCCGGCTTACACCATCGTGAATCTCAACCTCGACTTCGTCCCGCCGGACAGCAACTTCAAGCTGTCGTTGACCGCGACCAACGTCGGCGACACGGCGGGCGTCGATTCTCGTTACACCGATCCATACGGAACAGGTCAGACGAGCCAGCAGTACATTCCGCCGCGCCAAATTATCGGCACGATATCGTACAATTTCTAAGTCGGTTTGGTCATTTGACGGAAAGCCCTTGCCCTTACGGGTGAGGGCTTTCTTGCTGTAATTTGAACGGCGCTTGGGACCGCGGGAAACGTCAAATGCCGGAGCAGGATGCCGACATGGGAACTCCGACAAGACCGCGCATCGTCGTGCTCGGCAGTCTCAATCTCGACCTGGTGTTTCAGATGTCCCGCATGCCGGCCGCAGGCGAGACGCTGGCGAGTGAGGCGAGCGCGATCTTTTGCGGCGGCAAGGGCGCCAATCAGGCCGTGGCCTGCGCGCGGATGGGGGTTGCCGTGTCGATGATCGGCCGCGTGGGCGATGATCCGGCCGGACACAAGCTGCGCGGAGCCCTGGCCGAAGAGGGGATAGCGCTGGGCGGTGTCGTCACCACACCGGGCGTCCTTAGCGGCACCGCCGTGATTTTCCTGACGCCGGGCGGTCAAAACCGCATCGTGCTCGCTGGCGGCGCCAACGCGCTCCTGTCGCCCGAAGATGTCGCCGCGCACGCGGCCGAATTTGACGGCGCGCGCGTATTGGTATGCCAGCTCGAAGTTCCGCTGGAGACCGTCGAAGCCGCTGCGGCCCTGGCCGCCGCGCGCGGCGTGCCTTTGCTGCTCAATCCCGCTCCCGCGCGCGCTCTGCCGGACGAACTCCTCGCCCGCGTCGATTATCTCGTTCCAAACGAGTCGGAAGCGGCAACGCTGACCGGCCTCGACGTCCATGACGCGACGTCTGCAGCGGAAGCGGCGCGCCGACTGCTGGGTCGCCGCGTTCGCTGCGTCGTGATTACGCTTGGGCCATCCGGCATTCTGATCGCCGACGAACGCGGCTGCCGTCACATGCCGGCGATGCCGACAACGGTCGTCGACACGACGGCCGCGGGCGACAGCTTCATCGGCGGCTTTGCCACAGGTATCGCGGAAGGACTAAGTGTCGACGATGCTGCGCGTCTGGGCTTGAGCGTCGCGCGGGTTTGCGTCAGCCGCGCCGGCGCGCAGGCTTCGTTGCCGCGTCGTGATGAGCTCTGGAACGTGTTCTAAATCTCTCCACTTGAGTGTCATTCCCGCGCCCCGGTCCGCGCGGAGCGCGGCCGAAGCGTGAACTCCAGCGGGAACCCAGAAGAACATGGAACGCAGCGGCCTTCCCTCTCTGGTCCCAGCGTTCGCGGGGATGACACTATTTTTGTGGACCGATTACATCAGCCGAAATGATAGGCCGAGACAGCCTTGTTCCAGATCGTGCCGCTGAAGGCCTGCCGGCCTTTTTCCTCTGAGGCGGCGCCGACCGCGACCATCAGGGGGAGGAAGTGCTCTTCGCGCGGATGGCACAGACGCGCCGCTGGCGCCAGGCTCCATTGCTCCAGGCGTTTCTCGCGCTCGGATGCAGGCACCTCGCAAAGCGTTTCCGTCAGCCACCGATCGAATTCGCGCGAGGGCTGATCGAAACGCGGATCGCCCAGCGCTCTGAGATTGTGGAAGCTGAGGCCGCTGCCGATGACGGCGATGTTCTCCTCGCGCACGCTCGCCAAAGCCTTGCCGATCGCGATGTGCCGCGCAGGATCGAGTCCGTTCTGCAACGAGAGCTGAAGGATCGGAATATCCGCATCGGGAAAGGCGACCTTGAGCGGAATGAAAATGCCGTGATCGTAACCGCGCGTCAGATCCTGGTCGGTCTCGATTCCGGCCTCGGCGAGCAGGCCCCGAACTTTAGCGGCGAGTTCGGGCGCGCCCGGAGCGGGATAGGTGAGCCTGTAGGTGTGCGGCGGGAAGCCGCTGTAGTCGTAGAGCATGCCCGGCCGCGCCGCGGCGAGAACTGTCGGACGCGGCATTTCCCAATGGGCGGACACGACCAGCAACGCATCGGGACGACGCGGCAGCGTGTTCGGCAGATTGCGGAGATAGGCCTCCATGCCGACCCAGCGCGTGGGTTCTTCCGGCGGTGGGTCCATGAAAAAGCAAGGGCCGCCGCCATGCGCAAAGTAGATCGAAGGTTGGGTCATAGCCTGTCACATCGAAGAAGCGTTCCTGCCAAGATAGGGATCGCCCCCGTGAATGTCATTGCGCCCGGCGCTCGCAAGATTTGCCTCGGCGCGCATGCCGGGCAGGGTCACCGAATGGGCCCGCGCGCGTCAGGTTTTCGATTGTACAGTGAGAAGGTTCGCGAATTCGGCGCGGATGCGACGGCCTTGGGCCAGCAGGAAACTCTGGTCCGAGCCGCAGACAAACACGGTGATCCCCAGGGTCAGAAGTTCGGGAATCTCGGCGGTGTCGCCGATGAAAATGCCGACCGTTCGTCCGTGGCGGCGGCCGGCCTCGGCGGTTGCGGCGACGGCCTCGACGACTTTGCGGTCTTTCTGACTGTCGACCTTGAGCG
This sequence comes from Rhizomicrobium sp., assembly GCA_035504555.1. GTDB lineage: Bacteria > Pseudomonadota > Alphaproteobacteria > Micropepsales > Micropepsaceae > Rhizomicrobium. The sequence continues at coordinate 27,648 of DATJRP010000086.1, read as the reverse complement.
ACAGGGCAAGATCGGCACGGCCCAGAAAGAGGCAGTCGATCTCTTCGACGGCCGCGATGGCATCCAGTTGGGCGAGCGCCGCCACGTCTTCGATCTGGCACCAGACCGAACTTTCGCGGTCGGCCGCGTCGCGATAGGCCCTGGGCTCGACGTTTCCGTAATGCGCGGCGCGGGTCGACGGCGAAAATCCGCGTTCGCCCAGTCCATATTTCGCGGCCGCCAAAGCCGCATGGGCGGCGCCGGCGTTTGCGACGTGCGGCACCATCACGCCGGCCAGTCCGAGATCGAGGACCTGGCCGATCGCGGTTGCGCTCAATTCGGGGACACGCGCGAGGCAGGGAAGGGCGGCGGCTTTTGCCGCAAGCGCCATGCGATCGAGCGCCGCCGCATCGAAGGCGGCGTGTTCGCAATCGAGGACCGCAAAATCGAACCCGGCGACGCCCAATATCTCCGGGATATGATGCGCCGGCGTCTTGACGAACGTGCCGAGCCTGACTGCGCCACCGCGGATAGACTGCCGAAAATCTCGCATGCTCGTGTAAAGCCTCGTCGGCAACGCCGTTATCCGCACCGGTCAACTTTCGATGCGCGCGAATGCTAGACTCGATCCGGCCCGCATGGGAGCTTTTTCAAGGTATCGGAACATTGTTTCGCTGATCGGAACAACCGGGAGCGACATGGGTCTCATCGAACGGACAGCGCCTCACGAAGAGCCGGGCTTGGCTTCGGTCGACCTCGTGATCAGCCTGGTCGAACTTCTGGCGAGTTCCAAGCGCTCGCATGCGATGTCGGATATCGCGCGCCAGATGGGCATTTCGAAGGCGCGCACGCATCGCCACCTTCGCGCGCTGATGCAGCACGGCTACGTCCTGCAGGACCGCGCGACGGAACGCTACGAGATCGGCACCAAGCTTCTGGCGCTCGGCGAGGCCGTGCGTGATCGTTTCGACGTCCTGGCGGCGGCGCGAACGGAAATGAGCAAGCTCAGAGACGAGACGGGACAGACGGTCACCGTCTCGACCTTGATCGAAAATGCGGTCGTCGTCCTCGAGCTGCTGCGCGGCAAGACGGTCGTGGAGTTCGGCGTTCGGCCGGGTTCGACGCTCGACTTCCACGCCTCGGCGCACGGTCTGGTCGCCCTCGCATTCGGGCCTTCGCATCTGGCCGAGCAGGTTCTGGCGCGTCCGCTGAAAGCCTGGACGCCATCGACGCCGACGGATCCCGCAAAACTCAAAAAGCTGATCGACAAGGTCCGTGCGCAACGCTGGGCAACCGCGGCCGATCAGTTTCTCGTCGGCGTCAACGCGCTCGCCGTTCCCGTTTTCGACTATCGCGACGCGTGGTGCGGCACCATCGCGATCGTGGGGCCCACGCAATTCATTTGCGCCACACCTTCAAAAGAACAACTCCGCCAGGTCTCTGCGGCCGCCGCCGAGGCTTCACGGCGGCTGGGATGGAGAACGCCATGAGTTATTCGCTCGCCGTGGACATCGGCGGCACCTTCACCGACGTGGTCCTGCGCGGCGATGACGGTTCGCTGACGACGGACAAGACGCTGACGACCCACGGCGACCTTCTGGAAGGTTTCTTCCGCGGCGTCGACCAGGTGCTCGACAAAGCGGGCGTCTCGTCGCACGAGATCGGCGGCGTCGTCGTCCATGCCACGACGATCGTCACCAACGCGTTGATCGAGAGGAAAGGCGCGCCGACGGCCCTCATCACCACCAAAGGGTTCGGCGACGTCCTGGCGATCCGCAACGAGCACCGCTACGAAATGTACGATCCGCAGATCGAATTTGCCGATCCGTTGATCCCGCGCGAACTCACCTTCGAGATCGACGAGCGCATTCTGGCGGACGCGACAGTTCTGAAGCCCGTCGATACCGCCGAGATCGAGAGGCTGGCGCAGACGCTCCGATTGAAAGGCGTCGTTTCGGCGGCCGTCTGTCTGATCAACGGCTTTCGCAATCCCGCCAACGAGCAGGCCGTTGCGGCGATCCTGAAGCGGGTGCTGCCCGATCTATATCTGTCGCTCTCGTCGAGCATCGCGCCGCAGATCCGCGAATACCCGCGCACGTCGACGACCGCAATCAACGCCTACACGTCGCCGATCACCGGGCCCTATCTGCGCGCGCTGGCCGTGCGCCTCGCGCAGCGCGACGTGCCCAACAAGCCGCTCATCATGCTGAGTTCGGGCGGCATCATCGGAGCCGAAGTGGCGGCGCGCAATCCGGTGCGCATGATCGAGAGCGGGCCGGCGGCCGGCGCGCTCGCCGCGACTTATTATGCCGAGCGCCTCGGGCTCGATCGCCTTCTGTCATTCGACATGGGCGGCACCACGGCCAAGGCCTGTCTCATCGAAGACCGCAAGCCGCTCGTCGCGAGCAGTTTCGAGGTTGACCGCATCTACCGCTTCTGCGAGGGCAGCGGCATGCCGCTGACAATCCCCTCGATCGACATGATCGAAATCGGCGCCGGCGGCGGCAGCATCGCGAGCGTCGACAATCTGGGCCTGCTCAAGGTGGGACCGCGCAGCGCAGGCTCCGAGCCGGGACCTGCCTGCTACGGGCGCGGCGGCACCGAACCGACCGTGACCGATGCCGATGTGGTGCTGGGCCTGCTCGATGCCGACAATTTCCTGGGCGGCAGCATGCGGCTCGACAAAGGCGCCGCCGAAGCGGCGGTCACCCGGCTTGGAGACAAGCTCGGCACGAATTTGGCGCAGACGGCCGGCGGCATCTATCGCGTCGTGGCCGAAACGATGGCGGCGGCCGCGCGCACGCACGCGACGGACAGAGGCGTCGATCATCGCGGACTTCCGTTGCTCGCGTTCGGCGGGGCAGGGCCGGTGCATGCGTGCTCGGTCGGCGAATTGCTGCAGAGCACGGCCGTGATCTTCCCGCCGCAGGCGAGCGTTCTGTCGGCTTTCGGAACACTGGTGACGTCCGTCCGCTTCGATCTCGTGCGCAGCGCGCCCGGGACGCTGGATGCGCTCGATTGGGCCGCCGCCGACCGCCTGCTTAATGAAATGACCGACGAAGGCCTGGAGGCGTTGTCCGAAGCCGGCTGCAAGCGCGACGACGTCCGCCTGATCTTCGGCGCCGATCTGCGCTATTTCGGTCAGCAGAACGAATTGACCATCACATTCGAGCGCGATCCTCGCGTCGGGCGCGACATCGGCATGATCAAGCGCACGTTCGAGGCCGCCTATCTCGCGCAATACGGCGTGAACCCGTCGCACGTGCCGATCGAAATCGTGAGCTGGCGGTTGACGGTTCGCGGACCCGACATCGCGACCGGCGAGGCCAACACATTGCCGCGCGAGCCCGGAAAGCCGAAGGCGAAGCGGACGCTGTTGTTGTGGCCGGAGACCGCCGCCACCGTCTACGATCGCGCCGCTCTGGCGTCCGGTCAGACCATTGCGGGACCCGCGATCGTCGAGGAACGCGAAACGACGATCGTCATACCGCCCGGATGGGACGCGACGGTGAACGCGATCGGGTGTGTCGTCGCCAAGCGGAGGACATGAGATGGACGGAATCGAGCTGGAAATCCTCTGGTCGAACCTGATCAGCATCGTCAGCGAACAGGCCAAGGCGCTGCAGCGCATTGCCTTCAGCCCCATCGTGCGCGAGGCGGGCGATCTGGCGAGCGGCCTGTTCGATGCGCGCGGCCGCATGGTGGCGCAGGCCAACACCGGCACGCCGGGCCATATCAATTCGCTTGCGTCCGCCGGGCTCGCACTTGCCGCGCATTTCGACGGCAAGCTCGTGCCGGGCGACATCGTCATCACCAACGATCCCTGGATGTCGGCGGGGCATTTCTTCGACATCACCGTCTTCTGCCCGATCTTCCGGGACAAGCGGCTGATCGGCTATATCGGCTCGACCATCCATCACACCGACATCGGCGGCTACGGCATCGGCGCAGGTGCGCGCGACATCCATGAGGAAGGGCTCTGGATACCGCCGTCGAAGCTTTACGAGGCGGGTGTGCCTAACGCGCTCCTGCACGACATCATCAAGCACAATGTCCGCACGCCCGATCACGTGTTCGGCGATCTGGCGGCGCAGGTGTCGAGCGGCCGCGCCGGCGGCGAGCGGCTGATCGCGTTGTGCGAACGCGCCGGCATCCCCGATATCGAAGAGCTGTCGGACGAGATCATCGCCCGCTCGGAAAAGGCGACGCGCGATGCGATCCGCGCGCTTCCCGGCGGCGTCTGGCACGGCGAGTCGCGTTTCGACGTGCCGGGTGGCGCCATCATCGAACTCAAGACGGCCGTCACGATCGACAACAACGCCGGCGAGATCACCATCGATTTCACCGGCAGTTCCGGCGCCAGCCCGATGGGCATCAACGTCGTGATGAACTACACACACGCCTATTCGACATTCGCGATCCGGAGCTGCCTCAATCCCGAACTGCCGAACAACCACGGCTCGCTGTCGCCCATCAAAGTCACGGCGCCGAAGGGCTCGATCGTCAACGCCGCCTATCCTTCGCCGCTGAACGCACGCCACGTCGTGGGCATGTTCGTGCCGATGCCGATCCTGAAGGCGCTGCATGAGGTCATGCCCGAGCGCGTGCTGGCGGAAGGCTCGGGCGCGGTCTGGACGGTGCAGATTCAAGGCAAGCGCGCAAACGGCGAGGCCTTTACCTCGTCGATGTTCAACTATTCGGGCGGCATGGGCGCACGGGCCACGAAGCCGGGGCCGAGCGTCGTCTGTTATCCGACCGGCGTGGCGGCCGTGCCGGTCGAAGTGCTGGAAGCGGCGATGCCCATCGTCTTCGATCGCAGAGCCATCCGGCGCGGCTCCGGCGGCAATGGCCGCTCGCGCGGCGGCGACGGACAGATCATCGAGTTCCACATGAATACGGAGCATCCCTGGCTTCTCAACGCCGTTCCGAGCCGGCTCGATCGCGGTCCGGACGGACTGGACGGCGGCGAGCCGGGCGCGCATGGGCGCTTTCTCGTCAACGGCAAGCCGTTCTCCGAGGCGCGCAAGGTTCTGATGAATGCGGGTGATACCGTATTGCTGGAAACGCCCGGCGGCGGCGGTTTCGGCGAGCCATAAGAAGCAGGGAGACGCGAATGATGGACATTCATGCGATCGATTGGGAGAAGACGCCCTGGGAGCGCGTGCGCGACGGCGTCGAGCGCAAGGCCTTTTCCGGCGACGGCGCAACGGTGTCGCTGAATCGCCTGCACCCCGGCCACGAGCCGCGCCCGCATCATCATCCGAACGAGCAGATCGTCTACATCCTCGCCGGCCAGATCGATTTCCACATCGGCGAGACCGTCACGCGACTCAAGGCGGGCGGCTTGCTCGTCATCCCGCCGAACGTGCAGCACTGGGGAGTCGTCGTCGGCGACGAAACCGTGCTCAATCTCGACATCTTCACGCCCAAACGGGCCGAATACGCGGCCTGAGTTAAAGAGGAAACGCCATGACGACACCCAATACGCTCATCTTCGTCGATCTTGCCGCCGACGATCCCGCTGCGGCCGGAAAGTTCTACAGCGAAGTCTTCGGCTGGCGCGACGACGACCGCCCCTACGGCGTGTTCCATCGCATGGTGCCCGGCGGCAATTTCAAGAATGCCGACGGATCGGATAGCGAGATCGGCAATCTGCACCTGGGCATCTTCAAAGCAGCCAATGCGCGGCCGCATCCAAAGCCGGAAGGCGTCGAGCCGCGTACGCTGGCCACGGAAGGCCGCAAGGCGCGCATCTGGATTCTGGTCGGCGACGGCCAATCCTATGAAGACATCCTGGCGCGGGCCGTCGATCGCGGCGCCAAGATTCTGTGGCGCGATCACTACTGGAAGGAATTCAACGGATACAATCACGCCTTCCGCGATCCTTGGGGCAACGAAATCGTGCTCTGGGGCAAAGCCGGGCAGGACCCCAAGATTCCGGACCATTTCACGCGGGAGTAAAAGCGTTTGCGCTATCAGGTCGCCCACCCACGGATCACATTTGCGGCGCTGAGCCTCATCTTCTTCGTCGTATCGGCGGGCGCCTTCAGTTCGCTGGGTGTGGTCCTGCCGGAAATGGTGAGCGAACTGCATTGGAGCTGGACCGACGCAGGATGGGGCTACACGTTCCTGGGCCTTGCCTGCGGGCTCGCGAGTTTCGTGCCCGCGATCCTGATCCGGCGGATCGGCGTGCGCGGCGACATGGTCGTCGGCACGCTCTGCATGGTCGCGGGCTTCGCGGCGATGGCGATCGCGCATTCGGTCTGGCTCTACCTGCTGGCCACCTGCTTGATCGGCCTTTCCTTCGCACTGGTGAGCACCGTGCCCGGCACGCATGTGCTGAACGACATCTTCGAGAAGCGTTCGACGGCGCTTGGCATCTATTTCACCATCGGCGCACTCGGCGGCGTGGTGGGACCGGTCTTCTACACCAACCGCCTCAACATCGGCGTCTACGACCTGACCCACGACTGGCGGCTCTTCTGGGTCGTGTTCGCGATCTTTGCAGCCGTGGCCGGGCTGTTCGCCATCGTGGCCACGCCCAAGAAGCACGACGAGTCGCAGCATGAGACTCTGCCGCCCGAACAGGTCAGCCCCGGCGAGATGATCGAAGGCCTCAAGGACTGGACCGTGTGGCACGCACTGGCGACGTCGCAATTTTACATCATCGTTTTCGGATATACTTCGTACTTGCTGATCAACACGACGGCGCACGGATTTGCCGTCGAACATTTGAAAGAGCATGGCGTCAACCCGAAGGACGCCGCTGCGATGCTGGCGCTGGAACAGCTTCTGGGCGCCGGGATCTCGGTCGTAGGCGGCGTGATCGGCGAATGGATTTCGGCGAAGGCGATGATGATCGTCTCGCTCGTTGCGCTCACGTTCGGCATGACGGCCCTGGCCTACGCCGACGGATGGCCGCTGATGTGGGTCTATGTCGTGGGCGTCGGCATCGGCTTCGGTCTGTCGTTCATCGCCTCGACCATCCTGCTCTACAACTATTTCGGCAAAGGGCCGAACCTCGAACTCTTTTCGATCATGTGTTTCATCAGCACGTCGGCCGCGTTCGGGCCCCTCTTCGGCGGTTGGGCACGCGACACGCTGGGAAGCTTCTCCGGCATGTTCCTGCTGTGTGCGGCGATCTCAGCTCTGATCCTGCTGGCCACCATCTTCATGCGGCCGCCGGTGCACGTAGACTCGGTCAGGCTTCTGAGCGAGGCCGCCGAATGACTGCGATCGAAGCCGATCTTCTGATCTCGGGCGCCACGCTCATCACGATGGACGGCGAACGCCGGGTCATCGAGGACGGCGCACTTGCCATTGCGAAGGACAAGATCGTCGCGGTCGGCAAGCGCGCGGCGGTCGCGCCGACGGTGAAGGCGAAAGAGACCCTCGACGGACGGCGTTTTGTCGTGACGCCCGGCTTCATCGACGGTCATATCCATATTACCGGCGATCCCTTGACGCGCGGCTTCCAGCGCGGTGCGCCCGAAGACAACTGGTCGCAAAAGCTGCAACGGTGGGTCATCCCCATCTTCCGCGCACAAACCGCCGCGGACGAGCGGCTCGCGGCCCAATGCGCGGCGCTGGCCATGATCCGCTACGGCACGACGACGTTCGTCGAGGCGGGCACCGTTATCCAACTCGACGCCGTGATGGAAGGCCTGGCCGAGACCGGCATCCGCGGCCGCGTCGGTCAGTGGGTGGAGGGACGCGCCTTCGATCCCGCGCAGGATCAGACGAATCTGTCTGCGGAGGCGATCGCGATCCTCGAATCCGAGGTCGAGCGTTATCCCGACCGCGGGGCGCGCCTGGCCGCATGGCCGCTGCTGGTTGGCCACTCCACGAACTCGGACGACGTGTGGCGCGCGGCGAAGGCGCTGGCCGACGAGTACGGCCTGCGCGTGTCGGCGCATATGAGCCCGCGTGCGTCGGATCCGGAATGGTTCCTCGCCAAATACGGACGGCGTCCGCTGGAGCATCTGGCCGACATCGGCGTTCTGGGCGAGAGCGTCATGATCACCCATCTGGCCGCTATCGATCGCAGCGAGCTCGACCTTCTTGCGCAATCGGGCACAAGCGCCATCCATTGCCCGCACGCGGCGCTCCAGGGCGGGTTCGGCGTGTCGCATATCGGCCTGTTCCCGGAGATGCTGGAACGCGGCGTGGACGTGCTTCTGGGCACCGACGGTGTTGCGGCGGACATCCTGTCGTCGGGCCGGCTTATGGCGAGCCTGTTTCGCGACGCGCGCCGTGACCAGGATATTTTTCCGCCGAGCACCATCCTGGAGCTGTGCACGGTGAACGCCGCCGTCGCCATGGGACTTTCCTCTGAGATCGGTTCGTTGGAACCGGGCAAGAAGGCCGACTTCGTTTTGCACGACACCTATCTTCCGGAATGGGGTCCGATCTTCGATCCCGTCGAGCAGCTCGCCTTGAGCGCGCCGCCGGGAGGCGTCCACAGCGTCTGGATCGATGGCGTTCGCGTGCTCAATGCCGGGCGGTCGGTGTTGCTCGACGAAGACAAGATCCTGGCCGACGCGCGGCAGGCGGGACGCGCGGTGATCGCGCGCACCAAGCTCCCCAACCGAACCGTATGGCCCGTCCTGTGATACCTGCACCGACTCCGGCCGACTGGCGCGCAGCGATGGGCTATTTTCCCACCGGTGTGACGATCGTCACGAGCTGGCAGGAAGAGAAGCCCGCTGGCGCGACCATCAATGCGATCTGTTCGGTGTCGCTCGAGCCGCCGATGTTGCTGATCTGCCTGGGCTCGGCCAACACGCTCCTCGAACCGATAAAGCGCTCCGGCGTTTTCGGCGTGAACATCCTCGACGAAAACAGCGGCGATGTGGCGCTGAGATTTGCCAAGCCCCCCGAAGACACGCGCTTCGACGCGTACCCATTCCGGTTTGTCGATGGAGGGGCACCGCAACTGGAGACATCGCCCGTATTCGTCGATTGCGTACTGGAAAGCGTTCACGCGGCAGGCGACCATTTCGTGCTGATAGGCCGCGGCGTGCGCACCGACCGCCCCGCGGCCGTTCCACCCCTGCTTTATCACAAAAGCCGCTTTTCCAAGCTTCCGTCGGCAACGTGATCGGGCCTGCCGGAGCGCGCCGGAAACAGTTCGTGCGTCTATGGACAAGTTGCGGAACTTGGCCGCGTGATAAAGTTTCAAGAAGATTTGCCCCAGGAAGCGACCACCGATATGGCCCAGAACCAACACGCAATCGGACCCAAAAAGGCGACTTGGACTCACATCGCCTTCGCTGTGAAAGACATCGACGCGAGCATCGCCTGGTACGAAAAGTTCACGCATTTGCGCTTGCTGTCTCGCGGCGAAGACAAGGACGGCAAGAACGCGTGGCTCGGCGATTCCGCGCATCCCGATTCGCCCTTCATTCTGGTGCTCGGACAGTTCTATGAAGGTCACGATCCTTTCGCACCGGCCGTCCATCCTCCGCTCGGACCGTTCGCCCATATGGGCATCGAGCTGCCGAGCAAGGAAGCCGTCGACGAGATCGCGGCAAAAGCCAAGGCTGCCGGATGTCTCGCGCTCGGCCCCATGCAGATGCCGAAACAGATCGGCTATATCTGCTTTCTCAAGGATCCGGACGGAAACACGATCGAGTGTTCTTACGACCAGGGCGTTTACGAAAAGGCCCGCGAGGTCTGGGGGAAACAGTCCGAGAAGGCCTGAGACGGTTTCGCGAATTCAACAGGCGGCCGGCATTCGGTTGGCGTATTAAGGGTTCGCGATGTCCGCCTTCGATCGTCTTTCCGTCACCGCAATCGCTGACGCCGTTCAATCCGGGACGCGGACCGCCGCTGACGTCGCGCGCGCAACACTGGAACGCGTGGACGCCTACGAGACCGTCCAGCCTCAGGTATGGATCACGCGCGTCGATCCGGCCGCGGTTTTCGTCGCGGCGCGCGCCGTCGATGACGAAATCGCCGCCGGCCGGCAGCTCCCGCTCGCCGGCGTACCGTTCGCCGTCAAAGACAACATGGACGTTTCGGGTCTTCCGACCACGGCGGGCTGTCCGGCCTTCGCGTATCGGCCGCGGGACACCGCGCCGGTCCTCCAACGCCTGCTCGACGCCGGCGCGATCCTGATCGGCAAGACCAATCTCGATCAGTTCGCAACCGGTCTTGTCGGCACGCGCAGTCCCTACGGCGCGTGCGCGTCGGTCTACAATCGCGAATATATCAGCGGCGGCTCGAGCTCGGGCTCTGCGGTCGCGGTTGCCGCCGGTCTCGTCGCATTCGCGCTGGGAACCGATACGGCCGGCTCGGGCCGGGTCCCGGCGGCGTTCAATCACCTGGTCGGGCTCAAACCCACGAAAGGGCGATGGAGTGCGCGCGGCGTCGTTCCGGCCTGTCGAAGCCAGGACTGCGTCAGCGTCTTTACCTCGACCGCCGTGGATGCAGCACGCATCGACGATGTCGTCGCGCATTTCGATGCGGCCGATCCTTATGCGCGCCACGCGCCCGAACGCTTGCGCACGCGCGCGCCATCGACGTTTCGTGTCGGCGTGCCTTCGCAGCGCCATTTGGAATGGTTTTCCGACCGCCAGTCCGAGCAACTCTTCCGGGACGCCGTCGCACGCGTCGGCGCCATGGGCGGCAAGCTGGTCGAGATCGACATCGCGCCGCTGCGCGAGGCGGCCAAGCTGCTCTATGAAGGTCCCTGGGTTGCCGAACGCACCGTTGCGACCGAGGCGTTGCTGGCAAGTCAGCCAAGCGCCATACATCCGGTCGTTCGCGGCATTCTCGAGCACGGTCTTCGTTTCTCGGCCGCCGAAGCTTTCAAGGCGGAATACCGGCTTCGCGATTTCCAGCGCGCGGCGGAACGTCTCTGGGAAACGATCGACGTGCTGCTGCTTCCCACCACGCCGACGACGTATCGCCTTCGCGACGTGTTGGCCGAGCCGCTGGGACTCAATTCGAACCTCGGCACTTACACCAATTTCGTGAACCTGCTGGATATGAGCGCGATCGCCGTGCCGGCCGGCTTCCGCGACAACGCCACGGCCTTCGGCGTGACTCTGTTGGGACCGGCGTGGTCGGATCGCCTGCTGCTCGATCTCGCCAACCGCTACGAGGACATCGCGCCCATGCCCGAAACGCGGCCTCTCGATCTCGCAGGGACCGAACAAGGCGTCAAACTCGCCGTGGTCGGCGCTCATCTCGCGTCCATGCCGTTGCACTGGCAGCTGACCTCCAGAGACGCCAGGCTGGTGAAGCGCTGCAGGACGGCGCCGGCATACAAGCTCTATGCGATGGCCAACACGACGCCGGCGAAACCGGCGCTCGTGCATGTGGGCGAGGCCGGCGCTGCGATCGAGGTCGAGGTTTATGATCTGACGGTGGAGGCGTTCGGCAGCTTCACCGCCGAGGTTCCGCCCCCGCTTGCGATCGGCACCGTGACGCTCGACGACGGGACGGACGTAAAGGGCTTCGTCGCCGAGCCGCGCGCGCTCGAAGGCGCCGAAGACATCACCGCGCTCGGCGGCTGGCGCGCCTATGTCGCCCGCGAAAAAGCGAGGACGTAAAACGCCGCGTATTCGGATCAAGGCGTTAAGCGATCGCGGCAAGGGTTTGCGATGCGAAAATGGCGACGGCGCGGCAACGGACGGTGACCTTTGCGGCGCCAAAGATCGCCTAAATGTCTCTCTTCACAAGTCGAACGCGCGCGGTGCAGACTCGCTACCTGCGCGACGGTCCGGACTTCGCGCGGACGTTCTTTGACACTGTGAAGACCGAAACGGGGGGCCGCTTGTCTTTCGACAGCGCGCGCCATCTCGGCGCCTTTGCGTCTTTGCGGTAAATTCTTTTTGCGACGCAGGCTCCGCCGCGGGAAAATAACGCCCACGATGCGATGTTACGCTGCTTGTTCCCTGTATTTGTCCTCATGCCGCGGGCGCGATGTGCAAGAAAGCCCTGCGGCGCCTGCCTTGGATGCGCGCCCGCATGCGGGGCATGTTCGAAAGGCCCTGATAAAATCGCTGTTACCAGGGATTCCGGAAATATCGGACGTGAAAGCCTATTCCGCGGCTTCCGCCTGCGACACGCTGATGGGCTTGTCGCCTTTCGCCCAGAGCCGGTGCATCAGACGATCGTATTTCTTGTCGTCATAGAGGGTGCCGGTGTGCAGCGTGCAGCGATTGTCCCACACGAGAACGTCGCCCACCTGCCATTTGTGGCGATAGACAAAGCGGTCCTGGGTGACGAATTCCACAAGCTCGTCGACCAGCTTCAATCCTTCCGGATTGGGCATGCCGACGATCTCCTTGACGGTTCCGGTGCTCACCCACAGAGCGCGACGGCCGTTGGCGGGATGGACGCGGATAAGCGGATGGAAGACGTCCGGATTCTCCGCCTTGAGCTGGGGGCTCAGTTCCATGCGGCCATATTCCCGCGTCGCCATGAAATACTGATAGCTGTGATGCAGCACCAGCGGGTCGAGCTGGCGCTTGCGCTCGGGCGAAAGCGCATCATAGGCCGCGCAGAGATCGGCCAGCAGCGTGTCCGACCCTTCGGGGGGCACCTCCACCGCGTAGAGCATGGTGCACATGACGGGAAACTCCTTGTAGGAGTAGTCCGTATGCCAGCCGACACCGTCGTTGTGGGCGCCGATCGGCTTGCCGTCGACGACCTTGTTGGAAAGGATGTAGACGTAGGGATGGCCGGGGAGCGTGAATTGCTTCTGCGTATGCCCTTCCGGCTCGTTGAAGCGGGCTATGAAATGGACGAGTTCGTCCGGCGACATCGTCTGGTTGCGCAGGAGCACCGCGCCGTGTGCGTTGAAGGCATCGACCACCTTGTCCAGCGTCGCGTCCGTGCTCTTCGACAGATCGACGTTCAGGATTTCGGCGCCGAACCCCGGCTTCAATTCCTTGATTTCGAGCCCGCCGGCGGTGATCATGCATTTCTCCCTTTTCGGGTTGAGCGTTTGTTGACGGCAGCCTAACGCGGGCGCCGCAACGGGTCTTGCCGGTCCACGCCGCAATAATTGACCGGCACCGAAGGCCGCGGCGCGCCGGGCGCCCCCATCGGCAATATTTCGGGTGTCCGGCGGCAAGAATAAACCCCTGTTTTCCGCATACAGATTGAGGGGTCGAGGAGCCGTCATGGACTACCGCACCATCGAGGTCGTTCCCTACACCGTCCGCATCGGGGCGGAAATCCGGGGTGTCGATCTTTCGAAGCCCCTCTCGGCACGCCAGCTCGAGGAGGTGCAGGCGGCCCTGGCCGCGCATCTGGTCATCTTCTTCCGCGACCAAAGCCTCGATCTCGAGCGGCACCGGGCGCTCGGGCTCCAGTTCGGCAAGCTCGCGATCCATAGCGGCGTCGCCGGCATCGAGGGCTATCCCGAACTCGTCGCCATCCACAGCGATGCGAATTCAAAATACGTCGCCGGCGAGGATTGGCATTCGGATCTGACCTGCGATGCCGAGCCGCCCATGGGCAGCATCCTTTATCTGCACACGGTTCCCGAGACCGGCGGCGACACCTGCTTCGCCAGCATGTACGAGGCCTACGACACCCTGTCTCCGCGGATGAAGGCCTATCTCGAAGGGCTCTGCGCCGTCCACGACGGCGAGCACGTCTATCGTTCCATCGTGAACGACCCGAACAAGAAATTCCCGTGCAATACGCATCCGATCGTGCGCACCCATCCCGTGACGGGCCGGAAGTGCCTTTTCGTCAATCAATCTTATGTGACCCACATCGTTGGTGTACCGAAGGACGAAAGCAGCGCGATCCTTTCCTATCTCTACAATCACTGCACCAATCCGAATTTCCAGGTCCGGTTCCGCTGGAGCCCGGGAGCGGTCGCGTTCTGGGACAATCGGTGCACCCAACATCTGGCCGTCTGGGACTACTTCCCGCAAACGCGATCCGGCCATCGCGCGACGATTGCAGGCGACAAACCGGTTTAAAACCGGCCGATCACCGCCGGACGACTTCGCTGTCGCCGCGCGGATCGGTTTTCGGGTTCTCTGGACAATGCTATGAATCGTCCGATCCGGGGCGAACCTGGTCGCAAAGGGCGCGCCGATCGTGTCGCCCGGAGGAAACATGCCGACCTTTTACAACGACGCGTCGGCGGTCCCGCTTGAGAAGGGACGCCCGCTTCTGATCGTCGATGCCGACGAGGTGCTGCTGCGGTTTGTCGACGGGTTCGATAAATTTCTCGCGCGACGCGGCTTCTATTTCGATTTCGTCAGCTATCAGCTGCACGGCAATGTTCGCCGGCGGGAGGATCGTGCGGTGGTGCCGGAGGAGGACGTAACCCGGCTCCTCGATGCGTTTCGCGACGTGTTCGACTCGCTGTCTGCGGTTGAAGGGGCCGTGGACGCCGTTGCCGAGTTATCGCCGCTCCTGGACATCGTCGCGCTGTCCAACATGACCCCGTCTCAGGTCCCGGCGAGGCTGCGCAACTTCGAAATGCTGGAGCTCGCGCTGCCGCTGATGATCAACAGCGGCCCCAAAGGGCCCGCCGTCAAGGCGTTGGCCGCAAGGGCCGGGCGCCCCGTGTTTTTCGTCGACGACATTCCGCGGCATCTGGCGTCTGCCGGAAACGAAGCGCCCGAAGTCTTTCGCATCCATCTGATCGGCGACGAGCGGTTGAGGCCGTTTGCGCCGCCCTGTCCGCAAGCCCATCTTTGCGCGGGAACATGGAGCGATGTGATCGCATTTATCCGCGGACAGTTGGCGGTTGGGGATCGGTGACGCTTCTTCGCGCCTGCGCAGCGCGTTCGATCAGCCCGACAAGATGCTCCGTCGTCCGGACATCGGCGAAATTGAGACAAAGATTGAGCAACGCGGCGTTGTGCTCGGCGTCGGTGACGGCGGCGGTGGCGTCGGCCGCAAAGAGAACGCGATAACCGAGCATATAGGCGTCGCGCGCGGTGCTTTCGCAGCACACATTCGTGAGCGTGCCTGCGACGATCAGCGTGTCCACGTTGCGTCTGATGAGCGCGGTGTCGATGTCGGAAGCACCCTGGATGAAAGCGCTGTAGCGATATTTGTTCAGAACGACGTCACCCGGGTGGATGTCGAGCGCATCATGCAGGCGATGGCCGTCGGCGCCGTCGGCCAGAGCGTCCATTGCTTTCCGGACAAAGGGATCGGTCGCATCGAATTGCCAGCGCGGATGGGCCCAAGGCGGCTCGGAGGTGATGGTCTGCCGCGTCCAGACAATATGCCCGCCGGCATTCCGCAGCGCCTTTGCCAGACGATTGACGTTCGGCAGGATATCGCAGGCATGGTCGTTGGCGAACACCGCGCCGGGCCGCGTAAAGGCGTTTTGCAGATCGACGGCCAGAAGCGCGGTGCGGCGGGGATCGATACGGTCGAACCTGTTCATCCTGCGACCGCGTTCGATGGCCCAATCGGGGAGATCGATGCGATGCATGCGCCCCTTCGCTGTTTCAGGATTGTACGCGTCGACCAAAGTCCGGAAGCCGCCGGAGAAGTCTTGCCTGAACGTGCACAAGCACTGGCCACGCCGGTGGCGCCGGTTGACCCGATTTGCGGTCCGTATGCAGATTTCGGCCCCGAGAAAGAGGAGATTCCATGCGTACGACGCGAGCCTGGTTTATCACCGGTGTCAGCACCGGTTTGGGCAAGGCTCTGGCTGTAGAGGCTCTCGCACGGGGTGATCGCGTGGTCGGCACCGTGCGCGGCGAGGCGGCACGCGCCGCGTTCGCGGCCCTGGCGCCCGGCCGGTCGACCGCCGTGATCCTCGACGTCACCGACGACAAGCGCGTGCGCCAGGTGGTCGCCGATGTGGAGCGCGACACCGGCGGGATCGACGTTCTCGTCAACAATGCAGGTTATGGACTGGTTGGCGGCGTAGAAGAAGCGAGCCTCGACGAAATGCGGGCGCAGTTCGAGGCGAACGTGTTCGGCGCCGTCTCGGTCATGCAGGCGGTCTTGCCCTTCATGCGGTCTCGCCGGGCCGGACGCATTGTCAATGTCACCTCCGTGTCGGGCCTCGTCGGCTGGCCCAGCCTCGGAATCTATTCCGGCAGCAAATTCGCCCTCGAGGGAATCAGCGAAACGCTCGCCTTGGAAGTCGAGCCGCTTGGGATCAAAGTCATCATGATCGAGCCGGGCGGTTTGCGTACGGATTTCGCGACGCGCTCACGCCACGAGACCGCACGGATCATCGAGGATTATGCCGCGACCGTCGGAAACTGCCGCAACATTCTCTCCGAACACGCCGGACACGAGTCCGGCGATCCGGTGAAAGCGGCCAAGGTCATCTTCGACGTCGTGACTGCCGCATCGCCGCCATTGCGCCTCCTGTTGGGTTCCGATGCGGTAGGCTACGCGACCCAAAAGCTCCGGACCCAGAGTGCGGAAATCCAGGCATGGGTTTCGACGTCCGAAAGCATCGCTTTTGCCTCGGATCACGGGGCTTCTGCTTAATCTCTCGTCACTGCTGCGCAAATCAAGGGCAGTTCGGCAGCCGCCGGACGCCGCCTTCCGTGCTGCGCTGCGCTTCCCCGGCCAGCACGCCTATGGCATAGTATTTGCGACGATATAAATAAGGTCGTGTGAAAAAGACCTTGGGGACTTTTGGTTGCATGAAAGCGTGGAAGTGCTCGACAGAGCTGGTGAACGGCGGCGACAGGGAACGCGTCTGGCAGGACGCCTTGCGGCAAATCTGCCTGCCGACAACGCGGCTGCAGGACCGCTCGGGTTTCTCCGGCCAGGTGTCGAACGTCGTCTCGCCCTTGGGCATCGAGCTTTCGCGGGTGTCTTCGTCGGCTCAGACGCTGTCTGGTGCCTGTTCGAGCTCGCCGCCCTGTCTGTGGCTCGCTTTGCCGATCGAAGGTGTTTTCCTGCTGGATGACGGCTCGGACGACGTGGATCTTCGCCTCGGCGATATCCTCTACGGGCCGACCGGATGCGACTCGACCCTGAAGCTGCCGGAAGAGTTCGTGATGCTCTACATCCGCGTTCCGCAGACGATGCTCTACCCGCGCATGCTCAATCTCCAGGTCATGCCGCAGGGCACTCTGACGGGGCAGGCGGCGGTCAACCGCATCTTCTCCCGCTTGCTGCGATCCATCGTCGACGACCTCGAAGAGCTCGGCGATGAGGACATTCGTCCGATCGAGGTTGCAATTTCGGAGTTCGTGATCTCGAGCCTCGCGGAAAGCGCGGCGATGAGCTGTTTCGACGTTGCGGGTGCCAGCAATTTCCATCGCATTTCGCAGGCGATCGAGCTCAACCTCGGCGATGGCGATCTGACCCTGCATCGCATCGCCGAACAGCAGCGCGTGTCCGCGCGCTACATCCAGAAATTGTTTCAGCAGGCCGGCATGAGCTTCAGCCACTATCTGCGTCAGCGCCGGCTCGCGCATTGCCACTCCGATCTCGCGAGCCCCGCTCATCGGCACCTTTCGATCAGCGAGATTTGCTTCCGCTGGGGCTTCAATGACGCCGCGCATTTCAGCCGCTCGTTCGGAGCGGAATACGGAATGACACCGCGTGCCTACCGTCAAATGCGCCTGAACGTGCAGGCCAGCAGTCACTGACGCAGGGCTGCGCTCGCTGCTGATCACGGAACGGGTTCAAGCGCCGCCGGCATCACGGCGGCTATAGCGCGTCGCCACGTGTTCCGCGCTGCGGAACGGACCCGGAGCATGGTTCGTCCGGGTTCGGCCCTGTGCCATATGTTCCGGGCGGTTGCGAACGGCGCGTCGTCAGTTCATGTCTTCGCGCGAAAAAGCGATTGGCTCGTCCTGGTACTTCCTGCCGCGCCGAAAATTTCACGCACCGGCAATCCCACGACAGCATACAGATTCCCTCAAGCGAATGTGAGCGTGCGGCTGGGGGCGCGTCTGATAATGTTGCCTCAGGCGGATATCTTCGCGTCCGTCCCATGAGTGGGGCATTCCTTCGACATCCGAACCATCGGAGCGCGCATGAGCAGCCTTGGCGCCCGCGTTTACGGGCTGGCGGCGATCGTCATCGGCGTCACCGGCATCGTTTGGGGCGGTCTGGCTGCCGGCGGGATATCGATACCGAAGGCGTGGCCCGACCGCGTGGCGCTGGCGGATGCCGCGAGTGCGCTCTTCATCGTGGGCGGCGTGCTCATCAATTGGCGGCGCTTCGCCGTCTGGGGCGCTGCATTGCTGACGGCTTTGTTCGCGCTCGATCTCTTCGTCCTCTGCCTGCCGCGCCTGGCGACGCATCTCGCCGTCTTCGGATATTGGGATGCGACCGCGGAACCTGTCGCGCTCGGAGCGGCGGGACTGATCGCATGCGTGATGAACGGCACGCTCGCGCCGCAGCTTTCGTCGCGTCTCCAATATGTGGGTCGCGCCGTCTTCGGCCTGTGCCTGTTCGCGTTCGGCTGGGCGCATTTCGCCTATCTCGATCACACGGTGTCGATGGTCCCGGCCTGGATTCCGCCGAGCCAGATGTTCTGGGCGTGGTTCACGGCACTGGCCGCGATCGCCGCGGGCCTCGCCTTCATCTCGGGCGTGTGGGCGCTGCCGGCCGCGCGGCTCCTCACCCTGATGTACGTCATCTTCGGGATATTCGTGCACGTGCCGATCCTCATGGCCGGCCACACCACGGCGTTCAACTGGGCGGAGAACGCGGTGAATCTCGCGCTGGCGGGCGCGGCCTGGGTCATTGCGGATTCGCTCGCGGCCCGCACCGCCGCCTCTTAAAGGACTTTTTGCGGCTTCACACGTTAGCGTGTGAGGAGCCATGGCCATGAAACCCGACAGCAGCAGCCCGAGCGCCGCGGACAAACGCCGCTCCGCCATCGATGCCCTGCTTGACCACGCCCTCGAAGAGACGTTTCCCGCCAGCGATCCGACGGCGGTGTCGATCGAGGATGTCACCGTCGCGCGTGACAAGCCGAAACCGGATGCGAAGGCAGGGCGGGTCTAGCTCACTCGCGTTCCGGGACCGGCACGTTGAAGCCGTTGAGCGTCGTCGAGACGAGGCTGTAGAGCCCCACGAGATAGATGAGCTCGTTGGTGCCGTGCTGGCCGAAGGTCTTGACGGCGAGGCGATAGAGCGGTTCGGGCAGCGTGCCGCCGCGCACGAGCTTGTACGACACGTCGTAGGCCACGCTCTCGTCCGGCGCGAGATCGTCGGGTTTGATGTCGGCCACGAGCGTCGAGAGCCTCTTCTCGGGCATGCCTTCATGCTCGGCGACGGCGATATGCGCGTACATCTCGTAGGCCGCGTCGAAGCGCGCGCCGACGACGGGGATCGCGATCTGGCGGACATTGTCCTTCAGCGTCGCATTCGCCGTCATCGCCAGCGTCAAATCCCAGATCGCCTTGCCGATGCCGGGCTCGTGCAGCCACGGATTCCACGGCCCCATCAGGGCGCCGTCGTCGCGCACCGCGATGAAGGCGTTGAAGTTGCTCTGGATGCCTTTGCGCATGTTGTCGTAAAGCGATTTCTGTTCGGATGTCAGGTCTTTCGGGGCGATGAGTGGCAGGCGCACGGGGTATCCTTTCGCATGGGGGCTTCGACCCCAACCTAACGCGCGAACCGCCGAATCTGTGTGACGGATCGATATGCGAGTTCCCGCCCGCGAACCGCGTTAAGCGTTGTCCGGCGGGTTCGGGTCTGTAGCGACTCCCTTCCCAATCGCGCCGACGCCTGCAATCATCGCAGGTGCCAGAATCGAGGACTATCGAATGGACACCTCACTCGACAGACGGCAATGGCTCGCAGGCGCAGGCGCTTTCCTGTTGACCAGTTCCGCTTGGGGCAAGCCGCGGCACGCGATGCCCACGTCCGTCGTGTTTCCGTTTCCCGACGGTGTCGGCGAACGCCCGATAACGACGGCATTCCCACAAAAAGGGCCGATGGTCCTTCAGCGCACGCGGCCGCCGCTGCTCGAAACGCCGTTTGCGGTTTTCGACGAGGGCGTCCTGACGCCGGTCGATCAGTTCTATGTGCGCTGGCACTGGGCCGTCATTCCGACGCAGGTCGATGCCGAGTCGTTTCGCCTGAATGTGCACGGTCAGGTGGATCGCAATCTGTCGCTGTCGCTCAAGGACCTGCTCGCCTTTCCGGAATACGAAATTACGGCGGTCAACCAATGCTCGGGCAACTCGCGCGGATTCTTCGCGCCGCGCGTGGCGGGTGGGGAATGGGGCAACGGCGCGATGGGGAATGCGCGCTGGACCGGCGTCCGGCTGAAAGACGTTCTCGATCGCGCCGGTGTAAAGGGCGGTGCTGTGCAGGTGCGGTTCGACGGACTGGATCAACCGGTCGTCGCCGACGGACCCGATTTCAAGAAGTCGCTCGACGTCGATCACGCCCGCGACGGCGAGGTGATGATCGCCTACGCGATGAACGGCAAGCCGCTGCCGCTGCTCAATGGTTTTCCGCTGCGGTTGGTCGTGCCCGGCTGGTACGCGACCTATTGGGTCAAGATGCTGAGCGACATCGAAGTGCTCGATCAGCCCGACGACAATTTCTGGATGAAGACCGCCTACCGGATTCCGGATACGCCGTTCGCCGACATGAAGCCCGGCGAGACGGGCGTGAAGACCGTGCCGATCAACAAGATGGTCCCGCGCTCATTCGTCACCAATATCGAGCAGGGCGCGAAGGTCCGTCATGGAAGGTCGACGCCTATTCGCGGCATTGCGTTCGGCGGCGATACGGGTGTGGCGAAGGTCGAATTCTCCGGCGATGGCGGGAAGACCTGGCATGCGACACAGCTCGGCCGCGACGAAGGCAAATATAGCTTCCGCCGCTGGGATGCCCATTTCGCGCCGCAGGTGCCCGGCGAATATACGCTGATGGTCCGCTGCACCAACAGCGCGGGCGCTACGCAGCCCGATACGCCCAATTGGAATCCGTCCGGCTTCATGCGGAACGTCATTGAAGCCACGCCTGTGACGGCGGTGTGAGGAGGATGCTATGAAAGCCGCGCACGCCCTGCTTCTTCTGCTGCCGATGATCGCGTCGACGCCCGTGATCGGCGCGGCTCCCGTCCTGCCGAAATCGGTGAGCGTCAATCTGCCGGACGGTCTCGATCCCTTTCCGGGGCCGGGGGCCGAAGCGATCAACGGCAATTGTCTCGGCTGCCATTCCTCCGACATGGTCCTCAATCAGCCGCCGCTGACCAAGGACGCGTGGCACGCCGAAGTCGCCAAGATGATCCAGACCTACAAGGCGCCGGTTGCGGAGAAAGACGTCGACGCGATCGTCGACTATCTCGTTCGCACGAAGGGCAAGCCCTAGGCGGCGTTTCGCTACAATACAATGCGAGCGCCTGCGTTCCGCCGGCGGGCGAGTGCGCGCTCAGAAATTCTCCGACCAGGGACGCACGTCGAGTTCCAGCGTCCAGGCGCTTCGCTGCTGATGATGCAGGAACCAGTAGGCTTCGGCGATGGCGTCGACGTCGAGCATGCCGTCGGGTCCGCGTTGCTCCTTCAGCTGCGGCATGCGCGAAAGGAGCCGTTCGCCGTCGATGCCGCCGTCCACGACGACGTGCCCCACATGGACATTTTGCGGACCGAATTCGCGCGCGATGCTCTGCGCGAGATTGCGTAAGGCCGCCTTGGCCGCGGCAAAGGGCGCGAAATTGGCTTTACCGCGCAGGCTCCCCGAAGCGCCGGTGAAGAAGAGCGAACCGCCGCCTTGCGCGAGCAGGGCGGGGATCGCGGCCTGCGCCAGGTGAAAGCCGCCGAGCGCATGCTCGCGCCAGTGCTGCGTGAAGCTTTCTTCGGCGATCTTCAGGAACGGCGCCGGACTGTTGCCGCCGGCGTTGTGAACGGCGATCGCAAGGGGTGCGAGAGCCTCCGCCGCAGCGACGAAGCGTTTCGCGTCAGCGGCCGAAGAGGCGTCGCCCACGATCGAGACCGCCTTCGCGCCCGTCGCTTTCAGCTCCTGCAAAACCACATCGAGCTTTTCGGCGTTTCGTCCCGCGATGGCGACAGGAAAGCCGCCCTTCGCAAATCGCCGCGCGATCGCCGCACCCAATCCCCGCGATGCGCCCACACCCACGACCAACACGCTGCCTTGCTGAGACACGATGAACCCTCCTTGGGATGCCCCAGCCGATATAGGGACCGTTATCAATTCGACAAAGACGGATGCGAACACGGAACCTGGAACGCATCCGCCGGTGTGGAATCGAGCGTGCGCGCCGGCGGCCCTTTCCAAGGGTCCGAAGGGTCAGCGAAACGCCAGCCCCTCGAACGCGCCCGAGCGCCGCCAGCGGTCGATGTATTTGAAGTAAGCCGAGGCGCCGCCGGGGTAGCCGACATTGTAGCGTGAGGCCGGTCCGGGATCCTGGCCTTCGTTGTTGTAATAGCCGGGCGTGCAATCGGGCGAGCCGATCATCATGCGTCCTGGTCCGGTGAGCAGCAGATCGACCCATTCCTTCTGCGCTTCGGCGGTGACTTCCACTTCCTTCGCGCCGCGCTCCTGCGCCGCGCGGATGACGGCGGCGATGGTCTTGCCCGCTTCGGTCAGGTTGTGCGGCACGTTGGAGATCAGATTGGCGCCTTGCGTCGGCTGCACGAAGAAGAGATTGGGAAAGCCGTGCACGTGAATGCCGTGCTTGGTGCGCATGCCGTCGGCCCATGCCTCCGACAATTTCACGCCGTCGCGGCCTTTTAGGTCGAAACCGGCGCGGCGCGTGAACTCCGTGCCCACTTCGAAGCCCGACGCATAGATGATGCAGTCGACTTCGTACTCCTTGCCGGCGACGACGACGCCTTTCTCGGTGATCTTCTCGACGCCTTGGCCGTCCGTGTCGATGAGATGCGCGCCGGGCTCGTTGAACGCCTGCAGATATTCGTCGTGGAAGCAGGGCCGCTTGCAGAGCTGGCGATACCACGCCTTGAGCTTCTCCGCCGTTTCGCGATCCCGGACGATGGTCTCGGCGCGCTTGCGGATTTCCTCCATCTTCTCGTTGTCGGAATCTTCATACGCGGCCAGCATGGCCTCCGGCGTCATCTGTTCGCGCGGCAGGTTCATGATCTTTGCGCGGATGCGGCGCGAGAGATCGGTCCAGCCGTCCATGACGAGATCTTCTTCGGCTGCGCCGCCGGCCTGATTGTCGGTGAAGTTCTCGAGCCAGCGCTGTTGCCAGCCGGGCGTTGCGATGCCTTCGAACCACTGCGGGTCGATCGGTGCGTTGGCGCGCACGTCGACGGAGGAGGGCGTGCGCTGGAAGACGAAGAGTTCTTTGGCGGCGCGCGCCAGATGCGGCACGCACTGCACGGCGGTCGCACCCGTGCCGATGATGGCGACGCGCTTGTCCTTCAGGCGGTCGAGCGGCGCGCCGTTGGGATCGCCCCCGGTGTACGCATAGTCCCAGCGGCTCGTGTGGAAGGAATGGCCCTTGAAGCTTTCGATGCCGGGAATGCCGGGAAGCTTCGGAACGTGTAAGGGGCCGGTGCCGACACCGATGAACTGAGCCGTGAAACGGTCGCCGCGGTTCGTATGGATGACCCAGCGCTTGTTTTCGTCGTCCCATTCGAGGTCCTTCACCTCGGTGTGGAACAGCGCGTTGCCGTAGAGATCGAACTGGCGGCCGATGCGCCGGCACTGCGCCAGGATCTCGGGCGCGTGGGCGTATTTTTCGCTCGGCCGGTGCCCGGTCTCCTCGAGGAGGGGCATGTAGACCATGGAGGCCGTGTCGCACTGGGCGCCGGGGTAGCGGTTCCAGTACCAGGTGCCGCCGAAATCGCCGCCTTTCTCGACGATGCGGACGTCCGTGATGCCGGCCTCGACCAGGCGGGCGCAGGTCACCAGGCCCGCGAATCCGCCGCCTACGAAGGCAAACGTCACGTGGTCGGTCTTGGGCTCCCGGGGGACGAAGGGCGTGTAGGGGTCGTCCAGGTAGTGCTGGAGCCGGCCTTCCAGCCGCAGATACTGGCCGTTGCCGTCGGGCCTCAGCCGCTTGTCCCGCTCGGCGCGGTATCTGGCCGTAAGGGCCTGTTTGTCGATCGCCATGTCCCGTCCCTGATAATTTGTCAGTTCTAATAATAATCACTGGAACGCCGTTGGCAATCACCCCGCTTCCGCCTTTTTTGGGAACGGATCTCGTCCAACCGGGGCGCAAAGGGGGATGTAATGGAGCCTGATTGTCTGCCTTCACAGGCGGTGCGTCCGGGCGCAGACTCGCGGCTCGTTTTTTGAAATTGTGAAGACATCTGCAGCTTCGCCGTCGTGCCGGAGTGCCTTGTCGCGAAAAGATTCACCACAGAGGCACAGAGACGCCGAGATGGCGGCTTCGTTTCCGACGGCAGCGCTCATCTTGCAGATGAATTCTGCGCGCCAAGCGCGCCACAAACATTGCCGGCGGCGACGCACGCCTTCTGCAGACGGCTCCGCCATCTCGGCGTCTCTGTGCCTCTGTGGTGAATCCTACATCGGCGACGCCTGCACGGCGCTGAAAGGACGTGCACGGACGAAATAGTCCCTGCGCGGCCCTGTTTTTCGACATGGGGATTTGGCCTCGCGTCAAGAAAAGCCCTGCGGCACGCCACTTTCCCGCATCCGCGCGCGCCCGAAAAACGCGTCGCCCTGTTCGCAGCCCTGTTCGCAGGGCGGGCCTGCAACGTGCACGAAACGCGCACACGCGCAAAAAAATGGCGGAGCCGCTTACACGGCCCCGCCAAATACCCCACCCTTGTATGACGCTTAGTGGAAGAGCGCGAGCGCGATCTGCGGCGCCTGATTGGCGATCGAGAGAGCCTGCACGCCCAGCTGCTGTTTCGTCTGCAGCGCGGTGAGCATGGCGCTTTCCGTCGCCATGTTGGCGTCGACCAGGTTGCCGATGCCTGTCGTCAGCGTATCGGACAGGTTCTGCACGAACGTCGCCTGGATCGAGAACTTCGCCGAACCCGAGCCCAGAGTCGCGAGCGCTGCGTCGACGTTGTTCAGCGAGTTCTCGATGGTCGTGACCATCGTGGACGCGGCCGTTTGCGTCGAGATCGAAGCGTTTGAAGCAACCGTCACGATGGAGCCGGAGAGGCTCATGTTCTCGGCCGACACCGTGATGCGATGCTGACCGTCGGCGGATGCCAACGCCATGATCTGGTTGGTCGAACCGTTGATCAGATTCGTGCCGTTGAACTGCGCGTTCTGAACGACGGTCGAGATCTGCTGGACCAGGGCCGTGAAGTTGTCGTTCAACGCCTGACGGCTCGCCGTGTTGAGCGAGGTGTCGGACGCCGAAAGGGCCTGCTGCTTCATCTGGATGAGCAGGTCCGAGATCGACTGGCCGGCGGAAAGAGCAACGTCGACGGTCGAAGATCCGTTCTCGAGGCTCTGAGACACCGCGGCATAGCCCGCAACGTCCGCGCGCATGTTCTGGGCGATGGCGAAGATGGCGCCATTGTCCTTCGCGGTTGCAACGGTTTCACCCGTGCTGATCGCGTTTTCCGTCGCGGCCAGGCTGCCCTGGGTCTGGTTGAGATATTCCAACGCCGTCATGGCGTCGGAATTGGTGTTCACGCTAATCATGTATGCCTCCATTCTGGTTCGTAATTGTGCACCGAGGGCATTTTGCCCCACACAGCGAATGGCAAACCGCGTGCCGGAGGCCGGTTACGAATCGTTAGCAATCGTCTTGCAGACGTTGCTGAGAATAATTTTCCTAGCGAATTCTTGCCGCGATCGCACAGACGCGGGAATAAGTTGCCGGGCCCGGCAATTCTTTCCCACCCGGCCCGGCAGATTTTGCCGGGCGGCCTCGAAATCAGGCCTGTTTGCGGGCTCTTTTCATGATGCGCGAAGCGACGAGCGCGACGATGCTGTCGGCGTCGAGACCGGCCGCCGCGTATTGTTTGGCGGGATCGTCGTGGTCCTGGAAGACGTCGGGCAGCGTCATGGTGCGGATTTCGAGGCCCGGCCGCAGCAATCCCCCGTTGGCGAGGTACTGCAGGACATGCGCGCCGAACCCGCCCATCGCGCCTTCTTCGATGGTGACGAGGAGCGCGTGATTGCGCGCGAGCTGGCGGATGAGATCGTGGTCGAGCGGCTTGGCGAAGCGCGCGTCGGCGACGGTCACACCGATGCCGGACGCTTCGAGACGTTCGGCTGCCAGAAGTGAAGCTTCGAGGCGCCCGCCGAGACTGAGGATCGCGACGTCTTCGCCTTCGATCAGCACGCGGCCGCGTCCGATGGGGAGGATCTCGCCGCGCTCGGGCAGCGCTACGCCCGTGCCTTCACCGCGCGGGAAGCGGAAGGCGATCGGGCCTTCGTTGTAGGCGGCCGCCGTCGCCACCATGTGCACCAGCTCCGCTTCGTCGGCGGCGGCCATGACGATCATGCCCGGCAGGCAGCCCAGATAGGCGAGGTCGAAACTGCCTGCATGCGTGGCGCCGTCGGCGCCGACGAGGCCGGCGCGATCCATGGCGAAGCGGACGGGAAGGTTCTGGAGCGCCACGTCGTGGACGACCTGGTCGTAGGCGCGCTGCAGGAAGGTCGAGTAGATCGCGCAGAACGGCTTCATGCCTTCCGTCGCCATGCCGGCGGCGAAGGTGACGGCGTGCTGCTCGGCAATGCCGACATCGAACGTCCGTTCGGGGAAGCGCTTCTCGAAAACATCGAGGCCCGTGCCAGACGGCATCGCGGCCGTGATGCCGACGATCCTGTCGTCTTCTTCCGCTTCGCAGATCAGCGCATCGGCGAAGACGCGCGTATAGGTCGGCGCTTTTGGCTTCGATTTCACCTGCACGCCGGTCGCGATGTCGAACTTGGCGACAGCATGGCCCTTGTCGGCGGATTTCTCCGCCGGCGCGTAGCCGCGGCCTTTTTCCGTCACGATGTGCACGAGGACCGGACCGCAATCCTTGTCGTCGCGCAGCTGTTCGAACACGGGCACGAGCGCGTCGAGGTCGTGACCGTTGAGCGGCCCGATATGCCTGAGGCCCAGCTCTTCGAAGAAGCTCGCTTCCGGACGTTCCTTCTGCATGCGTGCGAAGTAATCCGACATCGCGCCGACGGGTGGAGCGATCGACATCTGGTTGTCGTTGAGCACGACGATCAGGCGGCTCTTGAGCGCGCCCGCGTTGTTGAGCGCCTCATACGCCATGCCTGCGCTCATGGCGCCGTCGCCGATGACGGCGATCACGTGATTGCGGCCGCCCTGAAAGTCGCGCGCCACTGCCATGCCGAGGCTGGCGGAAATCGATGTCGAGGAATGCGCCGCACCGAACGGATCGAAGACGCTCTCGGTGCGCTTGGTGAAGCCCGAGAGCCCGTCGCCTTTGCGAATGGTGCGGATGCGGTCGCGGCGACCGGTGAGGATCTTGTGCGGATAGGCTTGGTGGCTCACGTCCCAGACGATGCGGTCGACGGGCGCGTTGAAAACGTAGTGGAGCGCAACCGTGAGTTCGATGACGCCAAGGCTCGCGCCGAAATGCCCGCCCGTGACCGAGACGGCTTCGATCAGTTCGGCGCGCAGCTCGCGCGCCAGATCGACCAACTGCACCTCGTCGAGGCGCTTCAGGTCGTCGGGGGTGACGATCCCGTCAAGAAGCGGCGTCGATGACATCAGGACTCCCGATCCACCATGAAATACGGCAACTCCCTGAGAAGGCCTGCCTTCTCGCCAAACTCGTCCAAATGGGCGGCGGCGCTCGCAGCCAGTTTGTTCGCCTCGGCACGGGCACCGTCCACCCCATAAACGGAAAC
>DATJRP010000085.1:0-68391 GCA_035504555.1 Rhizomicrobium sp. | reverse complement strand
AGCTCGGCGCCGAGGGCGATTACGAGCCTCTGGAAGCGGGCGACTGCGCGACGGCGCGCAAGCTCGCCCACGAGGGCCTCTACGAATTCATGATCCTGGACGTAGGGCTGCCCGACGGCGACGGTCGCGCGCTCTGCCGCGAACTCAGGCTCGAAGGCGTCACTTGCCCGATCATCCTCCTGACGGCGAAGGACAGCGACGCCGACATGATCGAAGGACTGGAGTCCGGCGCCAACGACTACGTCGCCAAGCCGTTTCGTTTCGCCGTGTTGATGGCGCGCATCCACGCGCATCTCAGGAGCCACGAACAGCGCGAAGATGCCGTCTACCGCATCGGTCCCTACACGTTCCGGCCCAGCGCCAAAGTGCTTCTGGATTCCGACGGCAAAAAAATCCGCCTGACGGAGAAGGAAACGAACATCCTGAAATTCCTCTACCGCTCCGGCGACACGGTCGCGCGGGAAACGCTTTTGCACGAAGTGTGGGGTTATAATCCGGCCGTCACCACGCACACGCTGGAAACCCACATTTACCGGTTGCGCCAGAAAATCGAAGAGAATCCGGGGCAAGCGCAGATATTGATTACGGAGAGCGGGGGCTATCGCCTGGTGGCGTAGCTAGTTTGTTCTCGTGCGCGCGCCGCGGGGGGCTTACGCGTTTTTGCCCGGCTATGCGCACGAGAATGAGGTGACCTATGTGAGGAACCTGACAGTTCAGGGCGAAGCACCATGACACCGAATTTGCGTTCCCTTCTGTGCGGCGCGGCCGTGGCCGCCTTCGTGATCGCACCCACCGTCTCGGGTTACAGCCAGACGGCGGCGTCCCCGGCACAGGCAGCGGCGCCGGCGCCTCCCGCCCCTCCAGCACCGCCGCATCACGGCGGCAGCTGGGCGGTGGCTCCCATCCGGACCTTCAACACCACGAGCGTGAAGCTCGAAGACATCGTGGGTACGATCACCGTCGCCGTGCGCGACGGCGGTCCGATGGTGGTCGAAGTCTCCGGCAATCCGTCGCGTGTCGGCCGTGTGCGCACGTCGCAGGACGGCTCGCTTCTCGTTGTGGAGGGAGAATCCGATGAGGAAGACAACCGTTCGGTCTGGGACTGGAGGAACTGGTTCGATTTTTCGCACGACGTGAATTGGGACCACGGCAATCTGTTCGTGAAAGTCACGGTGCCGCGCGGCACCGACGTAGACGTCAAGGATCTCGTCGGCAACGCCTCGATCGGCGACACGATGGGCAATCTCCGCTTCGATGCTGCCGCGAGCCACGCGCATATCGGCCGTGTCCAGCAGGCGTCGATCGACCTGGGCGGCACGGGCGATATCGACATCGCCGGCGTGCAGAACCAGCTCCGTCTCGACATGGGCGGTTCGGGCAAAGTGACGACCGGTCCCGTCGGCAGCGTCAGAGCCGACATCGCAGGTTCGGGTGATGCGCATTTCGGTGCGATTGCGGGCGGGCTTTCTCTCGACATCGCAGGATCGGGCGACGTGACCGCGGCCCATGTCAACGGACCGACGCATATCGACATCGCGGGCTCGGGCTCGGTGCGCATCCTGGACGGCATCGCCAATCCGCTGCATGTCGACATCATGGGCGCGGGCAATCTCTATTTCGGCGGCGTTGCCGTCGATCCGCACATCGATGCGGTCGGCTCGGGCTCCGTGCATATCAAGGCCTATCGCGGCAAGCTCGACAGCGAAGGCATGGCCGACGTGAAGATCGGGGACTAAGCGGCGGGCGCGACGAACGCAATAAAGCACGCATTCGTCGGGTCAGACGGAAAGCTCCGCTTCCTCTGGCGGGCCATCCTTTACTTCGTGCTCGGCGAGTACGTCGTCTTCCCGGCACTCGGGTGGATTTTCGATCTGGCGACGCATGCTTTCGGCGTAAAGCCGGATCTGAACGCCGCCAATATCGGCTTCGGCGAGCTGCGGAATTTCTTTACTGCGCTCGTTTGCACGGAATTGTTCGCGATCTATGAGCGCCGGCGCGTCGACAGCTATGGCTTACGGCTGGAAGCGGCTCTGAGATCGCCGACCTTCGAGGGCGTCGCGGTCGGCGTCGCGGTGACGGGCTTTGTTGCGCTCGGCATGATCGCGCTGGGCGGTATGCATGTGCATGGGCTGGCGCTGAGCGGGAGCACGTTATTTGCCTCGGCATTGGCGTGGCTTGCCGCAAATATCAGCGTCGGCATCGCCGAAGAGTTCTGGTTCCGATCCTATTTCCAGCAGACGTTGTGGAAGAGCATCGGCTTCTGGCCCTCCTCCATCGTCATCGCGCTCATCTTCGCGGCGGAGCACTACTTCTATAAGCAAGGCGAAAACATCGGGGATGTGGTCATGCTCGTCTGGTTCAGCCTTCTGGCGAGCTACAGCGTCCTTCGCACGGGAATGCTGTGGTTTGCGGTCGGCTTTCACATCGCCTTCGATTACATGCAGCTCTTCGTCATCGGAACGCCGAACGGCGGCGCCATTCCCGCGGGCCGGCTCCTCAACGTCGCGTTTACGGGGCCGGCATGGCTTACAGGCGGCGTGCTCGGCACCGAGGCGAGCTTCCTCGTCTATCCCGCGATGGCGTTCGCCTCGCTCTACGTCTGGTGGCGGTACCGCGCCAATCCGGCGTCTGTTGCGCAGTAGCGCCGTAATCGCCGCAGGCACATTTACCGGCCCTGATGGGTTATGATGCCTTCCGCAAAAGCGGACTGAGTCATGGCCTATAAGCGCAAGCGCCCGATCAATTTGCCCGCGCCCTATCTCAAGCGCCTTTGGCTCGACCAATCGCTGGTGGAAGACGCCGCGGCCTATCCGTTCTGCCTGCCCTTTCTCAAGAACGGATTCGATTTTGCGTTTGATAAAGCCATCACCGTCATCGTCGGCGAAAACGGCACCGGCAAATCGACCTTGCTCGAAGGCATCGCGGCGCTTGCTGGATACGACGAAGCCGGCGGCGGGAAAGGCTATATGCCCGTCGATCATTCACGCGCCGTGGAAGCCATGGGCGGACGTTTGTCGAAGGCGTTGCGTGCAAGCTGGCTGCCCAAGATCACGAACGGTTGGTTTTTTCGCGCGGAAAGCTTCTTCTCAGTGGCGCGGTACCTCGATGAGTCGGCAGTCCTATCCGGCAGCGCGCCACCGGACTTTCTCTCCCATTCGCATGGCGAAGGCTTTCTGCGCTTCTTCGAAGAACGCTGTCAGCGGCAAGGCATTTTCATCTTCGACGAGCCTGAATCTGCCTTGTCGCCGTCCCGGCAAATCGAGTTCCTAAAACTTTTGCGCCTTATGGATCGCTCGCGGCTGTCACAAGTCATCATGGCCACGCACGCGCCAATGCTGATGGCGTATCCGAATGCCCGGCTGCTCCGGCTGACGAAATATGGACTCGAGCCGGTGACGCTGGAGGAAACCGATCACTTCCGCTTCATGCGTGAATTCTTCCAGTCGCCGGCCGCCTTTCTCGATTCGATGGCCGACTGGGGTGATGACCCGGCGTAGTCCGGACGTCGCTTGGCCATGTTTAATTCCCGTTAAGGAGTCGGGCCTACAACCTGGTTAGCAAAGGGTTGCGAAGGCCATGGCCCCCGCCAGAAGACCACCACGGAAGGACCAGGGCCGCGGACGCGCGGAGGCACCACCGCCCAAGCCGCGCCGCACCTGGCCCTATGTGATCATGCTGCTCTGTGCCTGGGGCGTGATCTTCGGCTCGGTGATGTATTTCCGCTGGATCTCCCAGCTCCCCGACACGGCCAACCTTCTCGACCGGGGTTCATCGCACGACATCACCATTTTCGACGACAAGGGCCGCCTCATCGCGCGGCGCGGGCTCACGCAAGGCGCGCTGGTACCGGTTTCGGAGCTGCCCGCCTATGTCCCGAACGCCTTTATCGCGATCGAAGATCGGCGTTTCCGGCATCATTTCGGCATCGACCCCATCGGCATGGCGCGCGCCGCGATCGACGACATGACGGTGGGTCATGTGGCGCAGGGCGGCTCGACCATCACGCAGCAGCTCGCGAAGAACCTCTTCCTCGATCCCAAGCGCACCTTCGACCGCAAAATGCAGGAAGTGCTGCTCGCGCTCTATCTCGAGTCGCGCTACTCGAAGGACCAGATTCTCACGCTCTATCTGAACCGCGTCTATTTCGGCGCCGGCGTGTTCGGCATCCAGGCCGCGTCGGAACGTTTCTTCGGCAAGCCCGCCTCGCAGCTGACGCTGCCCGAGGCCGCGATGCTGGCCGGCAGCGTCAAGGCGCCGGCGCGCTTCAATCCGCAGGCCGATCCCGACGCCTCGATCGACCGCGCGAGCGTCGTGCTCGACGCGATGAACGATGCGGGCTTCATCGACGATGCGACGCGCGACGACGCCAAGGAGACGCGGCCGCGCGTGGTGCACGACACCGGCACGCCGGGCTCGGGCTATTTCGTCGACTGGGTGATCTCGCGCATTCCGGGCTATGTCGGCAATGTCGACGAACCCATCGTGGTCGAGACGACCTTCGACGTGGCGACGCAGCAGAAGGCCGAGCGCGCGGTGACGCAGGGATTGGCGCGCGAAGGCCGCGATCTGCACGCCCGTGAAGCGGCGCTGGTGGCAATGCTTCCGGACGGCGCCGTGCGCGCGCTGGTGGGCGGGCGTTCCTATGCCGACAGCCCTTTCGATCGTGCGACCGATGCCGAGCGCCAGCCCGGCTCCGCGTTCAAGCCGTTCGTCTATCTCACCGCGTTCCAGCATGGCCGTGCGCCCAGCGATACCATGGACGACGAGCCGGTGAACATCCGCGGCTGGAGACCCGCCGACTATGAAGGCCACTACGAAGGCGAGATCAGCCTCGAACGCGCCTTTGCCAAATCATCGAATTCCATCGCGGCACAACTGGCGGCGGAAGTCGGCGCGCGCGCCGTGGCCGCGACCGCGCATCGCCTGGGCATCACCTCGGAGCTCATGGAGGTGCCGTCGCTGGCGCTGGGCACGTCGGGTGTCACGCCGCTCGAACTGACGGGCGCCTATGCGCCGTTCGCCAATGGCGGCGACGGGGTCATTCCCTACGGCATCGTCAGCATAAAGACGCGCTCCGGCAAAGTGCTTTACACGCGCGAAGGCTCGGGCCTCGGCCGCATCATCTCCGAGGAGAACACGCGGGAGATGACGCAGCTGATGGTCGCGACCGTGATGTCCGGCACGGGCAGGGCTGCGCGGCTCGACGAGCGTCCGAGCGCGGGCAAGACCGGTACGACGCAGGATTTCCGTGATGCGTGGTTCGTGGGCTTCACCGCCGACCTCGTCTGCGGCGTGTGGATCGGCAACGACGACAATTCGCCGATGGTGCACGCAACCGGCGGCGGATTGCCCGCGCATATGTTCAAGGCATTCATGGAATCGGCGGAAACCGGTTTGCCTGTGAAGCCGCTCCCCGGCGCCCCGGAAGAAGCGCCAGCCGCGGTTGCGTCGACCGACGCGACGACAGATCAAACACCGGCCGCACAGCAGCCGGAGAAGAAAGGGCTCTTCGATCGCGTGCTGGACAGCTTGATACCGGGCACTTGATTACGCTCCTGCCGGCGCTGCGTAGCGGTGCAGCAGCGGGCCATTGCGGCCGAGCCATTCCTGCGCGGCGTCGGATGTCGGCGAAAGGTCTTTCACCAGCTTCCAGAAGCGCGGGCCGTGATTCATGTAGCGCATATGGGCTACCTCATGCGCCACGACGTAGTCGAGCACGAATGGCGGCGCGAGGATGAGCCGCCAGGAATAGGACACGAAACGCTCCGTCGAGCACGAACCCCAGCGGCTTTGCGTATCGCGGACGGAAATCCGCGCCGGCCGTTGGCCGATCTGGGCCGCCAATTCGACCGTGCGTACGGACAGCGTCTGACGCGCCTCGCGTTTGAAGAAATCGATGAGCCGACGCGGTGCATGCTCGGCGCGGCCGCTGACGCGGATGAAGCGGCCACCCGCGTCTTCTTCGACCCAGACCGGGGCCGGTCCCCGGGAGCCGGACGTCACGAGATGGTCCTTGCCCCGGAAGAGGATCGTCGAGCCCAGCGCCAGCTCCACGAGTCTCGGAACCTTCGCCAGACGGCGCTTGATCCAGGCTTCTTCGGAACGGGCGAAATCGAGCGCGTGATCGAGCGCGCGTTTGGACGGTGCCACGACCGTGACCTCCCCGGTCGTCGGGTGCACCTTGATGATCAGCCGGCGCGCGCGCGGATTATGTCGGATCGTCACCGAAACCGGTTCGCCGTCGATGCGGAGCAATTCGCGGCGCGCCAATTGCGGCGGGAGGCGATGACGCATGGGACTTCCCTTTACGCTTGAACCTTGCTTCTCTCGGCGGTGCCACTTGCGAGACTGATCCAATGTCGCAACAGCCCCGCTTCCATCTCGCGTTCCCGGTCCACGATCTCGCCGAAGCACGCGCCTTCTACGGACAGCTTCTTGGATGTCGTGAAGGGCGTTCGTCGCACGACTGGGTCGATTTCGATTTCTTCGGCCACCAGATCGTGGCGCATTTAACCGCTTCGGGGCCCGAGAACAAAGCGCATAATGTCGTGGACGGCGAAGAAGTTCCCGTGCGGCACTTTGGCGTCATCCTGACTGTGCCGAAATGGAAGGAACTTGCGGAAAAATTGCGCGCGCACGGTGTCAACTTCATCATCGAGCCGCAAATTCGATTCGAAAATTCGCCCGGCGAGCAGGCAACGTTCTTTCTCAACGATCCCAGCGGCAATGCGCTCGAGTTCAAAGCCTTTGCCGATGAAGCCATGATTTTCGCGAAATGACCGGTCGTTCGTCTGCAACTATTGCGCTTTATCTCGGCCTCGCCGCTTTCGCGTTGATCCTGGGCGCGTTGGGTTTCCAATATTTCGGACGTTTGCCGCCGTGCGAAATGTGCATGTGGCAGCGTTATCCACACATTGCCGCCGGCATCGTCGGCGTCGGCGGATTTTTGCTCTTGCGTGCGGAAATTTTTCCGAATCGGGCCGGCTATGCCATCGCGATCCTGACGGCATTGCTGATTGCCGTATCCGGCGCGATCGGCGTCTATCACGCAGGCGTCGAGTGGCATTTCTGGGCGGGCCCGCAAGCCTGCGCCGGTTCGGCGTTTCACATATCGGGCTCGCTGGACCTGAACGCGCCGGTGGTGATGTGCGACCACGCCCAATGGCGGCTCTTCGGCCTGTCGCTTGCGGGCTATAATGCCATCCTGTCTTTTGCGCTGGCGGCCACAGGCCTTACGCTCGCGGCCCGCAACAGGAGAAGCCCATGAGCGAGAAGCGCGGCAAACGGCCTTCACCGCCCGGCGTTTCGGCATCGGACGACGTCGAATCCATGATCCGCGTGGATCACGCGGGCGAATATGGCGCGGTGCGCATCTATGCGGGACAGCTCGCCGTGCTGGGCAATCGCGTCGGCGCAAAAAAAACGGCGACCGCCATCCGCAAAATGGCGCTGCAGGAGCAGGGTCACCTCAAGGCCTTCGATCAGCTTGTCAACGAACGGCGCGTGCGGCCGACGGCGCTGGCGCCGGTGTGGCATGTCGCGGGATTTGCGCTGGGTGCGGCGACCGCTCTAATGGGCGAGAAGGCGGCGATGGCGTGTACGGCTGCGGTGGAAGACGTGATCGACCGTCATTATGCAAGCCAGATTGCGCGCATCAAAAACGACGACGACTTGAAGACCCGCATCGAAGCTTTTCGGGCCGATGAAATCGCCCATCGCGACGAAGCCATCGCACGCGGTGCAGAGGAAGCGCCCGGCTATCGTCTGCTGTCGTCCGCGATCAAGGCAGGCTGCCGTCTCGCGATCAAATTGTCCGAACGGATATGAACGAAGCAGAAGACCGCCACGCCCATCTGAAATCTGCCAGCAATCCGAGACGCGCCAATGATGCGGATGCGGCGCCGCTGGCCAGGCTTTTCGCGGCCGCATTTGCGAGCGATCCCGTATTCGGCTGGATCGCGCGGCGCGGACCCAAGCGCGCAATCGGTCTCGAGCGGTTTTTCTATTGGGTGCTGAAGGCCCGCGCCATTCCGTTCGGCGAAGTCTGGATGGCGGAGGATGGCGGCGCGGCTGCGGCCTGGCTTCCGCCCGACGCGCCGGCCAGCCCCGGCGGATTCTTCGAGCAATTGCGTCTTCTGCCGATCTTCGTGCGGCTGTGTGGCATTCCGCGGCTGGCGCGCGGCTCGGCGATGGCGGATGCGATGGAAAAGCATCACCCGAAGGAGCCGCAT
This sequence comes from Rhizomicrobium sp., assembly GCA_035504555.1. GTDB lineage: Bacteria > Pseudomonadota > Alphaproteobacteria > Micropepsales > Micropepsaceae > Rhizomicrobium. The sequence goes on along the minus strand of DATJRP010000085.1, from coordinate 60,160 downwards.
TACTATCTCTCCTTCGTCGCGGTTGCGCCGCGGCTGCAGGGCCTGGGGCTCGGCTCCGCCATTCTCGATGCCACGCTCAAGCGCGCCGACGCGCAGGGCTGGGCAGCCTATCTTGAAAATTCGAACCCCAAGAACACGCGGCTCTACGAACGCCACGGCTTCGTGGCGAAGCCGAACATCGCGCCGAACGGCGCGCCGCCGCTGCTGCCGATGTGGCGGGACGCCAGAGCGTGAACGATTTTCCCAAGTCGCGGATCAATTTCACGCCGTTCTCGCTCCGCGATGCGAACGAGCTTTTCCAGATTCGCGGCGACGAGGAAGCCATGCGCCATTGGGATTGGCCGGCCGACAGGACGCCCGGCGATACCGAACGCGTCGCGCGTGAGATGCTTGACGACGTGAACACGGGCACCGCGAAGATCTGGACCGTGCGCCTCGACGATGGCACGTTCGTCGGCGTCGTCGACCTGAGCGCCATCGCCAACGGCGAAGCCGATATCGGTTTCATGATCCGCCGCGATCATTGGTGCAAGAGCTACGCTTTCGGCGCCTGCATGCTCGTGATCATGAATGCGCATGCGATGCGGCTCAAACGCCTCAAGGCGCGCATCCACGCCGACAATCAGCGCTCGCGCAAACTGCTTCAAAGGCTGGGGTTCTCGCCCGCCGCCATGCGTGACGTGGAGATACGGCCGGGCGTGACGAAGCGTTGCGAATTCTTCGCGCTGGACGATCCCGGCGCGCGCTTCGTTCAGGGTTCGAGTTCGCTGTCCCAGTAGAGATAGTCCGCCCAGGACTCATGCAGGTAGTTGGGCGGGAACAGCCGACCGTTGTTGCGGAGTTCGTTGACGCTTGGCCTGTGCGGCGGATGGCGCGGGAACATGCCCGCCTGCTGCGCCAGACGCCCGCCCTTGAGCAGATTGCACGGCGCGCACGCCGCCACGACATTGTCCCAGGTCGTACGGCCGCCGCGCGAGCGCGGGATCACATGATCGAAGGTCAGGTCCTCGTCGGCGCCGCAATACTGGCACTCGAAACGGTCGCGCAGGAACACGTTGAACCGCGTGAAGGCCGGATTGCGCGCGGGCCGCACATAGGTCTTCAGCGAGACGACCGAAGGAATCTTCATCTCGAAAGAGGGCGAATGCACGACACGCTCATATTCCGCGAGGATGTTCACACGCTCGAGGAAGACGGCCTTGATCGCGTCCTGCCACGACCACAGCGACAACGGGAAATAGCTCAACGGGCGGTGATCCGCATTGAGTACCAGCGCCGGGCAGTTGTCGGGGACACGCTCGGCGGCTAACACGAGAACGCTCCTGTGAAGGCTGAACACTCCATTTTCGCGGCCGGACTTTACGGAACTCGGTTTGCAAAGCCAATCCCGGCCCAACTTAGCCGATTCGCCGTGACCGTTCGGCGACACTTATTGGATAACGCACGAGATCTGTGGGCTTTTCGGCTTCAAAAGTCCGCGGAAAGCAAGGCTGAGGAACTGGCCGCCCATTGCCAATCCGGTCGGATCGATGGCGTGGGGTGTGTCCGGTGACAGATGCCACTGGACGGCAACGCCCGCGCGCCCGAGCGCGGCCGAGGAGGCGAAAAGATAGTCCGCAGGGATCATGGGATCGGCATCGCCGTGCACGAGCAGGACCGGCGGCGCATCGGGATAGTGTTCCGGCGGGACATCCGCGAGCAGACCCGAATAGCCCACGATCGCGGCTGGCTTCCGCCTGAGCCCTACATGCAGCGACATCATCGTACCCTGGCTGAAGCCCACGAGCCCAAGCCGCTCCGGCGGAAGATTGGCCCGCGCGAGCTCGGCATCGAGGAATCCTTCCAGTGCCGCGGCCGCCTGTTCCACACCCTGTCGCATGCTGTGTGGATCGAGACGCGAGATGGGAAACCATTGATAGCCGGGGCCGGCTGCGCAGGGCTCGGGCGCATTCGGCGCCACGAATGACACGGTCGGCATCAGCCGCTGCCAGTGCGGTGCAAGCCCAATGAGATCGTTGCCGTCGGCGCCGTAGCCGTGACAAAGAACGACGAGGTGCGTCGCGGCTCCACGCGCCGCGGGCAGTCGCGGTCCGGTCAAGAGGCGAGCGGGCATGCGCGTTCCTCCCTGATCCCCGCTATGCTTATGGCATGATTGTCACGCGCTTTGCGCCCAGTCCAACCGGCGCCCTGCATCTGGGCCACGCCTATGCGGCGCTTTACGCGCGCGAGCGGGGCGAACGGTTCCTCCTCCGGATGGAAGACATTGACACCACGCGGTCCAGGCCCGAATTCGAGACGGGGATCTGCGAAGACCTCGCGTGGCTCGGTCTGGCATGGGACGGGCCGGTGCTTCGGCAATCGACGCGCTTCGATGCCTACAGTTCGGCGCTTGGCCGGCTCGGCGATGAAGGGCTGCTTTATCCGTGTTTCTGCACACGCAGCGAAATCGCCGCCGAGATCGCCCGCGCCGTCGAAGCGCCGCACGGCCCGGAAGGACCGCTCTATCCCGGCACATGCCGCGCGCTATTGCTGACCGAGCGGAAGACGCGCATCGAATCGGGCGTTCCCTATGCGTTGCGGCTGGACGCCGGCGCCGCGGCCAAGCGTATTCCGGCGCTTGCATTCCATGAAGGCGGCGAAGGCCCGCAGCGCGGCGAGATCGCTGTCGATCCGCTGCTCTTCGGCGACGTGGTGCTGGCGCGCAAGGACACGCCGGCATCCTATCACCTGGCTGTTGTCGTGGACGATGCGTTCCAGGGCGTGACGCTGGTGACACGCGGCGAAGATCTGTTCGCGGCGACGCATATCCAGCGTGTGCTGCAGACGCTGCTGGACTTGCCGGTTCCGTCTTACGCGCATCACAAACTCATTCTGGATGCGAACGGCCGGAAATTCTCCAAGCGCGATCAATCCGTGACGCTGCGTACGTTGCGCGAAACGGGAGAGACTCCCGACGACATCTTTGCGTTGTTGAGAAAGTGATTTCACAGGGAGACGGTGAGACAATGAGGGGAAAAATAGCGCGCTTTGCCCGCAACCTGACTTCTCACCGTCTCTTGTGAATTTTTTTATTGCGCCAGGAACGCATCGAGCGGCGCGTTGAATTGCTCAGGCTAGTCAGGCATACCGGTCAGGCACGCGCGGCGCTGCGATAGCGGGCGACTTTTGCAAGGAAGTAGACGATCAGGACGATCGTCGCCGCGATGGCCCAGATCTGCACGGTCTGGACGATCGGCGCATTGGCGCGATGCACGGCTCCAGCCGCTGACTTGATGGCCATGGCGCGAAAGAATGCGACGCGTCCGAAGATTTCGTTGATCAGACCGCCGACGACGACGTAGTAGCTGAGGACCATCGATATGGGATGGATATAGGCCCAGACCGCGCGGTTCTGATGCGAAGCCGCATAGCGGCCGACGAGGGCGAGCGCCAGCGCGACGACGGCCAGCCAGTGGAAGACGCCGAAGATGTGCGACCGGCCGTGAATGGCCAATAGCGCGCGATATCGAAATGATAGACGCCGAAGGCGCTGAGATTCGACACGATCATCGACCAGACATAGACGCGGCCGATGAATCTATGTCGCGCGGTGCCCTTTTCGGCCACGAGATTGAGCGCGCCGGCAAGCAGCGCCGGAATTATCGTGAGCGTGTGGACCCAGCCGATGGCGGTGATATCTTCGAGGTGCATGACGGTCCCTTCACTCAGTCTGCACGCTGACCGATGATGCCGCGCAGATAGGCGACGTAATCTTCGAGCGCGCGGCGGCCTTGTTTGTTGAGATGGATGCGGGTGCGGGGACGCTTTCCGACGAAGTCCTTTTCGACGTCGACATAGCCGGCGCTTTCGAGCGTTCCGATGTGAGCACCGAGATTGCCTTCGGTGGCGCCGACCAACGCCTTTAGCCGCACGAATTCGATCGCTTCGCCATCGGGCAGCGCCTTGAGCGCCGCCAGGATCTTCAGGCGCACCCCAAGCGGAAGAATTTCATAAGCCTTTGATTCGACAGAAAATCTGGAGCAAAACGCCTACCAGTCGTTGAGACCCTCGAACCGGCTGAAGCCCGCCGCGCGGGCCCAGCGGGTCCACTCGGCCCGGAGTCGCGCCGTCTTTATGGGGCTACGAGTGCCCTCGCCCAATCCCAGGATCTGAAGATCGACGCAACCAGCGAACGGCTTGCCGTCAGGATCGGGCAGATGATCGTTGGGATCATCGAGACGCGCGAATTGTGAATCCTCGATGCCGTCGCTCGCCAGAATCACCGTCGTCGGCAAGCCGCCGCAACCTTCGCTGCGCGAGACATTGTCGAGAAACGCAAGAATGTTCGTGCGGCCTTGCGCTTTCCACCTGCCGCCGGCCACCAGCACCGGTGTGCCCGCTATCAGGCGTTCGACATCGCTGGCGACCGCTTCGGGACGGCTGCGCGCCGAGATCATCGTGTCGTAGTAGAAGGGATTGGCCGTGGCATCGAACGTTCCGAAGGTGCGCACGTGGACTTCCGACGCAAAGCCGAGCTTCGAAATGATGCCCGCGATCCGCGCGCCGACTTTGGCAGCGAATTGCGGATTCTCGATCAACGGATTGCTCTTCGACAGGTCGATGCCGATGACGATGCGGCCGGCCGGACGATCGGCTTCATCGGTGTAGCCGATCGGCGTGACCGGAAGCCGGTAGTGTGCGGCGTCGATCGCCATCGCGCCACCGCCGATCAGCGCCACGGCTGTGGCCAGAGCCAGCATCGTTTGCATGTTGTGCTCTAATCCGCCTGACGGTCCGCCAATTCGAGCAGGTGCAGCTGCGCGAACTGTTTGCGCCGGTGAAGGTAGTCCCGCGAGATCAAGAAATTGCGAATGTTGTTCTCGAAGGTCTGCATGTAGAGCGCGGCCACCGTCGTCACGATGAAAAAGATGACGCTGGCGAAGGCGAGCCAGAACCACGAATCGGCATTGGCCAGCAAACGCTCGGACGGTTTCGGGATCGCGAGCACAAACTCGTCGCTTTTGGGCTCCGTCATGGCGGCCGGGATCACGCGACTTTGTGCATCCTCGCTAGCGCTGGTTTGACGGCCGACCGAAGCAAAGAGCTGGTCAATGCTGTTATTGCGCTGGCCGCCGTCCTGCGCGTGCTCGAGCGTCGTCGACGTGCCGCCGGCCATGTTGTTGTAGGCGACGAGATAACCCAAACCGCCGATCATCACGAGGGCGAAAATAAAGGCCGCCGTGACCATCGCGTTGCGGCCGTAGACGCCCGTGATCTTCAGCATGAAGTGGATGATCAGCACCGCGAAGACCACCTGCAGGCTCTTGAACAGAAGTGTGCCCTGCAGGCTCGCCGGCACCACCATGAACTCGTTGGAGAGCGCACGCGTCCACACATCGCCCTTGATGATCTGATAGTCGACGAACATGGCGAGCAGCGCGATACCGATCGCCGTTACGGCCCCCAGCACATAGAGGCTGCGGAAATGAAAGACCTGCCGGCTCTTCTCCATGTTGTGGGCGATGACGCGCGCGTCGTCCTGATTCTCTTCGTCGAGCGCTTCGACCGTCTCGCGCACTTCAGCGCCGTCTTCGTCCTCGTCGTCTTTGCGGACGAACGGAAACAGTGAAGCAAGCCGGAAGCCGCCCTCTTTCTTCTCCGTCAACGGCGAGGATTTTTCGCCGCGGCGAATCCAGTCCGGCCCCCAGGTGGGAGGATCGATGGGTGTCTTGAGACGTTCGACAAGCTGCGTGCGGAGCCGTTCGCGCACTTGCGGTGTGAGCGCTTCGGCGGCGGCCAGCGATTTCGCTTCGACGTCGAACTCCTCCGGCGACAACCCGTGGAGCATGTCGCGCGCCAGCGCATGTCTCGGCTGCGGCGGCTTCCTCACCCGGGCGGGCGTCGCCTCGTCGTCGTCCAGGTCCTTGCGCTTCAGATAGGCAACCATGCGATCCCCCAGCTTGATCGGGACCGGAACGGACCCGCGCGGAGGTATAGTAAACGGGCCGTTAATAGCGAGATTGCGGAGGGATTGCGGCAAAGCTTGCCACAATTTCACAATTGCCGCGCGTATGACCGGCCGTGGGTTTCAACGGAGGGGCGCTGCAAGCTTTTCAGGCTGAACGGAAAATGAATGCCGCGCCCAGACGACGTTCAGCCGGGCGTATGCATTCTTGGTGGCAAGGGGCAGTTAGGAAAGGAATTTGGCCATGAACAGATTAGCGAAACTCGCGATGGGCGCCGTTATGGCTGGTGGTCTCGCAGTTGTGGCGGCAGCACCGGCCGAGGCCGGCGTCCATATCGGAATCGGCATCGGCGTGCCCGGACCGGGACCCTACTACCCGCACCGCGGCTGGTGCTTCTATCACCCGGGCGCCTGCGGTTATTACGGCGGCTATTATCACCCCTATTATGACGGCTACTTCGTGGCCGGTCGCGGCTATTGGTGGCACGGCGGGTGGTACGGCCATCGCGATCGCTGGCACGGCGGCTGGCGCTATCGCCGCTAAACCGGTCCGACGGCAAAGAATGCGCGCGGCCGGCCGGTCGCGCGCTTTTCCTTGAACATGAGCGAAACAGATCGGGGTACAGCTTTATCCCTACACCGTCATCACCCGGGGCCGCGCTTTCGCGGCATCCGAGTGACCCAATTGTATTGTGCGGCGAAAATTGGGTCGCCCGGACGCGCTGTCTCGCGCGCCCGGCGATGACGCAGATGTGTTGTTTTGACGGCGACAGAGATTTGCGCCCTAATCTTCGACCGCTAGCGACACGATCTCGCGCATGATGGCGTTGAGATCATAGTCTTTGGGACTGAAGACGGCGGCGACGCCGTTCGACTTGAGCCGCGCTTCGTCTTCGGGCGGAATGATGCCGCCCGCTACGACCTTTACATCCGACAGTCCAGCTTCGGCCAGCTTGGCCACGACCTCGCCCGCCAGCGGCACATGCGAGCCTGAGAGAATCGAAAGCCCGATCACATGCGGCGTCTTTTCGCGCGCGGCCGCCACGATCTCGTCAGCCGTAAAGCGGATGCCGTTGTAGATCACGTCCATGCCCACGTCGCGGGCGCGGATGGCGATCTGCTCCGCGCCGTTCGAATGACCGTCGAGGCCCGGCTTGGCGACCAGGAAGGTGAGCCTGCGGCCGAGCTTTCCGCTCGCGATTGCCACTTCGTCGCGCAGCCGGCCGATGCGTTGGTCGTTGCGTGCCGGCGCCGTCGCCGCCACGCCGGTCGGCGCGCGGTATTCGCCCAAGATTTTCCTGAGCGTGCCGGACCACTCGCCCGTGGTCACGCCGGCCTTGGCGCAGGCGATGGACGACGGCATGAGGTTTGAGCCGTCCTTCGTCGCCCGTTCGAGACCGTCAAGCGCTGCCGCGACGGCCTTCGCGTCACGCGCCCGCCGCCAGGCTTCGAGCCGCGCGATCTGATCGCGCTCGGCGCTTTCGTCGACGACGACGAAATTGCCGTTGCCGACCGTCAAGGGCGAAGGCTCGCTTTCCATGTACGCATTGACGCCCACGCGGATTTCGCCACCCGTCTCGATGGCTTCCACACGCGCCGCATTCGAGCGCACCAATCGCTCTTTCATGTATTCAAGTGCCTCCTGCGTGCCCGCGCCGCCCATGACTTCGATACGCGCAATCTCATCGCGGATTTGCGCGGCCAGGCTCGCGACTTTCGCTTCAATGACATGCGAGCCGTCGAAGATGTCGCCGAACTCCAGCATGTCGGTCTCGAAGGCGCCGATCTGCTGCAGCCGCAGCGACCATTGCTGATCCCACGGACGCGGCAGGCCGAGCGCTTCGTTCCACGCCGGCAGCTGTACCGCGCGGGCGCGCGCATTCTTCGACAGGGTCACGCCCAGCATGCCGAAGAGGATGCGATAGACGTTGTTCTCCGGCTGCTGTTCGGTCAGCCCGAGCGAATTCACCTGCACGCCGTAGCGGAAGAGACGGAGCTTCGGGTCCTCGACGCCATAACGCTCGCGCGCGATCTCATCCCAGATTTCTGCCATTGCGCGGAGCTTGCAGATTTCAGTGATGAACTTCACGCCGGAATTGACGAAGAAGCTGATGCGGCCGACGGCTTTGGGAAATTCCTCAGATGGTATGGCGCCACGCGCTTTGGCGGCGTCGAGCACGGCGATGGCGGCGGCCAACGCGAAGGCCGCTTCCTCCACCGCATCAGCGCCCGCTTCCTGCAGATGATACGAACAGAGGTTGATCGGATTCCATTTCGGCATTTCAGCCGTCGTGAAGGCGATCGTGTCGGTGGTCAGCCGCAGCGCCGGCTCCGGCGGGAAGATGTAGGTCCCGCGCGCGAGATATTCCTTGATGATGTCGTTCTGTGTCGTGCCCTGAAGTGCTGCACGCGGCGCGCCCTGCTCGTCAGCGACGGCGATGTAGAGCGCCAGCAGCCACGCCGCCGGCGCGTTGATCGTCATCGACGTGTTCATCCTGGCGAGCGGCAGGCCGTCGAACAGCGCGCGCATGTCGCCCAGATGGCCGATGGGGACGCCGACCTTGCCCACCTCACCCTTGGCGAGGGGATGATCGCTGTCGTAGCCCGTCTGGGTTGGCAGATCGAAGGCGACCGAAAGCCCCGTCTGCCCCTTGGCGAGATTGGTGCGATAGAGCGCGTTCGAGGCGGGCGCGCTCGAATGGCCCGCATAGGTGCGGAAAATCCAGGGTTTGTCTCGATCCGTCACGGGCGGCGCTGAAGCTGGCTTTGCTGCGGCGCATCATAGGAGCGGGCCGCGGCGATTGCCAAGGAGGCTCTCCGCCGAAGCGTGCTAGTGCGGGGCGCCTTTTTGGGGAATCGCAAGATAGCTGTCGTTAAACCAATCGATCCTGAGAGGAGCGCCCGCGTCCGCAATTGTTTCATCGCCGACGGGCTTGCCGCTGCCGTAATTGATCTCGATGTTCGGCTGTTTGAAGACGCCGAGCAGCACCACAATTCGGCTACCGGACTGGAGCAGGCGGCTCGTGAGGCGCTCGCTCGTGAAGTCAAGACGCGTCCGCACCCCCGGCATCAGCAGGCGTCGAAACCGGCGATCGCCGACGAAGCTCGCACGCGCCATATAGGTGGAGAGCTCGAAGTAGCGGCCCTGCGCGGTGCGCTCGTAAAACTGGACGATGAAATCGAAATCCTTCTTGTTGCTGATGAAGTCGAGATGGCCGGAAAACAGGCCGCTCATCTCCAGCGGCTTTGCGATGGGATCGCCGACGAATTCGAGACTGTTCCAGGTGTCGACGGCGCTGTCGTCGATATCGCCGCCTGGCGCGATGCGATCGGCATCGGTCCGGTCGGCCATGTTCACCGTCAGTGCGACGGACGCTCGCCGCTTCGGCGTATCGGCTGCGAGCTTGTAGGCGTTGCCCTCGCGCGCGGAACTCAGAAAGAAGCGTGGCCTTTGATCGGCCATGGCCGCGAGAGAGGGCGCGTGTCGCCACAAATTGGCGCCCATCACTTCATAATTGATCTTGTCCTGCAGAATGGCCGGCTTCGGTCCGTGCCGGAACACATAGGCAAACCACTGATAGCGCAGCTCGCCGAGGTCGATGTGGGCCGCAGGGTCAAGCCGATAGCCGTCAAGCGTGCCGACATCATCGCCCATGACGTTGATCGTGCCGCGGTTTCCACTGCCGTGATCGTACGGCCCGATGACGAGGTAGTGCTCGGCGTGCGGCAGGTATTTGTATTGCTCGGCGAGATAATAGGTCGCTCCGATCTGACCGCCGTCGTAATAACCCGTGGTCGTCAGAACCGGGATGTCGATGTGGGCGAACTCCCGCTCATAGGGAATCATCGCCTGCCAATAGGCGTCGTAAGCGGGATGATCGACCCATCTATCCCAGACGGGATTGGGCACGCCGTCGATCTTGTCGAGATCACGATAGGCTTTGCCGCTCACATACCAGGCGCGAAACAATTTGTTCCAGCGCTTCCTGTCTTCGAACGCTTTCCCGTTCAGCGTCTTGTTCGTCGCCACGTAGAACGGCCAGTAGTAATCGAAGCTCTGGTAGACGCTTCCTTCCGTCGGCATGTCGATGCCGGGCGCCATCGTGACGGACGGCATCAGGGCTTTCAGCGCCTTCGGCATGTGCTTGGCGGCTGCCCATTGCGCGAATCCGTCATAGCTCCCCCCGAACATACCGACGCGGCCGTCGCTCCAAGGCTGACGGGCGATCCAGTCGATCAGCGCATCCGCGTCCGCGCCGTCGTGTTCGATGGGCCACGCTTGTCCGGGGCTGCAAAGCTTGCCGCGCGAGAAGCCCGCAACACCTGCATAGCCGTTGGAAGCGTTGCGTCGCGCTTCGCTCATCGCGGTGGAGAGGTCCGCATAGATGCTGAACTCCATCAGGGTCGTCAGCGGCGGGGACGCACCGCGCGGCCGTACGACCAGCGCGCAGACGATTGCGCCGTCGGGCGTCTTCACGGCCACTTCGGGTTCGACGATGTAGCGACGGTCGTCATCCTCCATCACGAGCGCATGCACGAACGGCGCGATGCCGGCGTACATCGTTTGGAGCTCGTAATCGCGCGCAAGCTTGAGGGCGTCGGTGGGTGCGATTGCATGTTTGCCAGCCTGCTTCGTCAGATCGTTCGCGACAGCATTGCGCAGCGCCGAAAGATCCACGATCAGGCTCAGTCCACCCGTCTCCTGGACGTTGAGCGCGCGCATCACCAGCGCCGAGGCGCGGTCGCCCATCGGACGCACGACGTCGTGGAATACTCGCGCATAAGCATCCGCGAACGGCAGATGCGTTTCGGCCTGCGCGAGTCGTGCGCGAACGAATATCTCCTGCGGCACCGCGCTGACGCGCATCTGCAGGGACGGGCTCGTCGCGCGGACGGCTTCAAGCGTCTTCAGCGTCCGCAGGGCCTCGGCGTAGCGGCCGGCGACGATTTCAACACGGAAAAGATCGTCCGGATCGGTTATCCGGTTCTTCTCATCGGCGCTGTCGAGCATCGCCGCGGCAAGCGTGCGCATCGCCGGCGCAAGTGATTCCGAATTCCTTTGGACAGAGGCGGGAAACTCGAAATCCCGCGCGGACGCGGCAAAAGCGCAGGCTGCAAGCATGAGAGCAACGCATATTGTTCGCATCATGGGCTCAGTTGCTCCAGACATCGCGAAACAGCCGCGCGAAATTGCCGCCGATGATCTTTTCAACCCGCGATGCAGGCCAGCCGCGGCGGGACAGGTCTTCGCCGATCGCGAGGAACCGGCGGGACGCATTGTATTCGGAGATCGTGTTGGTAATCTCGGGACCGTCGCCCGGCGTTGCGACGCCTTGCGAGACACGGTCTTCATAATGGCGCTTGAGGAAGGCGCGGGTCGGTGCGTCGAGCGTCAGGGGCAGCACCGTCCCGTCCGTGCCGATGCCGACGTGGTCCTCGCCACAGACCTGCAAGGCGTGCTCCAGGTGCGCGATGATGTCCTCGCGCCGCGGATCGCGCGCGGACCGCCCCACTCCGGTTGCCAGATACGACATGATGTAAATTCCCACGACACCGCCCTTGTCGGCGACGTTGCGCATCAGAGCGTCGGAGATGTTGCGCGGATTGTCCGTCAACGCGCGGCATCCCGTGTGGGTGACAGCCGGCGGCGCAGTCGTCAGCGCGGTCGCCTCCGCGATGGTGCGTGCCCCGCCATGGGAAAGGTCGAGCACAATGTGCTGCGCATTCAGTTCATGGATCACCTGCGCGCCGGGCGCGTTGTCCACGCGACCGGCCGTCACGCTCACGGCCGTCATTCCGGTGGCGGCGAGGTCGCGGCTCAGCTTGTCGTCGTCGCTGCCTCCGGTCACGCCTTCGCCGTCGATGACGATGGCGCGCGCGTAGTCTGCTTCCGTGAACGGCGCAGCCCGGCCGAAGGCCGGAGCCGCCGCAGCACAGGCTGCACTGGCGCCAAAGAGCGCAAGAGCCGTGCGACGGTCCAGATGTCGGCGCCATGGATCGCGCATGATTTGCCCCGCCCATCTTCGATGCGCCCGCAGCGTAGCGTCCGTCCCGCACGCGACACAGAACAGATTGCACGCGGTGGTGTTGCGTTATACGCAACACCCCGGAACCCCAAAGAGCGGCTCGACATGGACTACAACGTTCTGCGCGCGATGGAGGAAACGGCGCGCCAGGGATCGATCCGTAGAGCCAGCGACATTCTCGGAGTCGCGCCCTCCTCCGTCAGCCGAAGCATCGCCATTCTCGAACGGGAAATGGGAACCGCCCTGTTCGACCGCAGCGCCGGCGGCGTCGAACTTACCCATGCCGGCCGGCTTGTCGCCGATTACGCGCGCGCGGTTCTCCTCGACTTCGACACGCTGCGCGCCGATCTCGATGACATGCGAGGAACGCAACGCCGGCTCCTGAAGCTGACGCTGGTCGAAAGCGTCGCGTCGCACGGTCCGGTTGCTGCGGCATCGAAGCTCCTGGAGCGTTTCCGCACGGTGTTGTTCGACGTGCGGGTCATGCCGGCGCCACGCGTCGTGGAAGCGGTGAGGGAGAGCCGTTGTGATATCGGCATCGGCTTTTGCGCCGAACCCGATCCGGAACTGCTGGCGCTAGCAAGCGTGCCGGAGCCGATTGTGCTTGCGATCCGCCCCGATCACGCCTTGACGAATGTCACGGGAGTCGAACTGAGCGCGTTGGCCGGCCTTGCGCTGGCCGTGCCCGGCTTCGAATTCGGCGTGCGCCGGATACTCGATCGCGCAAGTGCCACAGCAGGCGTGGCGCTTACGACGGTTCTCACCAGCAATGATTTCGAAATCTTGAGGGGCTTTGCACGCTCCGGCGCAGGCGCGGCGATCCTGCCGCAGCGGGCCATACTTCAGGATCGGGCGCGCGGACAACTCAAGATCGTGCCGCTTGCGGGCACGGCGTTTCGCGATACGACCATCGATATCGTCGTGCTGCGCAAGCGCCGCCTGCCGCGCATCGTTCGCGCCTTCGCGGATGTATTGATCCAGGAAATCCGTGCCAGCGGCTGAAAAGGACGGCGCCGACTGATCAGCGGCCGGTACCACGCACAATCGCTGCGAAGTTGTCGTAGAGGTCTTTCTCGCTTCGGAAGTGATAGGCCGATCCCCCTCTGTCTTGCCACGCCTTCACGCATTCCTGTTTGTTGTCGATCAAGAGGCATTCAGCCCTCGCGTAGCGGCCATTCCAGTGTTCCAGCGCAATATCGCAAAGATCGGCTTTGTTGAGCGTTCGCGATTGCCATGACGTGATGATCGGATCGAATCTGTTCTGGAGCCTATAGTGCGGCGCGACGATCGTCGAAAAGACGCCGCAATTGACGGTGACGATGGCCTGCGGACGCTTGCAATGTTCCGACAACGCGCGAACGAGCGGAAAGAACGTAAGCCTCTTGCAGCAGTTCTCCATATGGCCGCGCACCCGCGCTGCATCGACGCCAAGTCGGACCGCAAACGAGGACGCGACGTCATCTAGAGTCGCCGCACCGATATTCCATCGATCCGCGAGATCGCTTCCCGCCGAAAACTCGCGATAAAGATCGGGCCAGCGCGGTGCGCCATCCATCGGCGCCTGCATCCAGCGCTCATTTACGAGCGTGTCGCCGAAATCCCAGAGTAGAGCACGGATGGCCATCGCCGCTGCAGCGCCACTGTCCCGAGAAAGGTAATGTCGAAATTTCAGCGCGCCAACTGGCGAAAAGGCGGCAGCCAGACTTTGAGCTTGGCGCTCGCCTTCTTTTGCGACTCGCGGGAGAGCCAGCCGCGGCTGCGCCCGTCCGCATCAATCTCGTTGCGCGAAATCGGCATGACGATCTTGGTCGACATCAGCGCGCGGCTAAAAGGCAATTGCGCCTGCCGGCCTGCCGGGTCCTTTTCCTGGAACACTTCGACATGCCACGGCATGAGCTCGAGCGGCATGTCGTTCTCTTTGTCGAGACCATTGATGAGCGGACAGAAGAGCAGCGTCTGTGTGTGCGAGAGCATGGCGTCGGACGAGATGACCACGCCGTATTGCGTCGACAATCCCGTGCTTTCGAGCACAGGCTGATCGATCTTGACAATCTTCCACGTGACGCTTGGGCCGCGCGGACGCTTCGGCGCAAACAAATCCTCAAACAACCCCACGTGCCCCCTCCAAACCTTGCCTTATCAAGGGCGCTTGAAAACGTCCGAATAGCCTTTCTTGGGCTTCTTATCGTCGGCTTTGCGGTCGACCGTGACGACAATGACCGATGGTTGCGGCATCACGACCGGATATCCCGTCGCCGGCGGCGTCCCAATCGGTGGTGTCGGCTGGTCGCCGGCGCCATAAGACGTGATCCGCGTCCCATCGAGCGTCGTCACGCTGCCGGAACGCACGGGTACGACCTGGACCTCGGGAACGTCCTCTTTGTCCGCCATGGCCTACTCCTAGTTAAGAAACAATCTTTACCACGAATAAACGAGGGCGGCGATGGTTTCGCCAGCCCGGGCACGCCCGCAGCGTTAATATTTTACGCAATAAAATTGCGCCACATCCGAAGAAATTGACTGTTCGCCATGTTGCGATGCAATATGCCCATCGCAGGGGCGAAAAAGAAAGCAGTCTGCTCGCAGGGGAGCGGGGCAGCATTTCTCGCCTCAAAGCGTTTGCATTGCAGCAGTGGGGAAAGCGCCATGGCACAGCCGGCCGAAATGAAGCCCGCCTTCGAGGTCTACAAAGACCTTTATGAGATCGGCGAGATACCGCCGCTCGGCCACGTGCCGAAGAACATGCATGCGTGGACGATTCGCAAGGAGCGCCATGGGCCGCCCGAGCAATCGATGAAGGTGGAAGTCGTGCCGACATGGTCGCTCGACTCGCACGACGTGCTCATTCTCGTGATGGCGGCCGGCGTGAACTACAACGGCGTCTGGGCCGGCCTCGGCACGCCGGTGTCGCCGCTCGACGGACACGGCAATCCCTTTCACATTGCGGGCTCCGATGCCTCCGGCATCGTGTGGGCCGTCGGCTCCAAGGTGAAGCGCTGGAAGGTCGGCGACGAAGTCGTCGTGCATTGCAATCAGGACGACGGCGACGACGAAGAATGCAATGGCGGCGATCCGATGTTTTCGACATCGCAGCGTATCTGGGGCTACGAGACTCCCGACGGTTCGTTCGCGCAATTCGCGCGCGTGCAGGACCGCCAGCTGATGGAGCGTCCGAAGCATCTGACGTGGGAAGAATCGGCGTGCTACACGCTGACACTGGCCACGACCTATCGCATGTTCTTCGGCCATCGCCCGCATATCCTGCGTCCGGGCCACAATGTGCTGGTGTGGGGCGCGAGCGGCGGCCTGGGTTCCTTCGCCGTGCAGCTTTGCGCAGTCTCCGGCGCCAATGCGATCGGCGTCATCTCCGACGAATCCAAGCGCGAATTCGTGCTCTCGCTGGGCGCCAGGGGCGTGCTCAATCGCAAGGATTTCAAATGCTGGGGTGCGATGCCGCAGGTCGGCTCGCCCGAATACGACGCCTGGACGAAAGAGGCGCGCAAGTTCGGCAAGGCCATCTGGGACATCACCGGCAAGGGCAACGACGTCGATTTCGTCTTCGAGCATCCGGGCGAGCAGACGTTCCCCGTCTCCTGTCTCGTCGTGAAGCGCGGCGGCATGGTCGTCTTCTGCGCCGGCACCACGGGCTACAACATCACTTTCGACGCGCGTTACGTCTGGATGCGCCAGAAGCGCATTCAGGGCTCGCACTTCGCCAACCTCTATCAAGCGAGCCAGGCCAACCGCCTGATGGTGGAGCGCCGCCTCGATCCCTGCATGTCCGAAGTCTTCCCCTGGGCAGATATTCCGCGCGCCCACACCAAGATGTGGAAGAACGAACACCTGCCCGGCAACATGGCGGTGCTCGTCAATGCACAGCGTCCCGGCATGCGGACGTTCGAGGACGTCGTCGAAGCGGGGCAAAGATAACGGGCTTAAACCTCTTGTCGTTGATCGAAAGCATGGTGGGCTTCCGCGAAGCCCGCTAAGCTTTTCGTCTAACCGCTTTGCGAGCGCGTCATGCAGATTCTCGTCCCCCATCTTCTCGATCATTGCGAAGAATCCGTTCTGGCGGCCGAAGGCCTGCTGGCCAATGCCAGGGCGACCTTGCGCGACAACCTCGGCAAGGACGGCCGCATCGACGCGGCGACACTCGATCGCGAGCAGCGCGCCGTGCACGGATTCGCCTGGTTCGCGACATACGTCGAAGCGCTGCGGCAGATGCTGCGCTGGGCGCGGGCGCTCGAGCACGAAAAACGTTTCGGCGAGATCGAGAAGCTGATTCTCGCGGCGGCCTTCGGCGAATATCTGGCGCAGATCGCGGGCGGCATTCCCATGAGCCAGAACGAGATCGTGCGCGCGGCCGATCTGGGCCTGTCGCAGGACGAAGTGGCCGCGTTTCTGACGCCCACCGTGCACGAACTCATCGCCACCGGGACATCGCGCGAAATCCGCGCCGGCATCGCCGATCTCATGGTCCAGCATCCCCGTGCGATCCATTTCGGCGATCCGGGCCTCGACGAAACCATGACCATGATCCGCGAGCAGTTCTTCCGCTTCGCGCAGGAGAAGGTCGCGCCGCACGCCCATCATTGGCACCTGAAGGACGAACTCATTCCTCTCAGCGTGATCTCCGAGATGAGCGCGCTTGGCGTCTTCGGACTCACCATTCCGGAGGAATTCGGCGGCGCGGGCCTTTCCAAAACCGCGATATGCGTGGTCTCGGAAGAACTCTCACGCGGTTATATCGGGGTGGGTTCGCTGGGCACGCGTTCGGAAATCGCCGCCGAACTGATCCTGAGCGGCGGCACGAAAGATCAGCGCGAGCATTGGCTGCCGTTGATCGCCAGCGGCGAGAAATTGCCGACGGCCGTCTTCACCGAACCCAACACGGGCTCCGATCTGGGCGCCTTGCGCACACGCGCGGAAAAGCATGGCGATCATTACAAAATCGTCGGCAACAAGACATGGATCACCCATGCGGCACGTGCCGATCTGATGACGCTGCTGGTGCGCACCGATCCGTCGACGAAAGATTATCGCGGTCTTTCGATGTTTCTTGCCGAGAAGCCGCGCGGCACGGAGAGCGATCCCTTCCCGGCGAAAGGCATGTCGGGCGGCGAGATCAAAGTGCTCGGCTATCGCGGCATGAAGGAATACGAGATTGCCTTCGACGGTTTCGATGTGCCGGCGAAGGATCTGCTCGGCCGCGAGGAAGGCCAGGGCTTCAAGCAATTGATGCAGACCTTCGAGTCCGCGCGCATTCAGACCGCGGCCCGTGCCGTGGGCGTGGCGCAGTCCGCGCTCGATCTGGGCCTCAAATATGCGCTCGAGCGCCAGCAATTCGGCCGCGCCATCGTGGGCTTCCCGCGGGTGCGCGACAAGCTCGCGATGATGGCCGTGGAGATCGTCGTGGCGCGTCAGATCGCCTACCACGCGGCCCGCGAGAAGGACGAGGGCCGGCGCTGCGATCTCGAAGCCGGTATGGCGAAACTGCTGGCCGCACGTGTGGCTTGGGCTTCGGCCGACAACGCGCTGCAGATCCACGGCGGCAACGGTTTCGCGCTGGAGTTCGAGATTAGCCGCGTGCTCTGCGACGCGCGCATCCTCAACATTTTTGAAGGCGCGGCGGAAATCCAGGCGCAGGTGATCGCGCGCCGCCTGCTTGAACCGGGCGCGAACTAAGCACAACATCCAATGCCCTCATCACACGGGGCTGCGCTCCGCGCGGCATCCGGGTGACCCAATTGCCTTGTTCGACGAAAATTGGGCTTAGTTATTGCTTGATCCCAGCCGCGTCCGGCGCTCAGAATTGCCGATGACAGACCTGCATCCCCTCGACAGGCTCTTCGATGTGATCCGGTCGCGCAAAGGCGCCGATCCCGAAACCTCCTACACCGCGAAGCTCTTCGCCCAGGGCACGCTCAAGATCGCCAAGAAGCTGGGCGAGGAAGGCGTCGAGACGGCGCTCGCAGGCGTCGCGGAAAGCGAAGAGGCGCTCGTGGGCGAGTCTGCCGACCTGCTCTATCACCTGCTGGTGCTGTGGGCCGCGCGCGGGCTGGAACCGGCCGCGGTTTATCGCGCGCTCGATTCGCGCACAAACCGCTCCGGCCTTCAGGAGAAGGCTTCGCGCAATCCCGACTGACGCAGTCCGGTCCTAGGGCGTGCTCGGCGTCGATGACGGCGGTTCGATGCCGTCCGACAGGCTCTTGATCAGATCGATCACGCGCTTGCGCACCTTACCGTCCTTGATGCGCATGAAGGCGAGCGTGAGCTGCAGACCTTCGCCGCTGGAGAGGAACTCCATGACCGGCTTGGTGGCCGTGTCGTCGTTTGCGGCATGGCCCGTCGCGCCGTCTCCTACGAAGCCTTCGTAGAAATAGCTGACGGGAACGCTCAGAATGTCGGCGATCTGGTAAAGACGGCCCGCTCCGATGCGGTTGACGCCTTTCTCATACTTCTGGACCTGTTGGAACGTCAGACCCAACATCTCGCCCATCCGCTCCTGGCTAAGGCCGATAAGCATACGGCGTAGCCTCATACGGTTGCCGACATGCGCGTCGATGGGATTTGCTTGTTTTTTTGGCACTGCTACTAGCACAACAATCCGTTTCCGGCGGGCACCTTATCTAGATTCCAACTGTCGCGAAAAGGACTTTCGTCACTCTTTCGCTTCGGCCTTTTCCCTGTTCCAGCCGGCACCCCAGCAGAGCGCAAGCAGCAGCAGGACCAAGCCCGCCTCTCCAAAACGCGCGAAGGGCGTCTTTGGCACCGCCGCCGGTAGAGGGGAATCTACAACTCCGGATTGCCCGGGCCCGAGCCGGGCCCGTACACGTCCTAAGGGATCGATGATGGCCGAGATACCAGTATTGGCATCCCGGGCAATCGGAATGCCTTCTTCGATGGCGCGAACGCGCGCAGTCAAAAGATGTTGATAAGGACCGCTGGACGGTCCGAACCAGGAATCGTCGGTCACGTTAACGAACCAGCCCGGCCGGCGTTGGCCCGTCACCGCGCCTGGAAAGATGATTTCGTAGCAGATGAGCGGACCAACGGGCGGCGCATTCGGCAGATCGTAAGTGTGCGGACCGTCGCCGGCCTGAAATCCTTCCGGAACCGCGACCACCTGCGAAATGCCCAGACGCTCCAGAAGACCCGCGAGCGGCAGATATTCGCCGAACGGCACAAGATGGAACTTGTCGTATGTCGACAAAAGCACGCCGCCCGGCCCGAAGATGTAAAGGCTGTTCGTGGCGCCCAGACGATTGTCCGGCTTCACGAAGACGCGCACCGCGCCCGTCATGAGAATGCGGTTCTTGTCCGTGAGCGCGGCGATCTGATCCATCGCGCCCTGCACGCGCGTGAAGATGTAGGGCGGCGCGGCTTCGGGCCACACGATGATGGTGGGCTGCGTCGATGTGCGCGTGAGGCTGAGACTGACGAGCTCCTGCCAATTGCGCGTCCAGTAGCGGCGCAGGATTTTCTCGCGCTGCGGAACATTGGGCTGCACCAGACGCAGATGGACGCCGCGCACATCCTCCGGATGGGTGATCGCAAGACGGATGTCACCGCCGATCCAGAAAAGCGCAAAGAGCAAAGTCAGCACCGCCGGCAGGTGCCACGCGCGCGCATCCCGCGATGCGAACTGCGCCAGCGATGCGCCGAACAGGACCGTCAGCAGCGAAAGACCGTAGCTGCCGAACAGGGCGGTGCTCTGCAGGATGCCGAGCGACGCGCCCCACGCATAAGCCGGCAGGTTCCATGGAAAGCCGGTGAAAATGTGGCCGCGCACCCATTCCGCAACGCCGTATGCGATCGCAAGGACGAAAATCCGCGACGCGCCCGGCCACCAAAACCGCGCGGCGATCGCGCACGCCAGCGCGATGAACAGCGCAAGCCCGCCGGGCAGAAAGGTCTCGACAAATGGAATCTGCCAGGCATGCGCGGCGGCCTCGACGAGGAAGGCGTAAGCAACCCAGTAAAGGCCGACAAGGAACTGCCCGAAGGCCCAGCACCAGCCGACCCACGCGGCGCTGCGCATCGGATGCCTGGTTTCCTGCGCGCCGTCGATCAGAAGAACGAGAACCGCGACCGCAATGAGAAACAGCGGAAAGATTTCGTAAGGCGCAAAGGCAAGTGCCGAGAGAGCGCCGGCGCCGAACGCAATCGCGGCGCGGCGCCAGCCCGCAGCCGTCCGGATGAAATCACCTGTCCGTACCAGCGCGCCCTGCGCGCCTTCACTCCGTGCGAGCATCGTTCGGATTTTGCGCGCGGCGCAGCCTGAGCTTCTTCGCACGGCGCGGATCGGCTTCGACGATCTCGAAATCGAAGCCGGAAGGATGATGAATGACCTCCCCGCGCTGCGGCACGCGTCCGACCAGTGAAGCGGCAAGGCCGCCCAGCGTGTCGATCTCCTCGTCGCCGTCTTCGGGCGCCAGATCGATGCCGGTCTGCTCCTTGAAATCTTCGAGATCGAGACGCGCGTCGGCGTCGTAGCCGCCGTCGTCGCGCAGTTTCAGCTGCGGCGCTTCCTCGACGTCGTGTTCGTCGTCGATGTCGCCCACGATCTCCTCGATCAGGTCCTCGATCGAGACGAGGCCATCCGTGCCGCCATATTCGTCGATGACAAGCGCCAGGTGGATATGCGTCGTCTGCATCTTGAGAAGCAGCTCATGCGCCGGCATCGACGGCGGCACGAACAGGAGATCGCGTTTCACCTTTGCGATCGGAACATCCGGACATTTCAGACTGCCGTCGGGCTGCGGCTCCAGCAGCGCAAAAATGTCCTTGATGTGCACGAGGCCCAGAGGATCGTCGAGCGTCTCCCGATAGACGGGCAGGCGCGAATGCTGCGCGGCGCGGAAATCGGCGATCAGTTGCGGCAGCGGCGTCTTCTCCTCCACGGCCACGATGTCGGCGCGCGGCACCATCACGTCGTCCACGCGCAGCTCGCCGAACTTCAGCAAATTGGCGAGCATCATGCGCTCTTGCGGCGTCAACGCCGCCGTCTGGCGCTCGCTCTCCTCGATGACCTCTTCGAGGCTTTCGCGGATGGACTGCCCGCTGCCGCCGCGCAGCGCCTGCGCCAGCCGCCTCAGGATGCTCGGCGCCCAGCGTTCCGCATCGTCGGAGGTGTGGTCGGAACTGCTCATGGGGCGATCAATCCACGATCGCCGCGCGCGAGCGGGCGGCATAAGGATCGGCAATGCCGAGCTTGGCCAGGATCGCAATCTCCAGCGGCTCCATGATCCGCGCCTCGCGGGCGGATTCGTGATCGTAGCCTAGCAGATGAAGCACGCCATGTACCGCGAGGTGTAACGCATGATCGTGGATAGATTTGCTGGATTCCCGCGCCTCCCGCGCCGTCACGCCATAGGCGATGGCCACATCGCCCAGATAAGTCTCGCTTCCGGCCGGAAAAGACAGAACGTTTGTGGGTTTCGGCCTGCCGCGGAACCGCGCATTCAGCGCCTCGAGTTTCGCGTCGTCGGCCAGGAGGATCGTCAGGCTCCCGGCATGTGTTTTGGCGTCGTCAAGCGCTGTCCGCGCGGCGCGGCGCAATTCCGCCGGGAATCCTCGCCCTTCCGTCCGCCATTGCGGTTCCTCGACAAGGACGGTGATGCGCGTCATCACCGGCGCTCGTCCGGCTTCGCCGCGTCATAGGCACGGACGATGCGGCTGACCAGAGGATGGCGCACGACGTCTTTCTCACTGAAGCGCGCGACGGCGACCCCTTCCACGCCTGTCAGGATATCGAGCGCTTCGTTGAAGCCCTCGGCGCGGCCACCGGGCAGATCGCTCTGCGACGGATCGCCCGTCACCACCATGCGCGAATCCTCGCCCAGACGCGTGAGAAACATCTTCATCTGCGACGAGGAACAATTCTGCGCTTCGTCGAGGATGACAAAAGCACGCGACAGGGTGCGGCCGCGCATGAAGGCGATGGGCGCCACTTCGATCACGCCGGACTCCATCAGCTTCACGCATTGCTCGCCCATGACGTCGAACAGCGCGTCGTAGAGCGGGCGCAGATAGGGATCGATCTTCTCCTTCAGATCGCCCGGCAGGAAGCCCAGACGCTCGCCGGCTTCCAGCGCGGGGCGCGACAGGATCACGCGCTCGACGCGACGTTCGTAAAGCAGATGCGCACCGAACGCCGCCGCCAGAAACGTCTTGCCGGTTCCGGCAGGTCCGACGCCAAAGACAAGGGGATGCGTGCGCATGAGATCGAGATAGGCGCCTTGCGCCGGCGACCGCGCGCGCGCCACACGCGAGGCGGCCGTCTTGATCGCGGGCACACCAAAATCTCCGGCGGGCAAGGGCTTAGGCTCGTGCAGCACGAAACGGATTTCCGCATCGACTTCGGACACGCCGGCCGGCTCGCCGCCTTCGATGCGCGCATAGAGCGAGCGCAGCACCGCCGCCGCCTGCTCGCGCGGCTTGGTTTCGCCTTCAATGGAAACGACATTGCCACGCGTCGCCAGTTTGACGCCCAGCTTCTGTTCGATCTGCACGAAATTCCGCTGATGTGAGCCGCCGAGCGCAGCCAGCACCACATTGTCCGAGAATTCGAGCGTCACCTTTTCCCTGGCGGCACTCGTGCGGCGTTTTGCGGATTCCTTTGCGCTCACTGGGCGGCCACGCGCGCGAACCCATCCAGCAGCGTTCCTTTCAGGCTGTTGGGCAGCACCTGATCGATACGCACGGCGCGGATCCGGCCTACGAGATCGAGTGCGCCTTCCACATGCACGGGCTGCAGATAGGGACTGCGGCCGACCGCCTGGCCCTGCCTGCGCCCGGGCTTTTCGAACAGCACCGGCATGATGCGGCTTTCGCAGCTGGCATTGAACGCGGCTTGCTGTGCCGTGAGCAGCGCCTGCAATTCCGCAAGGCGCGCGGTCTTCACGTCTTCCGGCACCTGTTTCGCCTGCGCGGCCGCCGGCGTTCCGGGGCGTGGGCTGTATTTGAACGAGAAGGCGCTCGCGTAACCCACTTCGCGCACGAGCGACAGCGTCGCTGCGAAATCGTCGTCCGTTTCACCGGGGAAGCCCACGATGAAATCGGAGGACAGCGCCATATCGGGACGCGCGGCGCGCAGACGATCGACGAGCGCCAGATAGGTATCGCGCGTATGCTGGCGATTCATAGCGGCAAGCACACGATCGGAGCCCGCCTGCACCGGCAGATGCAGATATGGCATCAACCGATCGAGCGCGCCGTGCGCCTCGATGAGATCGTCGCTCATGTCGCGGGGATGGCTGGTCGTGTAGCGCAGACGCGCAAGGCCATCGATTTCGGCGAGACGATGAAGAAGCCGCGCCAGCGACCAGCCCTCGCCGTCGGAACCCACCCCGCGGTAGGCATTGACGTTCTGGCCCAGCAGCGTGATCTCGTGCACGCCGCGCGCCGCAAGGGCTTCGGCTTCCGCCACGATCTGTTCGACCGGGCGCGAATATTCGCTCCCGCGCGTATAGGGCACGACGCAGAAAGTGCAGAACTTGTCGCAACCTTCCTGCACGGTCAGAAATGCCGATGGTCCTTCATTCGCGCGCTCACCGGGCAGCGCATCGAATTTCTCGTCGGCCGGGAAATCTGTTTCGAGCACATGGCCGGCACCGCGCGCCGCGCGCGCGATCATCTCGGGCAGGCGATGATAGGATTGCGGGCCGACCACGAGATCGACGGCCTTTTGGCGCGCGAGAATTTCCTTGCCTTCGGCCTGGGCCACGCAGCCCGCAACGGCGATCAACATCGGTGTGCCACCTTCGGCCTTCCTGTCCTTTAGGCGCTTCAATCGGCCGAGCTCGGAATAGATCTTCTCCGTCGCCTTCTCGCGAATGTGGCAGGTGTTGAGGATCACCATGTCGGCGTCGGAGGCCGCGTCGGTCGGCGCATAGCCGATCCCCGCCAGCAATTCCGCCATGCGGGCGGAATCGTAGACGTTCATCTGGCAGCCATAGGTCTTGATGAAGAGCTTCTTCATGCGCGCGCCATTCAAGGGCGGGCCTTATGTGCGAACGCCCCGTCAAGATCAAGACGCTCCGTCACGCGGCCGCCTCGGCCAATTCCGGCTCTTCCTCTTCGTCTTCGGTGCGATGCGGCACGACCACAGGCTCCTGGCCGGCAAGGCCCGCGAGCGCCCGAGTCTGCCCGCGCCGCACGATCTGCTCGGTCAGCGTCGCCAGCGCCTTGCGCCCGCCCACGGCGTCGACGGTCATGGGAGGATGAAACTCCACTACCACATCCATCGGGCCCGCCTTCAGCGCTTCCCAGAGATGGGGCACGAGCTCCATGTCGCCATACCAGGCGAACAGCGGACGGTTCTCGCGTCCCATCGGCAGGCCGTAGAGGCCCACATAGCTGATCGAAACGGGCTGCACCGGCACGTAACGCACCGCGCCTTTGTCGTCCTTGGCGATCTCGGCTTCCACCGCGCCCATTAGCGCGCTCTTGAACGGCAGCACGCAATTGCCGTCGTCGGATGTGCCTTCGGGAAACAGCACCAGCGTGTCGCCGGCGAGCAGGCGCTCGCGGATCTGGTCGCGCGCTTCGCCCGTCTGCGTGCGCCGCGAGCGTTCGACGAAAACCGTCTCCTGCAGCTTCGCCAGCGTGCCGAACAGCGGCCAGTTGACGACATCGGCGCGCGCCACGAACGACACGCGCGCCACGCTCGACATCACGAGGATGTCGAAATAGGACGTGTGGTTGGCGACGACGAGAACGCCCTGGCCTTCGACCGGCTTGCCGATCGTTGTCACGCGGATGCCGAACAGACGGCACAGGAAGCGATGATAGCGATTGGGAAACGTCTTGCGGCGCCTGAGATTGAACCTGAGCGCCGACGCCTGCCACGGAATCCCCAGCATCGTGCAGACGAGGAACGTGAACAGAAGGCCGGCGGCGCGAAGCGAGGGCATGATGCGGCTCAGCGCTCGCCCCGTTTGGCGCCTTTGGGAACAGCGTAAAGCTCCAGGCGATGATCGACGAGTTCGAAGCCGAGCTCCTCCGCCACGCGCCGCTGCAGCTTCTCGATCTCTTCGTTGCGGAATTCGACGACCTTGCCCGACTGCACGTCGATCAGGTGATCGTGATGCGAATCCGGCACTTCCTCGTAGCGCGAACGCCCGTCGCGGAAGAAATCGTGCCGCTCCAGAATGCCCGCATCCTCGAACAGGCGCACGGTGCGATAGACCGTGGCGATGGAGATATGCGGATCGATTGCGGCGGCGCGGCGGTGAAGTTCATCGGCGTCGGGATGGTCCGTGGAATCCGACAGCACGCGCGCGATCACGCGGCGCTGATCGGTCATCCTGAGACCCTTCTGCACACACAGATTTTCGATCCGGGACAACGGATCTTCCTTTCTTCCATCAAAGAAGCCTATCGGCCTTACGACATTACGCGAGTTTAGGGGCATTTCCCAAGCCGGGGATTTGCAGAGGCAACATGCCCCGCAGCAGCAAAGCGTCCCCGCCGCCTTCGCCACCATAATAATTCGTCCGCCGGCCGACCGCCGCGAGACCATGGGCTTCGTAAAGCCGGCGCGCGGCGCGATTGTTCTCGTCCACTTCGAGAAAGAGAGCTGCGGCGCCCAGCACGCTCGCACACAAAGCGGCTTCGCGCAGGAGGCGAGCGGCGATGCCGTTCCGGCGATAGGCAGAGAGCACGCCGATGGAGAGGATTTCCGCTTCATCAGCCACGGCCCGCCCGAGGACAAAGCCCAGAGCCGCCTTATGGGCTTCCGCCACTACGGCGAACCCTCCCGGCTCCGCCATGACCTGCTCGAAGAAGGACGCCTCCCAGGGCCGGGGCATGGTCGCCCCGTGGAGGCGCGCCAGAAGGGCTGCATCGCCGGCCTCTGCGGGACGCAGGTGGATAGCCCCGGCCGCCAGCTTGGCGTCAGGAGCCCGGAGATAGAGCGGGCGGGTCGTTTCGGCAGGCTCAGGTGCCGTCTCGGACAGCCTGGCGGCCCACAGCGCGTCGGGCTGACGGATCGCGGTCAAGGTCGCAGCCGATCCTTGGCTTTTCAGCCAGGCGGCCGCCTCCGGTGCCGCCGTCCCGGCGACCGTCAGCCGCTGCCCTGCGGATCGGTCTGCCGCGACGCGGATTTGCTTCATCATCGCCTCGAAGCCCGCGACCTGGACCGGCAAGATTGTTTCGCGGCCTCGGTAGAGCGCTGCATAGACCTCGCCGCGCTTGGCTTCGTGGAGAACGGCGACGAGCGGCGTCCGGGCTTCGGCCTCGGCTGCCGCGGCCATGATCTCCAGCGTCGTCAGGCCGATCAGGGGCTTTCCGAGCGCGATCCTTAAGCCCCGCATGAAAGCGAGGCCGACCCGCTGGCCTGTGAAGGTGCCGGGGCCGGTCGTGACCGCCAGCCGGTCGAGAGCAGCGAAGGCCAGGCCCGCTTCCGCCATCACCTGTTCCACCATGGGCGCCAGTGCTTCGGCATGGCCGCGCGGCATCGCCACCCAACGATGGGCGAGCGTTTCGCCATCTGAGGTGATCGCAACCGAGCAGGCGCCCAGCGCCGTATCGACGGCCAGCGTTTCCATGAAGCGGTTCTAGCGGGGTTTCGCCCGCCAACTAAAGAATCTTGCAGGCTTCGTCGAAGCTGAGGCGCGGGCTGCGCTCGAAGAGACCCGCCGGATCGCCGTAGCCGATGCTGCAGATGAAATTCGATTTGATGCGCCCGCCGGGGAAGAATTCCCTGTCGACGCCCGCATTGTCGAAGCCCGACATGGGCCCGCAGTCGAGCCCCAGCGCACGCGCGGCGATGATGAAATAGGCGCCCTGCAGCGTGCCGTTGCGGAAAGCATGGACCTGCGCGGCCGCCGGATCCTTGAACCAGTGCTTGGCGTCGGGCGCGTGCGGGAAGAGCTGCGGCAGCTTCTCAGGGAAATCGAGATCATAGCCGATGATCGCGGTCACCGGCGCCGACATCGTCTTGGCGCGATTGCCTTCCGACAGATGCGGCTTCAGGCGCTCTTTCGCCTCTTTCGACACCACGAACACGATGCGCGCCGGGCTCATATTGGCGCTTGTCGGCCCCCATCGCATGAGATCGTAGACCGCCATCAGAAGCGCCGTGCTCACGGGCTTGTCCTGCCATCTGTTCTGCGTGCGCGCCTTGCGGAAGATGACGTCGAGGGCGTCGTCGTTGATGGCGTGCGACATGGCGGGCTCCGAATCCGTGATTCTCTAGACTTAAAAACAAATCACGCCGGGAGCAATTGCGGGCCCGTCAGACGGCCTCGACCGCATTCACCTCGGGAATGAAGTGGCGCAGCATGTTTTCGATGCCGTTCTTCAGCGTCATGGTCGAAGAGGGGCAACCCGCGCAGGAGCCGCGCAGCTCCAGGAACACCGTGCCGGCCGTCCCGTCGAAGCCCTTGAAGATGATGTCGCCGCCGTCGCCAGCCACCGCCGGACGCACGCGCGTCTCGATGAGCTCCTTGATCTGATCGACGATTTCGGCATCCGCTTCGGAACAGGCGGCCGGCTTTTCCGCCTCTTCGCCCGTGCTTCCGGACATCAGCGGAATGCCGCGCGTGAAATGCTCCATGATGGCGCCGAGGATGGCGGGCTTCAGGTGCCGCCAGTCACCGTCGGTCTTCGTCACGGACACGAAATCGGCCCCGAAGAAGACGCGACGCACTTCCGGAATCTGGAACAGCGCCACAGCGAGCGGCGAACGGCCGGCGGATTCGCGATCGGGAAAATCGGCGACCGCGCCCGCACCCATCACGTCGCGGCCGGGAATGAATTTCAACGTCGCCGGATTGGGGGTGGATTCCGTCTGGATGAACATGACCCGTAACCCTACAGAAATGGGCGCTTTGGAAAGACTCCAAAGCGCAAGGCGTACATGGACCCGTCGGCCGGGTCGATCAAGACGTTTCCCCGGCGAAGCGGGGGAAGTGTGGCGCACGTAGCGCGCGAAGGCTCAAAAGTCCGAGATGATCCCGTTCTTTTCCCAGTCCCCGTAGCGGGTGGGTTCCGGGCCCTTTTGGCCGCCCAATTCCGGCGGGAGAGGCGTCTGAGCGGCCTCTTCTGCCCGGCGCGCCTCGGCCTCGGCTTTTGCCCGTTCTCCGGCCTCGCGGACGCGGCGGGCGACCTCTTCGGCGGATGAAGTTTTCGAAATCCCGGACATCCGTGCTTTCGCCTTATCACCCGCCAGCATACATCACGATCCGCCGCCGGTGTCGACAACGGCGCGATTTCTCTAAGGTGTAGGCATGGCCAATCTGATCAAGACCGGCTTTCTCATGGCGGGCATGACGGGACTGTTTCTCGTCGTGGGTTTTCTCGTCGGCGGTATGGGCGGCATGGCAATCGCGTTCCTCTTCGCGGCCGGCACCAACCTCTTCGCCTACTGGAACTCCGACAGGATGGTCCTGTCGATGTACGGCGCGCGCGAACAGAGCGAGGCATCCGCGCCCGAACTCATCCACCTCGTGCGCCAGCTTTCGAGCCGTGCAGGCTTGCCGATGCCCAGGGTCTATATCGTCGACAACCCGCAGCCGAACGCGTTTGCCACCGGCCGCGATCCCGAACACGCCGCCGTGTGTGTGACGACGGGTCTGCTGCAGCGTGTCGACAGCGAAGAGCTCGCCGGCGTGCTCGCGCATGAGCTGAGCCATGTGAAGAATCGCGACACGCTCACGATGACATTGACGGCGACGGTTGCAGGCGCGGTGTCCATGCTCGCGAACTTCGCCTTCTTCTTCGGCGGCTACGGACGCAACCGCAATCCGATGGGCCTCATCGGCATGCTGATCGTGACGCTGCTTGCGCCGATCGCGGCGATGCTCGTGCAGATGGCGGTCAGCCGCACGCGCGAATTCGAAGCCGATCGCATGGGCGCGGAGATTTCCGGCCGGCCTCTGTGGCTGGCATCCGCCCTGCAGCGCATCGAGAGCGGCGCGGCGCAGATCGATAATCCCGCGGCGGACGCCAATCCGGCCACGGCGCACATGTTCATCATCAATCCGCTGCATGGAGGCCTCTCCGGACTCTTCGCAAGCCATCCTTCGACCGAAGAGCGCATTGCGCGATTGAGGGCGATGGCGCAGCAGGCGGGGCAGGGTTCGAAATCCGGCCCGTGGTCGTGAGTGAGAACAAAGCGGGGGGCGAGGGCGCGCGCGCCGCGGCCCAGGCCATTCTCTCCGATGTCTTGCGCAAACGCCGTCCGCTGGATGCGGTCACGGACAATGTTCTCGCGCGCGCCGATCTGTCGTCACGCGATGCGGGCTTTGCGCGCGCTATCTCCCACGAGACGTTGCGCCGCTTCGGCCAGCTCGACGCGCTGATCAAAACCTTCATATCCAAACCGCCGGCGCCGCATCGTTCCGGTCCCACGATCGAAATCCTGCTCGCGGGTGCGTGCGAGCTGCTGTTCCTCGACGTTGCGCCGCATGCGGCCGTCGACGGCGCGAACCGTCTGGCCGCGGCCGACAACAAGGCCGTGCATTTCAAGCCGCTGATCAACGCCACGCTCCGGCGGATTTCGCGCGAAGGCAAAGACGTGCTGGCGGGACAGGACGCTGCGCGTCTCAACACGCCGGACTGGCTCTGGCGGCGCTGGTGCGACGTCTATGGCGAAGAGACGGCGCGGGCGATCGCGCTGGCGCATCTGGCGCCGCCGCCGCTCGATCTTTTCGGCCGCGATCTTTCGTCCCTGCGCGCGCTTGCGAACGCCGCAGCTCTTCCCGGCGATGCCGTGCGCGTGCGCGACGCGGGGCGCGTGGACGAACTGCCCGGCTTCGCCGATGGGTGCTGGTGGGTTCAGGACTTCGCGGCGAGTTTGCCGGCGCGTCTTCTGGGAGATGTGAAAGGCGCAACCGTCATCGATCTTTGTGCGGCGCCGGGCGGCAAGACGGCGCAACTGGCCGCGGCCGGCGCGAACGTGATCGCCGTCGAACGCGAACCGCACCGTGTCATGACCCTTAGGGAGAATCTTGCTCGCCTGAAGATCGAGGCCGAGGTCGTCGAAGCGGATCTGCGCGATTTCGCGCCGAACGAGCGTGTGCCGTTCGTCCTGCTCGACGCGCCCTGCGCCGCGACGGGAACGATCCGGCGCCATCCCGATCTTCCATGGGTGAAGTCCGCCTCCGATATCGGCGCGTGCGCCGACGCGGCGGCTGAACTTCTCGATGCGGCGGCCGGCATGGTCGCGCAGAGCGGCCTACTCGTCTTCGCCGTCTGCTCGCTCGAACCGGAAGAGGGCGCTGAACAGATTGCGCACTTCCTGCGCCGCCATCCGGAATTCGCGCGCAAGCCGCTCAACGCGTCCGAGGTCTTCGGTCTGGAAGAGCTCGTCTCCGCCGACGGCGATCTGCGCACGCTGCCCTGTCATCTGTCCGCGCAGGGCGGCATGGACGGCTTCTACGCCACGCGTCTGCGGCGACGTCCCTAATCTCCGCAAAAGGGCAGCGTGCGGACGCCGGCTGGTTCAAGCACAGCGCGCGGGCAATGGCGAATCTCTCCCTCTGCAGTCCCATTCGCAAGCCCAAAGAGAAACCGCATCGTGTGCAGGGTGATCAGCAAATAAAGCGATGGAGCTTCCGATGCTTTCTCAAGAAGACTGCGTGGCTATGTGCGGACAGATTATCGTCGCCGACATCGCCAACGCTTTCGAGTCCAACCACATCGCGCATGCGACCGAGCTCTTTGCCACTCTCAGAGAGTTCCTCAATCGTCATCCCGATGCTGCAGACGATCTGATTGGGTACTGAGAGAACAAGGCTAACGGTATAAACGTTTCGTCGGTACACGGAGAAGCTGTGCGCCTCTGTCGCAGAAACGTGTAGAACACGATTCATATGCGAACAGCGTTTTATCGGATGAGGGCGATCGGATGCGCCGATCGCGTCAGTGACGTGTGTACCTCATGCCGAGAACGCGTGTTTTGTTCCGGCGGTGGATCGTTGCTTGGTTTGCCGCAGGAATAGCGTTGTCGTCTGCCAGCATGGCAGCGACTCCGGACGATGCGCGGAGTTACATCCGCGATATCCTCGCGCAGCCCGCGATACAGGGTGTCAACGGCGCCGAGCTCAACGCGCTTCGCAGCTTCTACAATCTTCGCGGCGATGCGCCGGCCTGGACCGGCTCGACGGAAGCAGAAGCCGATGGCCAGGTGCTGCAGGCGACGCTCGCCCAGGCGAGCGCGGACGGCCTGAACGCCGCCGACTATCGCATCATCCCCATGGTCGGTTATGGCGCGGCAACGAGCTGGCTGGACGCAGAGAAGGATGTTCTCGAGACCAACGCGGCGCTTCGCTACGCGAACGATCTGCGCGATGGCAGGCCATGGCTGCGCGAAGTCGATGACGACGTCGAATTGCCCGTCGACTATTTCGACGCGGTGCGCGATCTCTCCGCGGCGCTGCAGACCCGGAGTCTCTCGACGTTTCTCGGCGGCCTCGCGCCGCCTCACGCCGAATATGCACAGTTGAAGGCGCTGCTCGCGAAATACGATTCCGCCGTTGCGCAGGGTGGCTGGCAGGGCACGTTCTCAAAACACGGCAAGGGCCGCGAGGCGTTGCAGCGCCGGCTGTCCTTCGAGGATGATTCCATCGCGACCGATGACGATCTCACCGACGCGGTCGAGAAGTTTCAGGCCCATCACGGGCTCGATCAGAACGGCTCGCTCGATAGCGAGACGCTCGAGGCGCTGCGCGTTCCGGCATCGCAACGCGCGCTTGAGGTCGAAGCGAATATGGAGCGCTGGCGCTGGATGCCGCGCAACTTCGAGCAGCGCTACGTGATGGTGAACGTGCCGTCCCAGAAACTCGAGGTTGTGGCGGATGGAAGCCTCGTCCTGACGTCGCCGGTGATCGTGGGAAAACCCGGGGATCCGACGCCTATCCTGCGGGCGGACGCCATCGGCGTAACGGTTAATCCGCCGTGGAACATTCCGCCCAGGATCATGCGCCGCGAAATTCTGCCGAAGCTGCACGCCAACCCCGGCTATCTGCGCGAGCACAACATGGTCTGGCGCGCGGGCGGCGGCATACAGCAGCGTCCCGGCGGAAGAAATGCACTCGGACGGATCAAACTGGATCTGCCGAACCGTTTCGATGTTTACCTTCACGACACACCAAGCAAAAAGCTTTTCGGTCGCGACGAGCGCGATTTGAGTCATGGATGCGTCCGTGTGGAAAAGATTCTTCCGCTCGCATCGTATGCCTTGACCGGCGATGATTCCTCTGTATCGTCGCTCCTAAGCGCGGTTGCTTCGGGAAAGACGAAGTACTTTCCACTGAGTGAACCCTTACCGATCTACATTGTGTACTGGACTGTGTTCGTCGACGCAGATGGAAGCGTTGAGTTCAGGCCGGACCTTTATGATCGAGACCAGCGGCTGCTTGCAGCGCTGGCGTCCGGTGTCCGAAACCAACGCATGACATCGCTCTAACGGGCGTAGTGCGTCGACCAAACAGCGGGTGCAGGTTCGTGGCTGGGGCATTTTCGCGCGATTTTTGGTAAAATTTTAATAGGATCGCGCACAATGCCCTTCATGTTTGAACGTCGCCGCTTTCTGGCGGGCGCCGGAGCTGCGCTTGCGTTGGCTCCCTTTGCCGCCGCACACGCTGAAATTGCGCACCTTGGCGCGCGCAGCTTGTCGTTCGACAACATCCACACGGGTGAAAAGCTGGCGGTCGACTACTGGGCCGACGGCGAATACATCCCGGATGCGCTGCAGACGATCAATCATCTGCTCCGTGATTATCGCAACGGCGAGATTCACGTCATCGAGCCCAAGCTTCTCGATCTCCTGACCATCCTGCGCGCTCGCCTCGACACCCATGCGCCGTTCCAGGTGATCTCAGGCTATCGCTCGCCGGCGACCAACGCGATGCTGCACGCCGAAAGTTCCGGGGTCGCGGCCAAAAGCCTGCACATGCAGGGCATGGCGATCGACATCCGCGTCGCGGACCGCTCGCTGCAGCAGCTGCACAACTCCGCTCTGTCGCTGCACGCGGGCGGCGTCGGCTACTACCCGACGTCGGACTTCGTGCATGTGGACGTGGGTCGTGTGCGCATGTGGGGTGGGGTATAGGGCCGCGCTCTCAGGAGTAGCGCGGCAAGCGGTGGCCCGCATTTGCGGGCCATGACAGCGAGGTTTTAAGACAACCGCCCCAGGGCATAAGCAAGGGTGAGATAGATCTTGCCCGTGTCCGCGCTGAGGATGGTCGATGCCAGCAGTCCGCCACCGTCGCCTTCGCGCGCCAGCGTCAGAAGCGACTCGAACTCGCCGATATAGACGTTCGCCGAATCCCGGAAGCGCGGATCGTCGCGGTAGAGCTGCGTGATGCGGTCGATGGTATCGGAGTCGAGTTCCGACGCCAGACGCCGCGCGAAGACGGAACGGTCGCCGGCAAGATACCGCCGCCAGTGATCCTCGCTCGACGTCTCGTCGCCCGCGATGGCGTCCAGATCGATGGCGAGATCGGCGAGCACGGCCTGCAGCGCCGCCAGCGCCACCGCCGCTTCCGGATTGACACCGCGCGCTCGGCTTTCGTTTGTCTCCGCAGCCGCGAGCAGCGTGCTGATCTCCCAGGACTTGGAATCGTCCTTGCGCTTGCCGCGTTGCGTGAACCGGCGCGCGAGTCCGAGCAAACCTTCGCTTTCCGGTTCTTCGGCCGGCGCATCCGGCGCGGGCGGCAGTTTTCCCGTGCTGCGCGCAACGGTGCGTGCATGGATCGTCGACAGCGTCCGCGCCGACAGATCGAGGATTTCTTCCGTCTCGAGGCGCACAAGATCGCGCACGCGCTGCGCTTCCTGCTTGGCGACGCCGGGCAGCGTGAGGAGATGGTTCTGCATTTCCTCCACGGTCGCGCTCAACGTTTCCTTGATCTCCTTGCTTTCCGCGGAAAGCTCGCCCGCCGCCCGCAAGAGGCGTTCGCATTCGACCATGGCGTCGCCGACGAGTTCGCGCGCGTTCACCTTGGCTTCCGTCGCCGTTTCGCCGATCAGGGTCTGCGCGCTGACGCCTGCTTCGCGCAGCGCTTCCACGACGCGCGTCAGCGCCGAGCCCGCGCCTTCACTCAATTCCTTGAGCTTCTCCACCTCGCGCCCGACGCTGGCGGCCAGCTGCACTGTGCGCGAGGCGCTGGTCGCCATCAGGATTTCGAGACGCCGATCCGCGTCGACGAATAGCTCTTCGAAGGCCTCCGTCTGCGCGCCCACAGCTGCGACGGCATTTTCAATCGCCGCACGCTGCCCGCCCATCGCACTCTCGAAAGCCGTGCCGTCGTCCTTCAGGCGCTGCACGAGTTCCGTCATGGCCGCGCGGTGACGCTCCTGCCGGCCAAGCACGAATTCGGCGCGCGCCATGGCGGCGTCGGAGACTTGTTCTATGCGCTTGGACTGCCGGTCGAGTTCGACGGCCACGGCATGCGGCGCTTCTGCCGCCGCGTCCGCAGCGGTGCGGAAGGTTGCGACCTGTCCTTCGAGGGTGAGCCCGGCGGCCTTGAGAGAACCTTCGGCGGATTCGATGTTGGCTTTCAGCTGCGCCGCACGGCCGGCGACGAGCTCGCTGGCGCGGGCTGCGGCGTCGCTGAGGCTGCCGGCCAGGCCGTCGAGCCGTTCCCGCTCCATGGCCAGGCGGGAGGCCGCCGCTTCGGCACGCACGTCGGCGCGGGCGCCGGCTTCATCGAGGGCGGAGATCTGGTTTTCGAGAACGGATTCGAGCGCCCTGAGGCGGGTGAAGGCACCGTCGAGCCCGGCGTTGAGGCCGTCCAGCTCGCGCCGCACCACCCGGCCCAGCCGGGCTGCCGTGCGCGCGGCGGTCTCGTCGGCGGTGAAGAGACGGTCGGTGGCATCGACCAGGTTTTCCGCCGCGGCGGCCATGGCCTGTCCACGCGACAGGGCCCAGCCGCCCACGACAAAAAGCGCCGGCGGCACGATGGTCCCGAACCCGATGAGGATCATCAGGAGCGGCGGGGGGAGTTCCACCGGCGCGCGGGCGGCAAAATAGCCGGAGAGATAGGCGGCCGCGGCACCGATCCAAAGCGCCGCCAAGAGCAGGGCGAAAAAGACCGGACCCAGGGCCAGCGGAACCCGCCGGGCCTTGCGCTTCTCGTAGGTTTCGGGGGCGGCGTCCGCCGTCTGCAACAGCACGGTTTGGCTGCGTTCTGAACCGGTTATCGACACCTCGACACCCTGTCTGTGTGCAAACTCTCTCTAGACGCGTTTCGCGCATAGCACCAGTGACGTGCGCACGATGCTCACCGGTTTGTCTGGCGCAGGCCGCATTGACGGTTCAAAATCCTCTGCAGACGAAGCAGTTCGCAGGCGACGCAGCCAGGCCTTCATGGAACAAAACCAGCCAAGCCGCACGGCCCAGGGTGCCGCCATGCACCGTGCCGCACACCAGCTCGTCGACCGCCCGCCGGTTTTCGACGATCCGCTGGCGCTGAAGATCATCGGCGAGGAGGCGGAAACCGAACTTCGGGAAGGCCGCGACGTCCGCGCCATGACGACATCCAACGGCCTGCGCGCCTTCATCGCCACACGGAGCCGTTTCGCCGAAGATTGCCTGGCCGAAGCCATGGCACGCGGCGTCGGCCAGTATGTGCTCCTGGGTGCCGGTCTCGACACGTTCGCCTATCGCGCGATCCGCAAGGGTTTGCGCGTGTTCGAAGTCGATCATCCGGCGACGCAGGCGTGGAAGCGCGCGCGGCTCTCGGAAATCCGGATCGCGCCGCCGGATTGGGTGACCTATGCGCCGGTCGATTTCGAGCGCGAAACGATCCGTGAGGGGCTGGCGCGCGCGGGCTTCGATTTTGCCTCGCCGGCCATGTTCGCTTGGCTTGGCGTTGTGCCCTATCTCACGCGCGAGGCGGTGACGGGAACGCTCGCCTTCGTTGCGTCACTCGCCAAGGGCAGCGAGATCGTTTTCGATTATGCGCAGACGCCCGGCAAGGAAAGCACCGAACAGCGTGCACATTTCGACGCCATGGCCGAGCGCGTCGCGGCCTCCGGCGAGCCGTTCCGCAGCTTCTTCGAAGCCGACGCGCTTCTGTGCGATGTCAAGGCGCTGGGTTTTTCTTTCGCCGAAAACCTGAACGCGGCTGCGCTCAACGCACGCTACTTCCAGGGTCGCGATGACGGGCTCGCCTTGCGCGGGCGCGGCCATCTCATGCATGCGCGGGTCTAACGAACATCCCGGGGGACATTACCGATGACGATGTTGTGGGCGGCTGCGGCCGTTTTTCTTGGCATCCATGTGCTCATCTCGGGCACGCGGGTGCGCGACGCGATCACCGGCGCGATCGGCGACGGGCCTTACACGGGGCTTTTTTCGCTGGCGTCGCTGGCGGCGATCGTCTGGCTGGTCATCGCCTACAATCACGCGAACGGCAGCGCCGACGATAAACAGCTCTACAGTCTCGGCATCGGCGTGAAGCATCTGGCGATCCCCGTCGTGGCGCTCGCATTCTTCCTCGGCATACAGGGCCTTCTCGCACCCAATCCCACATCGGTGAGACAGGAAGGCGCAATCGCGAAGGAAAGCACGATCCACGGCGTCGTGCGCATCACGCGCCATCCGTTCCTGTGGGGCGTGGCGCTATGGGCCGCATTCCATGTCGCGGCGAACGGCAATCTCGCCTCAGTGATCTTTTTTGGGACATTCCTCGTTCTGTCGATCGTCGGAACCTTCTCGATCGATGCCAAGCGCAAACGCAAGCTCGGCGAGGCCTGGAAGGAATTCGCGGCCAAAACGTCGAACATCCCGTTCGGCGCGGTTTTGCGCGGCAATCCATTGCGCCTCGGCGAAAGCTTCGGCTGGCGCTTCGGCGTCGCCATGCTGGTCTTCCTCGCCGTACTTTTCAGTCATGCGCATTGGTTCCACGTGTCGCCGTTCCCCAATGGTTGGGTCCCGTATTAACGACATCGCGGATTTGCCTGTCGCGGCTCTTGCGAGCCGGTGAAAAAACGCGCGACAACTGCGGCTATCTTTTAACGCCGTTTTGATCCATCGGGTCCATGCTGGATCTCGGGGTTGGGGCCAAGCTAAGCCATGGGAATGCCGCGTCCAGTCGATCTGGAGCATCTGTCGCGTTACACGGGCGGCGACATGCGCGTGAACGCGGAAATCCTCACGCTCTTCGCGAACCAGTCGACCGATCTTCTTCATCAGCTCGATACGGCGCTGACGCAAAGCGACAGCAAAACCTGGCGCGACGTCAATCATTCGCTCAAGGGCGGCGCGCGCGGCATCGGCGCGTTTCAACTGGCCGACATGGCGGCGGCGGCAGAAAGCACCGATCCTGCGCGCGATGCGGCCGTCGCGGCGCGCGCACTGCACGATCTCAAATCGCGCACCCTCGCCGTCACGCTCTTCATCGAAGCGTATCTCGGAAAGTAAGCGCTCGCTTCGCCGCCGGAAAAAATTCACCACAGAGGCACAGAGGCAGCGAGAGAGCGAAGACGTCCTAGACGCCTGCGCTCATCACGAAGAAATTGATTGCGC
The DNA here is from genome assembly GCA_035504555.1 of Rhizomicrobium sp. Taxonomy (GTDB): domain Bacteria; phylum Pseudomonadota; class Alphaproteobacteria; order Micropepsales; family Micropepsaceae; genus Rhizomicrobium. Next base: position 22,710 of record DATJRP010000085.1, on the reverse strand, counting down.
GTGTACCGCGCAGCTACCCTTAGAGACCATTGCCCGCCATATCGAAGCCCACGCAGGCATCTCCGTGTCCCCGTGCCTCTGTGGTGAATCTTTCTTATTTGCCCGAGGCACGCTGCTTCGCATCGAAGGCCACGAATTCGTGAGCGATGGAGCGTTCGACGAGTTCGCGCCAGACCGGCTCGGCGATCTCGGGGCTTAAGCCGACGCGCCTGGCTTCCGCCACCACCTTGGCGATGACATCGGCGATGCGGTCTTCGTCGCGCACGCGGCCGCGGTCCTGTTTGATGGTCGCCGCCCGCTCGATGTAGCGCTGGCGCTCGGCAAGCATCGCCACCAGCGCCCGGTCGAGCCGGTCGATCTCGCAGCGGAGCGTGGGCATGTCGCGGCAGTCTTCAGGTTCGGTCATGGGGCTGGTCCGCTTAATGCACATCCCATGTCGGTGTAGGGGCTGAGCCTGGGCAAGGGGTTGGCTTCATGCTGCGCCGCGGCATATTTTCCCGGCGTTCCGGGTGGATTGCCGCGCTGGGCGTTTCTACATATAGAGACATCCAATTCAAGCAATCACACACAAATAGCTCGTGGAATAGCCAGATGACGACGACGGTCGAGACTGATGTGGCGATAATTGGCGCAGGCCCTGTGGGCCTGTTCGCCGTGTTCGAGTTGGGGCTTCTGGATCTCAAGGCCCATCTCGTCGACATCCTCGACCGCCCTGGCGGGCAGTGCACCGAGCTCTATCCCGAGAAGCCCATCTACGACATTCCAGGCCTTCCCATCGTCACCGGCCAGGAACTCACCGACCGGCTGATGGACCAGATCAAACCCTTCGGCGCGCAGTTCCACCTGAGCCAGATGGCGTCGGCGCTGCACCGCGAGCCGGACGGCCGCTGGCGGCTGACGACCGACACGGGCACCGAGATCGTGGCGCACGTCCTCGTAATCGCGGCCGGCGGCGGCAGCTTCGTGCCGAAGCGTCCGCCCATCGCCGGGATCGAGGCCTATGAAGGCAAGACCGTGCATTACGCCGTGCGCAAGATGGAGTCGTTCAAGGACAAGGACATCCTGATCGCCGGCGGCGGCGACTCCGCGCTCGACTGGACGATCAATCTGGCACCGATCGCGAAGAGCCTGACGCTCGTCCACCACCGCGATGGCTTCCGCGCCGCCCAGCACAGCGTCAACAAGATGCGCGAACTGGTGGCCGAAGGAAAAGTGAACTTCCACGTGGCAAGCGTGAAAGAGCTGCACGGCACGGACGGACGGCTTGAGGCCGTCACGCTGGCCGGCGCCGACAAGAAGGAATGGTCCCACGCCTGCAACGCGTTCCTGCCCTTCTTCGGCCTTACCATCAAGCTCGGCCCCATCGCAGAATTCGGCCTCAACCTCCACGAAAACCTGATTCAGGTGGACACCGCGCGCTTCGAAAGCGAAACACCCGGCATCTTCGCCGTCGGCGACATCAACACCTATCCGGGCAAGCTGAAGCTCATCCTCTGCGGCTTCCACGAAGCGGCGCTAGCGGCGCAGGCGGCATTCCATATCTGCCGGCCGAATGAGAAACTGCGCTTCCAATACACGACGTCCTCGTCCAACTTGCAGAAGAAACTGGGTGTCGCATGAAGATCCACGCCACGGACAGGAACGGCAAAGCGCACGAGCTCGAAGGCCGCGACGGCTGGACCGTGATGGAAATCCTGCGCGATGGCGGGCTCGACGTCTCCGCCGAATGCGGCGGCGCCTGCGCCTGTGCGACATGCCACGTCTATGTGGCCGCGGAATGGTACGAGAAACTGACGCCGCCCAGCGAAGCCGAGATCGACATGCTCGACATGGCGCTCGCAGTCGAACCGACCTCGCGTCTGTCCTGCCAGCTCACCTGCTCGCCCGAGCTTGACGGCCTGACGGTCACTGTCGCGCCTGAATAAACAGAGCGGCTGGCGCCGAATATCTTTAGAAAAAATTCATTGTCTGTCGCGTTTGCGCGTTTTTTGCGCGCTGTTGAGCCGCCGTTAACCACGCATGGCGATGCTCTCAGCGTCGCTTTTTTCAGTGCCGCGCGATGAGAACCTTGTTGTTGCCCTGCGCCGGATTGTCTTCGCGCTATCCGGGCGTTCGCCCCAAATGGATGCTGACCCTCCCCGGCGGAGCCCTGGCGCTTCAGCGCGCCGTGGACAGCCTGGCACCCGACGATTACGACCGAATCGTGGTTGCCGTGCGTGCCGACCATGAGGCTCTCTATGGCTGCCGGAAATTGCTGCGGCGCGCCTTCGGACCCTCGATCGAGACCCTGGTCATCGAGCGCGACACGCAAGGGCCGGCCGACACGGTCGCGCATATCGTGCGCTGGGCCGACGTTGCGGGCGCGATCGCCATCAAGGACTGCGACAGCTTCTTCGATCCCGCGCCGCTGCCGGATGCGAATTTCGTCTCGACCGTCGACGTCCGTTCCGCGCCCCATCTGACCAACATTGCGGCGAAGAGTTTTGCGGTGCTCGACCGCGCCGGCAACGTCGCCGACATCGTGGAGAAGCGCGTTGCGTCCGACCACATCTGTGTCGGGCTCTACGGCTTCGCGGACGTATCCGTCTTCCTCGATCATTTCGCGGTCGCCGCGCGCGCGCAGGGAACGGCCGAAATATTTGTCTCGCACGTGCTGTCGAGCGCCATGCGCGACGGCGCGGCCGTCGTTCGGCAGAGCGTGACCGGTTATGTCGATGTCGGCACGCTGGAAGACTGGCAACGTCACTTCGGCGCGCGCGCCGCCGCCTCCGCGAGCGTGTGAAGCCATGTCTATGACAGCACATCATCCGCGACATGCACTTTCCGACGCCGTATCGGGCGACGATTTCTCGACCGCGCTGCTCAAAGGCCATTCGGGCGCGCAGCTCGAAATCTGCGATCGCGAAGGCGCGATCGTCGTGCGCAAGACGGCGGCAGACAAAGGCCGCAGCATGCGCCTGCTCGACCAGGCCCGGCTGCAGCGCCGCCTGTCGCATCTGGGCGTGCCCCTTCCGCGTGTGCTGGCGCAGGGCACCGGGCCGAACGGCCGCGCTTTCTTCGAAATGGACTATGTTCCCGCACGAAATCTGGCGCAGTCGTTGCGTGACGGCGCCGACATCTGCGGCGATGCGACGGTCGAGGCGCTCGCGCGCACGCTTCGATTTTTTCAATCGACCCAAGACGGCTATCTGTCGGCTGCGCCGTTCCTCGCAAAGATTCACCAGATCAAGGAGACCTGCGCAGTGATGCCGGGCTGCGAGTCGCATCGCGCCGAGATCGCGACGACTGCGGCAAGGCTCGGCGGACTGCCCTGGAACGGCGTGCCTTCTTCGCTCGCCCATGGCGACATGACGCTCGAGAATGTGCTGTTCGCGCCGAAACTCGGGGCGGTTTTCGTCGATTGCGACGGAGGATTTCCCCCCTCCTACTGGCTCGACGCCGCCAAGCTTTTCCAGGACCTCGACGGCGAGTGGTGCCTGCGGGACCTTTACATCCATGGCGGCGACATGACTGCGGCGCGGCTTCGGCTTGAACTTTTTGGCGGCGCTTTGCGGGTCATGCTGGCGATGCTGGACAGGGAACTCGTCCTGCGGCTGCCGCAATTCGTGGCCCTCCATCTCTTCCGGACACTTCCCTATGCCGGCGATGCGCGCGTCGTGGGCTTTGTACTGGAGCGCATATCGTCCGTCCTCGATCGGGCGGCTGCGCGATGACGCGGCCTGCCGTCGGCATCGTCACCGGCTTCACCAAAAGCAGGGAGGCGCTCGCGCGCGGCTTCGAATCGTTGCGCAGCCTTCGACGCCGGAACATCCTTCAGCGCCTGCTCTACCTCACCTGGGACAGCGCGGAACTGGACGCCTATGTCGAGCCCGCTGCTGCGATGGAGGAAGTCGAATTCGTTCGCATTCCCGAACCGAAAGTCTCGGGTTCGGGACCGCGCCGCGGCGTGGCCTATCAGATTCATAATCTCAAAGCCGCACTGGCGCGCGTTTCGCTGGATGACGCGCTCATTGTCAAGCTGCGGCCGGATTTCATCGCCGACGAAGCGTTCTTGGAATCCAAGATCACGGCGTTCGACGATCTTTGCGCGCCTTCGGACTTCGGCGAACGTTTCGGAAGCGCGATGCCGGCGTCGCCCTTCGCCGCCCGTATCTGGATTCCCTGGGGCGACGCCAACATGCCGCTTCATTGCGAGGACGCGGCGTTCATCGGCCTGAAGCAGGACGTGGCGAAACTCGCCGACGACCGGGCCCTCAGGGCACTCGACTCGCCGCTCCTGTCGAACAGGCGTTACGGCTGGGCGGTGCACGCAGCGCGCTTCGCGGCGGCCTTCGCGTCCGACTATCCGATCTTCGAGAACTATCTGCGCAATTTCCGCTTCCTTCCCAACGACCGCAACTACCGCCTGGCAACGATGCCGGCGATCGTGAGAGAGCCGTTTTTCTGGCAGATCGTGGCCGCCAATGCGTGGATCTGTGCCACCAGCTTTCACTTGGATTGTGGCGCGCAGGGACAATTGACGTTCTACTGCAACAACGACAACCGCGACGCCGATTGGTCGTCGCTGCGGAAACTCAAGGTTCACCCCCCTTACAACGCGGTCGAGCAGTGGCGACAGGCGCAGGCACCGGGCGGGATGTTTCCGACCGTCGGCCGCGTCTATGCGCGGCTCGTCGACGATTCCTGGCCGCGCGCGCTCTTCACACAGCCCGATCTCCGCGACATCACACCTGGCCAGCTGCGCGGTGTGCTCGACGATGTTCGCGCCTACGAGCCCGGTGGCGCCCACGAGAAGTCCTTCTTCCGCACGCTCGAAGCCTGCTGGAAGGCACATGAAGGGGTACTGGCAGCAGCAACGCCGGCCTAGCGCGGTCATGTGGCCAGAAATTATCGTATTGCAATAATAAATCATCGTGATACCGTAGCCGGGCTCTAGAAAGCCTCGGAGGCGGTCGTGGTGTTTCCCCCATCTCTTGTCCGGGCCAGCCGCAGGATGGCGTTCCTTTCGGCGGCAGCGGTCGTTCTTGTTCCGCTCTCGACGGTCCTTCTTTTCGTCGTTCCGGATTTCGTCAAAAAAGTCGGTGGCGACATCAGCATCACCGCGCATTATGGCCACCTGCTCGGCAGCGCCGTGCCTCTGCCCGACCGGCTGATTGCGCTGGGCTTTGCCATGATTCCGACGGCTATCGCGACGTGGGGACTGATTGCGCTCGTCCGGCTTTTCAACGGTTTCCGCAGTGCTGACGCTTTTTCGCACGACACGCTGCGGGCTTTCTGCAACGTCGCCGCGGCGCTCTTCTGGAATGTCATCGCCACGATGGCGACGGAACCCGCGATCACGTTCTTTCTGACGCGCGCGCAAATCCACAAATCGGTCAGCCTCTATCTAGGGACTGACGATGTCGAATTGCTGTTCCTCGCCGGCGTCGCCTATGTGATCGCCCGCGTCATGGCGGAAGCGCGCGCCGTCGCGGAAGAGAACGCGAAGTTTGTGTAGCGCGGCATTGGAGCCGCTTTGATCCTGAAGGCAGAGCATTTTGTCGGCTCTCGCCCCGATTAATCGGCGAATAGGCACGTAAGCCCGATCAGTCTTTAGCAGGCCGGCGTTCTTCGCCTATTATCGCGCGATCGTTGATATGGGAGCGAATCGCCATGGGCTTTTACGACCGTCACGTCCTGCCGCGGTTGTTGAACGCGGCGATGAGCACCAAACCGATCACCTATCAGCGGCGGAAGGTCGTGCCGCGCGCGGAAGGCCGCGTGCTCGAGATTGGTTTCGGCGCGGGCCACAATCTTCCCTTCTATGATCCGAACAAGGTGAGCCACATCTGGGCGCTGGAGCCGGCGCGCGAGATGCGGGCCCGCGCCGCCGAACGCGTGGCAGCAAGCCCGATCCATCTCGAATTCCTCGATCTGCCGGGCGAGCAGATTCCGCTTCCCGACAGCGAGGCCGACACCGTGCTCGTCACCTATACGCTCTGCACCATTCCCGACGTGCACAGGGCGCTCGGCGAAATGCGGCGCGTGCTCAAGGCCAACGGCCGCATGATCTTCTGCGAACACGGCGAAGCGCCTGATGCGAATGTGAAGCGCTGGCAGGAGCGGCTGACGCCGATGTGGAAAGCGATCGGCGGCGGCTGCCATCCCGGCCGGGCGATCCCGTCGCTCATCGCCGACGGCGGCTTCCGCGTCGAGAAGATGGAGACGATGTATCTCCCCGGCACGCCGCGCTTCGCCGGTTTCAACTACTGGGGCGATGCGGTGAAGGCTTAGTTCTGCGGCCGGCGGTTGCCGCCGAGATCGTAAGGCCCGCCCTTCTCGACCGCGCGCTTGTAGGCGGGACGCGCCTGCATGCGGCTGAGATAGCCGACGAGCACGGGATAGTCTTTCAGAAGACCGCTTGCCGCGGCCGCCTCCAGCACGAACACCATCTGGATGTCGGCGCCTGTGAAATGCAGGCCCACGATGAACTCCTGGTCCTTGAGAGCCTGCTGTATGTAGGAAAGATGATTGGCGATCTCGCTGTCGATGCGCGGACGCAACGGGGCTGCCGCGTCGCCCAGCATGCTCGCATAAAGATGCATCATCAGCGGCAGCATTGCCGAGCCCTCGGCGTAATGCATCCATTCGATGAATTTGAAATGGTCGGGGGATTTCGGTTCGGGCTGCAGCCGGCCTTTGCCGTAGGTCTCCAGCACATATTCGATGATGGCGCCGGATTCGGCGATGGTGTGCTTGCCGTCAGTGATGACCGGCGATTTGCCGAGCGGATGAACGGCCTTCAGCTCCGGCGGCGCCAGCGGCACCGGCGACATGCGCTTGTACGCCACGATCTCATACGGCACGTCGAGTTCCTCGAGTAGCCACAAGATGCGCTGAGAACGCGAGTTGTTGAGATGGTGGACTTTCAGCATCGTGCGTTTCCCTGTTATCTCAAAAAGCAGTGAATGGTGCTCGCGCAAGCCGCACTACGCACCGCCGACTATTCGCTATCGGTTTAATTCCCGCATCGCAGAATCGAGTCCGCCGAGCGTCAGGGGGTACATCCGGTTCGAGATGATCTGATTAATGAGCCCGATGGACGGCGTGTATTCCCAATGCTTTTCCGGCACGGGATTGAGCCAGACGACGTGTTCGTAGATCTGCGCCACGCGGTCGAGCCAGATGGCGCCGGCTTCCTCGTTCCAGTGCTCGACCGAACCGCCCGGGTAGGTGATCTCGTACGGGCTCATCGTGGCGTCGCCCACGAAAATCACTTTGTAGTCGTGCGGGAATTTGTGGAGCACATCCCAAGTCGGGAATTTCTCGTTGTGGCGGCGGCGATTGTCCTTCCACACCGCCTCGTAGAGGCAATTGTGGAAGTAGAAGAATTCCATGTGCTTGAATTCGGTCTTGGCCGCGCTGAAGAGCTCTTCGCAGAGCTTGATATAGGCGTCCATCGAGCCGCCGATGTCGAAGAAGATGAGCACCTTGACGGTGTTATGCCGTTCGGGGATCAGCTTCAGATCGAGATAGCCCTTGTTCGCCGTGTCCTTGATCGTGCCCGGAATGTCGAGTTCGGTCTCCGCGCCCTCGCGCGCCCATTTGCGCAGACGCCGGAGCGCCACCTTGATGTTGCGCGTTCCCAGTTCGACGGAGTCATCCAGGTTCTTGTATTCGCGCTTGTCCCAGACTTTGACGGCCTTGCCGTGGCGGCCCTTGTCCTGGCCGATGCGCACGCCTTCGGGGTTGTAGCCCGAATTGCCGAACGGCGAAGTGCCGCCCGAGCCGATCATCTTGTTGCCGCCTTCGTGGCGCTTCTTCTGCTCTTCGAGGCGCTCCTTCAGCGTCTCCATGAGCTTTTCCCAGCCGCCCAAAGACTCGATCATCTTCTTTTCGTCTTCGGTGAGGAATTTCTCGGTCAGCGCGCGTAGCCACTCTTCCGGGATCTGTGCGATCTCGGTGCCTTCGAGCGTTTCGAGGCCCTTGAAGACGTGGGAGAACACGCGGTCGAACTTGTCGAGATTGCGCTCGTCCTTCACCAGCGCCGCGCGCGACAGGTAATAGAACTCGTCGATCTTCATATCGATAACGTCTTTGGACAGCGCGTCCATCAACGCCAGATATTCCTTGAGCGTGACGGGAACCCGGGCGGACCGGAGCTCATCGAAGAACTGGAAGAACATGGGCGTCTCACTCGATAGCGGTCCGGAATCTTAACGTGTGGCCGGGTCGTCCGCCAGACCGGTAAAAGTGCGCTATTTCGGGGCTATTTCGTTCCGCGCAGCCGCATAGACGGCGCGCAGGAACTGGTTCTCGATACCGGTGTCGCGCGGATCGGCATACTCGATCGTCGTTTCCACCACCCAGTTTCCGAATTGGGCGTTGGCAAAAAGGGCGCGGTAGCGGAAATCTTCCAGTGTCGCGGTCTGATAGGTGCGCGTGTAAACGGCAAGGGGAGCAGGCTTCGTGGCCAATGTCGCCATGCCGTCGGCAACTCGCCTTCCGCCCTGGGCCTCCTCCTCGGCGAAATCGGGCGCCAGCGCGGATTGGGGATCATACGAGCCGTCGAGACGCGTCAGCCTGATCGTGCCGTAAACGCCGGCGCGCGCCGAATAGGCGCAGAAATCCGTGCTCTTTTCCGGATCGGCTTCGCCCACTGCGTCGCGCTCGAACGCACCGATCCTGGCCGGGCATACAAAGCCCGATGCCGCGTGAAGCTTGCCCCCGTCGCGCATGTCGGTGAAAGGATCACTGTTGGTCGCTTGCGCGAAAGCGGCCGGTGCCAGGCATCCTACAAAAACAATTTTAGCGCAGAGGACGCGGAGGATGCGCGGAGGACGCAGGGGTCTAGCGGGCGCGTCAGCGCGCAGCCTTTCCCGACGAAAGAAATACTGCGCGCTTCGCGCGCGCACTGTCACTGCGGCCACTGCGTAACCTCCGCGCCCTCCGCGCTAAAATTCGCATCGCCGCACCGACGGATAAATCAGCTCCGCGTTTCCCGCCGCGCCAGGAAGGCCAGGCGTTCGAAGAGATGCACGTCCTGCTCGTTCTTTAGGAGCGCGCCGTGGAGCGGCGGGATGAGCTTCGTCGGGTCGCGCTCTTTCAAGGCTTCCGGCGGCACGTCCTCGTTCAGGAGCAGCTTCAGCCAGTCGAGCAGTTCCGATGTCGACGGCTTCTTCTTGAGGCCCGGCACGTCGCGGATCTGGTAGAAGACGTTGAGCGCCTCCGCGACCAGCTTCTGCTTGATGTTGGGGTAATGCACGTCGACGATCTTCTGCATCGTCTCACGCTCGGGAAATTTGATGTAGTGAAAGAAACAGCGGCGCAGGAACGCGTCCGGCAATTCCTTTTCGTTGTTCGACGTGATCATCACGACCGGCCGCTTCGCCGCCTTGATGGTCTCGCCCGTCTCGTAGACGAAGAACTCCATGCGATCGAGCTCGAGGAGCAAGTCGTTCGGAAACTCGATATCGGCCTTGTCGATCTCGTCGATGAGGAGAACCGGGCGCGCGTCGTTCTCGAACGCTTCCCAGAGCTTGCCTCTCTTGATGTAGTTCTTGACGTCCTTGACGCGCGGATCGCCCAACTGCGAATCCCTGAGGCGTGTCACCGCATCGTATTCGTAGAGGCCCTGCTGCGCCTTGGTCGTGGATTTCACGTGCCAGGTGATGAGCGGCGCGCCCAGCGCATCGGACACCTCGAAGGCCAGCTGCGTCTTGCCGGTGCCCGGCTCGCCCTTGATCAGGAGCGGCCGCTCCAGCGTGATCGCGGCATTGACGGCAATACGGAGGTCGTCGGTCGCGACATATTTGTCGGTACCCTCGAAGCGCTTTGAACTCATGTCTCTCTCGTCGATAGGGATAGCGTGCCGCAACGGTAGGGGGCGGCCCCCCGCTTCGCAAGAGCGCCGGGCCCCGCTAGATTTGTCCCGCATGCGCAAACCGAACCTTGCCCCCAAATCCCTGGATGCCGCGCTGTATCGCGGCCCCGAACAATATGCGATCGAGCGCCGGACGATCTTCGCCCACTCATGGCTGCTCATTGCCCATGAAAGCCAACTGCCCGACACGGGCGGCTACGTCGCTACCAGCGTGGCCGGCTATCCGCTGATCGTGGTCCGGGGCGAGAGCGGAAAAATCCGCGCTTTTCATAACGTCTGCCGCCACCGCGCGGGCCCGTTGGCCGATGACGGCGAAGGCCGCTGCCAGGGCCAACTCGTCTGCCGCTATCACGGCTGGCGCTATGCGCTCGACGGCCGTCTCGCCAATGCCCGCGATTTCGGGCCGGCGGAAGGTTTCGACCCGCGGGACTTCGCGCTCTTCGGCATCGCCTGCGAAAACTGGCGCGGCTTCGTCTTCATCAACATGGATGCGAAGGCGGCACCCCTGGCCGAAACCATCGCACCGCTCGAAGCCAGGACGCGCGACATGCCGCTCGAAAGCTTCCGTTTCTGGCGGCGGCAGACGCACGAGATCCGCTGCAACTGGAAGAACTACGTCGAGAACTATCTCGAGGGCTATCACATCCCGCTTGTCCATCCTGGCCTGAACAACCAGGTCGACGCGGCGCATTACGCGGTCGACGTCGTGCCGCCGGCCATCTTCCATTGGGCGCCGCCGCGCGGCGACGTGCCGATGTCGGGACTCTGGGCCTGGCTTTGGCCCTGCCACGGCATCAACGCCTACAAGGACGGATTGATGATGGAGCGCATGTGGCCCGTGGGTCACGACCGCATCGTGCTCGATTATCTCTATTGCTTTCCCGAAGACGTCGCGGAGGCCGACCGGGAGCGCCCCATGCTGTCGTCGGGCATCATCACGGCCGAGGACATCAAGATCACCGAAGCCGTGCAGCGCAATCTCGATGCGGGCGTCTATTCCACGGGCCGGCTGTCGCCGCGGCACGAAATGGGCGTCGCCTGGTTCCAGGAACAGGTCCTCGCCGCCACCCGTCAACCATGAGCGCAACGGGCGTTGTGCAGGGGCGCCGGGAGCGCGATAAGCTCGCGCCATGACCACACTCGTCCTTTCCGACCAGCAGACGGTTTCGCTTCTCCGCCAGGCGCTCGCCCGGCTTGACGCCAACGATCTCGTGCAGGCTGAGACGCTGCTGCAACAGATTCTCGAAGGCCGTCCGCGGGAGCCCGATGCGCTGCAGCTGATGGGGCTGATCCGCCGCGCGCAGAACCGCACTGCCGAGGCGGAAGACTTCTACCGCCGCTCGCTGGCCGAACATCCCGAGCAGCCGCATGTCCATCACAATCTCGGCAATCTGCTCGTCTCGCTCGATCGCCACGATGAGGCGATCGCGTCGCTGAACGAAGCCTTGCGGCAAAAACCCAACTACGTCGAAGCGCTGATCAATCTCGGCAAAGCCCATTCGGGCCTGCGCCACTTCGCGGCGGCGGAGAAAGCCTATCGCCGCGCCCTGTGGCTCAATCCGGGCAATCCGTTTGCGCTGCAAAGCCTGGGCGCCACGCTGAACGACATGGAGCGCCCGAAAGAGGCTGAAGCGGTGTTGCGCAAGGGACTGGCGGCGGGTCCGAAAAATCCGCGCCAGGTTGCAGCCTTCGAGCACAATCTGGCCGTCGCCCTGTCGCAGCAGGAGCGTTTCGAAGAAGCCGTCCGGCTTTTCGATGCGGCGCAGGCCAAAGTGCCGGAAATGCCGCTCGCGGACTACAATCGCGGCAAGGCGCTGCAGCATCTGGGACGCCTCGACGAAGCGATCGAGAGCTATCGCCGCGCCATCGCGCGCCACCCGCTCGATCTTGCCGCGCACAAGGAGCTGAACGATCTTCTGTATCGCCTCGAGCGGGACGACGAGTTCCTCCAGTCCTACGACGAAGCGGCGCTGCTCTACCCCGATGTCGGCGACCTGCCGCTGGAGAAGGCGCAGTTCCAGTTCAAGCGGGAAGATTACGCGGGCGCGCGCGAGAATTTCGAACGTGCCGCATACATGCTGCCGGCAAGCGTCACGCCGCATGACGGGCTGGCGCTCGTGCTGGCACGCACGGGCGATCTCGACGGCGCGATCCGCGAGCACGAAATCGTGCTCCGTATGGAGCCCCTGAATGCGCATGGCTGGCGCAACTATGCCGAAACGCTGTTGCGCGCTGGCGATGCGACGAAAGCCGAGGAGGCCGCACAGGAAGCGCTCAAGATCGAGCCCCATCACCAGTCCGCGCTCGCCATCTGGGGCACGGCGCTGGCGCTTCTCGACGATCCGCGCGGCGAAGCGCTGAACGACTACGAGAACTTCGTGGTGCCTTACGAACTCAGGACGCCCGAAGGCTATGCCGACATGGAAAGCTTCAACCGCGATCTCAACCACTATCTGGACAATCTGCATGGCGGCAAGCGGGAATTCCTCGAACAGACTTTGCGCGGCGGCACGCAAACGCTCGACAATCTGTTCGGCAAGGGTCATGACCTCGTGGAGCGCTTGCGCGCGCGCATCGACGAGGCCGTCGCCGATTATATCGCGCGCATGAAGGAAAACGCGGATCATCCGCTCCTGAAACGGCGCCGCGGGGATTTCAACTATTCGGCGTCATGGTCGGCCAGGCTGCATGATTGCGGCTTTCACACCAACCATACCCATCCCAAGGGCTGGATCAGTTCGGCCTATTACGTGGCGGTACCGGACGCCGCCGCCGACAGCACGAACAAGCAGGGCTGGATCAAATTCGGCGAACCGTATTTCGATGCGGGGCCCAAGGCTCCCGTGCGTCGCGCCATTCAACCCGTACCGGGAACGCTCGTGCTGTTTCCGTCCTATATGTGGCACGGTACCGTGCCGTTCCACTCGGCCGAGAGCCGCACCACCATCGCTTTCGACGTCGTCCCGCGCTAGATTCGCGCGTCGCGACTTCGGGGGAAATCGCCGATGCTCTGGATGCTTGCAGCCGCGGTCGCCGTATCCGGCACGCTTGCCACCTTCACCGACTGGCTGTTCATGGGCGTGCTGTTCCACCAGCACTACAATCGGTATCCGGAAGTGTGGTGGCCGGAGTTTCGCGAGAAAGGCGACAAGAGAGCGATCCTCTATTCCGTCGTGCTCGCATATGTGACCTCGGCAGCGATCGTTGCTTTGTGCTGGATGGCACAATCGCGCGGCGTTGCGGAAGCGCTGGGATTGTCGTTGCTTGCCTGGATCGCGGGACCCGTCGTCGTCCTCGTCACCAACGGTTTCTGGATCAAGATCGATCCGCGCGTGACGTTCGCCCACACGCTCGGCTGGCTCGCACGCTTTGCGCTGGCCGGCGTCGCGGCGGGTTTTGTCTTGCGCTAAGCCGCCTGCCGCGAGCGTTCGACGGGGGCGTAGAACGAGGCGTTCTGCTGGCCGGAAACCGCTTCGCGCGTGAACTTGATCAGATGATGGCCGACGAGGCCGATATGGATCACTTCCTCGATGCGGCCAGCGCGCAGAAGCGGCAGTGCCGTGTTCCAGAAAACCCTGCGGTAGCTCGACAGGCCGCCAACGCGCACGAAGATATTCGCGAGGATCTTCAATCCGTAGGCGATGTTCGAGAACGACGCGCGGTTGCCGCCGAAGTCCGGCGCGATGCGGTTGGGATAGGTGTGTTCGACGTTGTGCGCATAGCGCGCATAGAGCGCCGACGGCTCGTAGGCTTCCGCGATGACGCGCTTCCACGCCGCCACGACTTCGTCGTAAGGCCGGCGGAACACGACGTTGGATTCGAGGCCATCGTCTTCCACGATGCGGTGCTCGCGCGCGAGGCGGTCGTAGAGCGCGGTGCGCGGCAGCGCCTGCAGGAGATTGACCGTCAGCATCGGAATATTGGAGCGGCGAATGAATTCCAGAATACGATCCGGCGTTTCGTCCGTGTCGGTATCGAGGCCCAGGATGATTCCCGACACGATCTCGAAGCCGTAGGAATTCAGCGTCTCGATCGCCTCGTAGAGCGGCATGCTCGCATTATGCCCCTTCTTCATCGCCTGAAGCGCACCGAGTTCAGGCGTTTCGATGCCGCAGAAGATGGTCGTGAAATAAGCCTCGCGCATGAGCTTCAGAAGCTCGGTGTGCTTGGAAATATTGAGCGTGGCTTCGCAGGCGAAGGTGAACGGATAGCCGCGCGCCTTCTGCCAGTCGATCAGGACTTCCACGAGCTCGCGCGCCGCGCGCCGGTTGCCGATGAAATTGTCGTCGACGAAATAGGCGGCGCCGAACGCGCCCGCGGCCAGCATCGCATCGAGCTCTTTCGTCACCTGCTCGGGCGTCTTCAGCCGCGGATTGCGGCCGTAAAGCGCGGGAATATCGCAGAATTCGCATTGATACGGGCAGCCGCTGGAAAACTGCACATTGCCGATGAAATAGCGCTTCAATTGGGCGAGGTGATAGGCGGGTATGGGAAAGTCCTGCAGCGGCACGCGTTCGTCCGTGTCGAAACGCATCTGCCGCGCGGGGCGGCGCGTGTTTTCGTCGAGGATCGCGACAATCTTCTGCGTGGCGTCGCCCAGCTCGCCCACGTGCAGATAATCGAATTCGGGGTAATGCTCAGGACAGGCCGACACGGACGGGCCGCCCAGCACGGTCGGCTTGCCGAAGCGATGCGCGCGCGCATTGATGTCGTCGATGGCGCGGCGCTGGATATGCATGCCGCTGACAAACACAGCGTCGGCCCAGACGAAATCGCTGGCATGGACCGGCGCCATATTCTCGTCGATGAAGCGGACTTCCCAATTCTCGGGCAAAGCCGAGGCGATGACGAGCAGGCCCTGCGGGGGCATGAACGCCCGCGAGCCGCGAAAGCTATAGGCATGCTCGAAAGTGCCGAAAGATCGCGCATAGATGGGCGAAACGCAGAGGATTTTCCGCCGGTTACGCGCAGACAAACGTCTGCCGCCACCCCCCAGTCCGCTCATACGCCATCTCCGTTGTTATTGGCCGCGCGCGGTAACGCCCGACTCATAACAGCGGAAGACCCGACAATGTTCCAGTTGCGAAACGTTTATTTTTTGGCGGCGAGCTTTTCGGCGGTTTTCTTCTTAAGAAGATCAAGGCTGTCGGAGAAGCCGTCGAGCAATATCGGAATCTCGAATTTCCGCCCGTCGATCGTGGTCGCTTTCATGCTGCCGCGTGTCGAGCCTGCGGCCATCATTGCCTGAACCATCTGCGGCGGCAATGGACTGATCACGAGACAACCATCTCTGGCGCAAACCCGGAATTTGATGTTTTGGGCGCTGAACGAGCCGATTTCGATCGCGAGCCCCTGCTCGAACGAGACACCCAGAGGCACGAGGAAACGGCCGAGATAGGAATCCGACTTCGGATCGTAGGAGATCGCAACGCTGGCGATGAGCGCGTTTCGCGCGCGATCGACGTCGACCTGCGTCATGTCGCAGGTGAAGGGACCGCTGCGATAGCAGCGCACCGACCAGCTGCCAACGGTTTGCGAATCCGTGACGAACGAATTTGCCTGCTGCGCTGCGACCGGCAACGACCATGCGGCAGCGACTGCGGCAACGCCTATGGCAAGCGAGCGGCTGAACTTCTTGAAACGACCCATGATCATTGGACTGTCTTTCCTCGCACTCATTGCTTGCTGCGCGCTGCCATATCGACCGCACGTGCGGCGAGTGCGTCACGATATCCGTTGAGTGAGAAATTGATCGGCACGGCCTTTCCATCCGCCGCGACCGTGACCTGGATATTGCGGCTCCGGGACATAGCCGCGGCGAGGCCCGCATCGATCGGCAGGGTGGCGACGCAACCCATCTGAACACAGGTCTTATAGGGGACGATTTTCTCTCCGCTGTTTCCCGCCGAAACCTTGACACCCGGCAGGACGAACACGCCAAGCGGTGCAATGACCGTCATCACGTCGGTCTTGTTCTTGTCGGGTGCGATGTTGAGCTCAGCCAGGATCGTGCCGGTGCCTTTGCGCGCAAGCGCCTGCTGCATGATGCAGTTGGCCGACTTGACCGTGCGCGGCGGACAGGTGAGACGCCAGCCCTGAAAGGCCGCGATGGTCTCCATCTTGTCGCGCTGATCTGTGGTCTTGAACACGTAACGGTCCGCGCCGAACGCCACGAGTGCGCCAAGGATGAAGGTGCCGATGGCGGTAAGCACCGTCGTCGAGTTCGTCATGAGGCGATTTCTCCCAGGCGGCCCGTCGGGAACGAACCGCGCCCTGCTTCCGGCTGAGCCATAGCGAGGCCGGACGGGCTTCGCAAGCTTGCCCCGAAACCGCCTAACAACACGTTTCTGCGACGATCTCTGGCAACCGGGAGCTTGGGTGAACTTGGTTACAATCTCGCGAAAGTGCTGACGCGGCCGGCTGCGCATAGTGAAGACGCAAGGACTGCGAGCACGCCAGCATGCCCCGTACCACAAGCGCGGTTGGACAGGGGTCGACCCAATGAGTGTCGCCCACGTCTACACGGTTGCCTTCCAGGGCATCGAAGCCCGCGAGGTCGACGTGCAGGTCCACCTGGCACCCAGCGTTCAAAGCACCTTCAGCATCGTCGGCCTAGGCGATAAGGCGGTGACCGAGAGCCGCGAACGGGTACGTTCAGCCCTGGCCGCCATCGGCCTCGCGCTGCCCTATCAGCGCATTACCGTCAATCTCGCGCCTGCGGATCTGCCCAAGGAAGGCAGCCATTACGATTTGCCCATCGCACTCGGACTTCTGGGCGTGATGGGTGTGCTGCCGCCGGACGAACTGGCCGGCTATACGGCACTTGGCGAGCTTTCGCTGGACGCCAAGGTGACGCCGGTGGCGGGCGTGCTGCCGGCGGCGCTGGCGGCCTCTGCCGCGCAGCGAGGGCTCGTTTGCCCGGCAGAAAGCGGCCCTGAAGCTGCCTGGGCCGGCGGCTCCGACATCGTCGCCACGCCATCGCTCATCGCCTTCGTCAACCACATGAAAGGCGTCCAGGTGCTGAGCCCGCCGGTGGCGAAGCTTGCCGAAGACCCGGTTCAGGCGCCCGACCTGAAGGACGTGAAAGGTCAGGAGACCGCCAAGCGCGCGCTCGAGATTGCCGCCGCCGGCGGCCATAACATGCTGATGGTGGGCCCGCCCGGCTCCGGCAAATCGATGCTGGCGGCGCGGCTGCCGGGGCTGCTTCCACCGCTCGATGCCGCCGAGGCGCTCGAGCTGTCGATGATTCAGTCGCTGGCCGGCGAACTCCGCGACGGCGCGATTTCGCGGCGGAGGCCGTTCCGCGCGCCCCATCACTCGGCTTCGATGGCGGCTCTGGTCGGCGGCGGCCTGCGGGTAAAGCCGGGCGAAGTGAGCCTTGCGCACCTGGGCGTGCTCTTCCTCGACGAGCTTCCGGAATTCCAGCGGCCGGTGCTTGATTCCCTTCGCCAGCCCATGGAGACAGGCGAGGCGATCGTCGCCCGCGCCAACGCGCATGTGCGCTTTCCGGCGCGCTTCCAGCTGGTGGCCGCTATGAATCCGTGAGGTCGCGTTGCCTTCCCACCGGTCTCTACGGAGGTGGGAAAGTAGAGGAGGTTGATGGCAACCTCCTCTTTTCCCACGACTATCGTGTCCGTGATGAGTTCAACCAGCTGTCTCTTTTCTTCCTGCGCGAACAGGTCCCAGCGAGTGGCAAAGTCGGTCGCCTCCGCTATTGCGGCGCCCTCCCCCATGGCGGAGATACGCATCACGTCGAGTTGGGCCTGGAGCCTCGGGAGTTCGTTTTCGAGCTGCGCGCGCCGCTCGGCCAGCGGCTTGTGACGGCGGCCGAAGTCCTCTTTCGAGAGACCGTCGGCCAGGTAGAGCTGATAGAGGCGCTCGTCCTCTTTCTCGATCTTGGCGAGCTCGGCTTCCCCGGCCGCGACCAGACTTTGCTTCTCGTTGATCGCGTCGTTTGCGGCTTCGATGTGGGCCGTAATTTTTTCGGGCGACATGAGAAATTGGGAAAGCTGGTCGCGATAGCAGAACTCCAGATCAGCGATGGGAATTTTGTTGCGGCATTTCGGACAGACATATTTCGGGCTCTCGGCCCAAACGTACATCTTCGAGCCGCATTCGCAGTGCGCGTAGCCGGTGAAGAGGTGGACATTGGTTCTCGTGATCGGCTTCCGGCTGGCGTGCTGCTCGTCGAGGATGTGGTTGCAGGTGTTCCAGAGCTCTTCGGAGACGATGGCCTCCACCTCGGTCAGCACCCACTCGCTTTCGGGCTTCAGCTCCCAGGCGCGCGAACGGTCGGAGGTGCGCGTGTAATTCTGGCGATAGACGCCCTTGGCCGTCGTGTCGCGCAAGAGACGGTCCACCGTCGTATCCGAGAACTTGGAGCCGTTGCGCGTGCGATAGCCGCGCTCGTTCAGAACGCGCGCCGTTGTCTTCTTGCGGCGGTGTTCCGCGAATAGCTCATAAAGGAGCTTCCGGATTGGTGCTTCCTTGGGATCGGGCTCCAGCTTCTTGTTGTTCCAGCGGTACCCGAACGGCGCTGCCCCGCCGATGGGCCGTCCCATCTTCGCGCGAATGGGGACGGACGCAGCGACACGCTCCGCGATCTCCTCGCGCTCCCATTGCGCCATCGCCGCTACGATGGTGAAAAACAGGCGGCCGGCCGGCGATCCTGTGTCGATGGCCTCGTGCAGACTGATCATGTCTGCGTCTGCTGCGCGAAACTCGTCCGCGAATTCGAGAAGCTCTTTGGTGTTGCGTGCAAGGCGCGCGAGCTTGCTGAACACCAGACCGGTGATGTGGTGCGAGCGAATGTCGTCGAGCATGCGCTGCGCTTCGGGATGATCGATGACCGCTTTCCCGCTAACCGCTTCGAGCCGGTAGACCTCGCGCACCTTCCAGCCGCGCGCCTCGGCGTACATACGCGCGCGTTTCTCGTGCACTTCGGGGCTCTCGCCGCGCACCTGATCTTCGGTTGAGACCCGGAGCCAAATTCCGACCGGTTTGTCCCCAATCGCAGCGGTTTTTGCGCTCTTGCTAGCCATCGAGTGCCCCTGGAAAATTCACGACCAGACTACGATGTTCTCGTTATGTACTCAATCGCATTTTGAGGCGCGAACGCGCTCAGTCTTGTTGGTTCCGCAATGACTTCGCTATCAGCTTGGCGAGAGCGTCCTGACGCGCGAGCGCATCTTGCGGCGACGCCGACGTAAACGCGGCCTTGACGCGGTATCCTTTTACGACTCGTTCCGCAGGTTCGGGCGCCGGCGCCAGCGATATCAAGAATTCCGGAATTTCCTCGGGCGTCAAAAACTGCACGCGCTCGCGGTCATGCTCCGCCACAATTTCGGCGAGCGCTGCGCGATAGCTTGTTTGAACCGTCTTGGATTTCGCGAGCACGACGGCAATGCGCGGGTAGCCGCCTTCTAGGCATTTCCTGAGATTGTCGCGCTCGTGTTCGACCGGCGTGGAGACCGATATCTCGACGGCCGCGAGCACACCGTTTCGTTCGATGAGGACATCGACCTGGCCGCCATTTGGCGCGGGCGCTTCCAGTGTCGCCTTGAGTCCTTGTTGCTCTGCCAGTTCCTTCACAAGCGCTTGGAGATAGCGGTGTTGCTTGCCGCCTTTGCCGAGTTCGCGGTCCCCAATCGGCGGACGCGCGACGCGTGCGGGCGCAGGTTCGCGGTCGACGGGTTCGGCCTGCGGCTCGGCGCGCGCGGTAGCCGGCGCGTCCTCCGGCCTGGCGGGCATTTCTGAAGCGGGCACTTCGGGCGCTTGCCGCGTCCGCTCGTGGGGCTCGGGCGAAGGCGGTACGTGCATAGAAATGTCGGCCAGTGTGCCGCAATACCGAACACGGTTTGCAGCAATGAGCGCGTCATGCTCGAGATCGTCGAGGGTCGGCTGCTTTTCCAGAAAGCCGAGCGGCACCGTCAGACGAATGCCCTTGTCCGTCAGGTGCTTCACCCACAGCGCGAACTCGGTGCGCGGGCCGCGCCGCTTCATGCCCTCGATGAATTCGTGCGTGGTGCGCAGCTCTTCGGCAAGCGCCCGCGCGTCTTTGGCGGAGACGCCGCCCGCGCACTTCATGGACGTGTTCGCGAGGATCGCGGAGCGAAGGCGGGGCGATAGCTGATCGAGCGTTTGGTGCGCGAGCGTCAGGCCCACGCGGTATTTGCGGGCCTGGTTCAGGATCGTTTCGATGGAATCGTCGAAATACTCTTGCGCCTCGTCCACATAGACGAAACATGGGCGGCGCAGATATTCCTTGAGTGTCGACCGCTCAAGCGCGGCTTGCGTGATCATGGCGATGAAGAAGCGGCCCAGAAGTTGCGACCCTTCGCGCTTGAGCAAGTCTTTTGCCGTCGAGACGAGAACGATCTTGCCCTCGTTCATCGCCTCGAACAGATCGAGCTTGTTCCTGGGCTGTGTGAACATGCGCTCGAAGGCGGGCGTCGAAAGTACGCCCCAGAGGCGGCGGAGCACTTGCTTCTTGGTTGCGGCGAAGGACGGATGGAAGAATTCCGTCTCGAAGAAATGCCGCGCCGAGCCATCAAGCTGCTCCATGTATGCCTTGTACGGCTTCCCGTCCTCCATGATCCGCATGAGCGTATGGATCGTAGCGTCCGGGATCGCGAGCATGAGGCGAGCGAGATATTTGAAGATCACGCCCTGCTTTTGCGTCAGTTCGGCACCGAGGAAGGCGCCAAAGAACAGCTCGTAGAGTTCAATCACGCCGTTGAGCACTCGTTCCCTGTCGGCGGCGGAATAGCCGCGCACCCGATCCAGATGGGCATCGAAGAGATTGAGCGCCGCTGGGAATTCCACGTCCGCGGGATCGATGAGCACCAGCCGGTCGGCGAGATTGTCCTCGCCGGCCGGCGAGAACAGGTCGAGCCGCATGAGCTTGTTGATGAGATCGCCCTGGCTATCGATCACGATGACGGAGCGCCCGTCTTCGCGTGCCGCGAGAAGATCGGCATGAATGAGCTTCTGCATGAGCTGGGTTTTCCCGTGGCCCGTGCCGCCGACGATGTGGCAGTGCTCAAACCTCAGCTCGTCCGGGATTTGGAACGGCACCGGAACATCCAGAAGCTCTTTAAGCGGTGAGCCTCCCAGGTAGAGCTCCGCGAGCTCCGCTCCCGTCTTGTTCTTCTGCCGCGAGGGAGAGACGAGCTTACCCTTCGCGCCGAGCTCGTGAATGTTGTCCGTACGCATATAGCCCGACGCGACCAGCATGTTGTTGCTGCACAGTTCGCGGAGCGAATAAAACAGGTCGAACCGGAACGACTCATCGTCGTATGGAAGCATGAACAGGCGTTCGATGATCGCGGCGGGGTCGGCCAGCAAGTCGATGAGCGGCACTTCGAATGTGTCGCCGCGAGACGGATCGACATCGGCGTAGCAGCTTTCAGGAAGCACCTCGAAAAAAGTAGCAAGGGCGCTGGCCGTGATCCGTTTGAACGATCCGTACATGCGCTCAAAATCCGACGCCCAGCGGCGGCGCCGGACAAGCATACGGCGGAACTCCACCGCTTCGGTCATGTCGTTGTCGATGATGTCCCAGAGCGCTTCGAGATCGGTGATCGACTCGCCACGCAACAGCTTCTCGATGGCGACGCCGGCCTCGCCCACTATCGACGCCGTGGGAGATCGGCCGGCGCGATCTACCGCGTCCCGCAACACGCCCAGCGAGAGATCGAACACCTGTTGCTTGGCAAGCGGCGAGGCGCGCCACGTGAGCTGGGTGTCATCCCACGCTTGGCGCGTCTCGCGCTGTTCGCGGCCGCGTACGCCGCCCAAGAGGAGGTTCTTGAGGTTGCTGCCCGCGAATTCGAACATCAGGCGGCGAGGTCGACGACCTCTTCGCCGCCGAAATGCATTGCGGCGTGCAGGACGGCGTTGAACACCTTGCCCGCCTCACGGACTTGGTCCTCGACGGCGAGCATCTCGACGATGTCCTTGCATTCGAGCTTTTTGCCGTGCGCGAGATCCTTGACGCTCACGGACATGTTCATGGCTCTGAAGGCTACGCGCGACGCGAGCCCAAGAAGACCGCTGCCCGGGTCGACGATGGTGTCCTTCTCGTAGAGGACGGTGTCGCCAAGCTTGTATTTGTCGATCGCGTGTCGTTCTTCGGGAGATAGGTCGGCACGGACTTCCAGCGCGAAGATCACCTTGCCAAGCAGGCCAGACCGCTGATCGCGGCGAACGAGAAGTTTCATGACGGGGAGCCCCCTTGCGTCCCAACACAACCCATCGGACGCATGGGCAAGGCGAAGATACGCACAAGAGCAGGAGCAAGTCATGTGCTTTGATTTATTCACACTGCAACAATCCACAGCTAGTGTTCCTTGGCGCCGGACTTCGACCGCAAGACGGAACAAGGTATTAGAGCCATGAAAGAATGCCTTGGAATTGTTTCAATAGTGCTGCTGGCCACGCTGCACGCCTCCGCGGCTTTGGCGTGGGGCGCAGAGGGCCATCAAATCATTGCACACATCGCTGCTTCCAAGCTCACGCCCAGAGCCCAAGCCGAAGTAAGCCAGCTACTTGGCGGCAACACGGAGACCGCGATGGTGCAAGCGTCGACGTGGGCCGACGAAATCAGGCCGTCCCGCCGAGAAACCGCGCCTTGGCACTTTGTCGACATCCCCATCGGCTCGTCGGGCTATGATGCAAGCCGTGACTGTGTGCATGACGATTGCGTTGTGGCGCAGATAATTCGCGACGAAAGCGTCATTGCGGATCGGCGCCTTGTTCCGGCCGTCCGAGCCGAGGCACTCAAATTTCTCATCCACTTTGTTGGCGACATCCACCAGCCGCTTCATGCTTCGAACAATCACGACCGC
>DATJRP010000084.1:0-12935 GCA_035504555.1 Rhizomicrobium sp. | reverse complement strand
GGGATGTGTATCTCCCAAAACACCTTCGTCGCCTTTTCCATTTTCCGCCCCCTTCAATTCGTCAGTGTGGAACCGCGCTATAGCGGCCTTTGAGACGCTACCGCCCCGGACGACGGCCCATGCTTCCGGCGTGTCTGTCGCCGCTTTCCCTTCGACATTATCTGGCCGATGAAGTGCTGCGCCGGCTCCCACGTCCGAAATTCTCCGGACTGCCGCTCGAACAATCTCCAGCCGGGCGCGTCGTCTACAACGCGGACCACGCTCCACAGATAGCTGCCGCTGAACGTGTCATGCACGAGATCGCAGTCAACCTCGGTCTGTACCCAAAACAACGCATCCGAGCTGTCCTTGGAGACTACGTGCCCATCCGCGTCGTAGTATTTCGTGAACATGGCTAACCACCTAACGAAAGTAACCCGCCCGCCCGCGTGATGACCTAGGGCGAGCCCGGCGGCAGTGGAATTTGGATGCGCCGCATCTCCTCAAGCGATTGCGCGGCGGCAAGCCGCTGAATCTCGTCTCGGCAAATCCAAAGCGCGGCCTCGTCCAGTTGATGGTCCCGCGCGTCACGCCAAGCCTCCGACATGGCCACCAGCCGGGGCAGCATGTCTTGCAGCATATCGTGGCCCGTCTTTGCTAGGAACTCATCGGAGCGCGTTGTCATTCGTTGGGCGCGCGCGGCGGTTCTCGCTATAGCTGTTTCGGACAATTCGAAGTCGATGACAGCCAAGAGCGCTATCAGGCGGCCAAATCGCAGCTCCGGGTCAGATGCGCTCGCAAAGTATTGCTCGAACCAGTTGGCTGCGCCCTGCCCGTCTTCGACATGGCGATAGTTGCCGTCAAGCTGCATGCTGCACGATATGGCGAGCCACGCGCGGTCGTTCGGCGCGAGGGCCGAAAAGAAGGTGGCCAAGCTGGCAAACGGCGCTAGCGGAGAATCACTCACCAAGTGCTCCATTCTGTCGGGTTGTGTAGCCGGCTCGAGCGGCGCCTAGTCGTGCGCGAATCAGCGGCTAGGCGTCGATTCGATCCAGTTGCGCAAAGCCCGACAAGCCAATTCTGGAGACTATCCCCAAGGCATGAGGTTGGGCCACGCGCCGGGCCAAACGCAGATGCGATTACGCCGAATTCCGTGCGAAGCGACACCACAGCGGTCCGTCGTAAGCCCTTCGCTCTCAATGCAGTTTGCGAGTTGATCGGATGCGCCGCGAGTGGCCGCGCTGTCTTTCGAGTGCGGTGCCTTCAACCACTCGACCACCTGTCCGAAGGGGCCGGTTCCCTTACTGAACCCCGCTCCGGATGGCAAGCAGGGCCCGAATCCGGCGCATTCCGGCCCCGCGGAGCCGGGCGTCCTTAATGCCGAATTAAAGGGTCGTGCAGTACTTTAGCGGCCGGAGGCGGCTTGGGACCCGCCCGAAGGTTTCTCCCAGGAACGGCGTATGACCCAGCTCCTCTCGCCCGCAAGAGCGCGAGCCGAACGGATACGAACCGAAAAGCTGCGGCTCCTCTATCACGGCGTCTTCGCGGTTCCGACCAATCTCGTCGTCGCGCTGGTCGTGGCCTTCTTCCTGCGCGATAGGTTTCCGCTACTCCTGCTGGCGTCCTGGCTCCTCGCCACCGCCGTCACCGCGGCTTTGCGCATCAGGCTGAACACGCGCTTCGCGCGGGCCGGCACCGGCGACGCGAAATGGGCCTTCTATTTCTGCCTCGGCTCCTTCGCCTCCGGGATACTTTGGGGCTCGCTGTGCGCGGGACTCCCCGTCTGGGGCACAGCGAACCAGTTCCTGCTGTTGACGCTCGTCTGTTCGGGCATGACGGCGGGCGCACTGACGACGATCGGCGCCTATCTTCCGGCCTATCTCGCATACGCGGCGTCCTTCATCATCCCGCTCATCGTCGTCTCCCTCGCAAATCCGAACCGCGACATCGCCGCGAACGGCGCACTTGGCGTCGTCTACATGGTGATGATCGGCTTCGCGGCGAAGAAACTCTCGCAGACGGTCGGAGGAACGATCGAGCTCAGGATCGACAACGAAGATCTGCAGACTTCGCTAAAAGAGGTGCGCATCGAACGCGACACGGCGCGGACGGAGAAATGGTCGACGCTGGCGCAGCTGAGCCACGAGCTGCGCACGCCCCTGAACGCGATCCTGGGATTTTCGGAGACAATGCGCGACGAACTGTTCGGCCCGCTCGGAAGCGACCGCTACCGCGAATATGCCACCCATGTGCACACGAGCGGCGAACATCTTCTGACGCTCACCGGCGAAATCCTGCAATTGTCGCAAGGCGAATCCGGCACGCTCGCATTGCACGAAACGGACGTCGATCTGGCCAACGTGCTGCGGCACTGTCTCAATGTGGTGGCGTCGCCCGCGGAAAAAGGTGGACTGACGCTGACCACCACGGTGGAGCCTTCACTGCCGCAGCTCCGCGCCGATGAGACGAAGATCGTCCAGATGCTGCTCAATCTCGTCAACAATGCAATCAAATTCACCCGCCCCGGCGGCAGTATTTCGATCGCCGTTTCGCGTTCGCAGAGCGGCGGGATCGATCTCGCCGTCCGCGACAACGGAATCGGCATGGAAGCGGACGAGATCGCCCTCGCCCTGCAGCCCTTCGGGCGCGTGGCGAATCCGCTCAATCACAACATCGCAGGAATGGGGCTCGGCCTTCCCATCTGCAGGCGTCTGGCCGAAATGCACGGCGCGCAGCTCATCATCGAAAGCGAGCCCGGCAAGGGAACGGCGTGCCGGATTTCCTTCCCGGCATCCCGCTGCAGCGAACCTCCGTCGCAGAAGCGCGTCGATCTCGCCACCGTTGCCGCCTAACCACCGGGCCAAACGTACAGCGCGTCCGGCAGATGCTCCTCGTTGTTGTCGCCGTCCGTCAGCCGGACGAGCGCGCAACCCTGACGCTCGTAGAAGCGCCGCGCGGCGACGTTCTGCTGGAAGACCCAGAGCTGAAATCCTTTCGGATGCTCCGCGACGACACGCTGGAACAATTTGGTGCCGGTGCCCGCGCCGAAGCGCGAAGGATGGACGTAGAGGTGTTCGAGCCAGCCGCCGTCAATCACGGCCAGCCCGACGACTTCGCCGTTGCGTTCCGCGATCCAGGTTTCCTCCTCACGCACCAGCTCGCCGATGAAGGTCCGGGTTTCGGCCTCGCTATGAAGACCCGGCAGATAGGTCATGGTGGCGCGCGCGGCGAGGAAGACGTCGGCAGCGCCGTCGACGTCGGTTTCTGTGGCTCGGCGTATTGTCGTGGGCACGGGGTTCCCTTGTCGATGAACCGCTTCTCCGGCGGCAACGCTCGCATTGGACGCCCGCCTTCGTCAAAGCTTTCCGCAACGCGCTTCATCCGGCGTCCAGCGCGAACGGCGGTCCGCGGCTGCGATATTCAGTTCTTGCGCAGCAAGAGGTCGACGCGATCGGGGCTGGCGCACCTGATGGCCCCACTCATCGGCCGCAACGCGATGCGGTCTCCAGAAACGCCATCGCTCATCAAAGTGTTGCGAAGTGCGAGACCTCGCTTCCGCGAGATATCGAACGCACGCGCGGACACCTCTCCTACAGAACCGCCGTAGGCCCGCAATTCGAGCGTCGCGCTGCCCGTCCGAAGCCGCGAATTGATGTCCCCGGCGAGGAATTTGAGGGCCGGCATCTGCGCGGAATTGAGAGCGGTCGAATCCGGCTCGAACATGACGGTCGCGAATCTGGAAGTGTCGGTGCTCTCACAGGTGGAAACCTGAGCAGAATGCCTCGGTCTATCCACTCTTCCTGCCAACACCGTCCATGCCAACCACAGGGCTGCAAAAAGCAGCAACAGAATCGACGGCATCGCACATCCCCCCTTGACCTGCGAAACGGCCAACTTTCGCACACGCGAATATTCGAGGCAAAACACCGGCGATCAGGATGCGGTGCCGAGATCGGACACCGAGATTTTGGCGGAGCCTTTTGTCCCCAACCGCGGCGCGAGGATTTCGCCGCAGGCCCGCATCTCTGCGACGAAACCGAATGGCGGATTGATGATGAGAAGGCCGGCGGCCGAGAGGCGGTCCTTGTCGTCCTTCGCCCGGCGCCCGATGTCGACGGTGATGCGCGCGACGTCCTGCGAGCCGCCGCCCAGCACTTCGCCGGCGAACGCATCCGAGTCGGCTGTCGATTTGACCGGATACCAGACGAGATAGATGCCGGTGGCGAAACGCTTGCGCGCGCCGGCAAGCGCCCGGGCGAGCTGTGCGAACTCGTCTTCGGCTTCGAAAGGCGGATCGATGAGCACGAGACCGCGCCGTTCCGGCGGCGGCAGGAGCGCGGCGAGACGCGCGTATCCATCCGCGCAGGCCGGTTTCGCACTCTTGAATCGCGCCAACGCCTGCGCCAAAGCAGCCTCGTCTTCGGGATGTTTCTCGATGGCGGTGAGCTTGTCGCTTCCGCGCAAGAGCTGCGCCGCAATCAAGGGCGATCCCGGATAATGCGCGGCACCCGCACCGCGGACGATCTCGAGATAGGTCGCGAGCGCTACCGGCAACGCGGCGCCCGCGAGATCGGTGAGCCTCGCGATGCCGCCGGCGGCTTCGCCGGTACGCTGCGCGGCTTCCCCGGCGAGATCGTAGATCCCGCGCCCCGCATGCGTGTCGATCACGCGGAAGGGTTTTTCCTTCTTGCGCAGATGCAGAAGGATGGCGACGAGCGCCACATGCTTGACGACGTCGGCGAAATTTCCGGCATGGAAGGCGTGGCGATAGTTCACGGGTGACGGCTCACGTCTTGCGCCGCGGCATCGGCTGCAGCTCGCCGCCGCAATTGGGACAGCGGCCGTTCATAGCGTCCGCGCAGCGCGCGCAGAACGTGCATTCGTAGCTGCAGATGCGGGCGTCCTGCGCGTCCTTCGGCAGCGGTACGGCACAGCGCTCGCAGGCTTCGCGCATTTCGAGCGGCATGGCGGATGTCTCTCTGGTTGCGGATTTTTGATATCACGGCGGCGCGGCGAAATGTGCCAGAACCGGCCCCTCGCGCGGCCCGCAAAATCCCGTGATAGTCTCGGGCCTTTCCGGACCCTTCGATGCCCAAGCAGCCGCCCGTCAAGCCGCACACCATCGCGCTCATCTGCATCCTGGCCGTGGCCCTGCTGTTTGTGGGTTCGATCGCCATCAGCGTGGCCGTGATCCAAGCCGAGCACGCCCAGCCCATGCAGCCGAGCGATCAGTAGGCCTCAGGTGACCGGGCCGCTCCAGGTCGTGGCCACGAACTCGTCGTCTTCCTGGGCGCGCCGCTCGAACATCAGGAAATCGTAATAGCCGCAGCGCCCGCTGCCCGGAAAGCTCCGACAGACGGAGGGACGCGACTGGTAGACGGTGCAGCGGCGCTTCTCAGTGTCGAAGAACTGACAGATGTAGCCGAAATGCTCGTCCTTCTTCCGGCGCATCGTGTACTGCTCGTTCTCCTGCGGCTTGGTGAACTTCTCCTTGGCCGCCCGAAAGCCGAGGCCGAAATGCTTTGCCAGCCGCTCAACGTCACGCCTGGTGAGCGCGATGAGCGGGTAGGAACAGCAATAGCCCGGACATTTCGCGCAATTGTACAAAGCCGCCACGAGACCCACCTCCAATGCGCTTTCCGATTACAGGATTCGCACGGCAATAACACGCGTAAGGCCCTCGGCTTTCCAACGCCCGCGCCATTTTGTAGCATATCGTTCGTCAGGACTTGGGGGACGTCATGCGCGAAGGGTCGAGATCACATCATACGGGCGCCGCAGCGCTCACGGTCGTTGCTGTTTTGATGGGCGTCTCGGCCGCTTCTGCGCGCCCGGTTTCGATCGTCAACGGCACGCGCACGGCGATGGTGGCGTTGCAGGTGCGCCCGTCCGATGCGCCCGTCTGGCGGCCGGATATTCTCAATCACCGCCCGCTCGGCATCCAGAAGCAGATCGGCTTTGAAGTGGGACCGGCCTGCTTCTTCGACGTCAAGGCGATGTTCGAAGACGGCCACCGCATCAACAAGCAGCACGTCAATCTCTGCAAATCGACGACCTATTTGCTGACGGATTTCTGAGCGGCCGTCTGCTGTGTCGTCTTCACCGAGCAGCCCTGCTCGCCGGTCCTCGCCGCCAGCATGCACAACACGCGCCGATACGAGCCCAGCACGCGATCGACATCCTGCGTGTCGTCCAGGGTTTCAGTGCTGGTAGGCGGCGCTGCCAGACGCACGTCGGCCTCTTCCATGCCGTCGACGGCGTTGTCCATCGATTTCCGTCCTTCGCTGGACAGCACCCAGGAGAGCGGAATGTCGGTGCGCGTGCGGTTGCGGAACCTGAGCGTCACCGCGCAGACGGGATAATCGCAACTCGTGCCCGTGTCGCTGGTGGTCGTCTGCCCGCCGTATTTGTAGGAGAATTGCTCGATCAGCGATGACACGGCATTCAGGCTGTCGAGCGAATATTCGGCCCGGACATCGCGGGTCGACAGAAGCGCGCGCAAGGGCGACAGCGCCTCGCTCCAGCTGTCGCTCTCCGTCGTCGAATCCTCGTCGCATCCGGTGTCGAGCGAATTGCGCGTGCAGGGCTCGGACTCGATGACGACGACCACGAACACGGCTCTGCGGGCGGCATCGAGTTGCGGACTCTGTCCCGCGGGATAAGAGGCCTGTTGACCGATCAGATTTTGGACGATCCCTGACAGGAGATAGGTTCCCGAATTTTCGAAATAGCCGCCGTCGACGTAGTTGCCGTCGCTGTAGCTGACGCGGCCCGCGGGAGTGAGATAGGGAAAGCGCGCGCTGACGATGGCGGCCGTGCTCAGCGGGATCCGGTCGTCGGCCATGCGATCCTGCAGCGAAAGCCGCCCCATCTCGCTGGGCGAAGGTTCGACCGCATCGAAACTCGAATCGTCGATCTCGGCCTGGCTGCGGAATGGCGTGGCGAGACCCGTGATGCGCACCGTCGTGTACGGGATGATCTGCCCCGTGCCGGCTTCGGTCGTGTTCAAAAGCAGATTGGGAACGGCGTCTTCGGGTGCGGGACGGTTGTAGAGATCGGCCGCGCGCTCGGACATGCGTGAGCCGTCGCAGCGTCCGCAGTCGCCGGTCGTCGCCTTCCGCCATGCGTCTTCGAGCGCGTATTCGATCGCGCGCGAGCGGTCCGCTTGCGGTATGGGGACCGGCACGATGCGCTGCAGGGCATCGGGAAACAGCATGGCGCCCAGCAGCGGCGACAAAAGATCGGTCGCGAGCACGGAGCGCGCGCGGCTGACGATCGGCCCGGCGCGCTTGGCGCCGTCGAGGTTGCAGCCGGGGTTGGCAACGTTGCTCGCATAGTCGCCGGCCAGCCCGGCAAAGACCGCAGCGCCGACGCTGCCGCCCGACACGCCGCTGATCGCGAGCGTATGCTGGGCCAGGGCCGGGCAGCGTTCCTGCAGGGCCGCCAGCACGGATGCCGTGAAATAGGCCGCGCGGATACCGCCGCCTTCCGTCGCGATCAGGAAGACCGGATAGCGGTCGTATTTGTTCCAGTCCTTCCGGCTTGCGATCCATTTGGCGAGATCGAGATCCTGACGCTGGTCGGTCTGCACAGCGGACGCGGCCTTCGATGGCGCCTTCAACGCCGC
Source organism: Rhizomicrobium sp. (assembly GCA_035504555.1). Classification (GTDB taxonomy): domain Bacteria; phylum Pseudomonadota; class Alphaproteobacteria; order Micropepsales; family Micropepsaceae; genus Rhizomicrobium. The sequence goes on along the minus strand of DATJRP010000084.1, from coordinate 5,329 downwards.
CGCGCTCCGGTCGTGCACCACGCGCAATTCGTGATTGTTGTTGAGATCGAAGCCCGCGAAGGTCAGCGCCGCCAGAACAAGGATCGTCAGCGTCGGTATCCGCGTCATGTGGGAAAGGAAGGCCAGCGGGAAGAAGAGCGCGCTCGCCGAGAATCCCCACAACAGAATGACACCTACGGGTCCGACCCATTGCGCGATGCGCACGAAGTGCAGATCAGTGAACAGCAGCAGGACGGCGATGCCCCCGGCCACGAGGAGGACGAGGAACCATTCCCAGCGGGCGTCGAGTGCGGAAAGCCTGCGCGCAGCGCCCAGGAAACGCCGCCCGACGCTCGGCGACTCACGCCACGGGCCGCTTGCGAGATAGGTGCTGCCCGAACCCAGGCTCGCCAGGATGCCGATGGCGGCAAAGATCGCGGCAAGGCTCCAGACCCAATAGACCTCGGCCGGCAGTAAGGTCAGGCCGGGCGTGAAGAAATATTCGCGGATCATCTGCGCGGCCACGCCTATGCCCACCCCCGCCGCTGCAAGCCGCGGCAGCCACGTTCGGATCAGATGCGGGACCGCGCCGGAGCCGCCGAAGCTCGGGAATATCAGGTCGAAGAAGATGGCGATCGCGAGTCGCGCCACCATGCAGCTGACAAAGAGCGACACCAGCTCCGCCGCGATCAACAGCGGCGAAACAGTCGACGCCTTAAAGGGCACGGACTTGACGTAAGGCGCGTAACGCATCACCGGCGCGCCGGATGCGTCATGCATATAGGCCTGCAGCGGGCCGTTGGCGGACGAGCCGTCGTCGGCGACGCCGACAATGCCGGCGATGTAGCGCTCGAGTGCGTGATCCGCCGTACCGCTGTCCGTCTGCCAAAAGCCGAGCACGGCGCCCGAGAAGGCGACGGCAAGAACGAGCGGCAGAAGCGCATAGCCCAAGCGCGTCAGGATATTGGTTTTCCTGAGCGAGAAAGTCGGCACATGCGGCCCTTTGGGCGCGGCCGCAACGAGAAGGCCGATGACGATGCAGGCGACGCCGAGGCCTGCCGCAGTCATGCGGTCGTGCCCCAAGGGAAGGGAGCGCGTGTCGAGGGCGAGTTTCAGGAGCGGGGTTGCGGTCGCAAGCCCAAGCAGGAGCGGAAGCAGCCGCGGCACGAGGAAAGCAAAGACATGAATGGTGCCGGTGCTGTCGACGAACTCGGGCGATACGAGCTCGATCATCGCCTCCGCCGTGAAGCGCAGCGCAACGCATGCCAGCACGAGGGCGGCGGCGATCACCAGGAGCTGATGCGGCCGATCGACGATCGAATAGCGCAATGCCTCCTGCATCGAGCCCGGGATGGCCAGGTCTGAAAGTGTGACCACCAGAACGATGCTGACGATCAGAGGAACCCGCGCCAGAAAGGGGATGTAGATGCCCGGGCCGAATACGCGCGGCCGCACGCCTTCATTCGTGTCCGTCATTCTCCCGCCCCCAAGCGGTGGCCTAAAAGCCCAAATCTATTTAACGGTCTGAACGACCTGTTCCACGTCCTGCGCGACCTGCTGGGCCTCGGCGAAATCCTGCTTGGCCGTCGAAATATCGCCCTGAACCTGCGAGACGCGCTGCTGAATATTGCCGAGGCTTACATGCGTTTTGCGCAGGCGATAAAGCGCATAGACGATCAGCAGCATGGCGACGATCCGTATACGGAACATCCACGCATTGGGGATCGAAGCCAGAAGCGCATGCAGATAGACGTAGGACTCCGCGAAGAACCGCTGCGCGTCCTGCGGAGATTGCGGCAGGGCCGGGAACGGCGGCACGTGCACATAGGCCAGATCCTTCGAAAGGCCGGCCGTCACCCAGGCGATGCCATCGCGGATTTCCGCGAAGAGAAGAATGAGCAGGCTGCCAGCCGCCGCGAGGATGGGACGGCCGCTCAGGTTCACGGTGCTGAGAACGGTCGTCACTTCCTGCGCGGTTGCGAGCGGCGCTTTCTTCTGCGCGGGCGCTTTCACGGCGGGCGCCACCAGCGAAACCATCTGCTGGTGCGTGTCCACGATCGTCTTCTGCACGGCGGCGACGCCCGTCTTCACCTGCGCGGTCACGTGCTGCTTGATGTCGGCGGCCGATTCGCCCGTTGCGGCCGGTGCGCTCACCGCGGGCTGAACTGCAGCCGGCGGCGTTGCCGGCGCGGGCTTGGGAACGACGACGGCGGGCATCGGCTCCGCCGCAGCCGGCGTCAGCGATTTGGCAGGCGTGACGAGGGGCACGTCTTCCAGCGCCGAACGCGTCACCGGACCCACGATGCCGTCGGCTTTCAAATCGTGCGCCGTCTGAAACGCCTTCACGGCCGTATCAGTGTCGGCGTCGAAGGTTCCGGTTTCGGCGATGTGAATGCCCGCGAGCGTCAGGCGCTGCTGCAGCCAGCTGACGTCGGGCCCCGTCATCGCCGGCGTCGCCAGGCGCAGTTGCCGGCGCGGCGCGCCTTCGGCGGCCACGTTCACGGGATGCGCATCGCTCAACGAATCCGGCGTGATCGACAAGCCGCGCACAACCAGCGGCAGGCCGAGTTTCCAATTGCCCGCATTGATGATCTGCCGGAACGCGTCCATGCGGTAGACGGTTTTGTGCAGGAGCGGATTGGGGTAGGTCGCGAGCCATTGTCGGCGCGTCTCGACATAGTCGGACATCCACTGGACTTCGCCGATCTGCTTCAGCTCGCCGAACTGCTTGCGCGTCATGTCGCGCACCTGCGCCCAAGAGCCGTGCACCGTGCTGTCATAAACGATGGCCGCCCCCAGGGCCGATTGCGCGCCCAGCGCATCGGCGGAGCGCATCGCAGGGTCCCAATAGACGCGGTCGAAGAAGGCGTCCTGCACCTCCTGCATGACCGGATCGCTGCCCGCGTCTTTCAGGAGGCTGCGGAACGTCATGTCGTTGTTGAGCGAGCTATCGCAGGCCTGGAGCTTCGACAGATAGGGCTTGAGTGCGGCGCTAAGCGATCCGTCGTTCTGTCCGCAATAATCCTGGATCAAGAGGAAGAGGTTGCCGCTCGCCAGCGTCGTCTGCGACCGGCCGTAAGTGAGCTGGCCCGAATCGCCCGGCAGAAGCGTCACGTCGGCGTAATCGCCGCGGATCGAGCCGGTTTCGAATATGTTTACAATGGCTTGTGCAGCCGACTTCTGCAACGCAGAGAGTTGCATTGGAGCCCCCGCCCATAATCGAAATTATTAAGGCGGAGTTTACGCGCAAATGCGCGAAACGCCAAATAACAAGGTGTGACGGTATGATGGCCGTGCCTTCCGGTTGAACATTTGCGCGGCGGCAGCGGAAGTCCCGCGCAAGAGCCGGATAAGCCCTTCTATTCTCTATTTTATCTTGGTGACGATTCCGCGCCGCACCGCCCGATCTTCGGAAACGGGACGATCTCCCCCTTTTCGACGTCGCCCAGGAACCGCTCGGCCAGCATGCGCTCGACGATCTCCCGTTTGCTCGCGAGCACGCAGGGAAAGCCGCTGACATAGCCTACGAAGAGCGGGCCTTCCTCCTTGATCTCGTAACGCGGCTTGGGTTTCGGCATCTTGACGACGCGGCGTTCCCGCTCTTTCGCCATCGGCCGCTTCAGGCGCCGGATCTGGACTTCGACCGTATCGCCTTCGCGGAATTTCGTCGTGTCGACGTCCCAAAGACTGACTTCGATTCCGACGTGGGAATTCCCCAGCCCCGCTTCCAATTTCTTGATGATCGCCTTCTTCTTCACCTCTTGCATCGTGAGAGCGCCTCCAGCTCGCTCAATAACGGCGTTGCGAAACGTGCTTGCGGGAGGGCGCAAGAAACCGGTTTCGCGTTCGCGCATTGCGAAGCGATTGTCGGCGGTTCCTGCATTTCACGAAGTGACGAGATGCGTTCAAGGCCTTCGACAGCCTTCAGCGCTCTATCTCGCTCTCACCCGGCAACGGGAATTCCCCCCGCTTGTCATCCGGACGTTGTCTTCTATTCGGGCTCGTCGCTTTCAGAAACGGAACAAGAAAGCCCCGAGCTTGCGAGTGTTCGGACAAGCATTCCTTAAACCCCAGCGAATACACTCTACAAAGTTCATTTACACGGAAGATGAGACCGGTCAACGAAAAGGCATCTTCTAGCGTGCAGTTCCGTTGAAGACGGTTAAGTCCAAGTAAATCTTAAGTGCGCGTAAACTTTTGAGGGGCGATTGAATGCCGAAGACGTTGGGGATCGATGCCGCGCTTGCGCGGGAGGCTCGGCATTGGGCAAGCCGCATCCTGCAGATGTCGATGATGTATCGCGAGCTCAGCTATCGCGAGCTGACCGATCGTCTCAACGAACTGCGTGTGGACGAGAACGAGCGCAATCTCCGGAACAAGATCTCGCGCGGGGAATTTTCCGCGGCGTTCTTTCTTCTTTGCCTGAAGGCGATGGAGATGGACCACCTGCGCGTCGCCGACTGGGCGTGGCTCGCGAACTTGCGCGGGCAGGATCTTCGCGAACGCGAACAGCGGGTGGCGGGCGACTGAAGGCCGTCGCGCACTTCAGGTTGCAACCATCCCGGAAAAACCGTTCACAGTCGCAGCGTTCGGGCCCATTTTTCGTCTCGGCGCATCGAGCGATTTCTTCGAGATGACCAAGACAAATCCTCTCGCTCCGCAGCTGGCGGTTCCGGGCGAGATGACGCCACCAAAATCGATTGCGGTTCCGCTGCCTGTCCCCATCATTCTGAGTGTCGTCGCCGGTTACGTCGACAGGTGTACGTATCTCGGTCTATTCCGGCGTCTTCGTCGCTTCGCGGCGAAGGTTGGTGCCCCTGGCCGGACTTGAACCAGCACGCTGTCGCCAGCAACAGATTTTGAGTCTTGTTCGCCTGCTCGTAAGTTTTTGATTTTGTGTTGCATTTTTGCAGAAAACCGGTTTGTGTATGGGTTGTGTAAGACATTTCAAGGCACTACGACCCTCTTCGCATGCCGCCCATGGGACCAGCGCCCAGACCACCAGAGGCAAACGTCCTCGCCCAGAGACCAAACGGTCTCGCCCAGGGGTGAACACCCCGCCCGGTCAGGTGTGATTTTGCGATTAGGAGCATCCATTGCGCGCGCCTGCTCTCTTGCATGACAACCAACTCCAATCTGCGCCCACAGCGCAACGCTGTGAAGCGAAACTTGGTGCGGTTCCATGGAGGTAACTCACTTCTTCGAATTTTGGGCACACCCCTTTACCAGACGAAGGGTGTAGCGGAGGCCACGACTCGAACGTCGGAGCCTACCAGCGATCTCGCAAAGGCGACGTTATCATCTAGCTTCAGAGACGGGCCGACCATGATGCGTTTGACGGGCAGGCGTT
>DATJRP010000083.1:0-13803 GCA_035504555.1 Rhizomicrobium sp. | reverse complement strand
AGTGAAGGCGAACGATATCCAAGCTCATGCGACAGCCGTTCGGAGCCGCGCTCAAGCTCTAATGGGCGAGGCTCAAAAAGTGTTTCGTAAAGAACTCTGGTAGCGGCGCGCTCAAGTTCGTCATCGGATGCATCAACGTCCATGAACCCGCGTAGAACGTCCATCGCGTATAGGAGCATCTCGCGAGTAATCATCTCCGGTCCAAAATAGGGAATGCGAGCTGCCAGAGAGCGCTTTCGGTCGCGCCCGACACGGGCCATTTCCTCCATTACTTCAACTGCGTCGGCCTGTCGGGCTCTTTTTGCCATCGGCGGTTTCCTACGTCAAGTATACTATCGCCAAAACTGAGGCGATTGCGGGCTTGGCATGGGAACGGCGCCGCAAACGGTGTGGGCCCCTGCTACGCTGCCTATATTGTACGGCGGCTTGATCTATATGGCATCGCTACGATGCTCCGTGCGATGAATCCGGCGTCAAAAAAAATCGGGGATGGATATGAAAGCGAAATTGCTTCTTGGCACTGCAGCCGTCGTCGCGTTTGTCTCCATGCAAGTTATGCCGGCGATCGCGGATTGTAGAGCGGTCAGCCCGGCTTCGGGGCAAACAATCTGGCAAACCGGAAGCCACTACGTGTTCACGCCTTCGGCAGATCAGCTGCAGGGCGGATACGTGGCCGGCGGCGGATGCCGGTTCAAGGACAGTTCGTTCTCGGGCGGCTGGCCGCATGCGGATTCCGAAGGCGGAACCGTCACGGGCTGGGAATGCGAAGGCAACGGCGTGCAAGGCGGAAGCCCGGCAAGCGTTCCGATGAGCAACGCCGGCGGTCTGGCCCAGATCTGGGCGACTGTCTGCCGTCCCTAACCAAGACCGAAGACTCGCGGGCGAAAAGACCGAACCGCTCTCGTCACCGCTCCGTCGGCAGTCGCCATACGGTCCCCCGCCGGAAAGACGACGAACGGCCTAAAACATGCGCTGGACCGCATCCGGCAGCGTCACCCAGGGATGGCGGCGCTCCTCATAGACCGAAAAATTCGGCGCCGGAAATTTGGGATCGGCGAAAGCGCCCACGGCGACGCCGATCGTGTCGGCCGCCGGCCCTCGCGCGTACCAGACCGTCGAGCCGCAATGCGGGCAGAAATGAAAGTCCATCACCGTGCCCTCGTCGCCGGTGCGCTGCCAGACTTTGGTTTCGCCTTCCAGCCGGACCCGATCGCGCGGCCAGCGCGCCTGCACGCCGAAGGCGCTGCCGGTGCGCTGCTGACACGCCAGACAGTGACAGACGGAGACGCGGACGGGGTCGCCCTCGACGGTGACGCGGAGCTGACCGCAGGAGCATGTGGCGGTGCGCGTGGTCATGCGGGAAAGCTAGGCGCGCGATCGCACGCGATCAAGCAACGCACGCGCAAGCCCGGCCCCGCACGCATCGCATGACGGCTCCGGCGCTTTCGTCGGATGACAGGCCCGGGCGGCCAAAGCCAAGATCGCGCCCGCCGCTGCGTTGAGGACGCGCTGTGAAGCTCTACTATTCCCACAATCTCAATCCCCGCGTGGCGGTCGCCGTCGCGAAATATCTCGACGCGCCCGTCGAATTCGTGCGCGCGAGCCCGCGCGATCCGGCAAACACCGAAGCCTTCCGCGCGATCAATCCGAACGCCCTCGTGCCGGTGCTGGTCGACGGCGACGACAGGCTCTGGGAGACCGACGCGATCGCCTGCCGGCTCTCGGCGCTTTCCGGCACGGATTTCTGGCGCACCGGCGCCGAACAACCCGAGATGGTCAAATGGATCAGCTGGAGCGCGTATCATCTCACCCGCGCGGCGGACCCGCTCTACTTCTGGCGGGTCGTCATCCCGACCTTCTCGGACGCGAAACCCGATCCGCGCGAGATGGAAAAAGCGCTGGGCAATTTCCGCGAGCACGCGGCGACGCTGGACGGCCTCCTGGCGAACCGCACATGGCTTTTGGGCGACCGTATCTCCTACGCCGATTTCCGCGTCGCGACTCCGCTGCCGTTCGCCGATGGCGCCGGCCTGCCGGTGGCGGAATTCCCCCATGTCAAACGCTGGCACGACCGGTTGTGGGACATCGAAGCCTGGCGCGATCCGTTCAAAGGGCTGGCGTGATGGCTGCTATTCGCAGCGCGCAATTGACCCCACGCCGTGCGGCCATCAATCTCCCACCTATGGTTACGGTCCGCACCTCGCAGCAACAAAAGCGTCGCTCTCAGGCGGCGTTTGCGCGCGCGGATCGGGCCTAAGCTTTCCCGACGATCCCTTCGCATCAACCCGCCACGTCCGGCGGGTTTTTTTCATGCCCGCCGGGCCACAGGAGCCCGACATGACAGCCGTATTCACCGCCGACGACGACCTCGCCGCCATCGCCCGTGGCGTGATGGATTTGAGCCTGCCCAAGCCGCGCTGGACGCATCGCGCGCATTTCGCGGCGGCCCTGTGGCTGATTGCGCGCCGCCCCGACATCGACGCGGCCAAAGTGATGCCGGGCCTCATCCGCGCCTACAACGAAGCGACCGGCGTCGCCAACACCGACACCGGCGGCTATCACGAGACGATCACGCTGGCCTCGCTGCGCGCGGCTTCATCGTTTCTGGAAACGCATCGCGACAAGCCGTTGTTTGCCGTCGGCAATGCGCTGATGGACTCGCCGCTCGGCAAACCCGATTGGCTGCTCGCCTACTGGACGAAGCAACGGCTGTTCTCCGTCGAAGCCCGGCGCGCCTGGCTCGAGCCCGACATCCGGCCGCTGCCGTTCTGAGACTCGAAAGATTCAACGCAGTGGCCGCAGCGGATGCGCGGTGGACGCGGACGCATCTCGCGCGCGTCAGCGCGCAGAAAAATTCACAGGGAGACGGAGAGAGAGCGAGCATCCCACTGTCTCACCGTCTCCCTGTGAATTGTCTTTTTGCAAGCTACGCGCGAGGTTCCCCCCGCGTCCACCGCGCATCCGCTGCGACCACCGCGTTAAACCTTTTTCTCAACCTAGCCTACTATCCCCATTGACCCTGCCCCTGGGGCAACCCTCAGAAGGGGTCTCAAGAGATCGGCACAAGGCCACGACGATGAGCGAACAACCCGAATTCTACCCCATGCCGTCCTTCCCGGCGCTGTCGGTGAAGGACGCCGACGCGTCGTCGCGCTGGTATCAATCCGCGCTCGGCTTCCAGCATGTCTTCACGATGCCGGGCCCCGGCGGCGGCACGGGGCTCGTGCATCTGCGCTGGGCGAAATATGCGGACCTGCTGCTGCGCGCCAGCCCGCCGATCATCGAGACCAAAGGCATCGGCATCACCCTCAACTATGCGGTGACGGATGGCGGGCTCGATGCGCTGGCGGAACGGGCACGGAAAGCGCAGGCGATCTTCATCCAGGAGCCCGGCGACCGGCCGTGGAACGCGCGCGATTTCACCGTGGCCGATCCGGACGGCTTCGCGCTGACCTTCACGATGGGACCGCTCAAGCGCGACCTGACGATGGATGCGCTGATGGACAGAATCGCGAAATCCTGATGCTGCAGAAGGCGCAATTCCTCAGTCCTACGGAAGCCGCGCGCCGGCTGGGCGTGTCGCCCAAGGCGTTGCGCCTTTACGAGAAGCACGGCCTCGTCAAACCGCTGCGCTCCGCCAAGGGCTGGCGCGCGTACGGCCCTTCGGAAATGGCGCGGCTGCATCAGGTGCTGGCGCTGAAGCGTCTGGGCCTGCCGCTGGCGCGCATCGCGGTGCTGATCGCGCGCCCGGAAGGATCGCTCTCAGCCGTCCTGGCGCTGCAGGAGGACACATTGGCGCGCGAGAACGCGCGGGTGACGCGTGCGCTCACCCTCGTCCGCGCCGCGCGCCGGAAACTCGCGGACGGCGAAGATCTTTCGATCGACGATCTGACCGCGCTCACCAGGGAGACGACGATGACGCATGAAGCCACGCCCGAAGAGATGAAGGCCCTCTTCGATCCGATCAGCGAGAAATACTTCTCCGCCGAAGAACGTGCGGCGCTGAGCGCGAAGAAGTTCGACCAGGCGGAAGTCAGCCGCCAATGGGAACAGGTGATCGCCGACGCGAAAGCCGCGATGGCGAAAGGCGATCCCGCCTCGCCTGAGGCGCTCGATGCGGCACGGCGCTGGCGTGCGCTGGTCGAGCAGTTCACGGGCGGCGATCCGGCCGTCGCCGGCAAAGTGCGCGCGATCTGGGGCGAAGCCATGGCCGATCCGAAGGCCGGTCCGACGCTGCCGCTGACGCCGGAGGTTTTCGCGTTCATGGGACAGGCGATGGCGAAGCTGAAGGAACTGGGCGAGTAGCAAAACCTGTTGTCATGGCCCGCGAATCCGGGCCATGACAGTGAAGGTGATGGAAATGACCAATTCGTCCTCCCAGGTCGAACGCCTCCTCGACATCATGCGCCGGCTGCGCGATCCGGACGGCGGCTGTCCGTGGGACATCGCGCAGACCTTCGCCACCATCGCGCCTTACACGATCGAAGAAGCCTACGAAGTCGCGGGCGCCATCGAGGACGAGAACTGGCCCGCCCTGAAGGACGAGCTCGGCGATTTCCTCTTCCAGGTCGTTTTTCACGCGCAGATGGCGGCCGAGCAGAACCTCTTCGATTTCGGTGATGTTGTCGGCGCCATCGTGGAGAAAATGATCCGCCGGCATCCGCATGTTTTCGCAGGCAACAGCCGCATCGACAGCGCCGAAGCGCAGACCGTTGCGTGGGAAGAACACAAGAAGAAGGAACGGGCGGAGAAGGCGCTCGGCCTGCTCGATGACGTTCCGCGCGCGCTGCCTGCCCTGCTGCGTGCGGTAAAGCTTCAAAAGCGCGCTGCAAGCATCGGTTTCGATTGGGATTCGGCGCCGAAAGTGGTCGAGAAGATCGCCGAGGAAGCGCATGAAATCGTGGAGGCGCGAGCGAAAGGCGCGGACGCCGCGAAGATCGAGGAGGAGATGGGTGATCTCCTGTTCGCCGTCGCCAACCTCGCGCGGCATCTGAAGGTCGATCCGGAAACCGCTCTGAGAGCAGCGAATGCGAAATTCGTCCGCCGCTTCGGCTACATCGAAAAAACGCTGGCCGCGCGCGGCGTGCAGCCGGGCGATGCCACGCTCGACGAGATGGAAGCCCTCTGGCAGGACGCGAAGAAGGGCGAGCGCTAGCGCCTCTCTCCGAGAATCTTTTCGGCAACTCCCAAGGCCGCCGTTTCAGGAGAAGCGTTGCACGACGATCCGGCCGACATCGGCGAGCAGAGCATCCTGCTCCGCGCGCGAGGCCTGCGAGGCCGTGTAATAGGCGGCGACGAGGATCGGCGCGCGGCCGGGCGGCCATAGGACGGCGACGTCGTTCGCGGTGGCGTGAGCACCGGTCCCCATCTTGTCGGCGCTGCGCCAGCTTGCCGGAATTCCGGCCGGAATGCGCACGCCCTTCATCTGATAGTCGGCGAGCCAGGTGATCAGCCGTGTGCGCGAGGTTTCGCTGAGCGCATGTCCGAACGCGAGTGTCTGCAGATCGCCCAGCATGGCGGACGGCGATGTCGTGTCGCGCGGATCGCCGGGGACGCAGGTGTTGGCGCCGGGCTCGGTGCGGTCCAGGCGCGTGACCGTGTCGCCCAGGGTGCGCACATAGGCCGTGACGCCGGCCGGACCGCCGAGATGGGCCAGCAGCAAATTCGCCGCCGTGTTGTCGCTGTAACTCGCGGCGGCCGCCGCCAGCGCGCCCAGTGTCATGCCGCCTTCGTTCACATGCGCGCGCGTGACGGGCGCGAAGTCGAGAAGATCGGCGGGCCCGAACGCGATCCGGCGGTCGAGCCTTTCCGCGTGCCGGTCGACGCGCGCGAGCAAGTCCGAGACCAGGAGCGTCTTGAACGTGCTGCACATGGGAAAACGTTCGTCGGCGCGCCAGGCAAGTCTGCGTTTCGATCCTGTGTCGAGCGCTGCAACGCCCAACCTGCCGCCGTGGCGCGCTTCCAGCCCCGCGAAGGGATCGCTCTGCGCAACAGCGTTGTGCGCGACGAGAAGACAAGGCGCTGCGGCCAAGACTGTACGACGATCCAGCATCGTTCCCCTGCTCACTCCGCCGCGTGGGCGCTCGCACCGTAGTGATTGAGGAATCGGTCGAGATTGTGACGGTCGACGGCAACGGTGAGCTTCATCGCCCCGGCGCCGCCGTTGCGCGCCACCACATGGCCGTGGGCATGTGCCCAGGCGAGGCCTGCGCCGTCCGACGGATCGAGTCGCAGTTCGACGGTGACCTGCGTGTGCGCGAACGACGCCTCGAGCCGCTTCAGAAGATCGTCCAGCCCCTCGCCCGTCACGGCGGAAATCGCGATCGGACCTTTGCCGCGCGCGCGGTTTTTTTCGAGCAAGCCTTCACGCTGGCCGGGCTCCAGCAGATCGATCTTGTTCAGCACCTCGATCAGCGGCCGGTCTTCGCCGGGCTCCACGCCCAATTCGCTCAAGACCTTCAGCACGTCGCGCTTCTGCGCTTCGGATTCGCCATGCGCCGCGTCGCGCACATGCAGGATCACATCGGCTTCCAGCACTTCCTCCAGCGTGGCGCGGAAGGCGGCCACCAGTTCGATGGGCAGATCGGCGATGAAGCCGACCGTGTCGGACAGGATCACCTTGCGGCCGTCGGGCAGCGTCAGCCCGCGCATGGTGGGATCGAGCGTCGCGAACAGGAGGTCCTTCGCGAGCACATCGGCTTTGGTCAGGCGATTGAAGAGCGTCGACTTGCCGGCGTTGGTATAGCCCACCAGCGCCACGATGGGATAAGGCACGCGCCGGCGCGCTTCGCGATGCAGTCCGCGCGTGCGCGTCACCTGCTGCAGTTCTTTCTTGATCTTCGAGATGCGTTCGCCGATCAGGCGGCGGTCGGTTTCGATCTGCGTTTCACCCGGGCCGCCGAGGAAGCCGAAGCCGCCGCGTTGCCGCTCCAGGTGCGTCCAGCTGCGCACCAGCCGGCTCCGCTGATAGGTCAGATGCGCGAGCTCGACCTGCAGACGGCCTTCCCGCGTCTGCGCGCGCTCGCCGAAGATCTCGAGGATGAGCGCCGTGCGGTCGAGCACTTTCGCGCCCCACGCCTTTTCGAGATTGCGCTGCTGCACGGGCGACAGCTGCGCATTGACGACGACGACTTCCGGCTCGCGCGCATGCACTTCGACCGCCATCTCCTCGACCTTGCCGGTGCCGATGAGCGTCGCGGGCCTTGGGCTTGCCAGCGGCACGATCCATTCGGAGACGACATCGAGACCGATGGCGGCCGTGAGCCCCACGCTCTCGGCGAGACGCGCTTGTGCATCGCGCCCGAGATAATCGTCGGCGCTCCCCCGGGATTTGGGTTCTACGTGAACGACGAACGCCGCGCGCTGCCGCGCGAGGTCCTGCCCCTTTTTCGGGCGCTTCAAGCCGTTTCGAGCGCCGCCGGTTCCACTTCCTGCAGCTGGATCGGTCCCATCGGCATGACCGTCGAAATCGCGTGCTTGTAAACGAGTTGCGCCTGACCGTCCCGGCGCAGAAGAACGCAGAAATTGTCGAACCAAGTGATGTTCCCTTGAAGCTTCACACCGTTGACGAGAAAGATCGTCACCGATGATTTGCTTTTACGAACGGCATTCAGAAAGGTGTCTTGGAGATTTTGTTGTTTTTCGCTCATGGGTGAACCCATTTATTATTGCGCCACAGTTACACTCGCTTAGACCCCCTGGCCCAGCTCTACTAGCATAAGGTGATTTGCTGCGTTTGCGAAAGGCCCTTTAGTCCTCTTTTCCGGCCGTTTTTCGGGCGGCTTCCCTAGCGTAAAGCTCCTGAACCCGCCGGCTGACGGCGCCCGGTTTGCCCGCGCCGACCGGCTTTCCGTCGATTTCGACGACCGGCGTGGCCCCTAGCGTGGCGGCCGTGATGAAGGCCTCCTTGGCCGCCAGAGCCTCCGCCCGTGTGAAACGCCGCTCCACCACCGGCAGCCGTGCCTCGGCCGCTGCCTCCATGATCACGCGCCGGGTCACGCCCGGCAGGACGGCGTTGGAGAGGCTGCGGGTGACGAGCCGACCCTCGGCATCGACGATCCAGGCCGTGGTCGAACTCCCCTCGGTCACATAGCCGTCTTCGATCAGCCAGGCTTCGAAGGCACCGGCGTCGCGCGCCGCCGTCTTGGCGAGGATGTTGGCGAGAAGCGATGTCGATTTGATGTCGCGCCGTGCCCAGCGCTCGTCGGGCCGCGTGATCACGCGCACGCCCGCCTTGCGCCGCGCCTCGACGATTTTCGCACTGATCCGCCGCGCCGTGAGGATGAGGCTCGGCCTCGGCGACGCCTTCGGGATCGCATGATCGCGGCGGACGGCGCCGCGCGTCACCTGCATGTAGAGAATGCCGTTGTCGACCCCATTGCGCCGCACGAGTTCGCGCAGCACGAATTTGAGCGCCCCGCGCGCCATCGGCATCGCCATCTGCAGCTCGCGCAAGGACCGTTCGAGGCGGTCGAAATGTTCTTCTTCGTCCAGCAGCGCGCCGTTCGACACGCCCCAGACTTCATAGATCGCGTCGGAGAATTGCAGGCCGCGGTCTTCGATATGCACGCGCGCGCGCGCGTGCGGGACATAGGCGCCGTTGACATAGGCCGTACGACCGGTCGGCGCGCGCCGCGGCCAACCGTGAAACGCCTGGCGCATCAGGCGTTGTACATCTGCTCGCGGCCCGTGGGCCCCACGCCCAGCGATTTGAGCTTTCTGTGCAGCGCGGAACGTTCCATGCCGATGAACGCCGCCGTGCGCGAGATGTTGCCGCCGAAGCGGTTGATCTGCGCCATCAGATAGTCGCGCTCGAAGATTTCGCGGGCCTCGCGCAACGGAAGCGAGATCACGAGGTCGCCCTTGCCGCCGTTGTTCCACGGCGCGCTGACGCCCAGATCCGCCGGCAGAAGATCGGCCGAGATCGCCTCGTCCGCGTCGTCGGTGGCGAGGATCAGGAGCCGCTCCACGATGTTGCGCAGCTGGCGGACATTGCCGGGCCAGGAATGCGACTGCAGCACGGCCATGGCGTCGTCGCCGACCTCGCGCACGGGAAGGCCCGACGTCGCCGACAGGCGCTTCATGAAATGCGCGATCAGAAGCGGAATGTCGTCGCGCCGTTCCGACAGCGACGGCACGCGCACCGGCACCACGTTCAGGCGGTGATAAAGATCTTCGCGGAACGTGCCGCCGACGATCTCGGCCCGCAGGTCGCGTGTCGTCGAGGAAACCACGCGCGCATCGACCTGCACCCGCGTCGTGCCGCCGATGCGCTGGAACGTCTGCTCGACGAGCACGCGCAGGATCTTGCCCTGCGTTTCAAGCGGCATGTCCGCCACTTCGTCGAGGTAGAGCGTGCCGTTGTGCGCGAGCTCGAAGAGGCCGATCTTGCGCGGGCCGTCGTTGGTTTCCTCGCCGAACAATTCCGTCTCGATGCGGTCGGGATCCATCGTGGCGCAGTTGATGGCGACGAAGGCGTTGCCGGCGCGGCGCGAATGGCTGTGGATCAGCCTTGCGACAACTTCCTTGCCCGAGCCCGACGGGCCCGTGATCAGCACGCGGCTGCCGGTGGGCGCGATCTTGTCGACGAGCTGGCGAAGCTGCGAAATCGCCGACGAGGTGCCGACGAGGTCGGTTTCGTCGCCCGCCTTGAGCTTCAGTTCCTGGATCTCGCGCCTGAGGCGCGCCGCTTCCAGCGCACGCCCCACGACATGGATCAGCCGATCGGCCTTGAACGGCTTCTCGATGAAATCGTAAGCGCCCTTTTTGATCGAGGCAACGGCCGTTTCGATCGTGCCGTGGCCGCTGATCATGACAACCGGCAGCTCGGGATGCTCGCGCTTCAGCACGTCGAGCACCTGGATGCCGTCGAGACGACTTCCCTGCAGCCAGATGTCGAGCACGATGAGCTGCGGCCTTCGGCTGCGCACGGACTGCAAGGCTCCGTCGCTGTCCCCCGCGACGCGCGTCTCGAAGCCCTCGTCGTGCAGAATGCCGGCAATCAGATCGCGAATATCCTCCTCGTCGTCGACGATGAGAATTTCCGGCGCCATCAACAATCCGTTCTTGCTCATGCTACCCCCACGCGCACATCGGTTTTGACATCACGGTTGGTCTTTTGACGCAACGGAAACGAGAGCCTGACCTCGGCGCCGGTTTCTTCGTCGTCACGGTCGGCAAGCGTCACATCGCCACCATGGTCTTCGAGAATCTTCTTCACGATGGCGAGGCCGAGCCCCGTGCCTTTCGTTCGTGTCGTCACATAAGGCTCCGTCAGGCGGTGACGGTGCTGCGGGGGCAGCCCCACCCCGTTGTCGGCCACACGATAGATGAGTCGGTCGTTCGTTTCCTCAAGCGTGATGGCGATTCGCCCCGGTCCTTCGTGACCGCCGGCTTCGCGCGCCGCGATCGCTTCCGTCGCGTTCTTGAGGACATTGGTGAGCGCCTGCGACACGAGCCGGCCGTCGCATTCGAAATAGAGGGGATCGACGGGCGCCTTGGTCTCGAAGGCGATCTGCGGATGCGCCACGCGTTGCAGGAATACGGACTGGTGCAGAAGCTCCTGCGCGTTCTCGCGACGCATCGTCGGCGTCGGCATGCGTGCGAAGGACGAGAACTCGTCCACCATGCGTCCGATGTCGTTCACCTGGCGGATGATCGTGTCGGTGCATTGCCGGAAGATTTCCGGGTCGCTCGTGACTTCGCCGCCATATTTGCGCTTGAGGCGTTCGGCCGAGAGCTGGATCGGCGTCAGCGGATTCTTGATCTCGTGCGCGATGCGGCGCGCCACGTCGGCCCAGGCGGCCGTACGCTGTGCGGAGACGAGATCGGTGATGTCGTCGAAGGTGACGATGTAGCCGGCGTCGTCTTTTTCGCTGTCGACCTGGACGCTCAGGTTTCGCACGGTGCCCGCGCGCTTGACTGTCGCCTCGCCGCTCGAGCGCCCGATGGGCTCCTGCAGCGCCTTGCGGATGAGGCCCGCGAGTTCGGGCACCGCTTCGCTGTAATGCCGCGATTCCAGTTCCTCGGGCGCTGCATTGAGAAGTCGCGCGGCGGCGCGATTGACGATGGTGATGCGCCCGTCGATGTCGAGGCCGATGACGCCGGCGCTGACGCCGGCCAGCACCGCTTCCGTGAAACGCCGCCTGGCATCGATCTGGTGGCTCGCTTCGACGAGTTCGTTGCGCTGTGCGAGCAGCTGCGCGGTCATGCGGTTGAAGGCCTGTCCCAACGTCGCCATTTCGTTATCGTCGCGGTCGATTTCGACCTGAACTTTGAGATCGCCTTTTGAAACCTGCTCTGCGGCAGCGATGAGACGTGTAACGGGTCGCAGAAGCTGGTTGGCGGCCCGCAACGCCAGCCAGATCGCAGCCAGCAATATGAGAAGGGAGAAAATGCCGTAGAGCGCGGCGAAGATGAGCTCGACCTGCCAGCGGCTCGCCTCAAGCTCGTGGTACTGCGAGACCGCTTTCTTCGTGCGGTTGTAGGATGCGATCACCTTCGGGTCGACGGTGCGCACGAGGAGAATGTACGCGTCGAGCGACTGCAACGGGATCAACGCGGTCACCATGCGGTCATCCGGTTGATCGATTTCAATGGTGCCGCGCGCGGCCTCGGCCAACTCGCCGGGCTTCGGCAGAGGCACGGCGGGAAGAAATCGCTGTTTCGTGCTGCCGATCTCGTGACCATGCAAATCGAGAACGAGGGACGCCTGCAGATCGTGGTCACGCGTCATGTCTTCAAGCTTGGTTTCGAACCGCCCCTGGTCGAGGCGATGATCGGGACCCAGGATCGTGGGATCTTCGTTGATCTCGCGAACGATATCGTAGGCATCCGCAAGCATCATGCGCGCCTGCTCGTGCGCATAGTCCTTCACGACGACATCCGAGTAGTCCAGCGCGTGCTTAACCGGCGCCGAGAACCAGGCTTCGATACCCAGATCGAACGTAAAAGCCGCGAAGATCGCTACCAGGACCGCCGGCACCAACGCGACCATCGAAAAGATCGCAACCAGCCTCGCGTGCAGACGCGTACCGACGGGACCCGAATGCCGTTCGACCCAAAGCCTCATCAGCCGCCAGCCGATCAGCGTTCCCAACGCCAGAATAATGGCCAGGTCGAGAAGCAGCAGTGCCCAGAGCGCGAACGAACTCGGCTTGTAAGGAACCAACCGCGCGACGAGTGCGTAAGTCGACACGCCCGCGATCAAGGCGACCAAGCCGATCCCCAGCGCGACCCAGGACGAGCGCGATGCTGCGCGCATGAATCTCGGAAAACCGCTTCCGGGCGAACCGACTGCTTGCGTTATCGCCATCCCGGTCCCTTGCTCGCCCGCTAAGTCGCAGCGGCACTTAACAAAACTGCAATGAGTGTAGCCATGTCACAGGCTGTTGCAAGAATGCCGCGTACCGAATTGGCATCATCGTTAAGGGCGCGGACCAGGAATTCGGTGGAGAAATTCCCCTGCCCTCTACTCAGTCTTGAGGCCGCGGATGACCTCGAGCCCCAGATCGCGGATTTTCTTGCGCAGGGTATTGCGGTTCAGGCCCAGGAGATGGGCGGCGCGGATCTGGTTGCCGCGGGTCGCCGCGAGGCAGATCGACAGCAGCGGCCGCTCCACGTCCTGCAGGATGCGGTCGTACAGGCCGGCCGGCGGCAGCCGCCCGCCCTGCTCGGCGAAATAGCGCGCCAGGTGCTGTTCGATCGAGGCGCTGAGGGTCGGCGGCTCGTCGCTGCCATTGGCGCTGGACCGCACCGGCTCGCTCATCTCATTGGCGATGATCGCGGCCGAGATCGTGTCTCCCGAATGGAGCACCACGAGACGGCGCACGAGGTTTTCCAATTCACGCACATTGCCCGGCCAGCGATAGCGGCGAAGAAGGTCGAGCGCGTCGGCCTCGATGCGCTTGGCGGGAAGACCTTCTTCCTCGGCCTTGCGCAGGAAATGGCGCGCCAGATCGGGGATGTCCTCGCCGCGCTCGCGCAGAGGCGGCAGGCGCATCGGCACGACGTTGAGACGGTAATAGAGATCCTCGCGGAACAGACCCTGCTGGATCAGCTGGCGCAATTCGCGATTGGTGGCGGCGATGATGCGCACATCGGTCTTGATCGGCGTGCGTCCGCCGACCGTCGTGTATTCGCCCTGCTGCAGCACGCGCAGAAGCCGCGTCTGCGCTTCGAGCGGCATGTCGCCGATCTCGTCGAGGAACAGCGTACCCGATTCCGCCTGCTCGAATCGCCCGATGCCGCGATTGGTGGCGCCGGTGAAGGCGCCGCGCTCGTGCCCGAACAATTCGCTTTCCACGAGCTCTTTCGGAATCGCAGCCATGTTCACGGCGACGAAGGGGCCGTGACGCCTGCGGCCGTAATCGTGCAACGCGCGCGCCACGAGCTCTTTGCCTGTGCCGGACTCGCCCATGATCATGACGGTGAGATCGGCCTGCGTGAGCCGCGCGATGACGCGATAGATTTCCTGCATCGCCGGCGAGCGGCCGATGATCGGCAATCGCTCGTCGCCCTCGCCCGGTTGAACAGCCTCTCGCTTCTTCGGCGACGTGGCGAGCGCGCGTTGCACGACGGACGTGACTTCCTTCAGGTCGAACGGCTTGGGCAGGTATTCGAAGGCGCCGCGTTCGGCCGCGTTGATGGCGGTGAGGATCGTGTTCTGCGCGCTCATGACGACGACGGGAAGATCGGGGCGCACGCGCTTGATGCGGGGAATCAGATCGAAGCCGTTCTCGTCGGGCAATACCACGTCGGTGATGACGAGATTGCCGTCTCCGCTGGAAACCCAGCGCCAGAGGC
>DATJRP010000082.1:0-79859 GCA_035504555.1 Rhizomicrobium sp. | reverse complement strand
TGCAAGCTTCGATGCTCTCACACTAATCAAAATCTTGCGCCCGATTTTACCGGGTCGCCGCCTGCAAAAGCATCTGACAGACTGTGCCGCTTATGAGGTTCTAATCCGAGCCTTTGAGCCGTATCACCCGCCGCTTCGGCTCGGGCACGTCTTGGGCTTGGCTCCGCTTCCGAGACGGGGCGGTGCCAAAATTCTCATGTATCCAGCTTTGCAGCGGGTCAATCGGACCGTCTTTACTGACGATCATGCCGCTGATCCCAATCAGCCAGTAGCGTGAAAATGCATCTAGCGTCTTAGCTGCTTTCGCTACGACCGCATCAGGGACGGCCACATCAAGAAGTCCCACCGCGATCATCCTGTCAGAGTAGAGGGACGCCTTGCACCCAGTCGGAAGACTCGCAACGAGCGCGTCGACTTGAGGGCGCAGATATTCGATTGAATATGGTAGTTCTACCAATAAGACTGCTCCGCGCACGCGAATAACTCCGAATTTGATGTGGGCCAACGCACCGCGAAAGCGGGGCGCACTTTCCTGCCTTACCCAGATTGTTCGTGAGTCTTTTCTCGGCGAGTTCTCATCAGCCGGGAACCCGCTACCGGCGCGGATCAAATCACATGATTCGCAGCCTTACGTCAATGTCACGATTTCACGTGACGCTGCCAGTAGCCGGAGAAATCAACGCTCGGCTTCCGCGTCATCGCCAGATGCGCAACGCGCTGCGTCTGATCGCCATTGGTCATGCGGCGATTGTCTTCGCGCCAGGAAGCCTCTTGCGCGTAGCGGAGAAGGTACGTTCCCGCGATGTGATGATGGTGGCCGAGTTCGGCACGGCGCAAGCGGCTGAAATAGCTTTCCGCCCAATTCGTGTCTTTGCATAGGCCTTCCATCTTGGCGTCGACGCCGTGGCGCGGCCGAAATTGTCGCCGCTCAAGGTGCTCAAACGGATGCGCGGGCACGCACTCGCCTGAGAGGCGGTGGCGCCAGCAGCGATGTTTGCAGGGGGAACGGTGGTGCTGGTACCGTATTCGTCATATTCGCAGGATTTGCCCCAACCGCTCGGCGTGAAGCTGGATGCCATCCGAAGCCTTGGCGAAGGCGGGCTGTCGGCACATGCTCGCATTCGCCGGATACAAGGAAACGACCGTGCCCGCCCTGCCCGAGACGCGCGATATCGCGCCCGCCCAGCGTTTCGATGTCGCCGCCCTCGCCGCCTATCTCGCCGGGCGCATCGACGGGTTCAGTGGTCTCGAGGACGTGCGCCAGTTCAAGGGCGGCGCGTCGAACCCGACATTCCTCATCATCGAGAAAGGCTATGACGGACGGCTGTTCGTGATGCGCAAGAAGCCGCCGGGGCATCTCCTCGCCAGCGCCCACCAGGTCGATCGCGAATTCCGCGTGATGCGCGCGCTGGCGGATACGGACGTGCCGGTGCCGCGCATGCGTGCGCTCTGCACGGACGACAGCGTGGTCGGCACGGCGTTCTACGTGATGGATTATCTCGAAGGCCGCATCTTCCGCGATGCGCGCCTGCCGGAACTGTCGCCGGCGGAACGCGCCGCCGTCTATGACGAGGCCAACGCCACGCTGGCGAAGCTGCATCACGTCGATCACGAAAAGATCGGCCTCGGCGATTTCGGCCGCCCCGGAAATTATTTCGAGCGGCAGATCGGACGCTGGACCAAGCAATATCGCGGCGCCGAAACCGAAACCATTCCCGCCATGGAAAAGCTGATCGAGGCGTTGCCGCGCCACATCCCCGACGACCAGTCGATCTCGATCGCACATGGCGATTACCGCATCGAGAATCTGATGTTCCATCCGACCGAGCCGAAGCTGATCGCCGTGCTCGACTGGGAATTGTCCACCATCGGCCACCCGCTCGCCGACATCGCCTATAACGGCCTGCTCTGGCATTCCATGTCGGAAGCCTGGGGCAATCTCGACGGCGTCGATTTCGCGACCAGCGGCATTCCCACCGAAGCGCGTTATGTCGCCGACTATTGCCGCCGCACGGGACGCGCGTCGATTCCGCACTGGAACTTCTACCTGGCGTTCTCGCTCTTTCGCCTCACCTCGATCGCGCAGGGCGTCTACAAGCGTATCCTCGACGGCATCGCCAGCACCGACCGCGAAGCGTTCAACGACACGCCGCGGCGCGCCGAACAGGCGTGGGCGTTGCTCAACGGGTAGCCTCGCCGGCTGCGCGACGAAAGCCCGTCCACCCAAGATGCCCGTTTCGCCAATTCCCTGGTAACAGGGATTTTAACCGGGCGTTCGAAAAACGGGGCTGCCTGCGGCGTGCGTCCGAGCCGCCGCCGCTCCTCAAAGACCGAGGATCACGATTTTCGCGTCCGCGATCTGCGTCGGCCACAGGACTTCCGTGAGGCCGGCCGCGACCGCGACCTTTTGCACGCCGTTCACGGTGTAGGTGATCACTCCGCCGCCCACCGCGCCGTCGAGCTTCGTGCCCCACAGCTTCCTGCCGTCGGTGACGTCGACGGCGTAGAAATTGCCGCCCATGTCGCCGAAGAAGGCGAGGCCTCCGGCCGTCGGCGTCATGCCGCTTTGAATCGGATAGTTGGTTTTCACGCGCCATTTCCAGGCGCCCGTGTCGGCATCGACGGCATAGACCCATCCTGCCCATTTTCCGAACGGATCCTGCGCACCCCAGGTGTCATAGGGATTGAGGCTCGCCATCGCCGACCAGGGCTGGCCGACCGGCGAGGATCGGATTTGCTTGTCGCTCTCGATCCTCACGGTCGTGCACCAGTCCACTTCGCCGATCAGGACGAGATTGGTGGGCGGATCGTAGGCCGGGCCGTTCCACTCCGCGCCGCCGATGCTTCCCGGACAGAAGTGAACGGCCTTCGTGGAGGAGAATGTGGCGTCGCCGTTTTCCATGCGCGTGACCGGCACGCGGTAGAGCAATTTGCCGTCCGAAAGATCGATGCCGTAGAGATGTCCGTCCTTGGGCGCTTCGGAAAGAAGCTTGCGGCCGCCCCTGGTTTCGATGATCGCGGGCGCGCTGGAGACGTCCCAGTCGTGCCAGTCGATCGGCACGATCTTGAAATCGGTCTTGTAGGCGCCCGTCTTCGCATCGAGCACGACGATCGAACCGGAAAAGAGATTGGCGCCGGGACGCGGCCCCGTCGCGAAATCCGGCGCCGGATTGCCGCCCGGCACATAGAGAAGACCGGTCTTGGGATCCAGCGTGTAAGAGGTCCAGGTGGCGCCGCCGGTGATGGGAATTCCCGGCTTGTTCTTCCACGTCGAACCATTGAGCGGCGACGGCGCCTCGGGGCCGCGCGCGATATCGCCGGGCGATTTGGGAACGAGATAGAACTCCCAGACGATCTTTCCCGTCTTGGCGTCGAGCGCATACATGCGCCCTTTCACGCCTTTCACATCGCCGCCGGCGTTGCCGATGAAGACGAGGCCGTTCCACGCGATGGGCGCGGCAGGCGCGGACTCGCCGATCTTGACGTTGGCGATCGTGGTCGCCCAGAGACGCTTGCCGGTCTTGAAATCGTACGCCAGCACGCGCCCGTCCTGGGTGCCGCGAAACAGCATGCCGTCCATATAGGCGGGCCCGCGATTGACGCCCTGCGGCGAAGCGGGCTCGTAATCCTCATGCGTGCGCCAGTTTTCGCGGCACGTGGCCGGGTCGATCGAAAAAATGTCGTATTCGGTCGTGGCGATGAGCGCGCCGTGCACCATCAAAGGACCGGCGTTGAAGCCCGTATGCTGGCCCGTATCGTAGACGCAGAGCACTTTCAGGTGGGCGACATTGCTGCGGTTGATCTGCGCAAGCGGGGAGAAGCGATCCGACGTGAGCGTCTTGTTGTAGCTCGGCCAGTCTCCGGAAGCGGCCGGCGTGACGCTCGCCTCCGAAACCCGGCCGGCGCCCGGCGCCATTTCCGTGACCAAGGTGCCGCGCGGCGCGTTGAGATAGCGCACATAATTGATCCCCAGCGCGGCAACCGGCACGAGCTGGTTCCACCAGAAATACACGACCGCAATGCCGATCACGGCCGCGACGCCGCAAGCGGCGGCGATGACGGCAAGCCTGCTTTTCAGGAACGAGTCCATTTGCTCTTACCTTTGCGCTGAGCCCCGCGATCCGATGCCGGTCTGCCGGGCATTCCGAGATCGGCGTTTCGCCATGGTTTCAGGGGAATCCCGTCTGACGAATCCATCTTATGGCAACTCAGGCATCGTGAAGCTCTGCCGAGTCGTGCGCGGCAAAGTCAAAGATGGCGAGGCCATCGGCGTTGTCCGGTCTTTGGAGTATTTCAGGATGACGCAAGGTGCGGACGGTATCGTAATAGCCGGCTTTCCAATGGTCGTTCATGCTCAGCTGGGAGAATTCGTAATCCTTCGAATCGCCCTCGTATTGCTTGGTCCGATAGATGAGGTGGACGATGTTATAAACCTTGCGGTCGGCGTATGCGTTCAATGATTTCACGTCGGCGTTCTCGCGCATTTTCTGCGGCAATTGCGCAATGAGCCTTGCAACGGAATGGCGCAGGCGCTGAACCTCTCCGAACCTGTCAGCATTGTCGCGCGTGCGGCTGGAGAATTGTATCTCCTTTTCCCGCGTGGCCACCTCCATGATGCTGCGCGGGAATCGCCCACGCGAACTCCACAGATCCACTTCGAAGGCCAGGGTGTCTTCCCTTGGTCCGTACTTCAGCACCCATTGAAGCGGCGTATTGGAAATCAGACCGCCGTCCCAATAATGCTCGCCTTCGATTTCAATGGGGGGAAACCCGGGCGGCAGAGCGGCGCTGGCCATGATGTGCTCCGGCCCTATCTTGCGCGTCGTGGAATCGAAGTAGACGAAATTGCCCGTTCGCACATTGACCGCGCCCGCGCTCAGACGCATGTCCCCGGCATTGATGCGATCGAAATCGACAAACCGCTCGAGCGTTCCAAAGAGCGAACTGGTGTCGTAGTAGCTCAGGGCTTCCGGACTGCCCGTCGGCTGGAATGCGGGCGGTGGAATGCGTGGTTTGAAAAACCCGGGGACGCCCTGGACCAGGGCCGAGCCTGCGCTCATTTGATCCGCAAGCCTGCGCCCGGCGTTCCCTCCCATGATCAGGCGCGCAAACAGGCTGAGCGGGTCGAGCGACGGCGAGGTTATGTAATTCCAGAACGCCCGCAGCGCGTCGACACGCGCGTCCGGCGCATTCCCGGCGATAATCGCCGCGTTGAGGGAGCCTATCGAGATGCCGGCCACCCAGGTGGGATGGATTCCGGCTTCGGCCAGCGCCTGATAGACGCCCCCCTGGTAGGCACCAAGAGCGCCGCCGCCTTGCAACATCAGTGCGATACGATCGAAGGGCGGACGACCGCCGGCGCGTTTCATCTGTCAACCTGAGACGTTTCGGGATTGCGAATGGTCGACCCAAGCAAGCGCGACTTCCTGCTCTATCGCGGCGAACCATGTCTCGACTGCTGCCTTATAGACGCTCTGCGGGCGAGCGGGTTCCGACCCAATCGGCGTCAATGGCATTAAATTAATGTTGCGCGCGCATGACGCCCCATCAAAACCGCACACCGCGATTTATCGCCTTCGCCCTTGCGTCGCGTATTCCACCCGTCCGTCGCGCTTCCGTCCCACACATTGGGCACGCCGCCGCTAAGGCAGATCCTCGCCTTCGTCCGGCGCTTCGATGCGCCGCATCGCCGGTTCGGAGATGACGACCGGCTTCGCGCCCGCGCGGCCGAGCGCCGCGTTGAGTTCGGCGAGTGGTCCCGCCTTCGTCGCGTCCCAGGCTTTCCGGGCCGCATCGAGTTTGCCGAGCGCGTCGTCGACGAAGCGCTGCTGCGAGACGGTCGGCGCCGCATCGGCCGCTTCGAGCTGGTCTTCGGTCGCCGTAAGCATTCCGGCGGCGCCGTCGAACGTCGGAGCGCCCGGCGCGGGCTTGGCGGTGAGCGTGTCGATCAGCGCGCGCTGGGCCGGATCGACCTTCGCATCGCTCGCGGGAAACCGCGCCGCGAGCACCTTCTTCATCGCCTCCTGCTCCCGATAACCCTTCACCGCGTCGGGCAGCGCCGCAGCGATCTTCATCGAGAGCGCGAGCGATTGTGCGAGATCCTGCGGCGACGCCGTCACACGTGGATCCTCGACCACGTTGAATTCCGCCGTTTCGACATGTCCGGCGGCCTCCAGCACGGCTTGATAATGTCCGGGCAGCACCAGCGGGCCTTGCGGCGTCACCGGCGTACCGCGGCCCCATATGGCACCCATGCCGTAGCCGTAGCGCAGCGCCTGCGGCCGCGGGTAACGCAGGTTCCACACGAAACGATGCGCCCCCGGCGCGCCCGAGAAAACCTGCGGCTCCGCGAGCCAGCCTTTCGCGAAATAGCGTTCGGCTTCGAGATGCTCCGGACCGTCCGCGCTCGAGAACGTGCGCACGACGCGCCTGTCCGAATCCAGGATCCGCAGCGTCACCGGGCCCGTCGTGCCTTGCGGAATCCAATAGTCCAGGATCGCGCCCTCGGGCGGGTTCTGCGCGATCGGCTCTTCGGGCGGCAGCGGCGTGTCCTGGTTGTTGTTCGAATGCACGCGATAGACAGGACCGGTTGCCGCGATGTTGAGCGCCGCGCGATCCGGCCTGTCGGCCACATTGCCGAGCGCGCCCGCGCCATTGTCGAGCACCCAGATGCCGCGGCCTTCCGTGCCCGCGATCAGATCGCTGTTGTGCAGCAGAAGATCGGTCACCCACACGGTCGGCATGTTCTGCTGGAGGGACTGCCATTGAGTGCCGTCGTCGAACGAGACATAGACGCCGGCATCGGTGCCCGCATAAAGCACCGCGCCCGGACGCGTGTGATCGGCCTTCACCACGTCGACGAAATGATCGCGCGGCAGGCCGCTGTCCGCCTCTTTCCATGTCTGGCCGTAGCTGGTGGTCAGCATCACATGCGGCTGGAAATCGTCGATGCGGTGGCCGTCGACGGCAATGGTGGCCACGCCGGCGCGATTGCCCGGCACATCGATCGACGCGATCTTGGACCAGAGCGGCAGGCCCTTGGGCGACACATCCGTCCAGTGCCGACCGCCGTCGCGCGTCAATTGCACGAGGCCGTCGTCGGTGCCGACCCAGATCTCGCTCGGATCGCCGGGCGACACGGCAATCGCGGAGATCACGCCATAGCCGCAGTCTTTCGCCTGCGCCGGCGCAACGTCGCCGCCGCAGTTTTTCGCGTCCGCGATCTTGCCGGTCAGATCGCCGCCGAGCGTGGACCATGTGGCGCCCCGATCGGTTGAGCGGTAGAGCGACGCGCCGCCCAGATAAAGCGCGAATCCGCCGCCGGGCCCGCTCGCGCCGATCAGCGGCGTCATCCACATGAACCGCTCGTGCGTGAGCGTCGGGCGCTGGCCGTAATTGCGTTCGTGGAACGGAGAGACATCCGTCACCTGGCCCGTGCGCGCATCGTAGCGCGTGACGCGTCCGCCGAGACCGGAATCGTAGACGATGTTGGCGTCATCCGGGTCGGGAACGTCGTAGTCGCGCTCTTCGCCGCCGGTCGGATGCCATTCGCGATAGGTGACCGCGCCATAGTCGCCGCGGCTGGCGATGGCGACGGTGCCCGAATCCTGCTGGCCGGAATAGATCCAGTAGGGAAAGCGGTTGTCGGCGGCCAGATGATAGAACTGCGCGGTGGGCTGGTTGTACCAGCTCGACCACGTCGCGCCGCCATTGACGCTGACGACCGCGCCCTGGTCCGAACCCGTGATCATGTGATCGGGATGGCGCGGATCGATCCAGACCTGATGATAATCGTCGCCGCCGGGTGCGCCTTTGAAGATCTCGCAGGTCCTACCGCCGTCCGTGCAGCGCCGGATCGACTGGCCGACCGTATAGACGATGTCGGGATTGTCGGGCGCGACTTCGATGCGGCTCGTATACATGCCGGCGATGGATGCGATGTCGTTGACGCGCGACCAGTGCGCGCCGCCGTCGTCGGAACGCCAGAGCCCGCCCGCCGTCTTCGAGTCCACCGTGGCGTAGACGCGCGTGCCCTTCGCCGTGTGTGTCGCGGCGAGCCCGATGCGGCCGAGGGGACCCGCGGGCCAGCCGCCGCCCGCAAGCTTCGTCCACGTCGCGCCGCCGTCGGTCGATTTGTAGACCGCGCTGCCGGGGCCGTTGATCGGAACGAAATAGCTGAGCCAGGGATATCGACGGGCTTCCCACGTGCTCGCGAAAACGATCTTCGGATTTGCCGGATCGCTCGCGATGTCGATGACGCCCGTCCAGTCGTCGGTCTTGAGAACTTTCGTCCAGGTCTTGCCGCCGTCGGTCGAGCGATAGAGGCCGCGATCGGAGCTGGGTCCGAAGAAATGCCCCTGCGCGCCGACCAGCACGATGTCGGCGTTCTTCGGATCGATCCAGATGCGTCCGATATAGCGCGTGTTCTCGAGACCGAGCGACGTCCAGTGCGCGCCGCCGTCCGTCGATTTGAACACGCCGAGGCCCGCGGCCACGTCGTAGCGCGGCTCGGGCTGGCCCGTGCCGATGTAGATCACATTCGAATCCGTGGGCGCGATCGCGAGCGCACCGATGGAGGCCGCGGGGCCGTGCTGGAACAGCGGCTGCCAGGTGCGGCCCGCATCGTCGGTCTTCCACACCCCGCCGCCCGCCGCGCCGAAGTAGAACACGTCCGGCTTGTCGGACACGCCCGTGACCGTCGTGGCCCAGCCGCCGCGGAACGGGCCCAGTTCACGCCAGCGGAGCTGCGCAAAAGCGGCCGGATCGGGCGGCGCGGCCTCGGCGGTGGCGACGCAGAGGAGGAGCGCGGCGGCGGCCCACGCCGGTTTCACGAGGCGCCGCGCGGTCGTTCGCGTGGACGCCGAATCCCTGCGATCAGGGGAAAAAACAGGGCGCCGAAAAAACGCGGCCGCGCGCAACGCGCATTTCAGCCAAGTACGACGGACGTTTTCGGCCGTTCCCGCCTTCGCCCCATGGACGTTATCAGGGGAAACCAGCGGAGTTTTCGTCCGTATACGTTCTATCTGCCGCCGCGCCGCGTTCGCGGCAGCCTGAAACGCATCGATGGGGATCGGAAGACTTTTGAACATGTTCGCCTGACGTCGTGGGGAAAAAATCGGACCGGCGAGGCTGCACGACCCGCCCGCCTTTGTGAAGGCCAACATTTGGGGGACAGCGAAGATTTGCGGCAACGAAGCGGCAACATCCGGGGAGATTTTGATGAAACACCGCCCGACGCCGCGTTGGGCGACAGTGCTGCCGTCGCCCGATTCCATTTCCGAAAGCAGCATCACGCTCCGGCCAATCGCTTCAGCACTCGCGCCGATGGGAAGCTGCATGCCGTCCCGCGAATCTCGCCGCCAGCACAAGACGCTTCGCGTCTCTCCCGCAATGGCAGCCGGGATCACGGACGATTTGCTCTCGATGGGGCATCTGTGCACGATCATGGACGCAGCGAGCCCGGCGAAAAAGCGCGGGCTGTACAAGAAAGCCGCGTAATGCATCCCTACTGGATCACGGCAGAGCGCAAGGCCGTCCCTTCGTTTTTGAACCTCGGTGTCGGTATAACAGCGGCATCGGAAGACGAGGCGCGCGCCATTTTTTTGGCCGCTTTTCGAGGCGAATGGATAGTTAGCATTCGTCAAATCGCTACAGTGGACGAACTGGATCAGGGCCATGTGGTGCCGAATATGGGCAACATGCTTGCCAGAGGGATTTGGTTTCCTCAGGGCTGGGAAAATTCAAACTGAGACACTGCCCGCAAATGCGCCCAACCGCCCAGCGCCAGCCGGGACATGAAACTCACTGAGCCGGCGCGGATTTGTTTATCTTCGTGGGTTGCCGAGGGTAGTCGTCGATTCCGTTGGCATCGCCGCCGGAAAGGCCGCCCGTGCCGCCCGCCGCGACGACGTCGCTTGCGCCGGCGGTTTGCGCCGTGCAGTCCGATCCGAGAGACTCGCCGTCGGGCGCCGTGCCCGTCGTCGTCGAGCAATACCGTATCCTGGCCAGATCGGTGTTGAGCCAGGAAACGCCGGGGAAGTGCGTGCCCGGTGCACCGATCAGCGGGATCAGATTGTTCCGCTCCTCCGTATCGCCCCAATCGCCGGCATAGGCGGAAGGCTTGAACTCGGTCTGACCGGCGCAGGGCGATTGCGGTTCGCCCGCCTGGCCCAGGTCTCCCGCGCAGGTCGAGCCCTCGACGGACGTCGAAACCAGCGCGCTGCTGAAGCTGAGCTTCGAGCCGCCGCCGAACCCGAGCACGGATCCGCTCACCTCCGACCAGCGCCCGCTCAGACCATAGACGTCCTTCGAAACCATCGCCCAGGGAAACGAGGCGCCGCCCTGGGCCCAGGGAAGATAGGCCACGACGGCCAGCAATTTGCCGGCGAGGACCATGCCTTGAACCTTCGGCGCGTCGCCGGCCGAAAAGCCGCCGGCGCGCACTTTCGGCGCGCTCACGCAGAATGTCTGGCTGTAATCCTGCGTCGTGACATTCACGTTCCATACGCAGACGCCGTCGGGCTGGTTCGGGCGCGACTGGACGGCGAACTGCACGCCGTCGGTGTCGCCATTGCCGCCGATAAACAGATTCGTGTTGTTCTGGATGCTGAAGGCATCGCGGCCCCATTTGTTGTCGTCGATCGATCCGACGGATGTGAACGCGAGTTTGACCTGGCCGTATACGAGCGGAAGCGTCTTGCCCTTGTCAGGTCCGCTGCTCTTCGCGTCCGACACGAGCGCAAATTGAAGCTGCGGATGCGGATAGTGCGCCTTGATGTATTTGTCGGTCGCGCACGGAACCTCCTTCCAGCCGTCCTTTGTATATTGATAGCAGCCTTGTTTTGCGGGCGGCTGCGGTATCGTCGTTGCGGGCGTTGCAGTTGTTGCGGCCGTTGCCGCGCGGGCGTAGCCGCCGCCCAGCGCCGTCACCATGCCGATGCAAATTGCGAGAAGAGTCTTCATTGCGTTCCCCTACAAATGACTACGTCGAACATTCGCCGGAGAATTACGCGCGAGAGCGCATGATGTCAGAGAACGGATATTTCGGCAACACGCGACAGTTCAATGCTTCGGTTGTTTTTGCTCCTTCGTCATTCGCCAATGCACTCGTAAAAAGCCGCAGCGCCGCCCCTTAGTGCTCCACAATATGCGCTTCCATCCAGTCGATGAGCCGGTCGGCGATCTGAAGATTGTTGTCGTCCTGCATCAGCATGTGCGTGTTGCCGCGGATGCCGATGTCGGGAAGAACGACGAGATCGGCCTTGCCGCCGGCGCCGTCGACGGCCTTGGCGAACGCGCGGCAGACGGCGAGCCGCGGCGCCCAGCGCGCCGACAGCGCAATGTAATCGCCCCACAGGATCAGGATCGGAACGCCCGCATAGCGCGCCGCCTCATCCGGCGCAGGACATCTGCCGGGTTCGACGGCGATGATGCCGGCGATGCCCGTTGGACTCTGCGCGAACGCCTGGAACGGATAGATGCCCGATTGCGAATGGCTGATGAGCACGGTGCGGCCGAGCTTCGCCGACAATTGCGCCAGCGCGGGCACCGTCGCATTCGGCACCGGCATCGAGCCCGACCAGTCCGGCACCATCTGCTTCCAGAATTCGTCCGCGGCCGCCAGCGGGAAACGCACGCCGGGATAGGCTTGCGCGTAGGCCGGACCGAAGCGGAACAGCGTCCAGGCGTCTTCATGCGTGGCGGCGAACACGTCGGGCAGCGCCGACGGCGGACGCTTGCCCAGCTTCACCGCGTTGACGATGTCGATGCGCCCCGCCGAGCGGCCGCGTTCCGCCTGATCGATCACGTAAGTGGGAAAGCCGCGGCGGACGAAATACTCGGCCCATCCCATGCGGCCGTCCGGCGTCGTCTCCCAGGTCTTGCCGGTGAGGCAGCAGCCGTGGATCAAGACCAGCGACAGCGGCTTCGCGCCGACCGGAATCTGATAATGCACATAGACCTGATCGACGGTCACCGTGCCGCTTGGTGCGGCCGGCGGACGGGTCGACAGCGTATCGAAATGCGCATCATGGCCGCCGACGAAGAAGCTTCCCTGCTTCGCAATCGTCAAAGGTCCGGGATCGGCGGACGACGCCGCGGCGCGCGCGCAAAACGGCAGCGCTGCGACGAGCGCAAACCAGACACTCAGAACAGAAACGGTGACAGCCTTCATTCGCCGGCCTCGCGCTCAAAACGCGCGGGCGATTGTGCGGGCGTTCGCCTTGGCTGTGAAGGCCCGGCCGCGATGCCGGTCGAAGGTCAGCGCGGCCGTGTGATCTCCGCATTGCCGTAGGAAGCGCCGAGCCGTCCGTCACGGGCGAAGTCGCGCATCATCGCGAAATAGCCGGGAGCGAAACGCGTGTCGAGGCGCTCTCCGTCCGGCGCCTTCTCGAACAGCGTCATGCCGTGTTCGGCGCCGGGATAGAGCGCGAGCGTGAAGGGCTTGCCGTCCGCGATCAGCGATTTTATGCGC
This sequence comes from Rhizomicrobium sp., assembly GCA_035504555.1. Taxonomy (GTDB): domain Bacteria; phylum Pseudomonadota; class Alphaproteobacteria; order Micropepsales; family Micropepsaceae; genus Rhizomicrobium. Next base: position 67,387 of record DATJRP010000082.1, on the reverse strand, counting down.
CGGGCCGTCTCTGCGCTCGGCGCTTCGTAGTCTTCCGTTCCCAGAATCCACAATTGCGGCGTCGTATCGGCGCGCAAGGTCGGCATGGGTTCATAGTCGAACGGCGTGCCCCAACGGAATTTGGGCGCCATCGCGCGCAACTGCGCTTCGCTGTAGGGCAGAAAGAAATAGGTGTAATCGCCGTGCAGGTCCTTGTACCAGGGCGCGTGGCGGTATTGCGCGCGCAACGCATCGAATTCCCTGAAGCCTTTCGTGAAGCCGCTGGCGAAGATCGCTTCCGCCGCTCCCGCCACTTTCAGCGCATCGGCGATCTCGGCCGGCGTGTGGCCCTCTTCGCGCATTTCGAGCGCCACTTCCTCCTGGTCTTCCTCAATCACGGTCACCGCCAGCCCGAAGCAGACGATGACGAAATCGACGGGCGCGCGATTGGCGGCGATCGGCGCCACCCATCCGCCTTCGCTGCCGCCCTGATAGCCGACGCGGCCCGCGCGCGCTCCGGCCAGGCGTCTGGCTTCGCGCATCGCCGCCACTGCATCGTCGGCGAGGAGGCTGAAGTCCTGGCTGTAGACGCCGCCGGACGCGCCGGTGCCGCGCTTGTCATAGACGAAAGCGCCGACGCCTTCCGCGGGCAGCAACCGCTGCAGCGCATAGAATTGAATCCCGGAATCGTGCTCGGAGCCGTGTATGAGAACAACGATCGGCACGGCCGACTTTCCTTTCGGCAGCACGAGCCGTCCCGCAAGCGTCACGCCATGGCTCGCGAATTTCGTGTCCGTCACATCGAACGCGATGCGCCGGCCTTCCATTCCATCGAAGTCGATGCGTCCCGCCGCGCAATCGGAAAAGCGCACGGTCTTGCCGTCCGGCCGCCCGGTCCAGCCATAGGTGCTCGTCCATGCACCGTCCGCAGTCTTCTTCAACTGGCCGACCGCGCCGTCGAAGCGGCGCCAGCGCAGCGTGTTCGGTTCGGACGCGCCGATATCGACCAATCCGCCGTCGGCCAGCCGGTACGCGCCGATATGGCAATCCGGCGGCGCGTCCGCGGCGCGGGCCACGGGCGCGGCGAGCAGAATGCTGCAAAGTGCGAGACTTGAAAGGATGCGGACCATCGGGGAATCCCTGAGGCTGAAAACGCCACCCTATCGCCGGCCGCGCGCGGCGTATTGGACGGATTCAAGGTTGACGGACCGCGCCCCCCGCCCGATATGGGGAGGACGCCTATCGCGGGTCGAGATCGTTTGCGCAATTTCAGCGGAGCCAGGGTCAGAAGAGTTGTCGACCGGAGCCATGTGCGCATTCCGGAACATGCGCATGACTGGCCGCTGCTCTCGCTTGTCGTCCTTGGCGGCTGTTCCAACGAGACCGAGCTCGGCGAATCGTCCGTCGCCGGCCCCTCTGCGATTCTCTTTCAGGCGGGCGCCGCGCATCGCAATGTCATCGGCCCGCTCGGTTTCGAGCAGATCGAAATCGAGTTCGACCCCGCATGGCTCGGATTCATGCCGGATGTGCCGGTGTCGCGATGGCTGAACGGACGCGCCGGCGCGGCGGTTCGAAGCCTTGTGCATCTTTGCGGCATGGAGGCCAACGAAGAACGCTTTCGCGCGGCGGTGCGGCGTTTCATCGAAGGTGCGGATAGCGGGCCCGAGCGCGACACTCCCGATTGGGTCGCCGCGATCGCGCGGCGGCTTCATGCGGACTCGACGTTGCAAATCCACGAACTCGCAAAGGCCGTGGGACGGCACCCCTCCTGGCTCGGTACGGCTTACAAACGCGCAACCGGCGAAGGCTTGCAGGAAACCGCGGCGCGCTTTCGCGTCGAGCGTGCAGCGCGGCTGTTGCGCGAGACCGATCAATCGTACGCATCTGTCGCGGCAGACGCGGGCTTCTGCGATCAGAGCCACATGAATCGCACTTTCCGGCGCGTCCTCAGCCGTTTGCCGTCCGAAGTGAGAAACGATCGCTCCGTGTTCCGGCAAATCGCCTAGCCCTTCCGGATCACCGGATCCTTCTTCCGCTCGTCCACCGTCAGCTGGAAGACGTCCGGGCGCGCATAGTGGCCGACGACGTCGAGGTCGTATTTGCCGCGCGCGATCTGGCCCGGATCGATCTCCGCGAGCGCGATGCGTTCGCCGTCGAAGGACGGCGGCACCAGAACGTCGCCCAGCGGGCCGATGATGCAGGAGCCGCCCCGGATGACGGGCTCGTTCTTGCCGCCGAGCCTGTCGGCGTAGGGCGCCGGATAATCGCCCGGCATCAGATATTGGCAGGCCGACAGCACGAAGCAGCGGCCCTCGAGCGCGATCATGCGCATGGTGGGAAGCCAGGCGTCGCGATCGTCGACGGTCGGCGCACAATAAAGCTCAATACCCTTCGCATACATCGCCATGCGCAGCAGCGGCATGTAGTTTTCCCAGCAGATCACCGAGCCGATCTTGCCGAGCGGCGTGTCGAACACGGGCAAGGTCGAGCCGTCGCCGAAACCCCAGACGAGACGCTCCAGCGCCGTCGGCATCAATTTGCGATGCTTGCCGAGATAGCCGCCATGCGCGTCGAAAGCGAGCGTCGTGCAATAGAGCGTGCCGCCGTCGCGTTCGATCACGCCGACCACGAGATAGATGGCGTTCGCCCGCGCGACTTCGGCGATGCCCGCCGCTTCCGGGCCGTGTTCCGCGATGGCGCCGTCGAAATAGCGGCGAAAATCGTCGCGGCCTTCGCCGCTGCGCTGTCCGAGCCTGGCGCCGAAATCGAACCCCTTCGGATAGCCGCCGATGAAGGCCTCGGGAAAGACCACGAGCTTCGCGCCGTGCCGCGCTGCGTCGGCTGCGAGGTCTTCAAGCTTGTCGAGCGAACGCTGCGTGTCGAACAGCACGGAGCCTGCCTGAACCACCGCAGCCTTGAAGGATGTCATCGCAAGCACCTGCCCGGCGTCAGAGCGGAACCGTCAACGGACCTCCCGCCAGCGCGAGCGTCTTGCCGCCCACCCACACCTGACCGTTTCCGTCGATCGTCAGTTCAACGCGGCCCGTATAGCCGATGCAAGTGCCTTGCGCGGCGGTGTAGCGGTCTTTGGCGCGGCCGGTCGCAAAAAGCCATTGCGCGACCGAAGCGTTGAGGCTGCCGGTCACCGGGTCTTCGCGCACCGCGAGGTTCTGATCGGTGTAGAAGGCGCGCAGTTCGAAATCCGCGGGGCCGCCGGCGCGATGCTGGCCCACCACGCCGACATCCGTTTGGGTCGCAGCGGTCGTCTGCGGGCGAACAGCAAGAACCTGTTCCGCGGATTTGAGCAGCACCGCAACCCAGCCGGGACCATTGTCCACCCACTCCGCGTCCACGATGTCCTCGACGGCGATATCCAGAAAGGCCGCGAGCTCGGCGCGCTTCGCTTTGTCCGCGGGGCCGCTGCGCAGGAGAGGCGGCGCGGCGAAGGCGAGCCGGCCGTCGACGCGCCGGATGGGAATGAGCCCGGCAGCGCATTGCTGCACGACGACATCGCTCTTGCGCGGCTTGCCGCCTGCCGCCAGCCAGGCGCAACAGGAGCCGAGCGTCGGATGGCCCGCGAACGGCAACTCGCGCGCCGGCGTGAAGATGCGCACATGATAATCCGCACCCGGATTGCTCGGCGGCAACACGAACGTCGTTTCCGACACGTTGAACCAGCGCGTGATCGCCTGCATGCGGTCGTCCGACAAACCGGCGGCGCCGAGGATCACGGGCAACGGATTGCCGGAAAACGGCGCCTGCCCGAACACATCGGTGATGTAGAGCTGCTGTTCCAACGCGTGCGCACTCCAAAGCCACGCAGACATCCTGCGCGGCAGTCAGAGGCGTGACAACCGCCGCAATTCACGTGGCCGCGTTGCGCTGTGCGCCTGTCGATCCGGAATCTTACACCAGCTCGAATGTGAGATGCGCGGGCGAGAGCGACGCGAGGAACGACGTCGCATCGAAGATCGCGCCGGGCGCAAAGACGCCGCCGTCACGGCCGGGTTCGGCGAGAATCCGCTCCATCGCCTCGACCACCAGCGGCGCACTGACGGCATAGATGTCGCGGCCGCGTGCGATGGCGCGGCGCGTGCTCCCGCCGTTGCGCACGGTCACGTCCACGAGAAAGAGCTGCGCCGAGCGTCCGTCGTGCGAAAGTTGCGGCGGGGGCGTGTCGGCCTTTCCGAGATCATGAAGCGGCGTGAGATTCATGAAAGAATGCACCTCGCCCGCCCGCAGGTGACGCGAAATGGTGACGATCTCGGTCAGCGGCACACCCACGACGTCCTGTGTTCCGAAAGGCGGCGGGAAATCCCATGAACGCCGTGGCGACGGATCGGCCAGCGGCACGAACTTGCCCTGCGAGACGACGACGCGTGTGGCGGTGTTGCGTTCGCCCGTCCGCCGCGTTCCGTCGGTCGGGTGCCAGCTGTCGAGCGCGACGGCGACCAGGATTTCGTCCGCGTGCGTCCAATCGCCCATCGCCGCCGTCGCCAGCAGATCGCCGAGGCCGCCATAGAACGCCATGGCGGGAATGACCGTGATGCGCGCCTGCCGCGCCCGCTCCTGATAGCGCTCGAAGAGGGCCAGCGCGGCCATCTGTTCGGCGGCAAGATCGAGATAGACAATGCCGGCGCGCAAGGCGGCTTCGACAAGCGCTGTCCCGGTATCGAGGAACGGCCCGGCGCAATTGACGACGGCGGCAGCGCCGGCAAGCGCGCGATCGAGCGCAGCAGGATCGTCGATCGAGGCCTGACGCGTTTCCATCCCCATCGCCGCAAGCGCCCGGAGCTTTTCCGCATCGCGCCCCGACGCAATCGGATTCCAGCCGCGCCTGCGAAGCTCCTGCACCACGAAGCGGCCCGTGTGCCCATAGGCGCCATAGACGGCGATGTTTTTATTGTGCTGCGAAGCCGAGCGCGCGCCGGTCATTGTTTCGTCTCCTTGAACCCAAGCCGGACCAGGCGGGCCGTGAGAGAAGTAGGGCGGTTTTTGCAGGCTTCAATGCGCCTGCTTTTCCAGCGCGACCGCTATGCGCTCGAGGATTTGCGTCTGCCGCTCAGCCGCCGCCATATAGTCTTTCTGGTACTGGGTCATATAGCGGCCACCGCCCTGCATGCGCCTCAGAAAGACTATCCAGACTCCGATGAGCAACAGCATCGGAAACCAGTTGATGAAAATCCCCATGACGTCGTGCCCGCCGATCATTGCGTCCCCTCCTTCAATAAAGCAGATGCGCCCACCGCTCGCTGGCCCATGCCTGCTCGTCCGGCGCCGTGAGCGCGTCGAGATCGGCGGGCTTGGCGGCCGGATCGTCCACCCATTCGCGCAACAGCGGCGAGGCGTTGATCACGTCGATCGCGAGTTTGCCCGTCTCGTATTCGTAGGGGAAATCGCGCCACAGCGGATAGTCGGGATAAAGATTGCGGATCGCCTTGAAGGCGAGCGCCTGCACGCGCCACGGCCTGAACGCGTCGTGATCGTAGGCCGGGCCTTCGGTGTGGATCTGCACGCCGTTGCAGAGCTGGCGCACATGCTTGTGGAACGTCGGCTCGAACCAGCAATCGCGCAGAATGCAGCCCTTCAGCCAGTGCGGCGCGAGCTTCTGCATCTCCGCGATCACCAGGCGCGCTTCGATATCGGGTGCGCCGAAGATCTCGAGCGGACGCGTGGTGCCGCGTCCCTCCGACAGCGTCGTGCCTTCGAGCATCACCGTGCCGGCATAGGCGCGCGCCATCCAGAGGTTCGGCGCATTGGGGCTCGGATTGACCCAGACGCGTTCGCCGAGCGGCCAGCCGTAACCGGGCGCCGCATCCGGTTGCCAGCCTTCCATTTCGATGACGCGATAGGCGACGTCGAGCTTGAAGTGCTGCACGAACCAGGACCCAAGTTCGCCCAGCGTGAGGCCATGGCGCATCGGCATGGGGCCGGCGCCGACAAAACTCTCCCAACCTTTGCGCAGCGTGAGGCCCTCGATGGGACGGCCCACCGGATTGGGGCGGTCGAGCACCCAGACCTCTTTCTTATGCTTCGCCGCGGCTTCGAGCACATAAAGAAGCGTTGTGACGAAGGTGTAGATGCGGCAGCCCAGATCCTGCAGATCGACGAGGATCACGTCGAAGCTGTCCATCATCACGTCGGTCGGCCGGCGCACCTGTCCGTACAGGCTGAAGACGGGAATCTGGTAGATCGGATCCCGGAAGTCGGGCGACTCGACCATGTTGTCCTGCTTGTCGCCGCGCAGGCCATGCTGCGGGCCGAAGGCCGCGGACAGCTTGACGCCGCTCGCCTGCGCGAGCGCGTCGAGGGAATGCGTGAGGTCCGCGGTCACCGAGGCGGGATGGGCGAGGAGCGCCACGCGCCGCCCATGCAGGGGCTTGCGCAAGGAAGGGTCCGCCAGAAGGCGATCGATGCCGAATTTCATGCGCGTCAAGCTCAGCCAAGTTCGAGCGCAAAGCAATCGCCATGATGGAAGTCGGGCCTGCCCGGCGGATGCGCCAGCGCCCAATAGGAGCGGCGGCCGTTGGTCTCTTCCATCACCGCCGAAAGGCCGACGCGCCATCCCGCATCCGCCGGCAGTCCTTCGAGCAGGGCGACGAGCTCGAGCGCCTCATCCGTCATTTCGACGTCGATCGAGACGCCGGCGTCGGCGATGACCCGCATCTCGCTGCGATAGGACGCGAAGGAATAGGCCGCCCATTCCGTGGACGGCGCGAAGTTGAATTCGAGATAGGCATCGCCCGCATGCGGACGCAGAAACGCCTCGAAGCAGGTGTGCTGCCACAGTGCATCGGTGCGCGCCGGCCGTCCCGGCGGCGGAATGCGCAAATCCTTCATCACACCGGACGCGCGATAGCGGAGCCTGAGCGAAGTCTTGTCGATGCGCGCGGCCTCGACGGCAACGCCGCGCACCGCGTCGCAATGCGAATCCGGATGGAGCTTCAGAATCTGGCGCATGAGTCGGCACTATAGCGAAATTCCCGTACCGGCCCATCGGGCCGCGGCGGGGACGCCGCCGCGGCGCTCGCTTTCAGTCAGCGGCCGCCATATCCGACCCGCGCCGAGTTTATCGCGGCCTCGGCCCCGGGCAATGCGCGGTTGATAGCACCGCGATAGCAATCGGGATCTATCGGCCGTCCGTCGCTCAAACCTTGATAGGTTGCCGGATATTGAAAGTTCAGACGCTTGCAGATCGACCTCGCGGCGGCGTAGATGCGGCTCCGCAAGGCATCTGCGCCGTCCTCCGTGCGCAGATCGAGATCTTCGTAGTGAACGAGCCGCGACTGAGAGACGACCACGATGGGGACGAAGCCGGCCGGGGTGACCGTATATCCCTGGGGCGGCGAAACGGTCACTTGTTCCGGCGAACCGCCGGAGTCGTCCTGTGCGTCGGCCGAGGCCGTGGCCAGTGCGAGTGCCAGGGCGGCGCCCATCGCGCCGAAGAGGACTTCTGTACGAATCGTAGCTGCGGGATTTAGGTCGTTCGTCAGTGTACGGAGTTTCGAAATGCGCAACATTCTCGGCCTCCATCGCTGCGACCGAGAACATTCCCGGCCCATCAGACCCTAAGGTGTCGGAACACCGGCCCCGTGGCCCTGGGGCAGCGATGAATGCAAGTCTCCCGTTCCGTCAACGGTTGCTCGTCGGCGAAGTTCCTGCACGCGGCAAATGCTACGTTCGAAATCGAAAGAGCGCCGGGATGGCCTTAAGGGCGGTAATCATAGCCCCGCGCCGCGCGGATCGCGCGATCGGCCTGCGCCATGCCGCGCTCGAACGCATCGCGGTAGCATTCGTGATTGCGCGGCCACTGATCGCTGCCGCCGTCATAGGTTACCGGATACATCGCGTTCAGCTGCTGACAGAGCGTCGACGCCGTGAAGCTGACGCGGCTCCTGAGCGCGCGCACGCCCCAGCCCGTGCGAAGATCGAGGTCGTCGATGCGGACTTGCCTGGACAGCGATGCATCGATAATGGGCGCACCGATGGCGCTGCGCTGCCTGGCGTAAGGCGGCGGCGTCACGATCACTTCTTCGGGAGGCCCGTAATAGCCCGGCGCCGGCGGCGGTCCATAGTCCTGCGCACCTGCCGACGAAGCGGCGAGCACAAGACCGAGCGCCCCGCCCAGCGCCATCGCTTTTGCACGAACCCACATGGATATTTTCTCCTTTGTTCTGTTGGGGCCCTCACGGAAACGTCCGCCTGGAAGGGCTGTTCCGCGCGCACGCGGAGGTTGCGACCGACAAATCGGTGTAGTCTGCCGCCGGAGGTTCGTGCATGGACAAAGACAACACCGGCTGCGGCGTCATGATGACGACGGCCGGCAGCAAAGAGGACGCAACGAAGATCGCGAAGATGCTGCTCGCCGAAAAGCTGGCGGCCTGCGTGCAGCTTGTGCCGATCGAAAGCTATTACACCTGGAAAGGCGCTGTCGCGAACGACGCCGAATTCCTGCTTCTGATCAAAACGAGGACCGCCTTGTTCGACGACGCCATCCGCGCCATCAAGGCCGTCCACCCCTACGCGACACCCGAGATCGTGGCTGCGCCCTTCACGGCGGGCTTCGCCGGCTATTTCGACTGGATCGACGAGGTGACGCGCTGACCGATCCGGGATGAAATGCAGCCGCCGGCCTCTTGCTCCTCAGCACGAACGACCGGCGGCCGAATGCTGCTTCGGCCTAGCGCCAGTAGCAGCGACGATAATAACCCCAACCGTGGCAATAGCGATGACGATGATGCGGGCCCACATGCACGCCGGCGTGAATCGGACCGACGTGAACGCCCACGAAATCCGCGGACGCGGGAGCAATCGTTGCCAACGGCACGATGGCCAAAACGCCCGCCACCAGGGCGGCTTTGAGTTTGCTTGTCATGGTATCCGTCTTCTTTCTCTCCGGGAGCGGTTCAACACTCCGCGGTCGAAAACGGCATGCCGCAGGCTTTCGTTCCTCTACAAATCGGCGAGAGGTCCGGAACCAAAGAGACGCGTGACGAAGCTTAAGGCTTGAATTTCTTGGGGATCGCGGCCGCCTGATCCGGCGTCAGCGGCGTCATCGTCTTGACGATGCACGGCATCGGGATGCCGTGGAGGCCGGTGCTGACCTTCAGATCCCAGTCGAGCGGCGAGCAGATTGTGTCGGGCCCGCGAACGTTCATGATGAGATGCGCGTCCGGCCATAGAAGGGCGGGACACGATCCGCTCATGTCGAGCCTGTAGTACTTGTTCATATTCACCCGGATGTACATCGTGTTCGGGTCCTGAGCGCGCCAATTGTCGAACTGGGTGACGAAGAAGCAGGATCGTCCGGCTTGCGATGCCGGCGGCGGCGCCGCGGCTGGTTGCGAGGCCGCCATGCCGGTCAGACAGGCGAGTACCAAAGCCGATGCGATGACAAGACCGCGCATATCCGTCTCCGTTGCGGGCGCGCCGGTCCGGCGCGTCGAATTCCGTGCGCATATTACCAGATGCAACGCGCCGGTGTCCTCCACCGAAAAGGCGCCCACACCGAAAAGCCGCGATGCGGCGCAAATGTTCCGTGCGTGCTAGGATCCCGCGCGCTTTCGGGGGCACGCATGAAACGGGCTGTATTCGCGCTGGCGTGGCTGATCGTGTCGCCGGCCTCGGCCGCTGCGCTTTCTCCGGACGGCATCGCGCTTGAGATCAAGGCGCACGGCGCCAAAGCCGTGGTCGCCCGGCTCTGGAAGAGCGGAGACTGGGATCGCGTGATGGACAAGGTCGACGCGGGCGACAGGCGCTGGATCGCACTCGTGCCGCTGCTTGCGCCGGGCGCTGACGCGGGCACCGCGGAAGAGCTTCCCATCGCGCTCGCCTTCGCGCTGCCGCACAATCCGCGTGCCGTGTTGACCGTGCTCGCCGGCAAGGACGGCTTTCGCGCCGAAGACGTGTGCAGCGCGCCGTTCATCGAAGATACGGTCAGGGATATTCCGGGTTACCTCAGGAGCGCCAAAGCCGCCGTCGCGCGCGTATCCGATCCCGCCCTTGCAAGCGCAAGAGCCGATTGCCTCGCGCAATTGCGAACGGCGGCCGCCCCCTGACCGGGAACGGCCGCCGTCATGCGTGAAACGCGGATCAGCGACCGGCCGTGATGGTCACGGTCACTGGCTTGCCGTCCATGCCGTTCACCGTCCAGGTGTCGCCGACGCCATGGGCCATCTGGTTCTGCAGGCAGAGCGGCTGCGCATTGCCTGCCGGCGCCGGATCGGTCTGCGTGAAGCAAGCCGTCGTCGCGTCTTTCCAGACATATGTGCCTTTCACGACCGTTCCATTCGGCCCGTGCTGCTCATACGTCATGTCCTGATTGACGAAGGTTGTAACCTTTGCGCCGTCGGATCCGGTAATGGTCACCGTGTTGCCGTACATGGACTGATACGGATCGCCGGCCTGCGCCATGCTCGTGAGCGCGAAGAATGCCGCACCGGCGAGAAGAATGCGTGTCATGTTGAAAGCCTCCCTCGAAGAAAGAGGCGACCTTAGTAGGTACGGAATTTTTGTCTAGCGGCGGGCGCCGCGTAGAGCCTGAGTAACAAATCCGTCGCATTGTCCGCGCGCCGCGCGATCTCCCTCGGAGTCGGCTTGCGCGCGACCCGCAGGATCAGCCGCAACAGCAGATCCGAAAACAGCACCGAACAATATTGCTCCGTCATCTCGCCAGCGTCGCCCTTGACGATGAGGCCCAGCGCCTGCGCTTCCGCGAGGAGCGCCGTGAACGCCTTGCGGATTTCGCCGCGGCCGGACCGGTCGAGCGTGGCCGCAACGTCGGGCGAGCGCGCCGATTCGGCGATCGCCAGGCGATGGACCGCGAGCACGTCGTCGTCCGTGATATTGGTCAGGATGGCGCGGCCCAGCGACCTCAGCGTCGCGGCAAGACCGTCGAGACTCGTGATGTCGGGACGCTGGAGCGGAATGCGCATCGCATGCGTGCGCTTGGCGATGCCGGCGGCGAACAGCGCCTGCTTGTTTTCGAAAAGCGAGTAGAGTTCGCGCTTGGAAACCTTGGCGCGCGTGGCGATGTCGAGCGTGCTGGCCTTGGCGTAGCCGTTCTCCATGAACGCGCAGAACGCGGCGCCGAGGATTCGCTCCCGCGCCGGCTTTTCCTTTTCGATGTTCTTGCGCACGCGTTTCACAGGCTTTTTATTCCTCTTGATTTGGTACCATATAGTACCATATTCTCCAAATCGACTGGTGGCGTAAAGAACTGCCGGCATATCCGAACTGGCATCGGGGATGCGATGCCGACAAGGGATGAGCGAATGCCAGGGGCGAGTACCGGCCGGCAAGGCGGGCCGCGCGACGAACCGGTCGTCAGGCTTGACCGCGTTACCAAGACCTATCGCATCGGCGCCATCGACGTGCGCGCCGTGCGCGGCATATCGCTTGCGATCGCACCGCAACGCTTCACCATGCTGATCGGCCCGTCCGGCAGCGGCAAGACCACGCTCCTCAATCTCATCGGCTGTATCGACGCGCCCACAACCGGCACGGTCCGGATCGCCGGCCAGGACGTGGCAGAGCTTTCCGACAATGCGCTCTCCGATTTCCGCGCGCGCCATGTCGGATTCATCTTCCAGAGCTTCAGCCTCATCCCGGTGCTCACGGCGTATGAGAACGTGGAATATCCGCTTTTGCTGACCGGCGTCCCCGCGCAGAAGCGACGTGCAATCACGCTCGAAATGCTCGAAGCCGTGGGCCTCAAGGATCAGCGCCGGCAGAAACCGAACGAACTGAGCGGCGGCCAGAAGCAGCGCGTGGCGATCGCGCGCGCGCTCGTCAAGCGGCCCGACATCGTGCTGGCCGACGAGCCGACCGCCAATCTCGATTCCGAAACCGGCGCCAGCGTCGTCGCCCTGATGCGCCGGATGCAGACGGAATCGCACACGACCTTCATCTTCGCCTCGCACGACCCGCATCTGATCTCCCACGCCGACGACACCTTCACCATCCGCGACGGCGGGATCGTGGCGGGGGAGGCGGCGCCATGATCTTCAAGATTGCGTTCCGCAACATCTTCCGCAACACGCGCCGGTCACTGACCACCATGCTGACGATTGCAATCGGCACGGCGGCGACGCTCGTGTTCGGCGCCTATACCGTCTATGTGACCTACGGCCTGCAGACGGGCACCGTCGATCGCGTCGGCCACCTCACCGTCTATCGCAGGGGCTATTTCGACTTCGGCTCCGGCAATCCCGCGATCTGGGGGATTCCGCATTACAACGACGTGCTGCGCCTCATCGCGACCGACCCCGTGCTGAAGCCGCTGATCGCCGTGGCGACGCCGGTGCAATATGTGGCGGGCATCGCGTCGAATTCCGATACGGGCGAATCGCGCACCTTCATCGGCACGGGCTTCATTCCCTCGGACCGCGACAGGATGAAGCGCTGGGACGAATACGACGTCGGCGGGCGGACCGAGCCCGACACGGGCCTGCGCGACGACGATACGTCGCGCGGAGTCGTGGGCGCCGGCATGGCGCGCGTGCTCGGTCTTTGCGGGCAGCTCCATCTCGGCAATTGCCCGACGCTGCCGCGCGGCGCCCCGTCGGACACGGCTGCGGCGTCCGATGTGGCGGGCCTGCCGAAGCAGGACTTTTCCGACCTCGTGTCGCGCGATGCGCCGGCGGCGAAGCGCGCAGCCGTGCTGCCGCGCATCGATCTCGTGGCGGCGACGGCCGGCGGCGCCCCCAACGTCGTCGATCTCCAGATCGCGCGCGTCGATCCGCAAGGCGTCAGGGAACTCGACGACATCTATGTCGGCATGCACATCGACCTCGCCCAGCAGCTCGTTTATGGGCGCGGCGAACATCGCGCGACCGGCATCGTTATCCAGCTTCATCGCACCGAGGACATACCGCGCGCCCGCGCACGCCTGGCGCAGCTCTACAAGATGCACGGCCTTGATCTCGAGACGCGCGATTTCGCCGAGATCACGCCGTTCTATACCCAGGCGCTCAATCTCTTCCGGTCGATCTTTTCGTTCATCTCCATCATCATCGGCATCGTCGTCATCTTCACGGTCTCCAATGCCATGGGCATGAGCGTCGTCGAGCGGACGGACGAGATCGGCACCACACGGGCCCTGGGCGTGCGCCGTTCCGGCATCCGGCAGCAATTCCTGGTTGAAGGCATTCTCCTGGGCGCCATGGGCGCGACCGCCGGCGTCGTGATCGCCTTCGTCGTCTCCTTCGCCATCAACGCAGTCGGTCTCACCTGGACGCCGCCCGCGCAGGCCCAGCCCGTGCCGCTGAAACTCTATATGTTCGGCGCGTGGGACCTGGTCGGCTGGACCTGGGCGCTTCTGATCGTGCTGGCCGCTGCGGCGGCGTTGCTGCCGGCCAATCGCGCCGCACGCCTGCAGATCGTCGATGCGCTGAGACACGTGTGAGGATTCGATGACGGCCTTGAAATATATTGTGGCGGTGGCCGCGCTTCTTGCAGCAGGCACGGCCCTTGGCGCGGAATCGGCGCAGGAGATCGTCGCCAAGGCCGACGCCATCCGCAATCCCGACAAGCCGTTCAAATCGACGACGGTGCTCACCGAATACCGCTCCGGCCAACCCAGCGACCGCAACATCCTCGTCGTCTACTCGAAGATCGACCCGGCGACGCGCCAGTTCCGCAATCTCGCACGCTACATCGATCCGCCGCGCGACGCCGGCAAGATGGTGCTGCTGGGTTCGGTGCTCTGGTTCTACGATCCCGCCACCAAGGACAGCGTGCGGATCTCGCCGCAGCAGCGGCTGGTCGGCCAGGCCGCCATCGGCGATGTTCTGACCGCCAATCTCGCGATCGACTACACGGCCAATCTCGTCGGCGAAGAAACGATCGAAGACGCCGCGCGCCAGCAGCGCAAATGCTTCCATCTCGACATGAAGGCCGCGACGGAAACCGCGACCTACAACCACATCGAATATTGGGTCGAGGAAAGCACGCACGATCCCGTCAAGGCGAAGTTCTACGCCGACAGCGGGCGCGTCTTGAAAATCCTCTACTACCGCAACTTCATGCAACGGCTGGACGGCTTGCGCCCGACGCAGGCCGTCATCATCGACGCGGTGGATTCTTCGCTCGTCACCGTCGTCGACTTTTCGGATTCGCAATTCACCGACATTCCCGACGCCTGGTTCCAGCGGGACTATCTTCCTCACCTGAATGTCCAATGAGACGACGGCTCGTCGCGGCACTCCTGGGCGCGGGCGCGTTTTTGGGCGCCGGCGACGCGGCCGCGGACAACGAGCTCGATCGCATTCCGGCGACGATACAGCCGCCGCCGTCGTCGACAGCCAACGCCAATGACATTTTCTACCTGCAAGACGACGTGATCGGCTCGACGCGTCGCAACAATCTCCTCGTCGCGTTCCCGCCGCCGCTGCCGGCCCGCTGGGAGGAACGGCTTTTCGCCGATGCGCGCGTGAACTGGTCGCTCTCGGATGATGTGAGCCTCGTCTACAGCGGACGCCTCAATCTCCGCGTCGAGGACGGTATCGATTTCCCGAGTCACGAGACCGTCCGCCACGATTTCCGCGAAGGCTACGTCGCCTGGAAAGTCGACGGCGAAACCTTCCTCGATGTCGGCCGCATCAATCTGAAGAGCGGCGTGGCGCTCGGCTTCAATCCGACGGATTTCTTCAAGACGCGCGCCGTCGTCGAGCCCCTGTCCGCCGATCCGTCCGTGCTGCGCGAAGACCGGCTCGGTACGCTGATGCTCTACGGCCAGCATCTCTGGGAAAACGCAAGCCTGACGCTGGCGGCGGCGCCGAAAGTGACCACGCCCAGCCCCGTCTATCTCAACACCGATCTGCCGTCGTTCAATCCCATGTTCGATCGCACCAATGCGGAGACACGCTTCCTCGCGAAAGGCAGCGCCAACCTCTTCGACGACTTCGCGCCGGAGGCTATTCTTTTCAGCGACAACGGCCACTGGAGCTACGGCACCAATCTCACCCGCGGCATCGGCCAGCAGGTCGTGGCCTATCTCGAATGGGCGGGCGGCGACGGCATCGATCTCGCCGATCAGGCGCTGCAGTTCGGCAAGGACACGGGCACCATCCCGCTCGCCGCACCCTCGCCGCTTCCGAGCGACCCCGACCATTACTTCCGCAACAATGCGGCCATCGGCTTCTCCTACACGACGCAATCCAAGATCACCTTCAATCTCGAATACCACTATCACCAGGCCGGCTTCTCGGATGCCGACTGGACGCACTGGTTCGGCGCCGGCGCGCGCAACAATCCCGCGATCGATGCGGAGCTCTGGTACATCCGCGGCTACGCGGCCGAACAGGAAGTGCCGACGGCGCGGCAGGAAGCCTTCCTGCGCGCAGACTGGGTGGATGCGTTCGTGGAAGACCTCGAGATCACGGCTTTCATCAACACCGACCTGCGCGACTGTTCGAGCTTCACGCAGGTGACGGCCGACTACTACCTCTCGCGCGAATGGACGATCGGCGCGCTGGCCGCCGTGAGCTTCGGCGACAAGCGGACCGACTACGGCAGCCTGCCGACCGGCGGCTCCTTCCTCGTCCGCGTCAGCCGCTACTTCTAGAGCGCTTGAACCAAAGGCCCGGCCGCGCGAAGCTTTCCCCGCAGAACGCGGAAAAAAGCCCATGCCGACGCGCGCGAAATACGACACCGTCACCGTCACGCCGCTGACGCCCGTTATCGGCGCGGAGGTAAGCGGCGTCGATCTTTCGCGGCCGCTCGCGGCGGAGCAACTGGCCGACATCCGCAATGCCTTCACCGCCCATCATGTGCTCGTCTTTCGCGATCAGAAGCTGACGCGCGAGGAACACAAACGCTTCGGGCGGCTGTTCGGCACGCTGCACGTGCATCCCTTTCATGCGAAGAACTCGCTGCCCGATCACGCGATCACGAACGCGATGGACCCCGAAATCCACATCGTGAAGGCCGACAGGAATTCGCAGCATGTGGCGGGCGAGGTCTGGCACACCGATGTGACCTGCGATGTCGAGCCGCCGATGGGCTCCATGCTCTACATCACCGAGACGCCGGAGATCGGCGGCGGCGACACGTGTTTCCTGAGCGCGATCCAGGCTTACGAGGCGCTCTCGCCCGCGATGAAGGAGATCGTCAAAACCCTCACCGCCACGCATGACGGCGCCAAGCTTTATTCCGGCGGCTACGGCCTCGGGCGTCCGGACGGGGGCTGGCCGAATGCGGTGCATCCCGTCGTCATCCGCCATCCCGACAGCGGCAAGCTCGCGCTCTTCGTCAATCGCGGCTTCACGACCCGCATCAACGAATTCTCGCAAGCCGAAAGCGACGCGTTCCTGGAGCTCCTCTGGCGGCACCTCGAAAGCCATGTCGAGTTTCAATGCCGCGTCCGCTGGGAGCCCGGCACGCTCACCTTCTGGGACAATCGCGTGACGCAGCACCACTCCGTCTGGGACTACTTCCCCTATTCCCGCTACGGCGAACGCGTATCGATCGTCGGCCAACGCCCGTCTCTTTAGAAACCGCGCGAAACCCAAATCGGCAGATATTCGCAAATTGTCGCAAATCGAGCTTTTGCGACAATTCGATACAACTGCGAAAACGCGAAGAAAGACAGGCCTGCAGCCCCATGTTTAGTTAATGGCTTGGGGGCCTGACACGGCATTCCCTTACCGGAGGGGTTTGTTTGAGCCTGTTCCACAGGGCGGGGAACCATTTGTTCGGGGAGCCGCAGTTCTGGGGAGCTTCGTCCAAGGAGAGAGTGATAATGAAGACCATTACAAAACTGGCCGCGGCCGCATTGCTGAGCGCCGCCACCGTCGCGGTTACCGTTTCCAGCGCATCGGCTTACGTCGTCTGCAATCGCGAAGGCGAGTGCTGGCACGTCCGCAATGGCTACCATTACCATCCGGAATTCGGGCTCGTCGTTCATCCGGACGGCTGGGTCTGGGGCGCCAATGAGCACTACCGCTGGCACGAGCATCGTGGCCGCGGTTACTGGCACAACGGCATCTGGATTACGTTCTGATCGGAGCCTGATCCGAAAACGCGACGGCGGGATCGGCAACGGTCCCGCCGTTTTGCTTTTTTAGAGCTTGAGCCTCACGCCGCCCAGGACGCTGCGTGGCGCTGCGGGACTCTCGAAGCGATAATCCACCCCGCCCGGTCTTGGCGGAACGCCCGGCGCGCCGACGCCCGTCGGATCGCCCAGCTCGCCGAACGTCGCGTAACGCGCGTCGAGCACGTTGAAGATCTGCAGATAGAATTCGGCATGCGCGCCGAGCGCGTAGGTCGAATGCAGATTGAGCGTCGCGAACCCCGCCAGCGGCTTCATCTGGTTCGATTCGTCGCCGCGATAATATTGCGAGCTCTCGTAGACGAGCACGGCGCCTGCCGACCAGTCCGGCGTGAGCTTGTAATCCGCGCCCAGCTTGAAGCGATGCTGCGGAATGCCGGGCAGCTGGTCGCCGGGTCGCACGAGGATGTCGCCGTTGGCGTCGGCGCCCGCATTGAGCGGCGACGGCAAGAGGAACGACGACTCGAATGTCGCGTCGACGAAGTCGTAGCTCAGGAATCCCGACAGGCGATCGTCGTCGTAACGCGCGCCGAACTCGGCACCCTGCCGCCGGGTGGCGCCGATATTGCTGAAATAGCCGGCCGACAGCGACGTCGCGATGCCGTAGATGTCGTCGTCGACATCGGTGCGGAAGAGATCGGCGTGCCAGGTGAGACGACGGCTCGCATCCGCAAACGGAACATCGCCGCGCAAGCCCAGATCCGAGCTGTGCGACACGACCTGCTTGAGCGTCGGCGGGTCGCTCGAAAGGCTCGATGGCAACAGGCACGGCGCCAGGGGATTGGCGCATTCGATCTCGCCCGGCGTCGGCGCGCGGTTGCCTTCGGAGTAGCCCGCATAGAGCGTGACGTCGTCGGAGAGCGCGTCGGTCGCACCGAGCGCCGGATTGAGCCGGCTGTAGCGCGATGTCCCGGTCAGCGCCGCTCCGCGCAGATCGTCGAGACCGATATCGGCGCGGTTGTATCGCGCGCTCGCGGTGACGGCGACGTCGGACGTCACGTCCAGCGTGTCGGTGGCAAAGACGCCGTAATAGCGATTGGTCGCATCGAGAACGACCGGCGTGGCGCTGCCGGGCGCATTCTCGGGCGTCGCCACGAAGAGGCCGGACGGCTCTATGCCGAGGTCCGCATTGATCGTCCCGAGCTCCACCTCTGACACGAAGCGCGTCGAATCGCGATCGAGGCTCGCGCCGGCCGTGAAATAATTGCCGAAGCCCAGCACAGGCGCCGTATCCGTCATCTGCAGCGCGCCGCCGAAACTGTCCGTGACGATCCGCTCGAGGTCGTTCTCGCCGGTCGGCACCGTTCCGCCTTGCGAAATATCCGCGATGGGCACGCCGCTCATCGACAGGAGCGGGGTTACGCCGTCCGGCTGGCAGAGAAATCCCGGTGTCGTCGTGCAGGCCGCGTAGGCGGTCGTATTGCCGTTGGCCACGCCTTCGCGGAAGCCGCGGTAATAGACATTCCCCTGCAGCGACAGCGCGTCGTTGACCGCGTAGCCCGCATTGAGAACCGGAAACACGACGCGATTGCGGTTCGATTGCGGGCTCGTGAAAATGAGCGACCGGTTAATCGCGAGCTCCTGGACCGGCGCCGGCGATTCCCCGCTCAGGAGGTTGTCGGCGTAAGTCAGGCTCAGATCGAGCGAAAGACTGCCGGAACGATAGCTCGCGTCGCCGTACATCCGCGCGACATGGTCGGGCGAGAACAACCGCCAGCCTTCGCTCGTCTGCAATTCGCCGGCGGCATAAAAGCCCAGCCGCCCGTCGTTGACGCCGTATTGCAGGCTTGCTTCGCGCCGCTCGAAGGAGCCCGCCGACAGATCGAGCTCGCCCGTGTCGTAATCAAAGCCGTTCTTCATGCCGACGACGACCGCGCCGCCGAGCGCATTCAGACCGTAGACGGGATTGGCGCTGATGACATCGACGCGCGCAATGGCCATGTCCGGCACCAGATCCCAATTGACCGCATCGCCGAAGGCTTCGTTGATGCGCACGCCGTTCTGGTAGACGGCGAGACCTTCCGGCGTGCCGAGCACCGGCGACGCCTCGAAGCCGCGATAGAGAATGTCGGGCTGAAAGGGATCGTCGAGATTGTCGTTGATGTTGATCGAGCCCAGCCGGTCGTTGAGCGCCGTCGTCACCGAGGGGATGCCTTCGCGCGCAAGATCGTCCGCGTTCAGCGTCTCGATGCTTTCCGGCAGCTTGTCCGGGTCGATGCCCGTGCCGGCAAGCGGCGTGGTGCCGATGACCGTCACCGTTTCGACGCTTCGTTCCTGCCCGAGCGCAGGCGCCGCAACGACACAGAGGCCGACCGCCCAGCCCAGCGAGCGGAATGCCGACATTCGTTAATCCCCTGGAGCGCTGCGCCGAACTGCATGCCCAGATGAACCAATAAGCGATCGGAACACAACCGCCTCCTGACACGCCACCGGGATTTTGCTAAAGCTCGGCCCGGTCGCGGGTGTGGGGGAATGCATGAAACGCGTTGCGTATGCGGTAGGGGCCGCTCTTTTCCTTGTTCTGACGGCCGTCGCGGCAAGCGCCGCGGAGCGCACCGTCGTGGTCGTGATGTTCGATGGTTTCGCGGCGGCCATCTTCTATGCCTGGGGTGCCGGCATCGCGAAGGGCAAGGAGATTCCGCGCCTCGACATGATCGACGTGCATCCGACGGTGATGGCGTTCCTGGGTCTGAAGCCGGGCCATCCGGTGGACGGCCATGTGGTCGAAGCGGCGTTGGCGAAATAGTGCAGCGGACGTGCAGATGAATTGCCAAAAAAAATGTCATCCCTGCCAAAGCAGGGACCCAGGAGAACATGGAACGCCGCGGCCTACGCTCGCCTGGGTTCCCGCTTGCGCGGGAATGACACTATTGATTTTGATTTCGACTGTGCCCGCCATCGCTGCGCCGCCTGCTGCTGCGCCGAAGCCCGCCGTCGCACCCAAATCGGCCGTCATACCCAAAGCGGTTCCCGCGCTCGCGGCGAACGCAGAGGATTGCACCGTCGTGGATCCCGTGACCGCGAAAGCCGACAATGCCGGCGGCGACTGGAAAGTGGCGCTCGGGACGAATGCGTTTCTCGATTTCGGCGCGGACAAAGCGGCGGCCGGGCGCGCCGCGGATGTCATCCGGCACTATCACTTCACGCGCGAATGCTTCGTGCGCCGTCCCAACGCCTCCATGATGTACTGGAGGAATGGCGTCGCCATCCCGCCCGGCAATATGCCCGGTGAGGATTGCATCGCGCTCCATCCGGAGACCGTGGCTGCGCTTTATAACGCAACACGCTGGAAAGTGATGGACGGCAAACTCTGGCTGCTCGACTACGGCCAGGACCGCGCCGCCGCGCTGGAAGCGGCGAAGATCATCCACACCTACAGCCTCGACCGCGAATGCTTCATTGCCCGCCCGCACGTCGTGATGCAGTACTGGCTGGCGGAGTGACTCATTCCACCTCCCCCTTGCGGGGAGGTGGAATAGCAGCTTTGCTCGACTACTTTGCCGCCACGCGCCAGATGCAGTTGCCGACATCGTCGGCGACGAGCAGCGAGCTGTCTTTGGCGACGATCACGCCGACGGGTCTTCCATAGGCGATGCCGCTCTGATCGGCCGGCATGAAACCGGTGAGGAAATCCTGCGGGTCGCCGGAGGGCTCGCCGTTCTTGAACGGCACGAAGACGACCTTGTAGCCGGAGAACGGTTTTCGGTTCCATGAGCCGTGTTCGCCGATGAAGGCGCCGCCACGGTAAGACGCCGGGAACGCCGTGCCGTCGTAGAACGCGAGTCCCAGCGGCGCCACATGCGAGCCCAGCGAATAATCCGGCGTGATCGCTTTCGCCACGAGATCGGGACGCTGTGGCGCAACCCGCGTATCGACATGGCGGCCCCAATAGGAATAGGGCCAGCCATAGAAGCCGCCGTCGACGACATGCGTGAGATAGTCGGGCGTCAGATCGTTGCCCAGCATGTCGCGCTCGTTGACCACCGTCCACAGCGCGTGCGTCGTAGGCTCATAGCCGAGCCCGTTCGGATTGCGCAGGCCCGACGCCAGGATGCGCAGGCCCGAGCCGTCCGGATTGACCTCGAGAATGTCGGCGCGATGGAATTCGTTGGCAGCGCCGTGCTCGCCGACATTGCTGCCGGACCCCACCGTCACATAGAGCTTGGTGCCGTCCGCGTTGGCGAAGACGTTGCGCGTCCAGTGATTGTTGTAGCCGCCCTGCGGCAGCGCGAGGATCTTCCGGCCCTTGCTGTCGATGGTCACAGCACCCGGCTTGTAAGTGAAGCGCATCAGTCCGTCGGTGTCGCCGACGTAAAATTTGTCGCCGAGCAGGAGCATGCCGAAGGGCTGGTGCAGGCCGCTAAGGAAGGTCCAGCGCGTGTCGGCGACGCCTTTGCCTTTGGTGTCGCGCAGCAGCGTGATGCGGTTGGCCGATTTGCCGTTCGCGTCGGAATTCCGCTGCAGCCAGATGGCGACGCGGTCCGCGATCGATTTCGGCGGCGGCGGTTCGGTCGTCGACTCCGCGACCAGGATGTCGCCGTCCGGCAATTGATAAAGCCAGCGCGGATGATCGAGACCGCCTGCGAATTTGGTCACCACGAACCCGGCCGGCGCCTGCGGCATGGCGCCCTTGGGCCAGCCTCTGGCGGTCGAGAAATTCAGCGTCGGAAACCAGTTTTTCTCAGGCGCGGGAATGACGGGATTCTTTCCCACGAGCTTGCTTTGCGGCTCGTGCGACGACGGCGAGCAGGCGGCCGCCAAAATCGCCAGCCCGAAAGCCCAGAATCCGCGCTTGAACATCGTCTATCCCCTGCCCGTATCCATCAATCATAAAGGACGGCCAAGACAGTTTGACAAGGTCGGGCCGCTGGCGCGGGCCGGGTCCGCCGCCTAAAATCGCCCGTGTCGTGAAGGCCGGATGACTTTGTCTGCGAAATTCGAGCAATTGCGGAGCTATGCCAGGCGGGACGGCGCCGGCGTGGGCGTCTCGATCCTGCTGCATGCCGGGATATTGCTGCTCATCCTCTTCCTTGCGCGGCATGCGATGCACGAGCAGCCCGCCTATCAAGCCTTCGTGCCGGTGTCGCTCGTGGCGCAAAGCGAAGGGCCGAACCCCGAGCCCAAGCAACAGAAGGCCGCCGGCGTCATCAGCAAGACGCCCCTGATCCTGCCGCGCGCGCCGGTGGCGCATCACACGCCCTCCGGCGTGGCGCCCAACAAGACCACGCAGCCGGTCGACGAACTGCAGATGCAGCTGAAGGCGCTGTCGAAGCTGAGACAGCCGAACACGGACACGCGCGTATTCGGCGAAGCGGGACAATCCGACATCGCCCAGGATGGCAATGACGACGAATCCGGCGGCCAGGGCCCTTATCACACGCGCGATATCATAAGGGCGCAGGTGTTGCGGCGCTGGAGCCTCGACATGACCAGGCTGGGCAACCGCAATTTCGACATTCTCATCCACGTGCTGCTCAAGCGCGACGGCACGGTCCTGGAAGCCGACATCGTCGACACCCAGCGTTTCAAGACGGACTCCGTCTTCCGCTGGATCGCGCTCAGCGCCAAGAACGCGGTCATCCTCTCCTCCCCGCTGACGCTGCCGCCGGACATGGACAAGGGTAATCTCGACCTGACGTTACGGCTCAATCCGCGCGACACGATGGAGTAAGAGCGGCACCGTTTGGGCAACATGTCGCCCGATCGTTCGCATTTCGATGCCGCTCGGTACGACGAAGGTCGCCATACTGTTGCTCTTCACAACCGCAAATGCCGGGAGCAGACTCGTCGCGTTTGCTCTTTGACATTGTGAAGACCTCCACGACGGCGGGCGGCCATTCCGTCGGCGCTTCAGCGCGCTCCACCGCAAGAAAGATTCACCACAGAGGCACAGAGACACGGAGGGAATTTTTAGCGCAGAGGACGCAGAGGTTGCGCGGAGGACGCAACGGGATTTCGCGCGCGGCACGCGCGCAGCTCCTTACAGCAATAAAGAAAGGGTCTGCGCGCTAACGCGCGCGAAGAAGTTCCGCGTCCTCCGCGCAGCCTCCGCGTCCTCTGCGCTAATTCTTTTTCTCCTCCGTTACGCAGCAACCGCACCTGGACGCCGACAGGAATTGACCCGGCGCGGTGCAATGGTTGCCGGGTGGTGATTCCTCTTTCCCCGGGGAATGTTATGCTTGGCAGACCCGCAACGAAATTCTTAAGTCCGGACGGCCAGTGTTGTGAGGATGGCGCCGCCTGCAATCCCCATCAGCCCCATCGCATAATCTGCAATAGTCCCGTGACCGAAAATGCCCAGCGCCGCGACGACGAACATCCAAGCGATCAGCACGGTGATCGGTCCGCGTCCGGGGGCGTTCAAGTTGACAATGATATTCTTGAATGGGTCCATGGCTATTCTCCGGGATTATTGCGTTTGAGCTGCCCGATCTCCCGCCAACGATGCGGACGGCCGATCTTCCGATTGCCGACGAAGAGCAGGGTCAATCGTCACGACCCGCGTCTTCGAGAGCAATTCGAACGCACGCTGACGCCTTTCCGTGAATAGCGCGAAGATCACATCGATCCACCAGATGTGAAGCACACATGGCAACAGCCGGACGATCGCCTGGCCGACACTGATCCGCGCGCCGGATTCCCGAACCACGAGCAGGTTGAGCCAGTGCTTTCCCAGCGTCTGGCCGAAGCGGGAATCGCCGACCAGAATGTAGGCGACAAACCCTGCTGTGACGGCGATCACGCCGATGACGGCTGGCTCAAGCAGCATCGCATCCCGAGAGACATGGCCCGATGTTGCGGCCAGCACCGCGAGGGGCACAGCAATGACCCCCGGAATGGCGAGGTCGATTGCCATTGCGACCGCGCGCCGCCAGAACGACGCGCTGACCAGTGGTATTTCCGATAAGTACGACGCGGCGAGATTCGCCGGATCGCCAAACCTCGCGAGCACGGCATCGAGTGCCTCACCACGCTGCATGTCTTCCTCGATGTGCGCGCGCACATCGGCGACAATCTGTTCGCGCTCCGGCATCATCCTCGGCATCGCGTCCGCGAGTTGAGCGAGGTAACTCTGAAGGGTCATGATCTTCTCTCCTTGGTGCGCAGATGCGGGGTCAGCGCAATAGCCGAGCCATCGCCTTCGCAAATGCCGTCCATTCCCCGGTCAGCCGCGTCAGCTCCCTGTGGCCCGCCGGCGTGAGCGTGTAGTACTTGCGAGGCACACCTTGTTCCTGGGCTTCCCATCGCACCTTTACGAGTGCCGCACGCTCCAACCGGTACAGCACGGGATAGAGCGTGCCGTTGGTCACTTCGAGCGCTCCGTCGGTTC
The DNA here is from genome assembly GCA_035504555.1 of Rhizomicrobium sp. GTDB lineage: Bacteria > Pseudomonadota > Alphaproteobacteria > Micropepsales > Micropepsaceae > Rhizomicrobium. The sequence continues at coordinate 43,028 of DATJRP010000082.1, read as the reverse complement.
GATCGGCAATCTGGGTGACGATGTCGTACCCATACGCCTCGCCAGATCGCAGCAAATGCAGCACCGCCAATTCGAGCGCGCCGCGCTTGAACTCGCGCTCGATGCCTGCTCGCCCGTTTTTGGGTTCTTTTTCAGCGCTGCTCATGCTTTTCACGATATCACCATATATTATGTTACGCAAGATAGTCTGCAAGGGATAATATATCGGGATTTCATGCCTTTAGGCTTCCGCCATGCGCGGTTTCGCGGGTTTCACGCGGCAGAAAAGTATTCCAGCGCAGAGGACGTACACGGACGAATTCTGCCCTGCGCCGCCCTGTTCTTCGACATGCCCGGGCGAGCGTGCGCGCGGGAAAGGCCGATGGCGCAAGGTCGAAATGGATGCCTTGCGCGGTGCGCTTTTTTTCGCGCCCTGATAATGGCCCTGATCGCAGGGGCTTCGCGAGACGGCACAGAAATGCGGCCACGCGGCAAACGACGCCGGATTGTTGCCGTCTATGCGAACTTTCCGCGCAACGCGGCGCCCGCGCCCAGGAGACCGCGGTCGTAGACGACCGTCGTCAGATCGAAGCCCTTCTGCATCATCGCAAGGCCGTAATCGGCCGACGCGCACCAGATGCCGGCGTAGATGCCGGCGGCGTGCGCCGCTTCGAGGATCCTGTCGATCGCAGCGACGACGACCGGATCGGTCTGATCGGGTTTCGCTTCGCGTCCGAGCGAATGCCCGAGATCGCTGGGGCCGACGAAGAGCATGTCGAGACCCGGCGTGTGCGCGATCGCATCGACGTTCTCGAGGCCGAGCTTGGTTTCGATCTGCGCGATGACGAGCACGGTCTCGTTGGCTTTCGCGACGTAATCCGGCCCGGCGTAAAGCGACGCGCGGCCGGGGCTGATGCTGCGAGCGCCGAGCGGCGCGTAACGGGCCGCACCGACAAAGGCCCGGCACGCCTCGACGGTCTCGATGGTGGGACACATCACGCCATACGCGCCCCAGTCGAGCACGCGCAGGATGGCACCGGGCTCGTTCGACGCGACGCGCACGATGGGGACGGCGTCGGTGGTCGAGACGGCCACGAGCATCGCATAGGCCGCCGCGTCGTCGATGGGCGCATGCTGCATGTCGATGGTGACGCTGTCCCAGCCCTGGTGCGCCATGATCTCCGCGGAAAAGGCGGAGGGGATGGAAAGCCAGCAATTGTTGGCACGCTTGCCCGTCTTCCACATCTCGCGCAGGCGGTTGGGTCTCATGGCGTCCTCAGGGAAGATTTCGCGCCACGCGAAAGCCCGCGAGGCTCGAGTAATCGTATTCGCCGCCGTCGGCCGCGCCGCCGCTGCGCGAGGCCGCGCGCACGAAGATCGGCAGATTGTCCCATGAGCCGCCGCGCAGCACGTGCTTCTTGCAGTCGCCGCCCTTGACCCAGGCGCTTCCGTTCTCCGGCGCGCCGACGTAATTCGGATGCCAGCAATCCGCCGTCCACTGCCAGGCGTTGCCGAGAATGCCGTAGAGCCCGAAAGGATTGGGCCGCAGCGCGTCGACGTCGGACAGTTCGCTGTCGTCCCACTTCGTGCCGCAGCCGTTGCAATTGGCGTTGCCGACGCCGATCTGGTCGCCCCACCAGCGCGCCGTCGTCGTGCCGCCGCGTGCGGCATATTCCCATTCGGCTTCCGTCGGCAAACGGTAGGGACCTTTCGCCGAATCGACGCCCGGCCGCGCAACTTTCTGGTTCAGCCAGGCGATGTAGGCGTTCGCATCTTTCCAGTCGAGACAGACCGCGGGCCATCGCCGCGGCTCGATGTCGTAGGGCGGGTAGGCGTGACCGTCGCCCGGCGAGCGCCATGTCATCTTCAAAATCGGATTGCAGGGTGCCGGCTGATAAGCGGTGTCGCGCAGGAAGGCCAGGAACTCCTCGCTCGTCACGTCGAATTTGCCGAGCGCGAACGCCTTGATTTCCACCCTGTGCAGCGGACCTTCAGTATCGAAACGTCCGCGCTCCGCGGTCGGGCTTCCCATCAGGAAATCGCCGGCCGGAATGCCCACCATGACGGGACAATCCTTGCACTCCTGGAATTCGCGATCCTTGTGCTCCTGGGCGTGCGCGGAAAAGGCGAACGTCACCGAGAGGAAAATCGCAAAAAGCCTGAGTTTTACCAAGATACGGAGGAGCAGCGGGGTTGCGGCGCGGAGGCTAGGACAGGCCTGCAGGGCTGGCAAGATAACGCCGTCAACTCGATTGTCCCATGAATGCGCTGTAACCATTCCAGAGGATTTCGATGCCGATGCAGAGAAGGATGAAGGCGGAAAGCCGCACCACGACGCTGGTGCCCGTGGTGCCCAGCGCGCGCGCCATGCGCTCGCCGAAGCGGTAGCAAACGTAAATGGTGACGGCGATCGCCAGCAGGCCCGCGACGGCGCCGCCGATGAGTTGGATGACGCCGCCCAGATGCCCAAGATCGGCGGCCTTGGGTCTCTGGCTGCCGAGCGTGATGGCGACGGACATCGATCCCGGGCCGACGGTCAGCGGCATGGTCAACGGATAGAACGAGTCCTTGGGCGCGATGCGCTTGTTCGTCGCCTGGCTGTCGCGCTGATCGGCGGTCTGCTGGTCGTCGGACTGAAGCAGCTTCCAGCCGAAGGCCGTCAGCACGAGACCGCCCGCCACGCGCACCGCGGGCAGCGTGATGCCGAAGAACTCGAGCACGTGCGAGCCCACGAACAGCGAACCCAGAAGCAGGAGAAAACTGTTGACGCTGATATGCCCCACCAGCGACAGGCGCTCGGCATGCGTCATTCCGCCCGTCATGCTGAGAAAGATCGGCGCGCTGCCGATCGGATTCACGATCGGAAACAGCGCTGCATAGACGAGGAGAAAGGTGTGGGCGAATTCCCGCATGGGACGATGCCATATTCGCTCAGATGATGCGGGTCAACGCCGTCTTCTGTCTGCCATCCGCCGTGAAGTTCGCCGGTGCGAGCCAGGCGGCAAGCCTTGCCCCTTGCGCCGGCCATTCGCCGTCGATGATGGCGTAGACGGCCGTGTCCCAGTTGCGGCCCTTGATCCAGGCGTTCTGGCGCAGGATGCCTTCGAGCGTGTAGCCGAAGCGTTCCGCCGCGCGCATCGAGGCTTCGTTCTCGGGACTGCAGCGCCATTCGAGCCTGCGATAGCCGAGCGTCTCGAACAGGTAGCGGCCGAGGAGATAGAACGCTTCGGTCGCCGCCGTCGTGCGCGATAGCTTTGCGCCGAGCACCAGCCCCATCTCGATGCGTCCCATGGCGCTTTCGATGTTGATGAGAAGGTAGAGCCCTTCCGCGGTGTTGCTTCGCTTGTCCACGAGCGCATAGAGCACCTGGTCGGCGCGCGCGCTGCGATCGCCGAGCCATGTCAGGAACGCCTCTTCGTCCGCGAACGGTCCGGGCGGGACGGACTGCCACAGCGAATCCACGGAACCGATGGCGCGCCAGAGATCGATGCCGTGGCGCGCGGCTTGAACGCGTTCGAGATCGACGGTGCGGCCGGGCAGAATCGCCGCATCCGGCAGAGGCCGAGGCAGGACGGGCGCAGTCGTCATGGGCAGGCTTTCGCGGCTAACGGGCGGGGATGATAGTTGACACTCGGCCCGCTCCAAACCTTTGATCTTCGCGAAGATTGGGGCGGACCCGCTTTGTCGGAAACGGCGGCCGAAAAGACAAGCACTCTCGAAGGTCGCGCATCGGCATCAAGATCGGCCGGAATTTCTGATCTGGGACCGCCGGCATATTGCCGGCATTGTGCAATTTGCACCGTCGCCGCCGGCTGGAAGCCGGCGGTCCCAGCAGGACCTATCCCGCCAATATCGACGCGTAGAACCCGAGTTCGACGTTGCCGCCCGAAAGCACGGCGACGCTCGTCTTGGGGTCGAGCCCGAGCTTCAGCGCGCCGGCCAGCGCTACCGCGCCGCTCGGCTCCGCCACGAGGCGCGCTTCGGCCGCGATACGCCGCATCGCAGCTTTGATCTCGTCCTCCGCGACCGTGACGATGTCGCGCGTGTAGGCGCGGATATTGGCCCAGGGAAGCTTGCCCAGTTGCTGCACGCGCAGGCCGTCGGCGATGGTGCGCGCCGTCTCTTCGGCGGAGAGGCCCACGATGTGGCCTTCGCGGAAACTCATCGCGGCATCGTTGGCAAGTTCGGGTTCGACGCCGATCACCTGAACATCGGGCCGCGTTTGCGCGATGGTCGCGGAAATCCCGCCCAACAGGCCGCCGCCAGAGACGGGCGCCAGCACGACTTTCACGTCCGGCCGCTGCTTCAGGATTTCGAGACCGATGGTGCCCGTGCCCGCCATGATGGCGAGCGAATCGAATGGCGGCACCTGGATCAGGCCGCGCTCGCGCGCGAGACCCTCGAATTTGGCCGCGCGCTCTGCGGCCGTCACGAGATGGACTTCCGCACCCAGGGCTTTCGTCGCCGCAAGCTTCACGGGCGAGACATTCGTGGGCATCACGATGACGCTCGGGATGCCGAGCGCCCGCGCCGCGTATGCGACGCCCTGCGCATGATTGCCGCTTGAATGCGCGACCACGCCGCGCCGGCGTTCGCTTTCGCTCAGGCTCAGGATCGCGTTGAACGCGCCGCGGATCTTGAAGGCGCCGATGGGATGAAGGCTTTCGGCCTTGAGCGCGATGCCGGTCGGCGTGAGCGGCACGATCGGCGTTTCATTCACATAAGGCCTGATGCGCTCGGCGGCGGCCTTGACGGCATCGAGCGTGAGAAGATCGGGGTTCGTGGGCATAATTCCTACCTATCTGTCGTGGCCTGCAATTGCGGGCCACCCAGGGGATCGTAGGACTATGCGGCAAGATTGGCCCGAACAGCCCTACAAAATTTTCATAGCGCATCTCGCTTCAACCGGGTGGCCCGCATTTGCGGGCCAGGCGTGCGTCAATGCGATATCGCTTCCAGTGCGAGGTTGCGCGTGCGCGGGCCGAAGGCGGCGATCACCGCGGCCACGATCAGCATGGACGCTGCGATCAGCGCGAAGACGCCCGCCACGCCGAAATTGCCCAGCGCAAAAGCGATGATGAACGAACTCAGCACGGCCGACAGCCGGCTGAAAGAATAGACGAAGCCGACGGCGCGGCCGCGGATGCGCGTGGGGTAAAGCTCCGGCTGATAAGCGTGGAACGAGAACGACATGAAGTTGTTCGCGAGCGTCAGCAGCACGCCGAAGAGGATGAGCGGCGCGGGCTCGCGCATTTGGCCGAACGCCAGTCCGAAAACGGCAACACCGAGCGCGCCGGCCACGATCAGCCATTTGCGTTCGAAGCGGTCGGTGAAGAACCAGGCGAGCGCGGGCCCGACGGGCGCGGCAACCGCGATGATGAAGGTGTAGCCGAGGCTCGCCGTCACCGCGATGCCCTGCTTGATCAGGAACGCCGGCACCCAATTCGAGAAGCCGTAGAAGCCGACCGTCTGGAAGATGTTGAAGACGATCAGCATCAGCGTACGCGTGAGATAGGGCGCGCGGAAGATGTCGACGAAGCGGCCGTGCTCTTCGTCGGGGATTTCCTCCAAGGCTGCGGCAAGCCTTGCGCCGCCGGCCGCCGCTTCCCATCGCGAGACGATCCTGTCCGCGTCTTCCGGGCGGCCGTTGCGCGCAAGCCAGCGCGGGCTTTCCGGTACCCGCAGGCGGATCCACCAAACGACGCCCGCGCCCAGCGAGCCGATCAGCACGACAATCCGCCAGCCGTCGATGCCAAAGGGCTTCTCCGGCACCAGCAACCACGCGAGAAAAGCCACGATGGGAATGGCCGTGAACTGCACGATCTGGTTGAGCGCGAAGGCGCGGCCGCGGAATTCTTTCGGCACGATCTCGGCGATGTAGGTGTCGATGGTGACAAGCTCCACGCCGACGCCCGCGCCCGCCAGGAACCGCCACAGATCGAGGCCCAGCGCCGTCGTCTGGAGCGCCATCACGGCCGACGCCGCCATGTACCAGAGCAGCGACAGCGTGAAGATCACGCGCCGGCCAAAACGGTCGGCAAGGAACCCCAAGAGCGCCGTGCCGATGAAAAGCCCGAAGAAGAACGACGCCACGAAACCCGCGACACCGTTTGCGTCGAAGAAGCCCTTCGTCGTCAGCGCAAGGACGTGCGCATGCACCAGGCCCGGCGCGACATAGCCCGAGAGGAACATGTCGTAGAATTCGAAGAAGCCGCCCAGCGAAAGAAGCGCGACACGCGTCCAGGCGGCGGAGTTCGCGGGCAACCGATCGAGACGCCCGGCGATCTCGGAAGCTGAAATGACCAAACTGCCCCGCTTGCAATGGTGTCCGACCCGGTTCCACCATATAGAACGTGGCCCAGGAGCCAAGGAGGAAGCGATGTCGACTGTGGAGCGGATTTTTGCACCGCGCTCGCACGACGTGGGCGGGCTAATGGTCGGCCGCGTGCTGCCTTATGTGGAGCGGCGAATGGTCGGTCCATTCATCTTCCTCGACCATATTGGCCCGGCCACGATGCCGGCCGGCCGGGCGCTCGACGTGCGCCCGCATCCCCATATCGGGCTATCGACTCTCACCTATCTCTTCGACGGCGAGATCTTCCACCGCGACAATCTGGGCAACGCGATCGAGATCACGCCCGGCGGCGTGAACTGGATGACGGCCGGGCGCGGCATCGCCCATTCCGAACGCACGAGCGTGGACGAACGCAAGATGGCGCACAATCTCCACGGCCTGCAGTGTTGGGTGGCGCTGCCAAAGTCCTCCGAGGAAACGGCGCCGGAGTTCTTCCACTACGACGCGAGCACGATCCCAACGCTGAAGCAGGACGGCGCGGAGCTGCGCGTCATCGCCGGCGAGGCCTACGGCGCGCGCGCGCCGGTGAAGGTCTATAGCCCGCTCTTCTATGTCGATGTGCGTCTGAAGGCCGGCACTGTCTTCGCGCTTCCCAATCTGCACGCCGATCAGGGACTCTACGTCATCGACGGTGCTGTGGAAGCGGACGGCGGGCGCGTAGATCCGCGCATGATGGTCGTGTTCAATCGCGGCAGCAAAGCGAGCGTGAAAGCGCTTGCGGATTCCCATGTCGTGCTGGCAGGCGGTGAGCCGTTTTCGGAAGCGCGGCATATCTGGTGGAATTTCGTGTCGAGCTCGAAGGATCGCATCGAGCAGGCGAAAGACGACTGGCGGAGCGGCCGTTTCGCGCGCATTCCCGGCGACGACAAGGAATTCATTCCGCTGCCGGAGTAACGCCTCACGTGTCATGGTCCGTCCCTGCTTTCGCGGGGACCAGCCAACCAGGTGACAATGGCTCGTTGCTAACGGATGTGTTTGAGATTGCTTCAACTGGGTGGCCCGCATTTGCGGGCCATGACAAATGTAGACGCAGGGAGAACGTAGATGAGCAGAGTCAAAGGCAAGATCGCGTTGGTGACGGGCGCGGCAAGCGGTATCGGGCGGGCGTGTGCGCAGATTCTGGCGCGTGAAGGTGCGACCGTTGTGGCGACCGACGTGCAGGACGATGCGGGCCGCGAATGCGTGGCCGCGATCAAGAAAGCGGGCGGCGACGCCGTCTACTTGCACCACGATGTCGCCAGCGAAGAGGCCTGGGTTTCGATCATTGCAGAAACGAAGCAACGCTTCGGCCGCCTCGACGTGCTGGTCAACAATGCGGGCATCGCCGTCGCGTCGCTGGTGACGGATATGTCGCTCGCGGATTGGCGGCGCCAGCAATCGATCAATCTCGACGGCGTGTTCCTCGGCGTGAAGCATGCGCTGCCTCTCATGCGCGAGAGCGGCGGCGGGTCCATCGTCAACATTTCTTCGCTGGCGGGCCTCAAAGGTGCGCCCGGTCTGGCGGGCTATTGTGCGACCAAAGGCGGCGTGCGTCTGTTCACGAAAGCCGTCGCCATGGAATGCGCGGCCGCGAAGGACAAGGTGCGCGTCAATTCCGTCCATCCCGGCATCATCGAAACCGCCATCTGGAGCAGCATCGCGAGCGGCATGTCGGGCCCGGCTTCGGGGCTGACGACAAGACCCGGCGCCAACATGCCCGATCTCGACGCGCTGTCGTCGATGGCGGTGCCGATGGGCGTGAAGGGATTTCCGGAAGACATCGCGGCCGGCGTGCTCTATCTCGCAAGCGACGATTCGCGCTACGTGACAGGCACCGAGCTCGTGATCGACGGCGGCATGTCGACGCGCTGATCAGCGTCCCGTCGGGAAACACTCGGTGACGTCGCGCAGCCAGGTTTTGGCGTTCGGAATCCCCTCCGCCGTCGATATGCCGTGGCGCACGAGCACGAGATCGCGTTCGGGCACCATCACGGTGAACTGGCCCTGATAGCCGTTGGCGGAAAACGATCCCGGCCCTGCGAGATCGAGCCAGAAATGCGCGCCGTAACGGCCCTGATCCGTCGGCTGCTGAAAGGTCGGCGTGCGCGCGTAGTCGACCCAGCCTTCGGGCAAAAGGCGCTTTCCCTCCCAGATGCCGCCGCGCAGATAAAGTAGTCCGAAGCGCGCGAAGTCCCGCGCGCTCGCGAAGCAGAAGGACGAACCGATGAACGTCCCCGCCGCATCGAATCTGGGGCTCGGCGTCGTCATGCCGAGCGGCTCGAAGAGGCGTCGCCGCATAAAGCGTTCGAAATCGGCGCCGCGTGCGTTCGCAGCCACGCCGGCCGCGCGCGCGACGATGTTGCTGGTGCCGCTGGAATAGGACCAGAACAGCCCCGGCGCGTAAGCCAGCTCGAACGAGGCCGCGAAATGCGCGACGTCGTCCTTGCCCCTGCCCCACAGCATCTCGATCACGTCGGACGGTTTCTCGGGCAGATATTCTTCGACGAAGGCAAGCCCGCTCGACATGCGCAGGAGGAGATCAAGTGTGATGTCGCGACGCGGATCGCGCGCATCTCTCCATTCGGGAACCGCCGCCGGCGCCAGGATGTCGATCCTGCCGTCGCCCACGAGAAGACCGACGAGCGCCTGCCTGATGCTTTTCGCTTTCGACCACGAAGGACAGGTCGCCTCCGGTCCGAAGCCCGCCGCGTAATGTTCGGCGACGAGACGTCCGCGATGGATCGCCACGAACGCATGCGTCTCGCCGAGTTGGGGATCGCTACCGAAGGCGCGGGCGATGAGCGCGGCGAAGCGCGGACCGTCCGCTTCCAGTTTGCCTTCCGGCCAGGCATTTGTGGGCCACGGCGTGCCGGGAGCTTGCGAAGGCAAAGTGGGAAGCATCTTGAACGCCCGTGAATCGAATAGATGCGCAGCCTAGCATCGTCTTGCCTTCGCGCACGCCTCCCGCCAGTGTCGACGCGAAGGGGAGCCCTGCATGACCGAATCCGTAAGCCGCTACCGGGCCAATCTGCAGGGCGAAGTCGACAGCGCCGCACTCTACCGCACGCTCGCAGCCGCCGAGAAGGATCCGAAAATCCAGAAAGTCTACGAGCGTCTCGCCGCCGTCGAGGAATCGCACGCGGAATTCTGGCGCAAGCGCATGCGCGCCGGCGGACTGAAGGTCCCTCGGCTCGTGCCCGACATGCGCTCGCGCATCCTGGGGTTTCTGGCGCGCCGTTTCGGTCCGCAATTCGTGCTGCCGACCATCAACACGCTCGAGCATCTGGACAGCGGACAATATGACCGCCAGCCGGATGCCGTCGCAGGCGGCCTGCCGCGGGCCGAGCGCAGCCACGCGCGCATCATCGAAGCGCTGGCCAGTGCATCGCCCGGCGCGCTCACCGGATCGACCCTCGCCCAGCTCGAAGGCCGCCATCGCGGCATGAGCGGCAATGCCTTGCGCGCCGCCGTGCTCGGCGCCAATGACGGGCTCGTCTCCAATCTCAGCCTCGTGATGGGTGTCGCCGGCGCGGCGCTCAATGCGCATCTCATCCTCATCACGGGCCTCGCCGGATTGCTTGCCGGCGCCTGCTCGATGGCCATGGGCGAATGGCTCTCCGTCAACACGGCGCGCGAAGCCAACCAGCGCCAGATCGAAGTGGAAGCGACCGAGCTCGAAGAAGTGCCCGACGAGGAAAAGGAAGAACTCGCACTCATCTATCAGTCGAAGGGCCTGCCGGAAGACCAGGCCAGGGCTCTCGCCGAAACGCTCATCTCGAACAAGGAAACCGCGCTCGACACGCTGACGCGCGAAGAACTGGGAATCGATCCGGGCGAGCTCGGCGGCTCGGCCTGGACCGCGGGGGCGACCTCGTTCTGCCTCTTCACCGCCGGCGCGATCTTCCCGGTGGCGCCGTTCTTCTTTCTCTCCGGCGGCCCCGCCGTGATCGCTGCGCTCGCGTTGAGCGGACTTGCGCTGTTTCTGATCGGCGCCGCCACGAGCATCTTCACCGGCCGTCCGGTTGTATTTTCGGGCGCGCGCCAACTCCTTATCGGACTCGCGGCAGCGGGCGTCACATACGGCATCGGCCACGTGATCGGCGTGACGGTGGGGGGATAGCGTGCAAGGCGCGTTCGCCTGGAGCCGCGAGAAGGGTTAGATTGCTTTCGGGAGCATCACCGTGCGGAGCATTCTCGCATCGCTGCTGGCGGCCGTCGCGATTGCAGGGTCGCAATCGGGCTTCGCGGAGGATTCCGTCTCGCCTCTAGGACCAGCGTTCGCAGCGCTGCTGACACTCAGGACGCCCGACTATACAGGCGGATTGAACCGCGCCGATCGCGCGGTCGCGGACGCGATATACGACACGATGAAAGCCTGCTATCGCGCGGAGACCTTCTCCTGAGCGATGGTCCAACGACTACGCCGTCGTGCAGGAGAAAATCCTGCCTTTGCGATGCGAAAAGACCTTCCCGGGAAAGCTTCTTCGACAAGCACTGATGCGGTTCGCGCCGGGCCCTGTTCACCAAGCGTTCGCGTATCAACCGGACCTTACACACGTTTCACGGGAACTTTGCCCGCGCCCAATGCGTTTCTGGCTATCGGACCGCCGGGGGCGGGGGGAATGTTTCGGTTCTTCATTGTCGCGTTTATGCTAATCTCGGCGCTCTCGAGCGCGCGCGCGCAGACCATCGAGAATCTGCGTGGGATGTCGATCGATCAGCTCGCCAATCTCGACGTGTCGTCGGTCACGAAGACGGCCGAGGCGCTGAGCGATGCGCCCGCCGCCATCTATGTGATCACGCATGACCAGATCATGCGTTCGGGCGCCCAGACACTTCCCGATATCCTCCGGCTCGCGCCCAATCTTCAAGTCTATCAGGTGAGCGCCAGCAGCTTCATCGTGACGGCGCGCGGCTTCAGCGGAAACATCAACGACCAGGCCTTCGCCAACAAGCTTCTCGTCCTGATCGATGGGCGCAGCGTCTACACGCCCCTCTATTCCGGCGTCTATTGGGACATGCAGGACGTGCTCCCAGCCGATATCGAGCGCATCGAAGTGATCAGCGGTCCGGGCGCCACGCTCTGGGGCGCCAACGCCGTCAACGGCGTGATCAACATCATTACGCGCAAGGCAAAAGACACGCAGGGCGGACTTATCGACATCTCGGCCGGCAACCTCGAGCAGAGTGTGGGCTTGCGCTACGGCGGCACGCTGAGCGACGACCTCGCCTACCGCTTCTACGTGCGCGACTACTTCGGCGACGACACGGAAACGGCGAGCGGCGCCAATGCGCATGACCACTGGTCGCGGCCGCAAGGCGGTGTCCGTTTCGACTGGACACCGTCAGGCGCCGACAGCGTCACGCTGGAGGGCGACGATTTCGCGGGTTCGGAAGCGCAGCCGGGCGCGCCCTACGAAGACATCGCCGGACGCAATCTGACCGCGCATTGGACGCATGATTTCGCGGACGGCTCGTCGCTGCAGTTTCTGACCTATTACGATCGGGAGGAGCGTGCGACCGAAGACAATGGCGGCAATTTCTGGGTCGACACCTACGACTTTGAAGCGCAGCATAATTTCACGCCGAACGATTGGAATACGATCAACTGGGGCGGCGGCTTCCGCGTCAGCGACTACAACATCCACGGCAACGCGGGGCTGCAGTTCGTGCCCACGTCTCGCGGGCTCGATCTCTCCGACATCTTCGCGCAGGATTCCATCGCCATCGATCCTTCGCTGACCGCGATATTCGGCTTTAAAATCGAAGACGATCCATTTTCGGGCGTGACGCCGCTGCCGAGCGGACGGCTGTCATGGAAGGTCGGCGGCCAGGCGCTGGTCTGGGCGGCCGTTTCGCGTGCCGTGCGCTCGCCGACGCCGTTCGATGAGGACGTGGTGGAGAAGGCGGGATCCAGCGTCCTTCTGACCGGCAACCCCTATTTCGTCGACGAAACGCTCACGGCCTACGAAATCGGCACGCGCATCGAACCCGCCGAGCGGCTGTCGTTCTCGATCTCGGCCTATTACAACGATTACGACGATCTGCGCTCCATCGAGCTCACGCCCGTCACGTTCTTTCCGCTCACCTGGGGCAACAAGCTCCAGGGCGATACCTACGGTTTCGAAAGTTGGGGCAATTATCAGCTTTACGAGTGGTGGCGCCTGTCGGCCTCGTTCACCGAACTGCGCGAGCATTTCGATTTCCAGCCGGGTTCGACGGGCGTGGCCGTCGGCGTATCGCAGATCGGTGACGATCCGCAAAAGACGGCTACATTCCGCTCGGCGATGGATCTGACGCCGGACGTCAATTTCGACTGGGATCTGCGCTATGTGAGCAAGCTGCCGAATCCGGTGGTTCCCGCTTACGTGGAGATGAATGCGAGCGTCGGCTGGAATGTCTCCAAGACGCTGCGCCTGTCGCTCTCGGGCTTCAACCTGCTTCACGCCCGCCACCAGGAGTTTCCCGCATCGGAGGCCGACGCCGTACCGCGCAGCTTCTCGGTGGGCCTGCAATGGCGGTTTTAGGCGGCTCCGCGATGGCGCACGGCGCACGGCGTCGTTGGATCGACAGGCTTGCGGCCCTTTCGGCCGGCACCCTTGCCGCGTTCATGCCGGTCCTCTCCGCCGGGGCCGATGAGGCCCCGCTCGAATACGCGGTCAAGGCAACCTACCTTTACAAATTTGCGCCTTTCGTTACTTGGCCGCCATCGATTGCACAGAAAGCCACGTTCGACCTTTGCCTCAGCGGCAGCGACGACGTGACGAAGCTCGCGCCCGAAGCGGCGGAAGGCCAGGCGGTCAACGGCAAGCCGCTCACCATCCGCCGCCTGGCGGCCGGCGAAAGCGCGGACACGTGTCAGATTCTCTACGTCGCGCCGTCGCCCACGGCGGGGTTATTGCTCGACACCGTCCGCAACAAGCCGGTCCTCACCATTACTGAGGCGGCGGCGACCAATCACGGCATCATCGGCTTTACCGTCATCCAGCATCACGTACGATTCGATATCGACAACGCCCTCGCCAAGAACGCAGGATTGTCGATCAGCTCGAAGCTGCTCAGCCTCGCGAACGCGGTTACGCCCGTTCTGGGAGAGGTGCGATGACGCTGGCCGTACATCCTCATGTTCCGTTCCGCACGATGCCGTGGACGGCGCTCGTCGGCGCGCTGGTTCTACTGATGGCGGGCGTCGCCATGGCGCTTTACGAGGAGCAGCTCTACCAGACCCAGCGTGTGCGCGAGGCGCGCGAGGAAGCCGAAATCCTGGCCGCGAGCGAAACCGCCGCGCTGTCGTTCAAGGACCGCAAGGCGGCGGAAGAATACGTGCAGTCCGTCGAGGTCAATCCCGAAGTCGAGGCCGTCGGCGTCTACACGAGCGACGGGACACCGTTGGCGGGTTTCGCGCGCAGCGGCACGGCACCCCTGCCGTCCCGTCTCCTTGCGGCCGCGCGGCCAAGGCTCGAAAACGGACGGGTCGTCATCACGACCCCGGTGGTGCAACAGGCGACCGCGCTCGGGATGGTCTATCTGCGCGCGCGCGCCGAGCCGATGGTAAACCGGGTCCTGCGCGAAGCGGTGCTGGCGCTTCTCGTCATCATGGCGATGATTGTCATAGCAGGTCTGGGCAGCGCGCAGGTGCGGCTGCAGCGTCAGGCCGCACACCTCGAAGACGCCAACCGGCGGCTGCACTCCGAAATGGAAGAACGTGCGAAAGCCGAAGCGGCGCTCCGGCAAAGTCAGAAGATGGAAGCGATCGGCCAACTCTCGGGCGCTATCGCACATGATTTCAACAACCTTCTCATGATCGTCAAAGGCAATCTGCATCTCCTGCAACGCAAGCTCGCGCTGCCGAACGACGACCGGCACATCCACGCGGCTATGGAAGGCATCCGGCGCGCGGCGGCGCTGACGCAGCGCATTCTCGCCTTCTCGCGCAAGCAGGATCTTTCGCCGACGCGCCTGCAGCTGAGCGATCTCATCGTCAACATGGACGATCTCATCCGCAATTCCCTGAAAGAAGACGTCGAAATCGTGCGCGACCTGCACGCGCAGAGCTGGGTGGTTCTCGACCGCAATCAGATGGAGAACGTTCTTCTCAACCTCGTCATCAACGCGCGCGATGCGATGCCGCGCGGCGGAAAGCTGTTCCTGACGACGGAAGACATCGACGTGGCCGACGACCCCGACGTTCCGCCTGGCTCCTACGTAAGACTCATCGTGCGCGACACCGGCGTCGGCATGTCGGAAGAGGTGCGCGCGAAAGCCCTGGATCCGTTCTTCACCACCAAGCCGTCGGGCCAGGGAACCGGCCTCGGTCTCAGCACGACGTTCGGCTTCATCAGCCAATCCGGGGGGACCATGAGCATCGACAGTGAACTCGGCAAAGGCACGGCCATCGCCATACTTTTGCCGGCCGTCGCTGTCGATGCGGCGCTTGAAAGGACCTGATCATGGCGAAAATTCTGGCCGTCGAAGACGAGGCGCTGGTGCGCATTCTCATCGTCGAGACGCTTGCCGATGCCGGTCACGGCGTGCTGGAAGCCGCCGACGGCGAATCCGCGCTCGACATCGTCCGCCAGACACCCGATCTCGATCTCGTCGTGACGGATGTGCGGATGTCGAAGATGGACGGCTTTTCCCTCGCCCGCTTCGCGCGTGAGGTCCGGCCCGATCTGCCGGTGCTGTTCATGACCGGCTACATGGGTGCCGATGTGCCGGCCAATATCCCCGACGCGAAAGTCCTGCAGAAGCCATTCGATCCGGACGATCTTCTGGCGGCCATCGAGGTCCTGCTGGCGGCGCGCTAGTAGACCACCACGCTTCGGATGCTCTTGCCGTCGTGCATGAGATCGAAGGCGTCGTTGATCTTGGCGAGCGGCATGGTGTGGGTGATCAGGCTGTCGATGTCGATCTTGCCCTCCATGTACCAGTCGACGACCTTGGGCACGTCGGTCCGGCCGCGCGCGCCGCCGAAGGCCGAGCCCTTCCACACGCGCCCCGTCACCAGCTGGAACGGCCGGGTCGAGATTTCCTGGCCCGCGCCCGCCACGCCGATGATGATGCTCTCGCCCCAGCCTCGGTGCGCGCATTCGAGCGCCTGGCGCATGGTGTGGACGTTGCCGATGCATTCGAAGGAGAAATCCGCGCCGCCGCCCGTGAGGTCCATGACCGCCTGCACGACCTTGTCGCGGCCGATCTCGTCGGGATTGACGAAATGCGTCATGCCGAACTTTTTCGCCATTTCGGCTTTGGCGGGATTGACATCAATGCCGATGATCTTGTCGGCGCCGACCATGCGCGCGCCCTGGATGACGTTGAGGCCGATGCCGCCCAGCCCGAACACGGCGACATTGGCGCCGGGCCAGACCTTTGCGGTGTAGATCACCGCGCCGATGCCCGTGGTGACGCCACAGCCGATGTAGCAGATCTTGTCGAACGGCGCGTCCTCGCGGACTTTCGCCACCGCGATCTCGGGCAGCACCGTGAAGTTCGAAAATGTCGAACAGCCCATGTAGTGGCGGACCGGTTGACCGTCGATGCGAAAGCGGCTCGTGCCGTCCGGCATCAGGCCCCGGCCCTGCGTCGCGCGGATGGAGGTGCAGAGATTGGAGCGGCGCGAGAGACAGGTTTTGCATTGCCGGCATTCCGGCGTGTAGAGCGGAATGACGTGATCGCCCGGCGTCACGCTCGTGACGCCCGCGCCCACGTCGCGAACGATGCCGGCGCCTTCATGGCCGAGAATTGCGGGAAACAGGCCTTCCGGATCGGCGCCCGACAGCGTGAACGCATCCGTGTGACAGATGCCCGTCGCGCGAATCTCGACCAGCACTTCTCCCGCGTGCGGACCTTCCAGGTCAACATCGGCGATGGCGAGCGGTTCGCCGGCCTTCCAGGCGATGGCGGCTTTTGTCTTCATGGCTTTATCTCCAGGCGGCGGCGAAAGACGGGAAATAACACGGGAATTCTCTGTAGGGCCTCGGCAAGCGTCGCGCAAATTTCATGAAAATCGGCGCGAATCGCGCCCGCCGTACCCTGAACATTCCCTTCCAATTGCCTGTCCGGCCCCCGTTGCGGTTGAGCCCCAGTTTGGGGATGATAGAGGCGGGCGCGCCACGCTCGTAGCCGGACGAACGGGCGCGATCATCATCGGCGCACCGGCAGGTCAACTCGGCAGACTCATGGCGAACTTCGACAACAGCGGATCGCGTTCCCTCGCAAGAGCTTCGGTGAAGGGTACGGTCAAATGGTTCAACGGCTCGAAAGGCTACGGCTTCATCACGCTCGATGACGGCAGCGACGCATTCTGTCATGCATCGGCCCTGGCGCAGCATGGCCAGACGGAATTGCCGCAAGGCGCAACCGTCGTCTGCGATCTTCAGGACTCGCAGCGCGGCCTGCAGGTCGTTGCGGTGCACAGTATCGATACGTCGACGGCGGAGCCTTCGGCACCGCGCGGCGGGCCGCGACGGGATCGTTTCGGCGGCGGCGACCGGTTCGGCGGCGGCGATCGTTTCGGCGGCGGCGACCGGTTCGGCGGCGGGGATCGCTTCGGTGGCGGCGATCGCTTCGGCGGCGGTGGTCATCGCGACCGCGATTCCGGTCCGAGCGGCCCGATGGTCGAAGGCAAGGTGAAGTTCTTCAACGACCAAAAAGGCTTCGGCTTCGTGATGCCCGACAGCGGCGGCGGCGATGTCTATGTTCACGCCAGCGCGCTCAGGCGTTCGGGCGTGATGGCGCTCAATCCGGAGCAGCGGATCCGCTACTCCACGCGCCAGGGCATGAAGGGCGTCGAAGTGGACCGCATCGAGGTTCTCTAGGACTTCCGGGCTAGTTCAAGACCCCTTCGCGCGCCGCAAGGCAGTTCCGCATCTTTTCCGTGTGGAATCCGGCGGGCGGAAACTTGATCGGTGCACCTGCGAACATATATAGGGCCGGACTATATCGCACCTATATATTCGGCGGGGCGCCAGCAATGGACGTGCGGACGATCTGTCTCGGCATCCTCACGCGTGGTGAGGCGACCGGTTACGAGATCAAGAAGCTGTTCGACGAGGACGGCTACCATCATTTCGTCGAAGCGAGCTTCGGCTCAATCTACCCGGCCCTCAACCAGCTGACGCGCGACCGGCTCGTGGAAGTGCGCGCCGAGGCGCAGGAAAAACGCCCCGACCGAAAGGTCTATTCCATCACGCCGGCGGGCCGCAGCCAGTTCCTCGCATCGCTGCTGAAACCCCTGCCCGAGGACCGCCATCGTTCGGCGTTCGTCTTCGCGATGCTGTTTTCGCATCTCCTGCCTCCAGCGCGGGTCACGGAGTTGCTGGACGCATACCTCCACCAGAACACCGCAAAGCTTGCGCAACTCGAAAAAGCCGAAGGCCAGACGCGCGGCGAACGCTTCGCAATCGGCTTGGGCCACGCCATCTACACGGCCATGATCGATTTCCTGCGCGAGCACCGCGCCGATCTCGAAACAGCGCAACGCCCGGCCGCGGAGTGAAAGACCTCACATGGAATTCTTTCGACAGCTCATCGGAAATCTCGCTGTGTTCTGGGACCGCGTGCAGCCCGACTTCTGGCGCAGAATGAAGGTCAGCTATCGCTGGGCGCTGGCCATTCTGATTTTGGCCGCGCTGTGGATCGCATCGGGCGTCATTTCCTTCAGTTCGAAGCCTGTCGCAAAAAAAGTGGCGGCCGACATGCCGCAAGTCCGCATCGCCATGCTGACCGCTTCCGATCGCGATGCGAGCCTGACGGTGCGCGGCCGCACCGCGGCGCTTCACTCCGTCGACCTGAAAGCCGAAGTGGACGGCGTGGTGCAGGCGATCCATTTCGAAAAAGGCGATCGCGTGAAGGCGGGCCAGGTTCTTTGCGAACTGAAGCTGAAGGACCGCGCCGCCAAAGTCGCGCAAGCCCATGCACTCGTCGTGCAGACGGCGAAACAGCATGAGGTCGATCTCGATCTCGCCAAGGATGGCTTCCGTTCCGCCACGCAGGTCGACCAGTCCGCCGCCTCGCTCGAAGCCGCCAAGGCCAGCGAACAGACCATGGCGATCGACCTCGAGAACACGCGCATCAAGGCGCCGTTCGACGGCCTCGTCGACGACCGCTATGTCGATGTCGGCGACTATATGCGCGTGGGCGACAAATGCGCGCTCTTGATCGCGCCCGAGCCGTTCCTTGCAGTCGGCCAGGTCTCCGAGCGCGAAGTGAGCGAAATCAACGTCGGCAATCCGGCGAGCGCCACGCTTGTGACCGGTGAGACAGTCGCAGGTCATATCCGCTTCGTGGCGAGCCGCGCCGACGACACCACGCGCACCTTCCGCGTCGAAGTCGAGCTTCCCAACCCGCAAGGCAAATTGCGCGTGGGCGTCAGCGCCGACATCCACATTCCCGTGCGCCAGCTGATGGCGGAGAAGATCTCGCCCGGCATTCTGGTGCTGGACGACAACGGCGTCGTTGGCGTGCGCGCGGTTGAGCGCGGCATCGTGCGCTTCCTGCCGGTCGGCATCGTTTCCGACGGGCCGGACGGCATGTGGGTTTCGGGTCTGCCCGACCATCTCGCCGTCATCACGGTCGGACAGTCTTTCGTCACCGACGGCGAGCGCGTGAAAGCGGTCATGACCACCGGGGGCCATGGATGACGCGCATCGTCGACTGGGCCGTCAACAACACTCGCGTCGTTCTCGCGCTGCTTGCGGTCGCAATCGTGGCCGGCGTCGCCTCCTACATACTCATCCCGAAGGAAGCCGATCCCGACATCCCGATCCCCGTGATTGTGGTGCAGGTGCCCTATCCCGGCATCAGCCCGGAAGACAGCGAACGGCTGCTCGTCAAGCCGATGGAGACCTATCTGCGCTCCATCGAAGGCCTGAAGACGATCACGGCGCGCGCCTACCAGGGCATGGCCGTCATCATCCTGGAATTCGACGTCAACTTTAACAAGGAAAAGGCGCTCGAAGACGTGCGGGCGCAGGTGGAAACCGCGCGCGGCGAGCTGCCCCAGGATTCCAAGCAGCCGACCGTCCGGGAATTCAACGCGAGCCTCTTCCCCGTCATTTCGGTGGCGCTGTCGGGCGAAGTGCCCGAGCGCACACTGCTCAAGATCGCGCGCGATCTGCGCGATCAGCTGAAACAGATCCCGAGCGTGCTCGATGCCCAGATCTCCGGTGAGCGGCAGGAAATGCTCGAGATCGTCATCGATCCGGCCAAGCTCGAGGCCTACGGGCTGACCGAAGCCGAGATGTTCGACGCGATCGCCAACAACAACCGGCTGATTGCGGCGGGCTCGATCGACACGGGTCACGGCAGCTTCCCCGTCAAGGTGCCCGCCGTCCTCGAGACGCCGCAGGACGTGCTGGCGCTGCCCATCCGCTCGACTCCGGACGCGACCGTCACGCTGGGCGACGTGGCCCAGGTGCACAAGACCTTCTACGACGCCACGAGCTATGTGCGGCTGAACGGCCAGCCGGCGATCGCGCTCGACGTCACCAAGCGCATCGGCGCCAACATCATCGACAGCAATCTCAAAGTCCACGAGGTGATCGACAAGGCCGCGCAGGCGTGGCCGACGGGCGTCCAGGTGCATTACCTGTTCGACGCCTCCGACGACATCCGCAATCAGCTGGGCTCGTTGTCGAACTCCATCGTGCTCGCCATCATCCTCGTGATGATCATCATCGTGGCCGCGCTGGGCCTTCGTTCGGGTCTGCTCGTTGGTGTCGCCATTCCGACTTCGTTCCTCATCAGCTTCCTGGTGCTGAACGGCATGAACATGACGCTCAATTTCATGATCATGTTCGCGATGCTGCTCGCCGTCGGCATCCTCGTCGACGGACCCATCATCGTGGTGGAATATGCCGACCGGAAGATGACAGAAGGCGTGGCGCCGCGGGAAGCGTTCGCGGAAGCCGCGCGGCGCATGTTCTGGCCGGTCGTCAGCGCCACGGCGACCATGATCGCGGCGTTCCTGCCGCTGCTCTTCTGGCCGGGCGTCGTCGGCAAATATATGAGCTATTTCCCGATCACGCTCATCATCGTGCTGGGCGCCTCCATGTTCGTGGCGCTCGTTTTCCTGCCGGTGCTGGGCGGCATGTTCGGCCGGCCGCCGCCGGCCGACGAAGCGCACGAGGCTGCCATCGAGGCCTCGGAAACGGGCGACTGGCGCGAAATTCCCGGCATCACGGGCTGGTACGCGCATCTCTCCGAGCGTCTCACGAAATATCCCTGGCGGGTGATCGGTGGTGCCGCCGCCTGCGTCGTCGTCATCGTCACGCTCTTCACACTGTTCAATCGCGGCACCGAACTCTTCGTCACCACCGATCCCGACTACGCGAACGTGCTCGTCTCCGCGCGCGGCAATCTCTCCGCCAACGAAAAGCGCGACATCGTGATGAGCGTAGACCGCATCATCGAGACGGTCGACGGCATCAAATCGATCTATGCTTCGTCGGGCGGCCAGGGACAGACGCTCAACAGCTCGGGCGGCATTCCCGTCGACAATATCGGGCAGATCCAGATCGAGCTGAAAGATTACCGCGAACGGCGCAAGGGCGCGGCGATCTTCGAGGAGATCCGCCAGAAGACCGCGAACATCCCCGGCGTCCACGTCGAAGTCCGCCTGCCGCAGAGCGGCCCGCCGACCGGCAAGGACGTGATGATCGACGTCTCGTCGGATAATTATCAGGCGCTGGCCGGCACGACGGCGATGATCCGCCGCCACCTCGACACGCTGCACGAGCTGCGCGATCTCGAGGACACGCGACCGCTTCCCGGCATCGAATGGGACCTCAATATCGATCGCGGCGTGGCCAACCGTTTCGGCGCCAATGCGCAGACGATCGGCACCGCCGTACAGCTGGTGACCGACGGCATCCTGGTCGGCGAATACCGTCCCGACGATTCCACGCAGCAGGTCGACATCCGCGTGCGCTATCCCGCACCCGTACGCGGCATCCATGCTCTCGACGACGTGCGGGTGGCGACGCCGGGCGGCATGGTCCCGATCAGCAATTTTGTCACGCTCAAACCGCAGCAGCAGGTCAATTCGATCGAGCGCGTCGACGGTCACCGCGTCTATCACATCCGCGCCAACGTCCGGCAGGGTGTCAATGCGGCCGCCGAAGTGACCAAGCTCAAGGCCTGGATGGCCAAGCAGCAAATTCCGAGCGACGTGCGCGTCACCTTCAAAGGCGCGGACGAAGAGCAGAACCAGTCCGGCGTCTTCCTGATCGTTGCCGGGTTCATGGCGCTCTTCCTGATCGCGCTTGTGCTTGTCGCCATGTTCAACAGCTTCTACCACGCGACCCTGATCCTGATCGCGGTCGTGCTCGCGATGGTGGGCGCGCTGATGGGCATGCTGGTGATGGGACAGGACTTCTCGCTCATCATGTCGGGCACGGGCATGCTCGCGCTCGCGGGCATCGTCGTGAACCACAACATCGTGCTGATCGACACCTTCCGGCGCCTGCGCCAGAGCGGGATGGATCCGATCGAAGCCGTGATACGCTCGAGCGCGCAGCGTCTGCGTCCGGTGTTTCTTACCACGGTCACCGCCATCGGCGGCCTCCTGCCGATGATGCTGGCGATCGAGATCGACTTCTGGACGCGCGAAGTGACGATCGGCGGACCGAACGGCTCGATGTGGATTCAGATGTCGACCGCGATCGTGTTCGGCCTCGCCTTCTCGAAGATGATCACGCTGGGCCTGGTGCCGGCGCTGCTTGCACTTCCCTACCGGATGAAGGAACGCCGCGCTGCGCGTAAAGCCGGCCGGCAGGGTCCGCCGTCCATCACCGGACTGACCCCGCTCCCGCAGAAACAGGCGGCGGAGTAGCGCGGCCTCTCGCGCTGCGGATCGCCCTGCAATGTGTCCTTGTTGAACAGCCGACGCTGCTCGCGCCGGTCCGTTTCCGGACATTTGGCTTTTCCAGGATTTCGTCGGGTCCCGGGCCCCAAAACGCGCGGCGAAACGTTCTGTTTCGGGCACCGGGCGAATTCGGATTTCATGAAACGGGAACGAACCATGCGAAAATCACTCACAATGTCGGCAGGTGCCGCCGCGATTATGGCCGGGGCAGTGCTCGCCTGCGGCAATGCGCAGGCGGTGCCCGCCGGCACGGCTGGCGACATGCGGGTCGCGGTCGAGATCGGCATCAACTTTTTCGGCGGCCGTCGGTACTGCTGGTACGACGGCGGATGGCAGGGGCCGGGCTGGTATTGGTGCGGTTATGCCTGGCGCCGCGGTTATGGCTGGGGCGGCGGCTACGGCTGGCACGGCTGGTCCGGCGGTCATGGCGGCGGCTACTATCACGGCGGCGGCTATCACGGCGGCGGTTACCACGGTGGCGGTTACCACGGTGGCGGAGGCCACGGCGGCGGTCATGGCGGTCATGGCGGCAGTCACGGTGGCGGCCACGGACACCACTGAGCAACGCTGCCCCAGTATCGTCGTGGCCCGTCCGGGCCATGACGGCTATTTTGGGGCTGCTCTTTCCAACCGGCCTTAATCGGCAGCGACGGCCTCGGGACGCGCGACATCGGGATCGACGTCGGGATCGTTTTCCACGGCCTGCAGGCGCTCGCGGGCGGCGGCGGCTTCTTTCTGCTTGTTCCACATCGATGCGTAATGACCGCCCCTTGCGAGCAGCTCCGAATGCCGGCCGCGCTCGATGATCTCGCCATGGTCGAGCACCAGGATTTCGTCGGCATCGATCACGGTCGAAAGACGATGCGCGATGACGAGCGTGGTGCGGTTGCGCGAGATGTCGGCCAGCGCGCCCTGGATCTCCCGTTCGGTGTGCGTGTCGAGCGCCGAGGTCGCCTCGTCGAGCAGCAAGATCGGCGGGTTCTTGAGGATGGTACGCGCGATGGCGACGCGCTGCTTCTCGCCGCCGGAAAGCTTCAGCCCGCGTTCGCCCACCATGGAATCGTAACCCAGCGGCAGCTCGTGGATGAACTTGTCGATCTGGGCATAGCGCGCCGCGTCCTTGATCTCGGATTCGCTGGCGCCGATGCGGCCATAGGCGATGTTGTACTTGATCGTATCGTTGAAGAGCACGGTATCCTGCGGGACGATGCCGATCTGCGCGCGCAGCGACGCCTGCGTCACGTCGCGGATGTCCTGCCCGTCGATCGTCACCGAACCCGACGCGATGTCGTAGAAACGGTACAGAATGCGCGAAATGGTGGACTTTCCGGCGCCCGACGGGCCCACGACCGCAACCGTCTTGCCGGCAGGCACCATGAAGCTCAAACCCTTCAGCACGGTGCGCTCCGGGTCGTAAGCAAAGACGACGTTGTCGAAACGGATTTCGCCGCCGCTGACCACCAGGTCTTTCGCACCCGGCTTGTCCCGGATTTCCTGCGGTTGATAGAGGAGCCGGAACATCGCTTCCATATCGACGAGCGCTTGTGTGATCTCGCGATAGACCGTGCCCAGAAGATTGAGCGGCTGGTAGAGCTGGATGAGGATGGCGTTGGCCATCACGAAGTCGCCGATGGTGAACTTTCCCTGCTCGATGCCGATCGCAGTCAGCACCATCACGGTGCCCATGCCGACCGCCATGATGGTGGCCTGACCGGTGTTGAGGAGCGAAAGCGAAATCTGCGCCTGGATCGAGGCGCGAGAATATTTCTCCATCGATTTGTCGAAGCGCCTCGTCTCGTGCGCTTCGTTGTTGAAGTATTTGACGGTCTCGTAGTTGATCAGGCTGTCCACTGCCTTGGTGTTGGCTTCCGTATCGCTGTCGTTCATCTCGCGGCGATATTTGACGCGCCAGCGCGTGATCGCGAAGGTGAACCAGACATAGGCCACGACCATGGCCAGCGTCGCCAGTGCAATCCAGACGTTCAGCTTGACCACCATAATGATCGTGAAGATCAGAAGCTGAAAGAACGTGGGAAAGATGCTGAAAAGGACGAAAGACAAAAACGTGTCGATGCCCTTGGTGCCGCGCTCGATGACGCGCGAAAGGCCGCCCGTCTTCTTTTCCAGATGAAAGCGCAACGAGAGCGTGTGGACATGGGCGAAGGTTGAAACGCCGACTTCCCGCAGTGCCGCATATTGGGTCTTCGCAAAAATGCCGTCGCGCAGCTGCGCGAAAGCCTGCATCATGATGCGCGAAAACACGTAGGCGAAGATGAGGCCGAAGGCGACGGCGATCGCGGTGGCGGTCAGCGAATGGAACTGGTCCGTGACACGGCCCAGAATGTAAGGGTTGGCGACCGTCGCAAGAATTGCGAACGCCAGGCAGACCAGCGAAACGACGACGCGCAGCCGAAGCTCCGGCCGTCCCTTCGGCCACAGATAGGGCAAAAGCATGTAGAGCGGCCGCAGCGAAGGCGCGCCATCACCGGATTCCAGAAGTGGATGAGCCATTAAATACTTCCGAATTGGCCGCCGGGGCGTTACCGGCATAGTAATCATCTCGTCCGAACATGGACGGCGGACCTTCAACCTTCAAGACGAGAATCGGGCAAGGCAATCATGAACGATATCCCTCTCCCCCATCCGGATAAGAAACGCCTGTCCGTCTGCGTATTTTGCGGCTCATCCCACGGCACGGACCCAGTTTATGCCGCGACTGCGAAGCGACTGGGCGAGCTTCTGGCCGCGAGCGGCTACGGCCTCGTCTTCGGCGGCGGCAATGTCGGGCTGATGGGCGACGTGGCTCGCGCCGCGCGCGACGGCGGCGTGCCCGTCCAGGGCATTCTTCCCGAGTTCCTGAAGCATCTCGAGCCGCCGCTCAAAGCCAAGGAAAAGGTCGTCATCACGCCGGATCTCCAGACGCGCAAGCGGCTGATGCTGTCGATGTCCGACGCATTCGTCGTCCTGCCGGGCGGGCTCGGAACGCTGGACGAATATTTCGAAGTGGTGACATCGGCGCAGCTTCGCGTGTTCGGAAAGCCGATCGTCGTGGTCGATGTCGCCGGCTATTATGCGCCGCTCACGGCGCTGCTGGAGAACGTGGTCCGCCATGGCTTCGCCAAGCCCGAGGCGCTGAAGCTCCATCATGTCGTGACGACGGCCGACGACGCGGTAACGACTCTCAACCGCCTACTTGTGCAGCCAATGCGGGTCTGAAGCGGCCTTCCAGCGCCACAATCAGGAGCGCCACCCACACGAACGCGAAGCTGATCGCATCGATGCGGCCGAAATGCTCGTGGAAGCCCAACGTGGCGAGCAGGAGCGTGATGGTCGGCGTGAAATATTGCAGGAAGCCCAGGGTCGTCATGCGGATGCGCCGCGCGCCTTCGGCGAACATCGCCAGGGGAACGGCGGTGATGGGGCCACCCGCCATGAGGAGCGCATCCGTCAGCAGGCCGGCACGCGGAAACGCCGCCGGTTCCGTCGACGCCCAATAGGTCACGAGCGTCAGCGTGAAGGGCAGTAGCAGAACCGTCTCGATCAGAAGCCCGTCCATGGAATCGACCGGCGCTTTCTTGCGGAAGTAGCCGTAGAAGCCGAACGACAGCGCCAGCGAAAAGGCGATCCACGGCACGTGGCCGAGCGCGACCGTCTTGATGCCGACCGCAACCGCGGCAAGGATCACGCCCGCGAGCCGCCACCGCGTCATGTGCTCTCCGAACAGGAAGACGCCCAGCGCGATCGACAGCAGCGGCGTCAGGTAATAGCCGAGGCTTGCTTCGACCAGCTGGTTCGTCGCCACGCAATAGATGTAGATCGTCCAGTTCGTGCTGATGAGGATGCTCGTCAGCGCCAGCGTTCCGAGAAGCCTGGGCGTGCGCAGGATGGTGACGATGTGGCCGAGCCGGCCGCGCCACGCCGTGACGATCGCGACGAAAAGCGCGCACCACAGAACGCGATGTGTCGTCAGCTGGAACGGCGGCACGTTGCCCAGCAACCGCCAGTAAAGCGGCGTGATTCCCCAGAACGCGTAGGCCGAGCCCGCGTAGAGGATTCCGGCGGCTTCGCCCCGGTGTGCATTCGCCGTGTCTTGGGTCATCAGGATTGGCGCGGCTGTACGATCAGGTCGTTGAAGAAATCGGTCAGCGCCACCTTAGTGACTTCCGGCGGCAAGATGTTCAGGATTTGATTCAGATCGGCCATGCGTTCCGGTAATCGCCCGCCGGAAATGCCGATGGTGCTCATCAATGTTTCAATTTGTTTCGGATCGGGCGGCGCGTCGGCCGCTTTTTCGAGCTCTGCTTTCACCAGTGCGACAAGTGGACTTTGCGGAACGGCGCGGGCGCGGTCCGTCGCTTTGGCGAGATCGGCGATGAACGCATCGGCTTTCTCCAGCGCGCTTTGCCCGATCGAGAGATGAATGTTCGCTTCCGAACCGCGCCGCGCGAATTGCGGCTGGATGTACCAGCCGTCCTTCTTCATCTCGTCGATGAGATTGAAGATGGGGAACTCGTCCGATGTGAAGGCAACGAGATTGGCTTCCGGCGTGCCCAGGATGCGCAGGCCCGGGATCGCCTTGATGCCTTCGACGATCTTGGTGGTGGCGGCCAGCGTGCGCCGCGCAAGTTTGAGGTAGCCGTCGTCGCCGAGGAAATTGATCACGGCCCAGGCGGCCGCGAGCGGTCCGCCCGATTTCGCCGACAGCATGGTGGGATTGACGATGGGATAGCCCGTCCAGTCCGTCGTCGCGAAGAGCTGGAAACGGCGGAGCGCCTTGTCCTTGTAGAGCACGACCGACGCGCCCTTCGGGCAATAGGCGTATTTGTGCCAGTCCATCGACATGGAGGTGACGCCCGGCACGGAGAAATCGAACGCCGGCACCGGCGCCCCGAGCCTGCGGAAGTAAGGCAGGATGAAGCCGCCGATGCAGCCGTCGACATGGAAGAGCACCTCGTGCGACTGGGCAATGGCGCCGATCTCCTCGATCGGATCGACGACGCCGTGCGCGTAGGAGGTGGCGGAGGCAACGATAAGCGCGGTGTTCGGCGTGATCGCCTTTGCGATCTTGGTCGGGATGGCCTTGAACGTACCGACATCGACGGGCACGAGCACTTTCCTGAGCCCGAAATATTCGGCGGCCTTGTGGAACGCCGCGTGCGCCGTTACCGGCAGCACGATCTCCGGCTCGCGAACCTCCGGCTTCTTCTTGCGCAGATAATCGCGCGCCGTCTTCACCGCCAGCATGCAGGACTCCGTGCCGCCGCTTGTGAAATTGCCGACGACGTCGCCGCTCCCGTTCAGATGCGCCGCCGCGAAGCCGATGAGTTCGCGTTCCATGCGGGCCAGGCTCGGATAGACCGTCGGATCGAGCGCGTTCTCGGTCAGGTACTGCATATAGGCGCGTTTCGCCACGCGCTCGACGTCCGGCCCGCCGTCATAGATGTAGGCGAGCGTCTTGCCTTCGCGCCACGGCACGTCGGATTTCGCGAAATCGGTCAGCTTCTGAAAGACCGCGTCTTCGCCGAGACCATGATCGGGCATTTTGCGCATGTCCGCCTCCTGCCCGCTACGCGCGGACGCCGTCGCGATAGAGCTTGTAGGTGATGGAATCCGCGAGCGCCTCGAACGAGGCATCGACGATGTTGGGCGAGACGCCGACCGTCGACCAGCGCACGCCCTTGGCGTCGGCGCTTTCGATCATCACGCGGGTCACGGCCTCGGTGCCGCCCGTGAGGATACGCACCTTGTAGTCGACGAGGCGCAGGTCCTGCAGGAAGCCCGAATATTTGCCGAGATCCTTGCGCAGCGCACTGTCGAGCGCGTTGACCGGGCCGTTGCCGGTGGCGACGTTGTGAAACGTCTCGTCGCCCACTTTCACTTTCACCACGGCTTCCGACACCGTGACCCATTCGCCAAGCGCATTATTGCGCCGCTCGACCATGACGCGGAAGCTTTCCACGTCGAAATAATCCGGCACCTGACCGAGCGCGCGGCGCGCCAGCAGTTCGAACGAGGCTTCGGCGCCGTCATAGGCGTAGCCCAGGAATTCGCGCTGCTTCACGTCTTCGAGCAGCCGCGCCAGGCGGCCGTCGCGCGCGTCGATATCGATGCCGGCTTCCGAGAGCCGCACGAGCAGGCTCGATTTCCCGGCCTGGTCGGAGACGAGGATGCGCCGCTTGTTGCCGACGCTTTCCGGCGGCACATGCTCGTAGGTGCGCGGGTCTTTCTGCACCGCGGAGGAATGAAGCCCGCCCTTGTGCGCGAAAGCCGAGGGACCCACATAGGCCGCGTGGCGGTTGGGCGCGCGGTTGAGAATCTCGTCGAGCAGCCGCGACGTCTTGGTGATGGTCTCGAGTTTCTCGCGCGAAATGCCGGTCTCGAATTGCGAGGCGTAAGGCTCTTTCAGAAGCAGCGTCGGGATCAGCGCGCAGAGATTGGCATTGCCGCAGCGCTCGCCCAGACCATTGAGCGTGCCCTGGATCTGCCGCGCGCCGCCGCGCACCGCCGCCAGCGTCACCGCGACGGCCTGCTCCGTGTCGTTGTGTGCATGGATGCCGAGGGCGGCCTGCGGCAGCGCGGACTTCACCGCCGCCACAATGCGATAGGCGTCTTCCGGCAGCGTGCCGCCGTTCGTATCGCAGAGCACCAGCCAGCGCGCGCCGGCGTCGTGCGCAGCTCGGAGACATTCGAGCGCGTAAGCGGGATTGGCCTTGTAACCATCGAAGAAATGCTCCGCGTCAAACAGCGGCTCGCGGCCTTTGGCTTTCACCGCTGCGATCGAGTCCGCAATGCCTTCGACATTCTCGCCGCGCGGGATTTCGAGCGCGACATCGACCTGGAAATCCCAGGTCTTGCCGACAAGGCAGACGGCGTCCGACTTCGCGTCGAAGATGCTCGCAAGTCCCGGATCGTTGGCGGCGCTGCGTCCGGCGCGCTTGGTCATGCCGAACGCTGTCAGGCGCGCATGGTCGAGCGGCAGCTTCTCGGAGAAGAACGCCGTGTCCGTCGGATTGGCGCCCGGCCAGCCGCCTTCGATGTAATCGATGCCCAAGGCATCGAGCGCCAGCGCGATCTGGCGCTTGTCCTCGACGGAGAAATCGACGCCCTGCGTCTGCGCGCCGTCGCGCAGCGTCGTGTCGAAGAGAAAGAGGCGCTCGCGGGTCATGCGGAGACGCCCCCCACCCGACGCGGCTCACGCCGCGTCGACCTCCCCGCAAGGGGGAGGTGGGACGTAAGTTCACCTTCGGCTGCTTTAGACGGCGAGAAGAACGAAGCAGTTTGCTCGATTCCACCTCCCCCTTGTGGGGAGGTCGAAATCGCGGCACGCGATTTCGGGTGGGGGGCCCTCATCGTTTCACCTCCCACGTCGTGCCGGACGGACCATCCTTCAGCACAATGCCTTTCGCCGCGAGTTCATCGCGGATGCGATCGGACTCCTTGAAGTCCTTCGCTTTGCGTGCGGCGTTGCGGGCGGCGATTCGATCCTGAATCCACGGTTCATCAATATCGCCACGCTGCCTGCGCAGAATCGATTGCAAATTCACGCCACTCAATTCAATACCAAGGAGGTTACATGAAGCCAAAAGGTCACTCGCGGCGTCATAATCACCAGTTCTAGCTCGGGCTTCCAGCTCATACAGAACTGTAATGGCGCGAGGCGTATTCAGATCATCTTCAAGGGCGGCCAACAACTCTTTCGGGACGGCGAGCTCGAGCGAGCTATCCGCCCTCTGAATCTGTGTAATTTGGCTGAAGCCATCGAGTTTGATTGCGGCTTGCTCGGTCGCCGACCATGTCCAGTCGATGGGCTGCCTATAATGCGTCATTAACATCTGAAACTTAAGAACTGACCCCGGCCAATCCTGCAACAACTCGTGAATCGTCACGAAGTTGCCGAGGCTCTTCGACATCTTCTCGCCTTCGACATTGAGGAAGCCGTTGTGCATCCAGACTTTCGCGAGCGGATGATTGTGATGCGCGCTTTCGCTCTGGGCGATTTCGTTTTCGTGGTGCGGGAACATCAGGTCGATGCCGCCGCCGTGGATGTCGAACGTCTCGCCCAGATATTGCGCGCTCATGGCGGAGCATTCGATGTGCCAGCCGGGACGGCCGCGGCCCCACGGGCTTTCCCAGCCGGGCGTGTCGGCATCGGATGGCTTCCACAGCACGAAGTCCATCGCGCCCCGTTTGTAAGGCGCCACTTCGACGCGCGCACCCGCCAGCATCTCATCCAGCGAGCGCCGCGACAGCTTGCCGTAATCGGGCTTGGACGAGACGTCATACAACACGTGACCTTGCTCTACATAAGCATGGCCGTTGCCGATCAGCGTTTCGATCATCGCGATCATCTGCGGCACGTGCTTGGTCGCGCGCGGCTCATGCGTCGGCCGCAGGCAACCCAATGCCGCCGTATCTTCGTCATAGATGCGCCCGGTCTCCGTGGTCAGCTCGCGCACGACATCGAGGATCGGCACGTTGCGATCGCTTAAGCGCTCTTTCGCCCGCGCGTTGATCTTGTCGTCGATGTCCGTGATGTTGCGGACGTAGGTGACTTTCGTCTCGCCTTTACCGCCGTCCCACTCACCGCGCGCGGCGAGATGCCTGAGCAACCGGAACAGCACGTCGAAGACGATGACCGGCCGCGCGTTGCCGATATGGGCATAGTCGTAGACCGTCGGCCCGCAGACATACAGGCGGACGTTCTTCGGATCGAGCGGCGCGAACGGTTCCTTGGTCCGCGTGAGCGTGTTGTAGAGACGGAGCGACATGGCGTTTCACTTATAGTCGGATTCTGCTCGAGCAGTGAGTGGTGAGTGGCGAATGGTGAGTGGAGGCAATCTTCCACCACTCACCACTGACCATTCACCACTCACCAGCGGAGCGGTTGATTCAAAATCTCGGAATGCGGTTAGACAAAAGGGGAGTATCGCGGCCTCAGCCGCAAATCGCGATCCGACAAATCAGGCCGATGAAGGTCACGCTACGTCCCCGTGGAGCCGCGCGAGGGCTTTCGCGCGCCCGATGAGGGGTAGCAGCTTTTTCAGCTCCGGTCCATGCTCGCGGCCGGTGAGCGCGAGCCGCAAGGGATGGAACAGGGCGCGGCCCTTGGCACCCGTGGCGGCGGCAACCGCCGACGTCCACGCGCCCCAGCTTGTCTCGTCGAGCGGGTCCTGCGGCAGAAGCTTCGAGGCCTCGTCCGCGAAGGCCCGGTTTTCGATCACCGGCGTGACGGGTCCGGTGACCAGCGTCCAGAGCTCCTTCGCGTCCGCGAGGCGCGCCAGATTGGGCCGCGCCGCGTCCCAGAACGGAGCGCCGCCGCCCACGCCCATCGCGTCCAGCCGCGCTTTCACCGCCTCGTAAGGCAGCGCATGCAGCAGCTTCGCATTCAGCGCGAAGAGTTCTTCCGGCACGAAATGCGCCGGCGCCCGGCCGATCTTCTCGAACGCAAATTCCGCGGCCAGCACATCCAGCGACGGCTTCACCTCGACGGGATCGGACGTTCCCGTCTTGGCGAGATAGCAGTCGACCGCGAGCGCTTCGATGCCGTCTTCGCGCAACGAGCGCAGCGACAATGAACCGAGCCGCTTCGACAGCGCTTCGCCGCCGGCGCCGACCAGCAGCGGGAAATGCGCGAAATGCGGCACGGGCGCGCCCAGCGCCTCGAAGATCTCGATCTGCGCCGCCGTGTTGGTGACGTGGTCCTCGCCGCGGATGACGTGACTGACATGGAAGTCGATATCGTCGACGACGGAGGGAAAGGTATAGAGATAGGTGCCGTCTTCGCGGATCAGCACGGGATCGGAGAGCGTCGCCGTGTCGATCTCGACGTCGCCGCGCAGAAGGTCGCGCCATTTCACTTTTGTATTCGAGAGCCTGAAGCGCCAATGCGGCCGCTTGCCCTCGGCTTCCAGCTTCGCACGATCGGCGGGCGTGAGCGCCAGCGCCGCGCGATCGTAAACCGGCGGCTTGTGGGCAGCGATCAGGCGCTTGCGTTTGCGGTCGAGCTCGGCCGCCGACTCATAAGCCGGATAAAGCCGGCCGCTGGCCTTCAGCGTCTCGGCCGCCACATGATGCGCATCGGCGCGTTCCATCTGCCGCGCGAAGAGATCGTGCGCGATGCCGAGCCAGCTTAAATCCTCGATGATCGCCGCTTCGAATTCGGGCTTCGAACGTTCGACATCCGTATCGTCGATGCGCAGGAAAAACTTCGCGCCTTCCTTCTTCGCAAAGAGATAATTGAGCAGCGCCGTGCGCGCATTGCCGACATGCAGCAATCCGGTCGGCGACGGTGCGAAGCGGACGAGACCGCTCATTCCCGCGCGTCCCGGAAGGCGTTGGTGATGGGATAGCGCCGGTCGCGGCCGAAATTCCGCCTGCTGATCTTCACGCCGGGCGGCGCCTGGCGGCGCTTGTATTCCGAGATGTAGAGCAGATGCTCGATGCGCTTGATCGTCTTGGGATCGTAACCTTTCGCGCGCACCTCCTCGAACGACATCTCCTTCTCGACGAGGCATTCGAGGATGCCGTCGAGGATGTCGTAAGGCGGAAGCGAATCTTCGTCCTTCTGATCGGCGCGCAGTTCCGCCGACGGCGGGCGCGTGATGATGTTCTCCGGCATGACGCGGCCGCGCGGTCCTAGCGCATTCAACGGCATGGTCCGGTTGCGCCAGCGCGCCAGGCGGAAGACCTCCATCTTGTAGACGTCTTTGAGCACGTTGTAGCCGCCGCACATGTCGCCATAGAGCGTGGCGTAGCCGACGCTCATCTCCGACTTGTTGCCGGTCGTCAGCACCATCGGGCCGAACTTGTTGGAGATGGCCATGAGCAGCACGCCGCGGATGCGCGACTGGATGTTCTCTTCCGTCGTGTCGGGATGCGTGCCTTTGAACGCCGGCGCGAGCGCTTCGCCGAACGCGGCCACCATGCCTTCGATGGTGATGATCTCATACGGCACGCCCAGCATCTTGGCGCACACGGCCGCGTCGTCGAGGCTTTCCTTCGACGTATAGCGCGACGGCATCATCACGCAGCGCACGCGTTCGGGCCCCAGCGCATCGACGGCAACGGCGGCGGACAAGGCCGAGTCGATGCCGCCGGACAATCCCAGCACCACGCCCGGGAAGCGGTTCTTGTTCACGTAATCGCGCAGGCCCAGCATCATGGCGTGATAGACGGACGTTTCACGATCCTCTTCCGCACATTTCCCGCCGGGCGCGCACACCCATTTGCCGTTCCGCTTCGTCCATTCGGTGACGACGACGCGCTCTTCCCACGCGGGCAACGCCCAGGCGACCGAGCGATCGGCATTGACCACCAGCGAGGCGCCGTCGAACACCAGTTCGTCCTGCCCGCCCACCTGGTTCAGATAGATGAGCGGCAGCCCGGCTTCCGTCACGCGCGCGGCCACGAGATTGAGGCGCACGTCTTCCTTGCCGGCTTCGAAGGGCGAGCCGTTCGGCACGAGGAGAATCTCGCCGCCGGTTTCGGTGAGACATTCGACGACGTCCGGCGTCCAGATGTCTTCGCAGATGGGAATGCCGATGCGCACGCCGCGGATGGCGAACGGGCCCGGCATCGGCCCCGGCTCGAACACGCGCTTCTCGTCGAACACGCCGTAATTCGGCAGATCGACCTTGTAGGTGTGGCCCGCAACCTTGCCGCCTTCGAGCAGGAGCACGGCGTTGTAGAGCTTGCCGCCGTCGGCCCAGGGCGCACCGATCAGAACGGCCGGGCCGCCGTCGGCCGTGTCTTTCGCGAAGGCTTCGACCGCCGCGCGCGCATCGTCCTGCAGCGCAGGCTTCAGCACCAGATCTTCCGGCGGATAGCCGACGATGAAGAGTTCGGAGAAGAGAATGACGTCGGCGTCTTTCGCCTGCGCGCGCGCCGCCCGCGCCAGGCGCAGATTGCCTTCGATGTCGCCCATCACGGGATTGAGCTGGGCCAGCGCGATTTTGAGCCGATCGGTCATCGGGTGTGTTTAGAGCGGAATGGCGCGAGGGTGAAGGGTAAAGGGCGCGTCTGCATCGCCCTTAGATATAGTGAGGAAACGCCGTTCCGCCTCCCCCTCGTGGGGACGCGCCAAACTTCCAAGCATCGTGACTTCCCTGCTAAGCTCGCCGGCTGTTGACCGATTTGCGGTCGCTGTTTCGAACCATCTGCCATCTGTCTTCTGCGGGGCGGTCGTCGATGCGCGCCTACCTCATGGCCTGGGAGGAAAAAGAGAGCGGTTGGGGCACCCGACCCGACGGCTGGTCCCTGCACGTCTCGCCGGCGGGATATGAGGATTATCTCAAGCGCCATCGGGCGATGAATGACGAACGTTTCGAACGCCGGACGCCGCGTTCGCCGCCGTGGGAATTTTCCCAGCCCGTGCCCGGTGCTCCGCTGCGTGAGGTTGAGCTTCCCGACGGCCATGCGCTTGCCCGTCGTCTCGCGGCGGAAAAATCGCTGCGCGTCGGTCATTTCGAGCCCGATCGGTACGAACTCGAACGCCTGACCGGTCTCGAATGGCCGGGGCTCTGATGGATTGAGTGTCCCCCACAAGGGGAGACAGCGCGCGTTACGCCCGTGCCACGTAGGCTTCTTGCGCACCGCTCGAAGGACGGCACGCTTCGTCGATCAGGAGCGCGGTTTCGAGGGCGCGGCGGGCTTCTTCCGGGCGCACCAGCGTGTTGGCGCCGAGACGCACCGCATCGACGAAGGCGCCGACGGATTCGCCCAGCGGATCGTTGAGCACGAGCGGCTGCAGCGCGCGGCCGGTGGAATTGCGCACTTCGCGCGTCATGAAATCGATTTCGATGGTGCCGTCTTCATACGTCGCGCGCATGCCGCGCTGGCGATCGCTGGAGACGCGGCTCGCGCGCAAGCTCGCTTCCGCGCCGTTCTCGAATTGCACGTGCGCGGTGACGTCGTCGGGATGGCGGCTGTGGCTGGTGAGGCCGCGGGCCGTGACATCGCCGAGGCCGCCCGGAATCAAACGGTGCACGAGATCGAGATCGTGGATCATGAGGTCGAGCACGACGCTCACATCCGTGCCGCGGCCCGTCCAGGGGCCCGTGCGCCAGCATTCCACGCGCTTGGGCGCATCGAGATAATCGAGCATGCCGGTGCGCGCGAAGACGAAGCGCTCCTGATGGCCGACCGTCAGCACGCAATTCTTGATCTCGGCCAGCGCAATCAATCCGTCGGCCTCGTGCAGGTCCGTGGCGATCGGCTTCTCGACCAGCACATGGACACCGGCGTTAAGGAAGGCGCGGACCAGCGGGCCGTGCGTGACGGCCGGCGAGCAGACGGACACGAGATCGACCTTGCCCAGAAGTTCGCGCCAGTCCGACGAGACGGGCACGCCATGCTTGGCCAGGGCGTCGCGGCGCGCGTCCACGCTCGGGTCCGCAATGGCGGCCAAGGCGACGCCCGGAAGGGCGGCATATTTTCCGGCATGATGGCGGCCGAACGCGCCGAAACCGATGACGCCGGCCTTGAGGAGACCGGGCTCCTGGTCTTTACCTGCGAGCAACGCAACACCCCGTGGGTCTGACGGGAGGCACTGAGCCACGGGGGCGGCCGGGCGGCGACTCATAAAATGTTTCGGCTTGTTACACCTGAGCCCCCTGCTAGGTTACTGCCCGTTCAGGAACCCCAGGTAACATGGTTAAGGAAACGTAAAATGACCTCACAAAAAAACCGGGAAATCCGCCTCAAAAAGCGCCCCCACGGCATGCCCTCCCCGGCCGACTTCGAGCTGGCCGAGACCCCTATCCCCACCGCCGGACCGGGCCAGGTCCTCGTCCGGAATATCTTCATGTCGGTCGATCCCTACATGCGCGGGCGCATGGTGGACCGGGAAAGCTATGTCCCCCCCTTCCAGGTGGGCGAGGCGCTCTCCGGCGGCGCCGTCGGCCAAGTGGTCGAATCGAAGAACGACCGCTTCAAGAAGGGCGACTATGTCAGCAACTTCTCCGGCTGGCGGGAATGGTTCGTCACCGAGGGCGGCGAGCTCCAGAAGGTCGACCCGGCGCTGGCGCCGCTTTCGGCCTATCTCGGCACCTTCGGCATGCCCGGCCTCACGGCCTATGCCGGCTTGCTGAAAGTGGGCGAGCTGAAGGAGGGCGAGCGCGTGTTCGTCTCCGGCGCGGCCGGCGCCGTGGGCGCGGTCGTCTGCCAGATCGCGAAGAACAAGGGCTGCTATGTCGTGGGCTCGGCCGGCTCGGACGACAAATGCGACTGGCTGGTGAAAGAAGCCCGCGTCGACAAGGCGATCAACTACAAGAAGGCGGGCGATCTGACAGCCGCGGTGCGCGCGGCCTTCCCGCAGGGCATCGACGTCTACTTCGACAATGTCGGCGGCGATCACCTGAATGCGGCGCTGGCCAACATGCGCGCGCAGGGGCGGCTGCCCATCTGCGGCATGATCGGACAATACAACGCCACCGAGCCGCCGCCGGGACCGTCGAACATCATCATGGTCATTCCGCAGCGCCTCACCATCAAGGGCTTCATCGTCTCCGACTACGGCAGCCTGATGCCCGAATTCATCCGCGACATGAGCGGGTGGGCGAAAGCGGGCAAGCTCAAATGGAAGGAGACGATCCTCGACGGCATCGAGAACGCGCCGAAAGCCTTCATCGGCCTCTTCCACGGCGACAACATGGGCAAGATGCTCGTGCGCGTGGGGCCGGATAAGGTGGTGTAGTCAACGATGCCGACAATCCGCCTTCGCTAAAGCTACGGCGGACGTGGATGTCGGCGGTCCCAGCAAGACAATCGTTCGAGCGAGTCTTACGGCCAGACGTTTCTTTCTGGGACCGCCGGCGTCCCGCCGGCCTTTGCAGAGGCCAAACGAGGTCGCGGCAGCGCTGTCGCGGTCTCGATAGCCGTCATGTCGGCTCGTCCTCCGACTTGTCCGCCGTAGCTTCAGCGAAGGGCGGAAGCGCGAAGGAGGAAGCGCGGGCGCTCGCCCGCCGTTTTTCCGTTTCTTGCCTATGAACGCCACGTGAACGCCTCCCTCAGAACGGGCTCAGGGCCGCTGCAGCATGATCGCTCCAACAAGGGTGAGAACCTTTCAAAGGAGGCGGTCATGGCAAAGACGATCGCAAGTTTCGAGAGAGATGCAGCAGCCTTCGATCCGTCGCGTCTCGTGTACATCACGTCGACGGGCGCGGACGAAGCCAAGCGGACCGGACTCATTCCGTCCGACACCGCGATTGCCGACGACGCACGCATCTACGTGCTGCACGGCGCGGACGGCAACACGCTGGGCTTCAGCGACACCTGGGAAACGGTATACGGCACGGCGCTGCGCAACGACATGACGCCGGTGAGCGTGCATTGAACGTGATTAGACACGGCATATGGATGGATCGATGGGAGCTCAAAATTGGCGGTTCATTGATTGATAAGATCCAGCAAACTCTCACGGCGTCCAGTGCAATTCTCGTCATGCTCTCGAAGGATTCAGTCCTATCGGAGTGGAGCGACACGGGCAGCAAAGCTCACGACTGCGCATGGAGATTGACCAATCAGGAACTCATTGGGGCGCCTTCCAATCCCATCGGCGAAATATAAGCGTCATTCGCAGATGAAATAGAAGCCTGAGCGAATTCCTTTCAATAGCTTCAAGTTTTAGTGCGAGCGAGCGCCTTGCGTCTGGCTCGATCATTTGTTCAGGAGTTTTCCCCCTGAAGACAAGGTCAGCGTGCGCCGCATCCTCGGTCGGCGAATAGATGATTTCTGACGGAAGATCGGGCCACGACCGCGCATGATTGACGAGCACAGCTCCGACCCCCCGGAATCGAAATTTGGATGGCACTTTGCGCCCGTCTGCTTCGAACTTTGCTCTGATCTCATTTTCGCGTGCAATTGCGAATTGCGCGATCTCGGCTACGGTTCCCGATCGAGAAAGTAGTCGTCCCGAAAGTTCAGTATCGGATGCGTTTTCTGCAAGGCCAAACAGCTTTCCTGAGAACGCTGAGTGGTGGACCCTGCCGTTTTGGATGTGATCGTCGTTGGTTAGAACTCGGTACCATACATCACAGCCGTGCGCCGGCTGACGTTCCTCTACGCGGCAACGCGCAAAGTAAGCGGGCGCGATCGCCGCAATGGCTTCGCTAGAATGACGGGCTGCGTATGATACAACCTTTCCAAAAGCCGAGCCAAATAGCGCGCGGAATTTTCCCCAGTCCACCAGAAGCTATCCCTCTCCGAAGGCGTCCCATCGTTCAAATTGATGTAAGTTTGAACCCTGCTTTCCGGACCGAAGTCAACGTACACGCACGCCGATTCATTCCACCATTCAAACCCAATGGAGCCATCGGCGCTCGGAGCGATAGCTGGAGAAGGAAGCCCCGACGATTCCAGTGTTAGCGCGGCCTCTCGAGCCACGCTTATAGCTAATCCAGAAATTGGCTTGGCATCATCGCCGTCCCAACCCGGCTGCTCGTATTCCGAAAAGCCTTCTAACGGGTCGGGCATAAGAATGTCCGGCGTCGCCGTTTGCTCTACTTCGCTCCCGACAACGATGTCGAACGCCGATCCGGCCATTACAACGCCAGGAGATGTGTTGCTCAGGTCGACGGTTCCGATCGCCGGATAGATTTGCGCGAAAGTGCTCCAAGGCGCGACCGTCCCGCTTGCGGTGTTCGTGAGGATCAGCGGCGAGGCGACGGGATATCCCGTGAGATTGATTCCAAAGACTAGGTTTCCAGAGGTGAAATTCACCGAACTAATATCTGAGTTCGTAATCGTGAGTGCATTGAGCCTCGTGCCGGCTTGGTTAGCCCACGAGTTCGCGTCGGGCTTCCATGTGCCCCAAGGCGAAATAGTGCGCGCCGTGCTGACAGTCGCCATAGTTTAGGGCTCCCCGTTTTCGTTGAGCCAGAGCGTATGTTGCACAAGCTCCGTCATTACATTGCCGAGCGAAGCCCTTGGAAGCGTCACGCCGGGAGCCGAATTCACGTCGAGATCGAGCACGCTGAATGATTTCGGAGGTGCGGCGGTTTGGATCGCGCTAGGAGCGTCCGGATTTAGAGTAATTGTTACGGACGCCTTCAATAGCGAGGTAAACTTCATGAGCCGATTGATAGTCAAGCCCGCGACTACGTCCGACTGCACTGGGTGATTAATTTGGAAAATAAGGTCCGAGACGGGAGTATCGAGATCGAGGCGCAGCGACTTTGTGAGGTTCAGTATCGTTCTGTAGGAATCGATTCTCGAGTCAGCGGGCTCCGTCACCACTGTACCAATTGCCAAGCGACCGAGGTCGAAATTGACGGTCGCAAGCCAGACTCCAAACTTTTGCGCTACTTCTTGGAACAATGGAGCGAACGAACCAAACCCGTCGGGTACATCGGGTCCATGCATCGCTGGCCTAAAGATCACGTCGAGGCGCGCAGGCGACATCTGAACTTCAATCGCAATACCATTTGCATATATTCCGGCCTGTCGCCGTGCCTGTTCGCGGGGCTTTCGCTCGTCAACCTCCGGTTGATCGACAATCATGCTATCCCAGACGTGATCGAACGCCGCGATATCAACAGCGGCGGTGGGAAATAGCGAGAATCTGACCAATTGGCCTTGCCAATTTCTGGGCATCAAAGTCCACCTGAGACCGAAATACTTTAGCCGTGGCCATGGATATGACCAAGGGAGCCTGAATTTTGCTGGCTCCCTTAGTTGGGCCGCGGCACTGAGCCTTCGAAGGATAGGTAGCGACTAGTTTCGTTCCTTCTAAGGCCAATCATTTGTCGGCGGGCACCGCAACTCCTTCCACATCCAAAACCTTCGGAAACGACGCTTGAGTAAGTACCTTTTCGGTATATATAAACCATATCGGTACACCGTCAAGGGGCGTTTTCAAAATGCCGCCAAAATCCGACCACAGAAAATCCCCATCACATCAATCCCTTAACTACCGCAACCCGCCGGAAGCCACCCGCTTCAAGCCCGGCCAGTCCGGCAACCCGTCCGGGCGGCCGAAGGCGATCCACTCGGTCGACAAGGAGCTGGAGGCGGCGCTTCGGCAGGTGGTAACGGTCAAGGTCGGCGGCAGGGCAAAAAAGATGACCCGCGCGAAGCCATGACGCGGGCGCTGGCCGACAAGGGCGGCGGCGGGCGATCCCAGGATCGCGCGGCTGCTGCTTGACCGGCTCAGCGCGGCCGACGCGCGCGCGGCGGAAGAGCCTCAGGCGCAGGCGGATTTCTCGGCGACAGATCGCGAAGTGATTGCGGCGCTGCTGATGCGGTTCTGAGTCAAAGCGTGACGATGCCGGCGGGACGCCGGCGGTCCCAGAAAGACGGCTTGTCGGAACCGGAGCAGGTGTTGACGCCCCCCACCCGCGTTCGCAAAGCGAACTCGACCTCCTCCGCCTCCGCCAAGGCTACGGCGGACCAAATGCAAACTCGAACCCGCCGAAGCTCCAGCGTAGGCGGGCCGCAAGGGGAGCGAACCCAATCTGGCGACACGTTGCAATTTCACCCGACGTCATTCGTTCGCGGAATGGCACAACGCGACATGCAGCTCGGCCGACGCGGCCGCCTCACTTCTCGTAAAAGTAATAGCACCCCACCAGCGTCGTCGTGGCTTTGGGACTGTCTTCCGCCATCAGCATGAGCGTCCGCTTTTCCGCGATCGCCAATTCGCACGTGCGCATGCCGTCGCTCGTTTCGCATTTGGTGAGCGGCTTGCCGGCAGACTTTTCGATAACCTGCCGTGCCTTGTCGAAGGGTGCATCGACGGTCACGGAAAGGCCCACACCCATGCCGACGCTGTCGGGAAACAGCTGCGTGACGCGGAGCCCCGCAACCGAAACGTTCGCGTTCGGGACGACGAAGGCGTCGTTTCCGTGCGGCGAGAACTCCGCGTGCAGATGCTCGCCGAATTTCTTGAGCTGCGCGGGATCTTTCGTCTGCCAGTCGAGCCAGGACTCCCGGCACGTCGCCATGCGCGCGAGGCCCGCATCCTCGGCGGCGAAAACCGGCGCGGCGGCGAACAGAAGCGCGAGAAGCGCGAACCCGACACGGATCACGACGGCCGCCGCGTCGGCCAGAGCCTTGCCCACTCTTTCTCCTTCTCCGCGTTGATCAGCGCCAATTCGTCCGTGATGCTTTCGGCGGCCGCCATGTGGCCGACGTTGGAAACGTCGAACGTCTCCTCTGTCGCGATCAGCAGAAGGCCGCCATTGTCCATGCGTTCCACAGGCACGCCGGCAGGGGGAGTAAATTGAGCCGCCAATGTCGGCGACAAATAGGTCATCCATGCGAGATCGAGAAAAAACTTCTGCGGCTTGTTCCAGAATTTGCGCAGATCGGTCGAATAGGCCTGCGCGTAGCCGACGTCCCAAGCCGAGACGATCGTCTCAAGGACCGCCTTGAAAATCGGATAAGAAGTGATCGTCGGATCGGGCGGATAAGCGCCGCCCGTCTTGAATTCCGCGTTGCGGCGACCGGCTCTTGGATCAACGATGCCGCCGCCATGCGCGTTGAAGCTGACCTTTTGCGCGGAAGCTCCGATGCCGTTGAATGCGATCACGGAATATCCTCCCGCGGGCTCGGGCTCCCTGTAATCGCCTCTTCGGACGCCGTCTTCGACGATTTCCGTCATGCGTCCGCGTACTTCCGAAAGAGGAAAGAGATATGTTTCCGGATTCTCCCAATCCTTCTCGAGCGCTGGCGTCACCAGATCCATGAACCACCAGTTCGAGAACAACGGACTGATTTTCGACAACGCGTCCAATGTCTGAAGCGTCCGCTGCCCAAGCTGCTTCGGTGTTTCCGCACGGGGCTCCCAGCTCGAAAAAATTTGGAATTCGTTCACTTCCATGCCAATCCTCCGGCGTCGGGGCGTATACCAGTTTGATCCTCTTCAAAATCGGCTGCCGGCTAAAGAGCGCCCGCGCAAATTCGAGCGCCGGTTGTTCCGCAAAGTACCACGCGACCGGCCGGCCGCCGCTGGCTTCGATCTGACGGGTTGCCGCGACAGCAATGCAAGCCGCGCCGGCGATTCGATAATCGGCGGCTCGGCCTCCGCTTCCAGATCGCGTTTTGCGAGAAGAGTTTTCGCGCCAAGCACGAGCCCGTCATTCTCAAGACTCATGGAAGCGTGAAGGCCGCGAAAGCGTGCGCCGTCTCGCCATTGCTTCTGGAGATGTTCGATTTCGCGCATTGCTCACCGGCCTTCACGTGCCGGCAAACGTCTCATGCCGAAAAGAACAAATCAAGAACAACAAACAGGCAACAGCGGCAACAAAATGGGAAAATCCGCTGTCGGGGATGTTTTTTGCCGCTCCGGCCCGAGGGATTTGCGATGTTCATCCATCCCCCGAATCTGCGTCGCCGGGACGCACGAACCGCGGCAACCGTATCACGAATATCCCCACGGCTTCCGGCAGTACCCCGTTCGTTGCCGCAAATCGTGTCTGTCCCCCAAATGTCGCTCTTCACGGTCGCGCGTCGCCGGCGCAGACTCCGGCACTGCTCTTTGACATTGTGAAGATTGGTCCCGACCGAGCGCCTCTCTCGACGACGCGCGGCAGAAGAAGATTCACCACAGAGGCGGTGAGGCACAGAGATAGCAAGCCTCTCCCCGGAACTGCGCATCGAACCCGGCGAGCTTCTTTGCGCGCTAATGCGCGCAGGAAAATTTCGGATGCGAGCCGTGCAGTCCGAGACGCACGCGGTGTCTCTGTGCCTCACTGCCTCTGTGGTTCAATTTTCTTTTTGGGGCTGACGTAGATAAGGGAGGGATCTACGGTGGCTGAATGGGGATTAAGCGCTGCAAATTGGGCAAAAAGCAGCAGTTGCGGCTTCTGGAATGTTTTGTCCTGGGAGTGACGGCGCGATCGGCGGCGGATCTGC
>DATJRP010000081.1:0-88141 GCA_035504555.1 Rhizomicrobium sp. | reverse complement strand
CCGTGCTGACCGTGAGGCCGTAGGCGCCGCCAACCGTCGAGTCGAACGTGATGTTGCCCCCGCCCGTGTCCGTGAGCGTGGTGTTGGCACCGAGGACGACCGGACCTTCGTAATCCTGTCCCGTGGTCGTCGTCGCGCTCGTCATCACCGCGCCGCCGTTGATGTCGGTCGAACCACCGCCTTCGGTGGTGAGGCTGGTCAGCTGCATGCCGACGCCGCCGCCGACCATCCCGCCGAACGTCATCAATCCGCCCGTGCTGACCGTGAGGCCGTAGGCGCCGCCAACCGTCGAGTCGAACGTGATGTTGCCCCCGCCCGTGTCCGTGAGCGTGGTGTTGGCACCGAGGACGACCGGACCTTCGTAATCCTGTCCCGTGGTCGTCATCGCGCTCGTCGTCACCGCGCCGCCGTTGAGGTCGGTCGAACCGCCGCCTTCGGTCGTCAGGCTGGCGAGCGGATAGACGCTGCCGACCGCGCCCGTGAACGTAGTCAAACCGGCCGTGCTGACCGTCAGCCCCGCGCCGCGGGCGCTTGCCGCATCGACCGTCGAGCTGAATGTGATGTTGCTCGCACCCGTATCCGTGAGCGTCGTATCGGACGCGACCGTCACCGCGCCGTCGTAGAATTGACCACCGTTGGTGAAGACGTTGCCGGCCTTGAGAACGGCAGTACCGGTCACCTCCAGGCTGCTCAGCGGGTATGCGGCGCTGCCGACGGTCGCGTCGAACTCGGCGTTGCCGGAGACCTCCATCGCGAAATTGCCGGGGCCCGGAACGGTGAGCCCGCCCTGGAAATCGACGAGGCCGCCCCCGATGAAAGTATAGCCGCCCAACGTCGACGCACCGAGGTTGACCGCGCCCGTGTAGGTCTGGTCGCCGGTGGTGGCGATCGTGATGCTTGGACCGGCCGGATAAAGCTCCGTCGCGCCGCTCACCGAAAGGCTCGAGAGCTCTGCCGAGCCGCCAACATTGCCGTTAAACACCGCACTGCCTTGCACGACGAGCTTTGCCGTGCCGGCCGTCGCGTCATCGACGGTGCTGGTGAAGTTCGCTTCCTGGCCCTGAAGCGTTGTATCCGCCGCCAGGACGACCGGGCCGTAATAGTTCTGGACGCCCGTGGTCGAGACCGTCGGCGTCGCGCCACCGTTGTCGCCGGCGTCGAGATCGGTCGAGCCGCCACCTTCCGTCGTCAGGCTGGCGAGCGCGTCGATGCTGCCGACCGCACCCGTGAACGTCATCAATCCGCCCGTGCTGACCGTGAGTCCGTAGCTGTTGACCGCCGCCGCATCGACCGTCGAGCCAAAGGTGATGTTGCCGGCGCCCGTGTCCGTGAGTGTGGTGCTGGCGCCGAGGACGACCGGACCCGTGTAGTCCTGCCCGTCGCCGGCCGTCGTCACCGCCCCGCCATTGATGTCGGTCGAGCCGCCGCCTTCCGTCGTGACGCTGGTCAACGCCGTGCCGCCGCCGACCGCGCCGCCGAACGTCATCAACCCGCCCGTGCTGACCGTGAGTCCGTAGCTATTGACCGTCGCCGCATCGACCGTCGAGCCAAAGGTGATGTTGCCGGCGCCCGTATCGACGAGCTTCGCATCCGCGCCGAGCGTGACCGCACTGTTATAGGTCTGGCCGCTACCGTTCGTCGTGACGGTGTTGGTGGCGCCGCCATTGTCGCCGGCGTTCAAATTGGTCGGGCCGGTGACGGTGAGGCTCGCCAGAGGCGTGATGCTGCCCACATAGCCGCCGAAGGTCACGGCGCCGATTTCAGCGTCCACGGTCAAATTGTAGCCGCCGTCGACGGTCGATTTGAAATCGACAGGGGAGTTGGTCGTCGACAAAGTCGTGTCCGCCGTCAGAGACACAGGACCGTTGTAGGTCTGGGCGCCCTTCGTCGTGACC
Organism: Rhizomicrobium sp.; assembly: GCA_035504555.1. GTDB lineage: Bacteria > Pseudomonadota > Alphaproteobacteria > Micropepsales > Micropepsaceae > Rhizomicrobium. The sequence goes on along the minus strand of DATJRP010000081.1, from coordinate 86,246 downwards.
GAGCCGCCGGTGTCGAACTCGATGACGCCGCCCGTGCCGCCGTCATTGGCGATCGCGGTGAAGCTGCCGCCCGACCCGGTATTCGCCGTGATCGCGGCCCCGATGAAGACCGAATGGTAGGCGTCGAGCGTCAGCGTGTTGCCGCTCGACCACGAGACGGGCGCGCTGACGAAGATGTCGCCATGCTCGCCGGCAACATCGGGCGTGCCGACGGTCGTGATGACGACGTTGGCGTTGGCGAGTTCGCTTTCGAGCGTGGTGTTGGCGATGGAGGAGCCGCCCAAGCCGTTCGGCGTATCGGTCGTCGTGCTGCCGACCGTCGAGGAATTCGTGTTGTTGTCCGTCGTCGAGATCGTGAGGTCCGAGGGATCGAGCAGCAGCGTGCCGTCCTTGCCCGGTGTCGACGATTTGAGATTGACGGTACCGTTGAAATCGAGCGTCAGGTGCGAAGAGACTTCGGCGAAGCCGCCGCTCAGGAAGCCCGTCGCGCTGATGCTTCCGTTGAAGTTCGTCTGATTGTTCGACCAGACGACGACATTGCCGCCCGCGCCGTCCGAGCCGTTCGCCGAGATCTGCGCGCCGGAATCGATCGAGGTCGTCTGCGCGTCGGCGATCGGCTGGCTTGAGAAATCCTCGGACGGGTTGATGCCGCCATGAACATCGCCGCCGATCAGGATCGTGCCGCCCGACGTGCCGTTGGCGGAGATGTTCGCGGTGCCGGCGACTTCGACGTTGGCGCCGGTGGCTGTGACTGTGCCGCCCGCGCCCGTCGCATTGTTCGCGTTGACGGCGCCCGAGACCGTGAGGTTGCCGGTCGTGTTGAGCGCGATTTGATTGCTCGCCTGCAGGTTTCCGGAAACAGTTGCGCTCACCTGGCCGCCGGCACCGCCGCTCGGCGCGGCCGCCTGGCCGTTTTCGATGCCGCCACCGGCCGAAAGCACGATGTCGCCGCCGACAGAACTTGCCTGTGTCGCCGTGTGCTCACCGCCGATCGAGATCATTGCGTTGGCGACGGAACTCTGTGTGACGGCCGCGACGTAGACGTTGCCTGCCTTGGTCGCGCCCTGGATGTTGATGGGCGTCGTCGAGGTCGAACCGCCGGAGCTTCCCGCCGCCGGCACGTCGAAGGTGACGAGATCGAAATCGTTGTCGGCATCCGGCGCGAATTGCAGCGTGTAGGAGGTGGCCGCGCCGTAAAGCACGCTGCCCGAACCGTTCGGCGCGGTGATCGTCGATCCCGACTGCGTCGAAACCTGCGGCGCGATGAAGGCGAGCGTGCCGCCCGAGCTTGTGATCTGCGCGCCGGAGAGCACCTGCACCGAGGTTCCGGCATTCGCCGACCCGAAGCTGAAGGAATTGCCCGTGCCGGTGGCGAAGGCGGAATCCGTCATCGACAGCGGCGACGTGGTGGCGAGGAAGCCGCCCGTGTTGACGACCGCATTGTTGCCGATGACGACGCCGTCGGCCGCGTAGATCCAGATATTGCCGCCGAACGTCGTGCAATCGGCGAGACAGCCCTGCAGCGTGCCGTTGATCGTGGCGGAGCCGCTGTTGACGCGGTTGAGCACGATCCAGTTATTGTTGTTCGCGCCGAATATGTAGGACGTCGTCTGGCCCTGGCCGATGTTATAGGTCGACCAGTCGATGATCGTGCGCGGCTGGTTGAGGTTGACCTGGAGATTGCTGGTCCCGAGGCCCGTATAGGTCGGAGCCAACGCGACGGCGGAAGGCGAACTTGGGCCCGTGGGATTCGCACGAACCTGTGTAACAACGCCAAATGTGATTGCACCCACTGCCGCTGTGGCTAAAAGATAGGTACGTAGGCGGAAGATTTTCATTTCCCCACCCCGCGCTGCCCCATGTCTCTTCTGCGTGGCCATGTCAGTAGCTCACCGTCAGATTGAGGAACAATCGGTCCCCAGGCTTCTCCGTCGCGACATCCGAGATCCGGTCCATCGGATGGGCGTAAAACGTGTCGACCCTCAGCCGCTGCGTAACCTGGAACACCATGCCGCCGCCGATCGAACGCACTTCGCGGTTCTGGCTGCCCGGCGTCCTGTTCCAGACACGTGCGATGTCATAGAAGCCGTAAGGCGAAGCCGTCACAACCCAATCCGCCGGCATTGGTGAATAGTGGAGCTCGGCGGAGCCCGCGATGGCGCGGTCGCCGTTGAGCGAGGCGGGGTCGTAACCGCGGCCGATGGTGAAGTTGCCGATCGCCTGCTGCTCGTAGGTGAGAAGTGGTGAATCGGAGTATTGCGCCTGGTAGTTCAGATTGCCGGTGAAGTCGTAATAGGGCCCGATACGCGCGGCGCCGTCGCTGCGCATCACGAACGCTGCCGAATTGCCGCCCGGACGCGACAGAAGCGGATCGTTGTCCGGACTCGCACCCAGCGCTTCGACGCCTTTGCGCAGCGAAAACTCGCCCTGGATCCACACCGGCAATTCCCAGCGGAACGTCTGGTAGCCGCTCGCGCTCAGATAGAAGATGCGCAGATTGTCCTGGCTCAGCACCGAGGACGAAGCGTCGACCTTTTCGGCGATGTAGTTGAAACCGCCGGTGAGCGTGAAATTCTCGTAGCGCCGGCGGATCACCGGATAGGCCACGTTGACGTCGCCGACGTACGAAAGCGAGTACAGCTCCAGGGGCGTCAGCGCGCCCAAAGGATGCGTCTCGCCGTCGGAGAACGAGAAATGTGCGATCCAGCCATCGTCGCCGAGCCGCACTTCCTCGAGGAACTGGGCGACGTTCTGCTTCTTGATGTCGAACGTCTGATAATCGACGAAGGTCGTGCGGTCGCCCCACGGCGTGAGCGAGTTGAGGTCGACGCGCAAAAGCCCGCCGAACTGGCCCACTTCCGTCGATCCGAAATTCTCGATGTTGAGGAGCGCGTCGTACGGGCGATAGGAGACGACGGTTACGTCGAGCTCGATGGCGCCGCGCGCTTTGCCTGCGGGCTTCAGCGTCGCGCTGATGGTGACGCCGGGCACGTCGGAGGCGAGGAAGAGATAACGCTGCGCGTCTTCGATGTTGAACGGCTTCATGCCGCGCAGCATCTCGATGTAATCCTCGACCTTCGCCTGGGCGTTGGTGTCGTTGCCGAGCACGCGCACGCGGGCGATATAGGCTTCGATCACTTCGAAGGTGACCTGCCCCTTGGAGATCTTCTGCTCGGGAATTTCAACGCGGGCGAAGATGCCCTTGTGGAAGAGAATCTGCGACGCGCCGTCGCGGATGTCGCAAAGCGCCGAAACGGGGACCTTCCTGCCGATCAGCCCCGCATAGGCGGGCGCAAGGTCTTCGGAGGTCAGTGTGTCGGCGCCGGTGAATGTTACGCTCGTCAGCGTGAAGGTCAGCTTCGAATTCCGAAGCGGACATGGACCGGGTTCGGGTGCCGAAAGGATATCGCCGCGCGATTGCGGCGCGGGCGCGGGCGACGGCGCGCGCTGCGCGGGATTGAGCTCCTGCGCGCTCGGTGGCGCTTGCGCGGAAGCGGGTGCCGTGACCGTCAGCATGACGGCCAGCGTCATCGCGCAGGACGCAATGCCGCCAAGGTACGAACGAATGTTCGGCATACCCCCCGCCCCGATGACCCAAAAACGCTGGCGCGCGCCTGTCGCGCGCGCCTTATTAATTTATTCCTTACCCAACTCTAGAGCAGCTTTGTAGCTGCTAGGGCTGTTTTGTGCCAAGCATAGTTAGCATCACACGCCGATTCTCCGGCGATGCAGGATCCGTACCGGGCAGGGGCTGTGCCGAACCATAGCCGACCGTCTTCAGACGGTCCGCCGGAACGCCGTTGGCGACGAGATAGGCCTTAACCGCCTCGGCGCGCCTTTGCGACAAATCCTGGTTGTAGGCTTCGCCGCCCACACTGTTCGTGTGTCCGCCGATTTCGACGACCTTCGACATGTTCGCCGGCTCCATCAGAACCTGCGTCAGCGTGTTGGCCGTTACTTTGTCGGCTGGCGTCATCATCCAAGATGCGTTCGCAAACGTCATCTGCAGATCAACCAGACCGCGCTGCACGGACGACGTCGGCCCCATCGATGCGACCTTGTGATGTGTCGTCATGGGCTTCGTCGAAGAAACCTGCGAAGGTTTGGCGCCGCCCGGCGCGGTGTCACCCTGCGGAATGAAATCGTAGCCCATTTGATCGCCCTGTGACGGCGCGCAAAGACCATCCTGGCCTTCGCTTTGTCCGGGGGGACAGGCGCTCAACGCTTTCTCAAGATCGGCTTTGCTGGGCCCTGCGAAAGTCGGTCCAGCGATGATCGCCAACGCGCAGCCGACAACTCCTAAGTACAGGATATTCTTGCTCATCTGGTGCACCCCAAGAGTTAATAGAAAGTAACGGCCGGTAGCCGCAAATGCAACCGTTATGCCTGTGTCGCGCCACACGCTGAGCGGGTAACGCGGCTCGACGGAACGTTAACCCGGCAATTTTGTGACACCCAGAAAGCTCAACGCTATCAGGGCTTTATTGAAGCGACCCCGTTTGACACCCGGTGACGCATTGGATCGAAAGCAATGCAACTTTCCTGCACTGGTTCGATGCGGGATTATACGTGAACTGTTTCGGAATGGATCAATTTCGGTGTGCGCATGCGCACACGTTAATGTGCGACGCTTGTACTCGCGCGGCCGACGGACGAACGTCCCATCAATCCGATTGCGACGACGCAGACGACAAGCACGACCGTCGTGCCGAGCGAGCCGTTGAGTCCGTCGCTGCTGCCGCTCAACAGTGTAGGTCCCACGAGATCGAGATCGATGAAAGTGCCCATGGAATCGACGCCCGGATTCGGTACCAGGCCGAAGACGCATTGCTCGATCGCGTTCCACGCCCAATGCGCAGCGAAAGGCGCTGCGAGGCCGCCGGTGCGCAGCGCAATAAGTCCGAAGAAGGCGCCGGCGAGCGTCACATTGACGAGGACGACGAAGGGGACGCCGCGCGAGAACACATGGACGAGTCCGAAGAGGAGCGAGGTCACGGCGAGGCCGACGGGGACGCCCCAGCTCCTGGCGAGCAGCGGCTGCAGCCAGGCCCGGAAGAAGAACTCCTCCCCGAAGGTCCTAAGCCCGATAATGAGAACCGCCTCCCCGATGCCGGAAAGAAGGTGCGGCGTCACCGCGCTTCGGGCAATAAACTTAACAACTCCAAGCTCATAGACCGCAGCCAAGGCCAGAAAAAAGGCCACCGTGCCGGCCAGTAGCCCGAAGAAGAACCAGCCCGGCCGGGCATGCGGCCAAGGCCGCCATTCGAACCAGAGAAAGGCAAGAACCAGAACGGGGGGGAGGAAATAAGCTAAGGATTGGACAAGCCGGACGCCGCCGGTGCCGAGGACCATTGATCGGGCGATCAGGCCGGCGGCGAAGTTGAAGATCGAGGGGCCCGCCCACAGGGTGAGCGCGAAGGCGGCAACGGCAAGAAGAAGCGCAAGCGAACCCGGAATATGGCGGCGCGCGGCATTCGCCGATACGACCCACGCGTTCTGCGCGTCTAAAGACTGCATGAACTAAAGGACCCCACCCAACGACGGAGAAGTCCCCGTCAATCAAGGCCGATTGTTATTCCAGTCTGTCCGGCCTTCAGCCGCTCGACGTACATACGCACGAGCGGATCGTTCGGATCTTCCGATTGCAATGCCGTGAACAAGGAAAGTGCGTTGGCTCCGCTCTTCGCCTGCGCAAAAGCGGCTTCGTAGCGACGCAGATAATCGGCCGAGTACTGGCCGTTGTGCAGCGGCTGCCAGACTTCGACGGATTCCGTCTTGCCCTTGACCATGGCGGTCGCGACGGGACGGAACTGCACGGATTTGCAGCGCGCCCGCGTATCGCCGCTGGCACAGACCCGCGTGCCCAGCCGCTTGTTGAGGGCTTCGAGGCGGGCCGCCGTGTTCACGGCGTCGCCGGCGGCCGTATAGGTGAAACGCGCGCGGCCGCCGAAATTACCGATGATGGCGGAGCCGGTATGCACGCCGATGCGCGTCATGCCGAACTTGATGCCGCGGGCTTCCTGCTCCTTGCGGAAGGCCTCGCCGAACTTGTCGATCTCGAGCGCGCAGCGCGCGGCCTTTTCTGCGAAATCGGGAAGGTCGATCGGCGCATTGAAGATCGCGAAAACAGCATCGCCGATGAATTTGTCGACCATGCCCTCGTGGTTGATGACGATGCGCGCGATGCCGTCGAGATAAGCGTTGATGATGGGCGGCAACTTGCCCGGATCGTCCTTCAGGCTCTCCACCATGGTGGTGAAGTCCTTCACGTCCGTGAAGATGAAGCTCATCGTGCGCAGCTCGCCGTCGAGCGACATGCGTTCGGGTTCGCGCACCAGCCGGTCGACGAGCTTCGGCGGAACGTAGCTTTCGAAGGCGCTCTGGATGAAGGCGCGCTGCTTGCGCGCCTGGCTGCCGGACAGCGTGTCCATCAGGGCGAAGGAAACGACGGCTGCAATCGTGGGCCCGACAAGGCCGACGAGCTGGCCGGTAAAATAGAAAAGCGCGATGCCCGCCGACCACAAAAACGCAATCACCACGAGGCCGACCGCCGCGCGCATGCCGAGGCCCATGCTGCCGGCGCCGTTCAGGGCACCCAGGAAGGCGAGCGCGAAGGCGATCAGGAAATCGATCTGGACATTGACCGACGGCGCCGGCTTGTTGTGCAGCAATTGCGAGACGGCATGCGCCTGAACGATCACGTCGGGCACGCCGCCTTGCGTATCGCGCAAAAGGCTCGTGAACGGCGTCCGCAGCCGGTCGATGCCGGGCACGTCCATGCCGACGAGTACGATCTTGTCCCGGAACCAGTCGCTCGGAAGCTGCTCGACGAAGCGCGCCGGATATCGCCGGAAGGTGTGCTGATTGCCCACTTCCGTGCCGTGCCATGCCAGTTCGAGCGCCGTGCCGGGTTTCGATCCCGCGCAATTGAGCGACGCGGTCGTCCGCGCATAGGGGCTGGGGCCCGCGCCGGCCAGCGCCTGCGCGAAGCTCGGCGCGTAATTGCCGTCCTCGTCGTTGGCGCCCTGCAGCGTGCCGGTCACAGTGCCCGTGTTGTCGTCGGCACAGACGTCGCGGATGGCGCGGGCGCGCGCATCGAACAGGAAGTATTTGAGCGTGTCGGCTTCACTTGCGTTCTCGTCGGCTTTCTGCGCGATGAGGATCTTGGTCTGGTTGCTGTAGGTATTGGCGAGACGGCCGAGTTCGGCGCGGAGCTCGTCATCCTTTGCTTCCTCCGTGCGGTGGTCGAGCAGGAGATCGAGGCCGATGGCGCGCGGATGCTTGGCGGCGATGGTCTGAATGAGGCTGGCGACTTCGTGCCGGTCCACCGGGTCGCGATAGCGCGTGGAGGCGGTGAAATGGTCGATGAAATCTTCGTCGATTGTCACGACGACGACGTCGGAATCCTGCGGCTCGGGCGGCGTCGCCACCGCGATGACCCAGTCGCGCTGGCCGCGGTCGAGGATCGAGTTGTGGACAGCAAAGGTGACGATGTAGGCGACCGGAATGGAGATCGCGAAAAGCGTGATGGCGGAGCCGATCGCGCTGCCGCGAATCCATTTCGAAAGCGCCGCAAACGGATTCATTTCGGACATCCCTGCGGCTTAGGCGCAGCGGATTTGCCGCCCAACAGACCGAACAAGCCGTTCCCGTTCGCGCGCTCCATCGAACTCACGAGTGTGCCGCAGTAAGGCCCGTCGAGATGAACGACGTTGCCCGACTGCGAAACGAAGATGGCGAGGTCGGCGGGACCGAGTTGGACGAGCTTCTCGGCGTCGATCTGCTCGCCCTTGGAAACAGTGGCGCCGCCCGGCAGCGTGACGACGGAGCCTTCGGAATAGACAAGGACATAGGGTTCGGCGGCGACCGCGCTCGCGGTGAGCAGAAAGCCGGCCGCCAACAGCGCAGCCCATGCCGCGCGCCGAACGCGCGAACTGTCACCCAACGCACACTGTAAGACGCGTCGCATCACCCCTGCCCCCTCGCCTCTTGCGGGCGAGCCCCAACGGCGGCAGGCAAATCTATATCGGCGGACGGGATCGGCGCCAGAGGTCAGGCAAAACCGTTCATATCAGCGTTAAGATCAGTGATCTTGATCACAGCGACCGCGGCGCACTCGCAGCTCGGTCAGCGGGCAATCGAGGTTTCCCAATGCCCACGCCGCCGCCCGATACCCCGCCTCGACCGCAGGCTCAAAGGCGCGCCAGTCCCGGATCTCCACGCCGTCGAGCTCGGGTGCGATGAAGACATCGGCCGCGCCGCGCGCTGCGATCACGTCCCGAGTCGCCGTCACCGTGGCTGAGCGCAGCAGCAGCGAAACGATGGGCGCGCCCTTGCGCCAGGCGCCGCTCAACACCCAGCGTGCGAGCGAGCGGGGCGTCTCGATGTCCCTGGGCGTGAGGCCCGTGTCGATGCTGACGTCGACGGCGACGATCGGGCCGTCATGCATGTCCTGCATCAGATCGATGGGGAGATTGCGCATCACGCCGCCGTCGACGAGGACGTTATCGCCTTCGACGACGGGGGGAAGTATCCCCGGAAGCGCGATCGAGGCGCGCAAGGCTCGCCGCAGAAGGCCGCTGTCATGGACGATATGTGTGCCGTTCGTGAGATCGGACGACACGCAATAGAACGGCCGCCAGAGATCGAGAATGTCCGTGTCGCCGAAATTCTCGGACAGACGGCGGTCCACGACGCGCCCACGCGTGAGCGCGATCAGCGGTACAGCCAGATCGGACAACGGGTTGGTTTCGACGAAGGCCGTTTTCACGCGCGCCGCCATTTCGTGGCCGTTCCAGCCTGAGGCGAATCCCGCCGCGATCACCGCACCCATGGACGCGCCGCCGATGAAATCGACCGGCACGCCGTATTCGTGCAGAGCGCGCAGCGCGCCGACATGGGCATAGCCGCGCGCGCCGCCTCCCGACAGAACCACGCCGACCGAGCGGCCGGTGATGACGCGCGCCAGACGTGCGATGTCCGCCTCATCGCCTTCGCGCGCGTGGAATATCTGCCTGCAGCACAGCGCTTTCTGCCAGTCGCGGGCGCCCGACGGACGCACGCATGCGGACGGATGAACGAGCAGAAGATCGGCCGGTTTGAGCGTTGCGCGCGCTGTCGAAAACGGTGCAGTCGATGGCGTTTCCGCATCGCCCCGTCCCACCCAGAAACTGCGATCGGCCTGACGCAGACAATGCGCAGCCCAGGCCGTTTCTCCCGCCTCCGCAACGTAGAAGACGAAATCGTGCTCTTCCTCGCGGTCCGAGAACCACTCCGTCGGATGCGAAAGATGCTCGGCCGTCAGCAGCGCCGCGTGCGCGCCGTTCTTTTCCACTTCGCGCCGCAGCCGCTCTACGAGGGCGCGGACGGGCGGACCAATGCCTGCAGCAAGAAATCCGAAAGTGACGGCGAGTCTCTTCCCCGCACCGTCGTTGCGCGCACGCGTGATCATGGTGCGCATCAGCTCGAGCAATATCGCCGGATGTTTCTGGACCGTGTCGAGAAACGCGGCACGCGGCATGGCGAGCAGTTCGCTGTCGCGCATGGCGACGACCGTCGCCGTATGGGGAATGTCCGCGAGCAGCGAAATCTCGCCGATCGCCTCGCCCGGCCAGATGAGACCCAGCAATTGCGGTGGATTTCCGGGAAGGACAGCAGCCAGCCGGCCGGCGCGCAGCACATAGACCATGCCGGAGGTTTCGCCCGCCTCGAAGAGCGTACCACCGCCCGGAAGTGCCAGCGTAAGAACCTCGGAATCGTCGGCCGCCATCAAAGCGGCAAGGGCACTTGCGCCGCCCCTCGAGCCTCGCATCCGTTCCCCCGAACGCAGCCACCTGGGCCGCCCATTCGCACGCGATGCTAGTCAGATTTGCAAGGCCGCGACAGCGGACCGATCTCGGCGCCGGCCCGTACGCAGACAAAATTTTCTTAGGGTTTTTCCGGGCCTTGGAGTAAAAATGACGATAGAGCCTCGCACTTGCGAAAAGAAATTTGGGTGCAGTGCGGGAGCGCCGTCACAGCCAAGCTGGGCGGTTGGTGGGGTTGGGGAAAATGGCTGCGGGGTCGCCCGACATTGCGGTTTTGCGCCGGCGTCTTGCCGGTGTTGCGCTCATGCTCTTCGCGCTCTCGCAGACCGCGGCGCATGCCGAGGTGCTTTCCATCGGCGACGACGGCTCGGTGACCGTCCATTCCGGACCTGCGCTCTACACCACTGCCGATCTGAAGCCGCAGGCGCTGCGGCCTGAGACGCCGAACATCGCCCGGCATGCGACGCGCCGTGCGAACCCGGGCGTCCGCGCCGCGATCGCGAATTCCGCCGCGCATTATGCGCTCAGCCCCGCGCTCATCGCCGCCGTTGCATGGCGCGAATCTGCGTTCGACGCGCAAGCGGTTTCGCCCAAAGGTGCGAAAGGCATCATGCAATTGATGCCGGAAACTGCACGCACCTATTGCGCGGCGCCATGTTCCCCGTCCGCAAATATCGAAGCGGGAACGGAGTATCTGCGTGCGCTCGTCGTGCGCTACGACGGCGACATTGTGAAAGCGCTCGCCGCTTACGACGCGGGCCCGCGCGCCGTCGACCACTTCGGCGGCGTGCCGCCCTATCGCGAAACGCAGGCCTATGTGGACGCGATTCTCGCGCGGATGTCGGCAACGGCGCTCGCCGGTCCCAACTGAAGTCAGGAGATTATCATGCGAAACGCGCGCCAAACGATTTTCGGACTTGCGGGAGCGCTCGCAGCGACACCGGCGCTGGCGCAACAGACCGATCCCGCAGGGTCTGGCCCCATTCTCGCAGCGCTGCAATGGATCGAAGGCACGCTGATGGGCAACGTGGCGACGACCGCCGCTGTAATCGCGGTCGCCGTCGTGGGCCTGATGATGCTTACGGGCCGCATCGACTGGCGCAGAGGCCTGGTCGTGGTGCTGGGGGCTTTCATCGTCTTCGGCGCGGCCGCCATCGTCGAAGGCATGCGCACCATCGTGGCGAGGTGAGAGCGTTGAGCAAGCTCGCCCAGGACCCGATCTTCGCGGCGCTGACGCGGCCGCAAATGGTCTTTGGCGTGACGTATGACTACGCCGTGTTCAACCTGATCGTCACAGTCGAGATCTTCCTCATCACGAAGTCGTTCTGGGCGCTTGCCGCGGCAGCCGTCGTGCATGCCGTGGGCTATGTCGCCTGCATCCGCGAGCCGCGCTTCTTCGAATTGTGGATCATGAAAGTGAGCCGCTGCCCGCGTGTGCGCAATTACCGTTACTGGCGCTGCAACTCGTATCAGCCATGAGCCGCACCTACGTCACCGGCGCGGCAGCGCGCATCCTTCGTCCGAAAGAGGCCCGGATCGGCGAGCGGCTGCCTTATGCGCGCCACGTCGACGACGTGACAGTCGTCACCCGCGACGGTCTTCTGCTGCAGTTCCTGAAGCTCAACGGCTATCCGTTCGAGACGATGGATGACGAGGAGTTGAACTATCGCAAGCAGGTGCGCGAGACGCTGCTGCGCGGCGCCGCGAGTTCGCGCCTCGCACTTTACCATCACGTCATTCGCCGCCGCACCATGCCGGAGCTGAACGGCTCGGCCGACGATGCCTTCTGCCGCCGGCTGAACGATGCGTGGCAGACGAAACTCGCGAACGGCCGGCTCTTTTCGAACGAATTGTTCCTGACGCTGGTGAGCCGTCCGCTGCAGGGCTCGGCGGGCGTCATCGAACGGCTTTTCCGTTCGTCGCGGAGCCAGGACAATCTGGTGCGCGAACTGCGCGAACTGCATGCCACGCGTGAATCCTTCACCGCTACGCTGGCGCCCTATGGTGCGCGCGCGCTGACGACCTACGACCACAGCGGCGTCACCTATTCCGAACCGTGCGCGTTCCTCTACGGCCTGCTGAACGGCGACATGCGGCCGGTCCTGATGCCGGAAGGCGACATCGGCGAGGCGCTGCCCGACCGGCGGCTGAGCTTCGGCCTCGACGCGCTGGAGATCGAAGCGGGTGGCGGCGCGCCCAAATGCTACGGCGCCATCGTTTCCGTGAAAGATTATCCGGTGCGCTCGCTGCCGGGGATGCTCGACAATGTCCTGCGCCTGCCCTTCGAGATGGTGTTGAGCGAAAGCTTCTCCTTCGTCGACCGACAGACCACGCTCAACCGCATGAACCTCGCGCTGCGCCGCCTGCAGGCCGCCGACGATGCAGCCTTCAGCCTGCGCGACGAGCTCGCCGCCGCGCGCGATTCCGTAGGCTCCGGCCGCACGGCCTATGGCGAGCATCATCTGTCCGTGCTGGTGAAGTCGGACGATCTCAGCGATCTCGATCTGGCCGTCGCCGACGTGCAATCGGCACTGGCCGAAATCGGCGCCATCGCCGTGCGCGAAGACGTGAACATGGAGCCCGCCTTCTGGGCGCAGCTGCCGGGCAATTTCAAATATATCGCGCGCAAGGCTCTCATCTCGAACGCGAACTTTGCGAGCCTCGCTTCCTTTCACAATCACGCCGCCGGAAAGCCGTCGGGCAATCACTGGGGCGATGCGGTGACGCTGCTCGAGACGACCGCGCACGGGCCCTACTATTTCAACTTCCACAACGGCGATCTCGGCAATTTCACCGTCATCGGCCCCAGTGGTTCCGGCAAGACGGTGCTGCTCACCTTCCTGATCGCGCAAGCGCGGCGCTTCGGCCCGAAGGTGATCTATTTCGACAAGGATCGCGGCGCGGAGATCTTCGTGCGCGCCATCGGCGGGCGCTACGACGTGTTGCGTCCGGGCGAATCCACCGGCTTCAATCCGCTGCAGATGGCCGACAGCCAGGGCAATCGCGCCTTCCTCGTCGAGTGGCTGTCGCGGCTGCTCTCGCCGCACGGCGAGACGCTTTCGGCAGACGATCGCCTCATCATCGCCGACGCCATCGCCGCCAATTTCGATCAGCCGCGTATGCATCGCCGCCTGCGCTATCTGCGGGAACTTTTCGTAGGTATGCGCAGGCCCGCGGCCGGCGACCTTGCAGCGCGCCTCAAGGCGTGGTGCGACGACGGCGAGTTCGCCTGGCTGTTCGACAATGCCGAAGACCGCGTCGATTTCGCGACGGACGTGTTCGGCTTCGACATGACGCGCATGCTCGATACGCCCGCCACACGCACGCCGGCGATGATGTATCTGTTCCATTGCATCGAGCAGCGGCTGGACGGCACCCCCACCATCATCATCGTGGACGAAGGCTGGAAGGCGCTGGACGATGACGTCTTCGTGCTGCGCCTGAAGGAATGGGAAAAGACCATCAGGAAACGCAACGGCATCGTGGGCTTCTGCACGCAGAGCCCGTCGGATGCGCTCGAAAGCCGGATCGCTTCGGCCATCGTCGAGCAGGCCGCAACGCAGATATTCCTGCCCAATCCGCGGGCGCAGGCTGAGGAGTACATCGACGGCTTCGGTTTGACTGAACACGAATTCCAGCTGGTGCGCTCGCTGCCCGACACGTCGCGCTGCTTCCTCGTCAAGCAGGCCGATCACAGCGTGGTGGCACGGCTCGATCTGTCGCGCATGGATCGCGAGCTGAAGGTGCTGTCCGGTACGGAATCCTCTGTGCGCAGCCTAGACGCCATCCGCGAAGAGGTGGGCGACGATCCGGCGCGCTGGTTGCCCCTGTTCCTGAAGCGCACGAGCGCCGCGGAGCGCCGCGCATGAACAGCTGTGCGCTCGTCTCGTCCGATCTCGGCGTCATCCGGGAGCTTCTGACCGTCACGCGCTGCAATGTCGGCGTCTTCTCGGAAGGGGCCTTCCGCGCGCTGACCGGTCCGCATTCCATCTTTCCGCTCGCCGTCACCATGCTGCTCACGATTTATGTGGCGGTGTTGGGCTATCGCCTGCTGATGGGGCTGGGTGCGCCATCGCTCTCCGAGATTCCCCTGATCGGTCTCAAGATCGGAACGGTATTGGCGCTGACGCTCAACTGGACGGTGTTCCAGACGCTGGTGCTTGATCTCAGCGCACGCGCACCCACCGAACTCGCCGGCGCCATCGTCGGTCCGCAATTCGCGCCGCTGGAACGCCTGCAGACGGCCTACGATCAGATGCGCGCCGACCAGGTCGCATTCAGCAAACTCGCGCAATCCGACACAACCGGGAGCAATGTCAATGCGGCGCAGGCGGCGAGCGAGCTTTCCTACGCGACGAATGCGCTGCTCGCGGCGACGGGCGGGCTTCTCGCCTTCGCAACGGTCGTCACCGGCGTGCTCGCCATGGTCGGCCCGATTTTCCTCGCGCTCTTCCTGTTCGAAAGTGCCGGCGGGCTTTTCACCGGCTGGGTGCGCGCCATCTCTGCCGCGGCGCTGGTGCCGATGCTGTGCTGGATCACGACCATCATCCTCCTAGCGACGATCGAGCCGCGCCTCGACGTGCTCGACCAGCAGAAGGCCTCCGGCTCGCTCGATGCGTCGGAAGCGCTCGTCACCTGCTTCATCGTGTACGTGTTCGCCGCCGCGCAATTCGGTCTCGTGATCGCAGCCGGCGTCGTCGCCATCGGCTTCCGCCTGCCCGTGCGGCACAAAGCCGAGACGCCGCCGCCGCAGACCGCCGCCGTCACCGTGCGTGCAACCGCAGGCGACACGCGTATCGACCAACTCGTGCACGCGCTGCAGCGTTCGTCCAGCATCGCAGGCCATACCGCGCAATATGCTTACGGCTCACAGGGCGATGCAGCCCCCGCCGCCTATGCGCCACGCGCGTCGCGACCCGAACGTCTCGGAGAAGATTTCCGGCGGATGCCCGATCGCCTGGTGCGCCGCTCCACGAGGGTGAACCGTCAATGAGGACAGCCGTTCTCGGTCTCGTATGCCTGGTCGCGCTGGGCGCGGTTGCGCAAGCCGCGGAGCGTCCCATGCCGGGGCCGAGCGATCCGCGCATCCGCGTCGTCCATTACGATCCGGATCAGGTGATCGAGCTCGAGGGTACGCTCGGCTACGCCATGAGCGTCGAATTCGGCGAGAACGAGAAGATCGAGAACGTCGCCATCGGCGACAGCCAGGGCTGGCAGGTGACGCCCAATCGCAGAGCCAATCTGCTCTTCGTGAAGCCGATGCGCCGCGACGCGGTCACCAACATGGCGGTCTACACCAATCTGCGCCGCTACATGTTCGATCTGAGCGTGGGGCCGGATGAAGCGCCGCGGGATCGTAGCATCATCTTCGGCGTGCGTTTCGACTATCCCGAGCCCGCCAGAGCCGTGGTCTCCACCGAGCAGGGCCCGCCGAAGCCACAGATGCCGAGCGACGTCAATCACGCTTACAGCTACGAAGGCTCGTCGAAAAACCTCCCCACGCGCGTGTTCGACGACGGCCACTCGACCTATTTCGCCTTCTCCGAGGCTTCCGATTATCCGGCCATCTTCGTCGTCGATTCCGACAATCAGGAATCGGTCGTCAACGTGGCGAGCCGCGACGGTTATCTCGTCATCGATCGCGTGGCGCCGGCTTTCGTGCTCCGACGCGGCGAGGAAACGACGCGCATCATCAACGACGGATACAGGGAGGAAGGCCCGGGACCATTGAGCCCCAAGCCTCGCCCCCAGCCGACACTTTTCGAAAGATGGTTCCAATGAGCGACACGATGCAGAGTGGCGGCGGTTTCCGGCAGAGCGCCGTCTTCGAACGTTTCTCGCGGCCGCTTTCAGCCGTCGCGCGCAACGACGTTCCCTGGGGCTTCGCGGCGGGATTGGCCGGCATCGCGCTTCTGGCCGCCGTCGTGTTCTTTTCGCTGAGCCAGGGCCGCGCGTCGCATGCGCAGGCGGCGAAGCCCGCGCCGCACCCGGCTGCCGTCGTGCAATTCGCGCCGCCACCTGTGCCGGTCGCGCGCGCCATCGCCGTCGTGCGGCCGGTGGTCGCCGATCCGATGCGGGAAACCACTGGTCGGCTCAGTGCTCCCGCCATGATCGTCGATTTGAGCGACGCGCCATCGACGGTGCAAACGACGAACACCGGCACGACGACCACGACGACCCAAACCAAGACACCCGATGCCACGGCCGCGTCGCACAATGCCATCGGCAACAACCTCGACGACGATACCTTTGCCAGCCACGTGAGCCAATCGCAGGCGGCGACTGTCTTCGCCTCACAATTGCACAACACCAGACTGATCGTGCCGCAGGGAACCGTCGTACCCGCGATCCTCGAGACGGGGATCAATTCCGATCTGCCCGGCTTCGTGCGCGCCGTCGTCAGCCGCGATGTCCACGGCTTCGACGGAACGACGGTCTTGATCCCGCGCGGCTCGAAACTGATCGGCCAATACCGGAGCGCGGTCGCCGCGGGCTATTCGCGCGCCTTCGTCGTCTGGTCGCGCCTTCTCACCCCCGACGCGGTGTCCGTCGATATCGGCTCACCCGCGACCGACCAGCTGGGCCGCGGCGGTGTGGAGGGCGAATCCAATTCGCATTTCCTGCAACGTTTCGGCGCTGCGATCCTTCTCTCCGTGCTGACCGCCGGCCTCGACGCCGCCGTCAACTCCACGACCCCGCAAAACTCGACGGCCATCGTCATCGGCACGCCGCAGCAGGCGAACAACGTCGCCGCCATCGCGCTGCAGAAATATATCGACGTGCCGACGACGATCACCGTGCCGCAGGGCACGCCGGTGCGCGTGTTCGTGGCCCGCGATCTCGACTTTTCCGCGGTGCCGCAGCCGAAGACGCCATGAACGTTTATCTCAAGAGCTATCTCGCCCCGTTCGAGCTCTGGCTCGCGCGCGAGGACGTGACCGACATCCTGGTCAACCGGCCGGGCGAAGTGTGGGTGGAAACGGCCGGCGGCGGAACCCTATGCGAAGCCGCACCCGATGTGACCGAGATCGTGCTGCAGCGTCTGGCGCGGCAGATCGCGGGAACCACGCATCAAGGCGTCAATCGCGAACAGCCTTTGCTTTCGGCCAGCCTTCCGGGCGGCGCGCGCGTGCAGATCGTGGCACCGCCGGCGACACGGCAAGGTCTGGCGCTTGCCATCCGCAAACACACGATCTCCAATCTTTCCATCGATGAACTCGACGGCGCCGGTCTCTTTCGCCGTCCGTCAGACGCCGACATCGGCGCCTCCGACGAAGCGCTCGCGAAGCTGCTCGCCGCCGGCGATCAGGCGAATTTCCTGAAAGAAGCCGTCAAGGCCCGCAAGACCATCGTCATTTCCGGCGGCACCTCGTCGGGCAAGACGACGCTGCTCAATGCACTCGTCAAGCTCGTCGACCGGCAGGAAAGGCTGATCGTCATCGAGGACACGCCCGAGATCAAACTCGAGCACGCCAACGCGCTGGGACTGATCGCGGTGCGCGGCGAACTCGGCGAAGCCCGCGTCGGCGCGGAAGATTTGCTGGAAGCATCGCTGCGCATGCGGCCCGACCGCATTCTCCTGGGTGAACTCCGCGGCAAGGAAGCGTTCACATTCCTGCGGGCGGTGAACACCGGCCATCCCGGCTCTGTCACCACGGTGCATGCGGACTCGGCGGACGCCGCCGTCGAACAGATCACGATGATGGCGCTGCTCGCAGGACTGGGCGTCGATTGGCGCACAATCGAAACCTATGTGCGTCAGGTCGTCGACGTGATCGTGCAGATGCGCCGTACGGCGCAAGGCCGCTTCGTCAGCGACATCATCTTCAAACCGTCATCGCCTCGTCCCCAGCCTTCGGCATAGATGAACATCTCGCGGTTCTCGGAACCGCAACGGTGAAAATGCATTAATAATTTGCCGGGGGTTCGGGGCCCGGTCGGCCGGGGGCAACCCGGTTGAAGATCCCACCTTTATCCGAGGAACACAGACATGACGTCGTTTATCAGGGTCGCGGTGCTGTCCGCGGTTACGAGTCTCTGCGCGCTCGCAGTCGTGCCGCCGGCACTGGCGCAGGTCGGCATTTCGCTCAATTTCGGCGATGTCGCCGTCGGCTACCAGGACGGCTATTACGATAGCCATCACCATTGGCATCATTGGGCGCACCCCAACGACTACCAAGCTTACAGCCGCGCCCATCCCGAGCACTATCACGCCTACACACACGACCGCGACGAGCCCCACCACTAGACGGGTGTGCTCGCGAGAACGGAACGGGCCCGGCGGTCCCCGCAAACGCGGGGAACGGGCCCGTCTGCTTTTGACCCTTTGATTTTTGCGGTGCGCGCCGCACAATCGGGCGCATGGCCACGCGAGCCGATGTCCGCAAGATCGCGCTGGCGCTCGAAGGCGTCAGCGAAGTCGACCATTGGGGCCGGCCAGCTACCGCACCGCCAGACGCATTTTCGCGGTCATGCGGCCGGATGGGCTCTATCTCAATCTGCCGCAGGAGCGCCGCGAGTTCCTGTTCGAAGCCGATCCGGTGACTTTCGTGAAATATATGTGGGGCAAGACGGCGAACGTGATCGTGCAGATCGCGAAGATTTCAAAGACGGAACTGGCGAGCCTCGTCCACGAAGCGTGGGAGCACAACAAGCCGGTGGCGAAAAAACAAAGTCTCAGAAAAAACACAATTAAGCCGATTTCCCGCCACAAATGACCGTCGCTGCAAAGCCATATGCCTTGTCTGAAAAATTGTTCAGGTTTGCGTCTTCAAAATGTGTCAACGATGACAAACATTGTTTTCGTCTTCGCTGGTAAGGTGACGATGCATGGCAATCCCTTCGCCCTGATAGAGGTTTTCACAGGCCGAATCCCGGAGAGTTGCCGGCACTTTGCAATGCGCCCGCGGCGCCCCCCGCCGACAGGGCCAATTTAGGCGAGGAAATCAAAATGAAATCGACGCTTCATGCCGCGCTGATTCTTGCCGTAAGCGGAACGGCCGCTATGACGGTTGCGGCGCCTGCTTCCGCACAAGTCGGCGTTTCTTTTCATGTTGGCGATGTGGCGATGGCCTATCGCGACGGCTATTGGGATAACCATCACGTGTGGCATGCCTGGCAGCGCGACTTTGACTGGAAAAACTTCCGGGACGCTCATCCCGAGCGTTATCACGACTACAATCATGACCGCGACGATCACGTTCACTAAAACAGACTACAACGAGACTGATATGGGCCCGGGACCTCCCGGGCTTTTTTTTGAAGTTGGCATCGAGCGGTTTTTGAATGCCGTCGCCGCAAATGCTTGCGCACGATCAGGCCTGAGCCCGAGCTTCATTGCCAGCGGCGTTCCGGAATAGCCGGCCAACGGTTCACCTCAAGACCACGAGGCAAGCGGGAACCATGACCGCCGCCTGCACCATTATCAGGCCGTATCCATTCCGAGTGGTCACAGCCGGCAAACCCACCTTTGCCGCACGCATCGCCTCCCGCATTGAGGGCACAAGCGAGCAAGCGAGATTCATCAGAAGCGAAGCGGGGACGCCAAACTCTTACAAATATCGCGAATGCGGCAATCCAGAGTCCGAGGAGGAGGAAAATGAGAGCCACCGGCGATTGCGTCCCCCCTCTTCCACGGTGCCCTACCGCTTGAGCTCGATCACGTCGAACGTGGACTCTTGGACGGGATAGGGAAATTCGATGCGCGCGCGGTTGGCGCCGATGGCCGACAGCACGCCGACAACGTCGTCGGGCGTCGCCGCGGCGCCGGCCGATTCATGATTGCCGGAGTAGCGATGCGGCGGTTCGTTGCCGACGCTCGTTGCGCCCAGCAGCACATAGCCGCCTTCGTCGCGCGGATAGAGCATACCTGCGATACGCTGTGAGCCGGTGATCTTCTCAAAGAAAAGGCCGCCGTCGCGACTTGAGATGCGGCAATTGAACCAGCTGTAGACGACGTCCGGCGTGAGGCCGCCGAGCTTGATGGTGCGGCAATGCCATTTTCCGGTCAACGCGCCCTCGCCGATCGCTTCCGGCGCCGGGTCGAGCACGGCACGAATGGTTGCCATGTCCTGGCCGGCTTGCGCCTCCGCGAGGCCTTTTTCGCGCGCCTCGTCCAGTCTGGAAATGCGGTTGACGTCGAACGGCGTCGCATCTTCCTGCCAGCCCGCCTGCGCGGCCGTGGAAAGCGTCAACAACGCGGCACCGAACAGCAGACCTTTAGGCGTCGACACGCGCCTTCTCCCCCTCGGTGTCTTCGCCGTTCTCGGCCGCCCAACCTTTGAGATTCTGCGTCGATGGCATGCCCACAACGTGGTAGCCGGCATCGACGAAGTGGATCTCGCCGGTGACCCCCGCCGACAGATCGCTCAGGAGATAAAGCGCGGCATTGCCCACATGCTCGAGCTCGACAGATTTCTTGAGCGGGCTGTTGGCCTTGTTCCATTTGAACACGGTGCGGGAATCGCCGATCACCGCGCCGGCCAGCGTGCGCATCGGGCCCGCAGAAATCGCGTTGACGCGGATGTTCTCGCGGCCGAGATCGGCGGCGAGATAGCGCACGCTCGCCTCCAGACCCGCTTTGGCCACGCCCATGACGTTGTAGTTCGGCACCACACGCGACGCGCCGAGATAGGTGAGCGTGAGGAGTGCGCCGCCGCGCCCCGTCGCCGTCATCAGATGCTGCGCGCGCTGCGCCACCGCCGTGAAGGAGTAGCAGGAGACCGAAAGGCTGCGCACGAAATTGGTGCGCGTCGTGTCGACGTAGCGGCCGCGCATCTCGCTCTTGTCGGAATGGGCGAGCGCATGCACGACGAAATCGAGTTCGCCCCATTCCGAGTCGAGCATGCGGAAAAGCTGGTCGAGCTGGGCGTCGTTTTCGACATCGCAGGGCAAAAGGATTTTCGACCCGATCTGGGCCGCGAGCGGCTTCAGGCGCTTCGCCTGCGCGTCGCCCTGATAGGAAAACGCGACCTCGGCGCCGTGCCCTGCAAGCGCGCGCGCGATGCCCCAGGCGATCGAGTGGTCGTTCGCCACGCCCATCACCAGGCCTCGTCGGCCGGCCATCAAGCCTTTGCCATCACCCATGCCTACCCCTGTCTCAATTCGGGACGACCGCTTGAGTTCGTCCCCTATGCCCTGCAAAAACCATGCGCGTCACGCCGCATAACGCTGGAACACCAGCACCGCATTGGTGCCGCCGAACCCGAAACTGTTCGACATGGCGACATCGATTTTCGCGTTGTCGATCCGGCTTCTGACGATCGGCGCGTCGGCGACCGCGGGATCGAGTTCCTCGATGTTGGCGCTTTCGGCGATGAAGCCGTGGCGCATCATCAGAAGCGTGTAGATCGCCTCGTGCACACCGGCCGCGCCCTGGCTGTGGCCCGTCAGCGATTTCGTGGCGCTGATCGGCGGCATTGCGCGCGGCCCGAAGACTTCGCGGATGGCGTTGATCTCAGGGATGTCACCTACCGGCGTCGACGTCGCATGCGGATTGATGTAGTCGACCGGCGCTTTCACTTTCTCCAGCGCCATCTTCATGCAGCGTACGGCACCTTCGCCGGACGGCGCCACCATGTCCGCACCGTCGGCCGTCGCACCATAGCCGACGAGCTCTGCATGAATCTTCGCGCCGCGCGCCTTGGCGTGTTCGAGCTCTTCCAAGATCACGATGCCGCCGCCGCCCGAAATCACGAAACCGTCGCGATTCTTGTCATAGGCGCGCGAGGCTTTCTCCGGCATCGCGTTGTATTTCGACGACATGGCGCCCATCGCGTCGAACAGAACCGAAAGCGTCCAGTCGAGCTCTTCGGCGCCGCCCGCGAACATGATGTCCTGCTTGCCCCACTGGATCATCTCGGCTGCATTGCCGATGCAGTTGGCCGAGGTCGAACAGGCGGAGCTGATCGAATAGTTGACGCCCTTGGTCTTGAACCAGGTCGAAAGGTTGGCCGAGCAGGTCGATGACATCGCTTTCGGTACGGCGAAAGGACCGACGCGCTTCGGCCCCGACTGGCGCGTCGTGTCGGCGGCCGCGACGATTGCCCTGGTCGATGGGCCGCCGGAGCCCACGATCAAACCCGTACGCGGATTGCTGATGTCGGATGGTTCGAGGCCCGCATCTTGGATCGCCTGATTCATCGCGATCCACGCATAGGCCGCGCCATCACCCATGAAGCGGCGAGCACGGCGGTCGACGACGGTGTCGAGATCGACTTTCAGGCTGCCATGCACCTGGCTGCGGAAACCGAGCTTTGCGTAATCCTCGGCGGCCGTAATGCCGGAGCGGGCTTCGCGCAGCGACGCCACCACTTCCTGCGCATTGTTCCCGATGGAAGACACGATGCCCATGCCCGTGACCACCACACGCCTCATGGACGTCTCTCCTTTGCGTCTTCTTACCTTCGGTCCCCGCGCAGCCGGGAAAAGCCGGAGAGAGGGGATGCGTTTCGCCCCTCGTCAGCCTTCCCCCTAGACGGGGCGGGAAAGAAAGGTCAAGCGGGAGCCGCGGCCTTCTCGAGCTGGGCCGCGTTCTCGTCCATGAAGAGGCCGACCTTCAGGTCCTTCGCTTCGAAGATGAGCTTGCCGTCGACTTTCATGTAGCCGTCCGCGATGCCGACCACGAGCTTGCGCATGATCACGCGTTTCAAATCGATGTAGTAGCTGACCAGCTTGGCGCTCGGCAGCACCATGCCGGAGAACTTAACCTCGCCGACGCCCAGCGCCCGGCCGCGGCCCAGGCCGCCCAGCCAACCCAGGAAGAAGCCCACCAGCTGCCACATGGCGTCGACGCCCAGGCAGCCCGGCATGACGGGGTCGTTCTGGAAATGGCATTTGAAGAACCAGAGGTCCGGCCGGATATCGAATTCCGCCTCGATCTCGCCCTTGTTCGCGCTGCCGCCCGTGGCGGAAATGCGGGTGATGCGGTCGAACATAAGCATGGGCGGCAGGGGCAGTTTGGCGTTGCCTTCGCCGAACAACTCGCCCCGCGCGCAGGCCAAAAGGGCCTGCATGTCAAAACTCGATTTGCGTCCCAGCATGGGGTGTACCATCCATTCGCGTCGCCCGCGGCCTTGACAAAGCAGTCCGCTTGGCCGATTTCCTCTTAGTTAGAAGCATTCTAACCAGTATCTGGTTGCGCTTTTCGCGGCGCAGCCTAGCAAACATGAGCCCCGAGTGTCAGTGACGCAAGGGTCAGGACCGGCGGAGAGCCTATGGTGAACAGAAAAAGAGCGGACGGCGACAGCGAGTCCCGGGCGGCCGCGCGCCTTCGGGCTGCGGGGCTGAGGCCCACGCGCCAGCGTGCCGCACTCGCGGGGCTCTTGTTCAAGGGCTCCGACCGGCATGTGAGCGCCGAAGCGTTGCATACGGAAGCGACCAAGGTGGGTATCAAGGTCTCGCTTGCGACCATCTACAACACGCTGCACCAGTTCACCGAGGCCGGCCTCCTGCAACAGGTGGTCGTCGATGCGTCCCGCTGCTACTTCGACACAAATGTTGGGGATCATCAGCACTTCTATTGCCCTGACGAAGAGACCCTCATCGACATTCCCGGCAACGACATCAAGGTGAGTGGGTGGCCGCAGGCACCGAAGGGAACGGCTGTCGAACGCATCGACGTGATCGTGCGGCTCAAGCGGATTTGAACGCCGAATGGTCCCGGAAATTTCTTATTTAGAATAATTCTAATCTATTGACAGGCCTAACGCCTAAGCGCATGGTCCCGCGCGGTTCGGGGGCGGTGCTCCCCGCATCATGCAAAGGAGAATGCCCATGGCGACACTCAAAGGTTCCAAGACCGCACAGAATTTGAAAGACGCGTTTGCCGGCGAAAGCCAGGCCAACCGCCGCTACCTCTACTTCGCGCAGAAGGCCGATGTGGAAGGCTACAACGATGTTTCCGCCGTGTTCCGCTCGACAGCGGAAGGCGAGACGGGTCATGCGCACGGCCATCTCGAGTTTCTCGAAGTCGTGGGCGATCCCGCCACAGGCGAGCCGATCGGTCCGACCGACAAGAACCTGAAGGCCGCGATCGCGGGCGAGACGCACGAATACACCGACATGTATCCGGGCATGGCCAAGACGGCGCGCGCCGAAGGCTTCGACGAAATCGCCGACTGGTTCGAAACGCTCGCTAAAGCCGAAAAGAGCCACGCCGGCCGCTTCCAAAAGGCGCTCGACACGCTCGGGAAGTAAGTACATCCCTCAATGTCATGGCCCGCCGAGTGCGGCCACCCGGTTGACGCTCGCACGCTTCGTGGCAATTCGAGCGCGATCTTCGCGATCAGTTTCGTGTCACCTGGGTGGCCCCACACAGGGCGGGCCATGACAACTCTTACTTCGGATTCCGACATGTCCCGCGAAGGCAGCCTTGAAGCGCCCACGCGCCACACAATCGATTGGCGCGATCCCGACTTCACCGATCTCGAGAAGCTCGACGCCGAGATGCGGCGCGTCTTCGACATCTGTCATGGCTGCCGGCGCTGCTTCAATCTCTGCGACTCCTTTCCGCGGCTTTTCGATCTCGTCGACGCCACGTCCGAAGGCGAAGTGGAAGGCGTGAAATCGGCGGATTTCCCGAAAGTCGTCGAAGCCTGCACGCTCTGCGACATGTGCTTCATGACGAAATGCCCCTATGTACCGCCGCATCCCTTCAATCTCGATTTTCCGCACCTGATGCTGCGCTATCGCGCGGCGGAAGCGAAAGCCGGCAAGACGAATTTCGTGGCGCGCCAGCTGGCCCAGATGGACCGCAACGGCCGCCTCGCCCAGCCCGTTTCGGCGCTGGTCAATTTCGCCGAGAGGAATTCGCTGGCGCGCGGTATCATGTCGGCGGTGCTCGACATCGACCGGCATGCCACGCTGCCCGAATTCCACCCGCGCACCTTCACGCTGGCCGACCGCAAGTTTCAGATCAGCGTCAACGAGACGGCGCCAGCGCGCGCCGCAAAGCCCAAGGTCGCGCTCTTCGCCACCTGCTTCGTCAACTACAACAAGCCCGAGACTGGCATGGCCGCGCGCGCCGTGCTCAACCATATCGGCGTCGAAACGAAAGTCGCCTATCCCGGCTGCTGCGGCATGCCGTTTCTCGAGCAGGCGGAACTCGACCGCGTCGCGGAAAACGCCGCGAAGGTTTCCAGGGAACTCGTGAAGCTGATCGACGAGGGTTACGACATCGTCACGCTGACGGCCTCGTGCGGGCTCATGTTCAAATTCGAATGGCCGCTGATCGTGCCGGAGAACGAAGACGTGAAGAAGCTCGCGGCCTCGACCTACGACATCGACGAATATGTCGTGATGATCGCGAAGAAGCACGGACTGCCGGAAGGCCTCGCAAGCCTGCCAGAAGGCGTGAGCGTGCATCTCGCCTGCCATGCGCGCGCGCAGAACGTGGGCCCCAAAGCGGCCGAGATGCTGCGGCTTCTGCCGGAGACGCCGGTCGATGTGATCGAACGCTGCGCGGGCCACGGCGGCACCTTCGGTGTTTTGAAGGAAACGCACGGCATCGCGATGAAAGTCGGCAAGCCCGTGATGCGCACGGCCGTCAACCAGGCGCGCGGCCATATCGCGTCCGACTGTCCGCTCGCCGCCAAGCACATCGTGCAGGGCGCCGAGGAACTAGCCGAACAGGGGGGAACGGAACTGCCGGCGAGGAAGGCCGAGCATCCGATCGAAATCTTCGCCCGCGCTTACGGGCTCAAGGAGAACCTCTGATGACCGCGCAACAACGTAAGATCACGCCCGCCGACATCATCCCTTACAAGGATTATGCGGCGAAGCGCACCGAACTCCGCCGGAGTCTCATCCCCATCAAGAAGAACCGCCGCGTGGAAGTCGGCCCCTTCGCCACCTTCTATTTCGAGAACTACGACACGATGTGGCTGCAGGTGCAGGAAATGCTGCACATCGAAAAGGGCGGCGCGGAGCAGATCGCAGGCGAGCTCGAGGCCTATAATCCGCTGATCCCGCAGGGCAACGAACTGATCGCGACGCTCATGCTCGAGATCGAGGATGCGGTGCAGCGCGAGAAGATCCTGAAGCAGCTGGCGGGCGTCGAGGAAAGCGTGTCCTTCGAAATCGCGGGCACCCGCGTGAAAGGCACGCCGACCGAGTACGAGGACCGCACGACGCCCGACGGCAAGACGTCATCGGTGCATTGGGTGCGTTTCGTCTTCACACCGGAATTGAGAAAGCAGTTCGCCGATCCGAACGCCCGCGTACTTCTCGCCATCGAGCATCCGAACTACGGCCACATCGCCGTCGTCTCGCCGTATGTGCGGGCGGAACTGGCCAAGGATTTCGTGTAGCGGCGAAAGACCGCGATTTCACCTTTTATCAACTCTGCAATTGCACCAACACAACCTTAGCGGGCTTACTTCAGGACCGATGCTCGCCGAGATCCGCCGGTCGCGATCAATCCCGAAGGGACAATACAACCATGCTGAGGTTGGCGCCGCGATCGCGCTGGCCTGGTACGCGCTCTATTTTTCTCGGAGAGGACGATCGTCCTCGTTTCGGGTCGATCAATCTGAACTTTTGGACGCAGATCGCCGTGGCCATGCGCGGCGCGTCGTGGTTCAGCGGCAGTAAACCCGAACATGGCAACTACGGGTTGCCATCAGCCAGATGCTCAATTAACATTCGTTAACGACGGTTGGCGCGAAAGAAAAGCGCGTCGATGAGTGCGTGAATGAGTCCCGAGGCCGTCGACACAATTGTGGTGATGGGGGATCAAATGAACGCCAAACATTTCGTCGCGCTCGCAGGTGCGATTTCTCTTGCCGGATTATTCATTCCGTCCGCGGCCGCGGAAGCGCAGACGGTCAACGTCACATATGATTATGTCTACCTGGCGAGCGGCCCGCATATGCGCCAGCCGCGATCCACGGGCGTGAACGGCTTCTACCCAATCCAGTCGAATAGCGGAGGGCAGGAGACTCCCAACGACAAGTTCACACCGGGCCTACCGCCCTGTGGGCTTTCCGCAGTGAGCCACCAGCTTCGCCATGGGATACAGGTCACAACGGTCACGAATTATATGTTCATGTTCATGTCTCTCAATGGCGGCTCGCCGACACAGGCTGGAAACCCTGCCGCCGTGCAAAGCTTCACTTGCATGGGCCAGCCGCCTTCGATCTATGTCGAAAATGCGCCTATCCAGGTTCTCGTCGTCTACACGCCGACGGGCGGCGGTGGCGGAGAGGATTCCGGCGCGACCATCGATTCGTTCAACGCGACCGCGGGGGTCTTGTTCGACGACACGTTTGTTTCGGTGGCACCCGACGCGACCGGCACTTTGACGACGAGCGGAAACACGAATGGCTGGGTGGATACCTGGAACAGCGCTGAGGAGATCACGGCGCTCCAGCCCACAATCGAATGGCCGACAAAGAATCATCGCTCCGACACCTTCACCGATTGGGTCTCGTCAAACGGAAGCGGCTCGACGGCATCGACGAATCCCGCTTTGGCCGTGAACAAGGAGCAGTCGGTCACGGCGATCGCGTTTTACAACGTGCCTTGGCAGTTCTTCGACGGTGCCACGTCCGCGTATTGCGCCGGACCCGTCAGCATTCAGGATTGCCAGCAAGGCGGCGCGCTGGCCGGTCATATTCCCAACCCCACGGGTGCGCATTAGAAGCGCACCGAAGCGGCGAACGCGTGAAGGTTTTGCGTAGCAAGCACGTCACCTGAGTCGAACGCTAGGTATTGTCATGGCCCGCAAATGCGGGCCATGACTGCTGAAGCAAGGAGGCGAATTACCCCAGCTTCAGACCCAGAAGCTTTTCGAGCTCTGCGATCGCCTGCGGTCCGCTTTCGACCTTGATCGTCGCCATGCCCATGGCTTTCGCAGGCTTCAAGTTCATGCCGAGATCGTCGAGATAGATGCAGGCGTCCGGCTCGACGCTCAGTTCCTCGCACATCATTTCGTAGATGCGGGGATTGGGTTTTCTGATTCCGATCTTCGACGATTCGATCAGGTGATCGAACATCTCCATGATCTCGCGGGCATAAAGCGCGCGGCCCTCCCTGGAATCGGAGGTGTTCGCGGGTACATTGTTGGTGATGCAGCCCGTCTTGAAGCTCGCCTTCTTGATGCGCCTAAGCGCCTCGATCACGTCGGGCCGGAAATCGCCGGACAGGAGCGAAATGATATCCTTGCCCGGCACGTCGTGCCCCAGCGCGCGCGCTTCTTTCGCAAATTCGACATCGAACTGATCGAGGTTGAGTTCCGAGCGCTCGAACTTCGCCCAGGCGTTCTCCAGCGGATTGGCACTGTTGATCCGGCGGATCAGATTTTCGGGCAGTCCGCGCTCGCGCTCGTAGCGCGCAAAGGCTTCAAACGGCGACGAGGTGAAAACCCCGCCGAAATCCCAGATAACGGCTTGGAACACAGAAGTCTCCTGTCGGGCGGCCCTTGCGGACAAGAACCAGCCGCGCCCAAATGCGTCAAGAGCCCGGAAAGAGGCGCAAGGGAGGAAAGGCCATGAGCGAACGCGTTGTTTCCATGCCCGCCGAAAGCGAGGGCAAGGCGCCGGGCCGCGGGCGGCTGGCCGGCCGGCGTGTTCTGGTCGTCGGCGGCGGCCAGATGGACATCGGCGAGCCCGAGACACCCATCGGCAACGGGCGGGCCATGAGCGTGCTGTTTGCGCGTGAGGGCGCGCATGTGGCGGTGGCGGATCGCGACCGGGTGAGCGCGCACGGCACCGTCGCCATGATCGAGGCCGAGCGCGGGAAAAGCTTTGCCGTTGCGGCCGACGTCACGAAAGAAGACGACGTCCGGTCCATGGTCGGCGAGGCGCTGCAGGGCCTGACCGGCCTCGACGGGCTGGTGCTGAATGTCGGCATCGGCGCGGGCGGGCCGTGGCTCGAAGGAACGACGGCGGAAGCCTGGGACAAGGTCTTCGCGGTGAACATCCGCAGCCACATGCTCACCGTCAAAGCGGCGCTGCCGCATCTCTCCGATAGTGCCTCCATCGTTTTCATTTCGTCCATCGCGGGACTGACGGCAGGCAGCCGCCTGCCCGCTTACGATGCGTCCAAGGCGGGCCTTTCCGGGCTTTGCCGTCACGTGGCGTTCGAAGGCGCACGCCGTGCCATCCGCGCCAACGTCGTAGCGCCGGGTTTGATGGACACTTCCATCGGACGGCTTGCCTCGCGCGGCCGTCCCAATCGCGCGACGACGCCCGTGCCGCTCGGCCGTCAGGGCACGGGCTGGGAAACGGCGTACGCCGCTCTGTTCCTGCTGAGCCACGAAAGCGCTTACATCACCGGACAGTTGCTTGCCGTCGATGGCGGCCTGTCGGGGCTTTGATCATGCTGAATTTTCCCAAAGCGAATTACGACGCCGGCGTCCGCGATTTCGGCAATGGCTGCTTCGCCTATTTGCAGCCCGACGGCGGCTGGGGCCTGTCGAATGCAGGACTGGTGACCGACAGCGGCGAAGCGCTGCTTGTCGATACGCTATTCGACCTGCCGCATACGCGCGCCATGCTCGACGATTTCGCGCGCACCACACCGGCCAAAATCCGCACCGTCTTCAACACGCATCACAACGGCGATCACTGGTACGGCAACGAGCTGATCCCGGATGCGCAAGTCGTGGCGAGCGAGAAGGCGGCCGGCGCCATGGCGCATGAGCGGCCGGAGATGCTCGCCTCCATGATGAGAGCGGCACCCAATCTTGGCGCGACGGGCGAATATCTCGTCCACTGTTTCGGCCGCTACGAATTCGCCGGCATCACGCCGAAACTGCCCGACGTCACCTTCAACGGACGGCTGGAGCGCCGCGTCGGCAACAAAATCGTCGAATTGATCGAGGTGGGGCCCGCGCACACGGGTGGCGACACGCTCGCCTATGTGGCGAAAGACAGGACCATCTTCACGGGCGATATCCTCTTCATCCGCGGCCATCCCATCATCTGGGCGGGACCGGTCGCGAACTGGATCGCCGCATGTCGGATGATCCTCGACCTTGACGTCGAGACCGTCGTGCCCGGACACGGCCCGGTGACGGACAAGGCCGGCGTCCAGCGCGTGCGCGATTATCTCGACTATATCTCCCGCGAAGCGAAGGCGCGCTACGACGCGGGCCTCGGCGCGCTGGAGGCCGCGCGCTCCATTTCCTTCGACGATTATGCCGGCTGGGGCGACAGCGAGCGCATCGCGATCAACGTGGCGACGCTCTACCGCGAATTCGGCGCCAAGGACGTGCCGTCGGATGCCGCCACTTTGTTCGGCTGGATGGCGCAGATTTGGAAAGACCGGCGCTAGGCCGGAACGGGAGCCGGGGCATGCAGAAGCAGCTGACCGGATTGATCGTCGCCTTCGCGGCCCTCTTCGTGCTGTTCTGGATTCTGCAGAGCCTCTGGCCGTCGGTGCGCGGGCAGCGCGTTCTGCGCAGCGGCTTTCTGACCGATTGCATCTACTGGCTCTGGACTCCGATCGCGACGCGCGGGCTCACGGCCATTGCAATCGGCCTGGTGCTGTTTCCGCTCGCCGCCTATTACGGCATGGGACTAAAGGATTTCCTTCACGGTCACGGTGCGCTCGCGCGCCAGCCTCTCTGGCTTCAGGCCATGGAAATTTTCGTCGCCGGCGATTTCCTGGGCTACTGGCAGCACCGCATCTTTCACGGCCGGAACTTGTGGCGCTTCCACGCCATCCATCATTCTTCGACCGAGCTCGACTGGCTTTCCTCGGTGCGCCTTCATCCCGTCAACGATACGGTCGCCAGACTGATCGCGGCGCTACCACTTGTGGTGGCGGGATTCGATACCGGCGTCGTCGCAATCTATGCGCCCTTCATCACATTCTGCGCGATCATGGTGCACGCGAATCTAAACTGGGACTACGGGCCGTTCCGCTATGTCGTTGCCTCTCCTACGTTCCATCGCTGGCATCACACGTCGGCAGAGGAGGGCCTCGACAAAAACTTCTCGGGTGGACTACCGATCTGGGATCTGCTGTTCGGTACGTTCTACATGCCGCGCGACAAGCAGCCGGAGGACTTCGGCATTTCCGACGCCGTGCCTCGAGGCTTTGTCGGCCAGCTGCTGACGCCTTTTCGCGCCGCCGCGCCACAGTCGATTTCGCGCTTCACGGAGGAAACAGGATGAGCCTGATTGTCTATGAGCACCCCTTGAGCCCTTATGCGCAGAAGGTGAAGATCGCGCTCGACGAAAAGGGCGTCGCCTATCAAACGAAGATGCCGGCTGCGATCGGCACAGGTCAACCGGACCGGGAATTCCTGAAGGCCAATCCACGCGGCGAAGTGCCCGCGCTGATCGACGGCGACGCGGCGCTTTTCGACTCCACCATCATCCTTGAATACATCGAGGACAAATGGCCCGCGCCAGCGCTACTACCCGAAGACCCGCTGGGGCGCGCGCGGGCGCGCACCATCGAAGACGTGATGGACACCGCCTTCGAGCCCATCAACTGGGGCGTGGGCGAGATCCGCTGGTTCAAGCGTGCGGAAGGCTCGCGCGCGCGGGAGATCGAGCGCCGCGCGGGCGCGCAGGCGCGCGGCCTTTATGACTGGCTGTCGCGGCTCCTGGGCGACGCGGAATGGTTCGGCGGTAAGACCTTCGGCTGGGCCGATCTGTCCGTCGTGCCTTATCTGAACGGCGCCCGCGGCAACGGCATCGGACCGCACGAGAGCTCCGCCCTCGGCGCCTGGCTTGCGCGCGCCAACGCAAGGCCGTCCGTCGCGAAAACGGCAAAGGCCGCCACGGATTCGCTGCAGGGCATGGCCGATGTCGCCGACGCGGTGAAGGCGCGGCTCTTCAAGCGCGAATACCGCGATCATCGCCTCGAATGGATGATCCGCTCCGGCGGCCTCGACGTCGTGCTCGAAGGCATGAAGAGCGACACGATCCGCTTCTCCAACGAATTGAGCTGACGCCATGACCCACGAGATCATCTTCCACAATTTCGCGACGTCGCCGTTCTCGGAGAAGGTGCGGCTCGTCTTCGGGATGAAGAAGCTTGCCTGGCGCTCCGTCGAAATCCCGTCGATGTTGCCGAAACCGCTGCTGATGCCGTTGACCGGCGGCTATCGCAAGACGCCCGTGATGCAGATCGGCGCCGACATCTATTGCGACTCGCAGCTGATCATCCGCGAGCTTGAGCGGCGTTTCCCGGAGCCGAGCATCTTCCCGTACGGCAGGGGCTTTCCCTACGGCCTGTCGTTCTGGACCGACCGGCTCTTCTTCATGGCGAGCGTGCCGATCATCTTTGGCGAAATCGGCGATTACGTACCAGAGGATTTCAAGAAGGACCGCGCCGCGATGTCGGGCGGAACGTTCTCCACCGAGGCAATGAAAGCCGTGGCACCGTTCGTGAAGGATCAATGGCGCGCCCATGCGAGCTTCGTCGCCGATCAGCTGGGCGATGGGCGAAAATTTGTGCTGGGCGACACGCCAACCGTCGCCGACGCGCATGCCTATATGAATTTCTGGTTCATGAAAGGCGCCATCGCGTCCACGACAGCGGCATTGCTCAAGGAATTTCCCGCAATCGATACCTGGTACGACCGCGTGACCGCGATCGGCCACGGCAAGCCCACGCCGATGGACGGGAAGGACGCGCTGGCGGTCGCGAAGGCCGCGGCGCCGCAAGCGAAAGCGAGCCCCGATCCGTTCGAGCCGCGCAGGCTGAAGCCCGGCGACCGTGTAACGGTAGCGGCGGACGATTACGGACGCGATGCGATTGCCGGCGAAATCGTGTTCACCAACGCCCATGAGGTCGCCGTTGCGCGGCGCGATGCGGAGGTGGGCGACGTCGTCGTGCACTTCCCGCGCGCGGGTTTCGTGGTGGTACCGGCTTAAGCAGTTTCGCGCGTGGGCTGGGACTGTCCGAGGCCGATGCCGAGGAGCACTGCGTAAAGCACAGCCACGGCCGGCATCTGCAGGCTGAAGTCGAACAGCGAGTGAAAGCCGACCAGCAGGCTCGCGCCGACCGCCGTCATGGCGTAGCTGCGGCGGCGGTGGCGCTTCAGGATGCCGGACACGCATTGCGCCACGAGGATGAGCAGCGCCAGATCCCAAAGAACGGCAGCCGGGATCCCCACGCCCATGGCGAATTCGAGGTAGTCGTTGTGCGCCCGGTCGACCACGTAGGGCACGAAGCTCTTGGCGTAGAGGTTGAAGACGTCGGGATAGGTGCCGAGGCCCGTGCCCAAATAGGGATGATCGGCGATGGCGCGCGCGGCGGCATCCCACATGAGCGGGCGCATCTCTTCCGAGCCGCGCGTTTCGATGAGCCGCTCGAAGCGCGACTGCACCGACTGGCCGTTCGCCAGAAACAGCGAAAAGATGAGCAGCGCGGCTACGCCGCCGCCGATCAATGTCCAGCGCGTGTTGCCGCGGCGCGCGGAGATGGAGAGCAGCAGCGCAAAGATTCCCACCAAGCCCACGAGCGTCGCGATCAGGCCCGCACGCGAGTCCGATGCGATCAGCGCAGCCAGAAGGACGAGCGAGGCGATCAGCCAGCCGGCGCCTTTTCCGGTTGCGAACTGGACGAGCGTGCGCACATGGGTTCGCCAGCCGCGCATGGCGACGATCCGATGCTGACCGGCTTCCACGAGCAGCGTGAGGCTTGCAAGAAACGCCATACCGGTGAAGGTCGCGAAACTGTTCTTGGCCACGAAGCCGCCGCTCACGTCGCGGCCGTAGGGCGGCGGATCACCCTGGAAGATCGTGATCTGGCTCGTGTGCAGCGCGCTCAGCACGATGCCGTACGCGGCGTAAGCGGTCGCGGCGGCAACGAGCGCAATGAAGAGCAGACGCGCATTTTCATGGCGCAGCGACAGCGCGGCCGCGAGCCAGCCCACCGCCAGATAACTCGCAAGCTTCATCAACTCGGTCCGCGTTGCGAACGGATTGAACGATACGGCGCCGGCAACGGGCTTTCCCAGCGCGCGCGCGATGAAGCCCCAGATATCCGCATGCCACGGCGCCGGTGTGAAGCTCACGCTCTGCAGCCAGATCCAGACGAGCACGGCGACCATCAGGAGCGCGGGAACCGCCAGCCGCCGCGCCAGACGCGCCGTCGACGCGCCCGCAGCAACACCGGCTGGAATCCATAGCGCCCAATCAAGCGCGATCAGGATCACGAGAAAGCTCCACGCCCAGGGGCGGTTGGAGCCGAAGGGAAACTGCATCCAGGCGATGATCGCGACGAGCAGCCAAAGGGCCGCCGTTTCCGAGGCCCGCGCAAGCGCGCCCGCCTCCGGAACGGTCACCGGGCGCTGCTCGGCCCTACCGGTCATGGCCGTTCTCTTCGATGATGTAGCGGTTGAAGTCTCTCAAGTCGTCGCGATGGCCCGCGAAACCCGCACGCAGCAGCTGACGGCCATTTTTGGTGAAGGAGAGCTCATAGAGCGTGCCGCGCAGCGTCGCGTTGTTGATCGGCCAGACGACGGTCCACATGGGCAGGACCACGCTCACGGCCTTGTCGCGCGCGCGTTCGTCCAGATAGGACCATTCACTGGCGGTCAGCAGCATGCGGCGCTCGGCCGTATACCAGTCGTAGGGCGCGACCGCGAAGGCGTCGGCCAGACAGCGGCTCGCGGCCGCAGAAGATTGCCGCGCATCGATCTGGCACAGCAGCAGCCATGCGCCGGGACTGGTCGGCTCCGCGCGCAAAGCCTGCACGGTCAGCGCACGCGCCTGCAACAGTGTCGTGGAGTTGTTGTCGGCGCTTAACGCCAATACCTGCGCGCGTTCGTAGAGCGACTCGCCGTCTTCGTCCGGGGCTCCGGCCAGAGCGTCGGCGGCGGCGCGATAGGTCTCGGCAGGCAGATGCTCGCCGAGCTCGGCGGACTCGATGACGCGATGGAACGGCTCGGCGCGCATGCCTTGCATGAACCGCGGCAGCGCAAGCGCGGCAAGGAGGGCGGGCACACACAACAACAGCCCGCCGATGACGATCTTTGCCGGACGCGGCGTCGAAGCCATGACGAAGGAGTCTAAGCCTCGTAGTACTTGGCGTAAGCGTAGTAGTAGCTGCCGTAGCCGAAGCTGTAATAGTGGAGTGCTAGAGACCCAGCGGTACTAAGCGAGCTAAAGTCATTCAAGAACAAGTACGGGAATATCTGGTCCGAAGATCGCTGCCCCGGTTAGCACTCTAAAGAAATCCTGGACCTTGGTGGGCGCGGTCGTAGCGTGTTTCAGTATTCTCTTTTTGAAATCCAATCGGCTTCTTCACGCTGTGCCTTTTGTCTGCGCTTCGCTCAGCTATGCTGTTCAATGCAGTCTTGATCACTCGTATCACTTTCGATGGCACGTAGCGTTGATTCTCGGGCTTGCTCTTTACATCGTGGGCTGGGCCATGGCGATGCAAGGAAGAGCAAATTACCGCTGGATGAGGTTGCGGCGGGTTTCCACGCGATGCAACATCCGAAGGTCTCGTACCCGTTTCTTCGCATCCTAACTCTGCTTCTCGCGCTACTGGGATCCGTAGTTTACTGCTTTTTGATCTATGTCGGTGTGCATGCCTGGAGCGATACAGCGGAGGCCAACAACCTCGGATTTTGGGGGCGCGTCGGAACATTCCTCACCGAGGTCATATTTTCCAGCGGCCTTCCACCCATCATGATCACCATTTACTTTTTTCTCAGATGCACGCAGCCGGCAGAATGGTTGGCAGGACTTGGATGGCTCTGTCTTTTCGTGTTCACACAGTACGTGGCCGTCATCTTCTTAGCGCATGCTTCGGCGGTCATTTACGCGCCGATCATGGTTGTCGATCTCGTTGCGGCAATTGCGGTGATCTCGATATGGGAACGGCGCCGGCCAAAAGTCGCAGCGTAAAACAAGTCGCGTTCTCGCGCTGAGGCGCTACGTTGCCTCACGGCCCGGCCGCCTGGGCCGCGACGTAGCCGAAGCCTGTCAACGGTGAGAGAACATCGACGACGCGCCAGAACGTCGTCTCCGGGACGCGCACGACGTCGCCGGGTTCGATCCGCACGAGTTCGTTCATCGTGATCTCGCGCTCGTCGACCTCGCCTTCGTGGCGGACGTAGATCGTCGAATCCATCGCCTTTTCGGTGAAGCCGCCGGCCAGCGCCACCGCGTTCAGCGCGCTCATGTTGCTGACATACGGATATTCGCCGGGCTTGCTCACCTGGCCGATGATGTAGAACGGGCGATAGGTCGTCACCTCGATGGCGACGCGGGCATCGGTGAGATAGCCGTCGTCCAGCGTCTGCGCCACCTCTGTTTCCAGCTCGTGCGCCGTGGCGCCCGATGCCTTGATCTGCCCGATGAGCGGCAGGCGGATATAACCCGCGCCGTCGATCTGAAATTCGCCGGAGAGATCGTCTTCGCCGTAGACCGTCACGCGCAGCTTGTCGCCGGGCCCGAAGCGATAGTCGGAGCTGGTCCTCTGCGCCGTCACGACGATCGTGTCGTCCTCGAAGCCTTTCAGGGGCGGCGGCGCATCCTGCGCATGCGCGGACGCCGTAAGCCCCGCGAGAAGGCTCGCGCCCGCCAGGACGCAGCGACGCAACGCGGCCATCTTTGAACTCCCCATACCCTCGTTTTACCGGGTCGATATTAGGAATTCGCTAACGCTTCCGGCCTGCGTGCACCTCCTGTATTGCTCTGGCGGCGTAAGCGGGGGCGCTGTGATGCTGGAAACGTTGTCGAAAAACGCTGGCGTCGCACGCCTTTCGCGCCCGCTCGCTTTGCTCGTCTGTCTCGCCTCGCTGCACACGGCGCTGCTCGTCACCAGCATGGTGGCCGGCGCCAAGCTGGTGGCCCTGCCGTTTCACCTGTCGGCGAGCGCCACCGTCCTCAGCTACACGCTGACCTTCGTCATCCTCGACACGCTGGCCGAGCTTTACGGGCCTCAGGTGTCGAAATTCGTCATCACCATGGGCCTCGTCAGCATGGTGCTGGCCGCGAGTTACATGGAAATTGCCGCCGTGTTGCCGGGACCTCCCGGCGCCGTAAGCCAGGACGCCTATGCCGCCGTCCTTTCCGTGTCGTGGCGCATCTGGCTGGCCGGATGGATCGCCTACACGATCAGCCAGCGGCTCGATGTCTGGTCGTTCCTGCTGCTCAAGCGCGTAGGCGGAATCGGCGCATCGGTCGCCTCGCGCGCCTGGTTCAGCCTGATCTTCGGCCAGCTGATCGACACCGCGCTGTTCGTGACGGTCGCCTTTGCGGGTACGACCGCGCTCCTGCCCGTGATCGCCGGTCAATATGCCGTCAAGATCGTGATCTCGACGGTGACGATTCCGCTGGTGTCCATCGCCGTCGCCTTGGGACGGCGCTTCATCGCCGACAAGGCGCATCCTGTCGCGATCGCAGCCGAAGAAACGGCATCATGAATGCGCGGCGCGCAGTGCGTCCGCAATCGCATCAAGCGTGGTGACGATCGTGCCGCCGCTTTGGCGGATGAAATATTCGACCTGCAGGTTCACGATCGCGCCGTCGTTATCGCCCGCAAGACGGAAATCGCCGCGATAGCCGACGATGTGTTTCTTGAGCGCAAACGCGAAGCCGATCTCGGCGGCCGTGCCGCTGTCGATGTCGGGGCCGTCAAGAACCGCAAACAGCACGTCGCAAGCGGCGATAGCCGCCGCGTTGTTGCGGCCGATTTCGGCGCCGAGCCTGCGCCACGCCTCGCGCCTTTCGACGCCGTAGGGCAAGTCCGACGCGGCCTTGATCTTCGCCGCGTCCGTCAGCGTCCAGGGATCGAGGATAGCGCAGCTGCAGGCGGCAAGCCGGGGCAGCAGCCTGTCGTAATAGAACTGCCGCCCGGCTTCCGAGAAGCCCAAAGGACTTGCCACATACAGCTTCATCAGTTGTGCGCTTCAGTCGGCGCCCGGTACAAGCCCGCGATGCGCGAGCAGCGGACCGATGTCGGGATCTTTGCCGTAGAAGGCGCGGAACATCGGCCCGTAATCGAGCGTATGGCCGCGCGACAGGATCAGGTCGCGGAAGCGCTGGCCGTTGGCGCGGGTCATGCCGCCATGCGTCATGAACCAGTGATAGGCGTCGTCGTCCAGCATCTCCGTCCAGGTATAGGCGTAATAACCGGCCGCGTAACCGTTGCTCCAGATGTGCAGGAAATAGCTCGAGCGATAGCGGGGCGGCACGTCATCGACGTCGAGGCCGGTCGAAGCGAGCGCCTTCTGTTCGAATTCATCGACATTCTGTTTCGGTGCATCGGCCGTAAGTTCATGCCACTGCATGTCGAGCTTGTCGGCGGCGAGCAGTTCGCCGAATTCGTAGCCCTGATTGAACGTCGCGGCGTTCTTGATCTTCGCCACGAGCGCCTCGGGCATCGCCGCGCCGGTCTTGTAGTCCTTCGCGTAGTGCCGCAGCACGTCGGGATAAAGCGCCCAGTGCTCATTGAACTGCGACGGAAACTCGACGAAATCGCGCGCCACATTGGTGCCGGAAAGCGTGGGATATTTCTGGCTCGCGAAGAGGCCGTGCAACCCGTGTCCGAATTCGTGGAACATGGTCGTCACGTCGTCGAAGCTTATAAGCGCAGGCTTGCCGGGCGCGGGCTTCGTGAAGTTCGCCACGTTGTAGATGACCGGCTTGGTGCCCAAGAGCGTCGACTGGTTGACGAGATTGCTCATCCACGCGCCGCCCTGCTTGTTGTCGCGCTTGAAATAGTCGCAATAGAAAAGCCCGAGCTCCGAGCCGTCCTTGTCGTAGACGTCGAACACGCGCACGTCCGGCTGCCAGACGGGCAGATCGTGGCGCTCCTTGAACGTCAGTCCGTAGAGCTGGTGCGCGGCATAGAAGACGCCGTTCTTGAGCACGTTATCGAGCTCGAAATAGGGCTTGATCTCTTCCTCATTGAGATCGTACTGCGCTTTGCGGACTTCTTCCGCGTAACGGTTCCAGTCCCACGGCTTCAGCTGGAAATGCTGGCCGTCCTGTTCGATCTGCGCCTGGAGGACCTTCACCTCGCGGCGTTCTTCGGCCGCCGTCGCCGGAATGAGCTGCGCCAGGAAATGCTCGACCGCCTGCGGCGTCTTGGCCATCTGGTCTTCGAGCACATAGGCCGCGTAGTTCGGATAGCCGAGAAGCCTGGCCTTGATTGCGCGCAATTGCGCGAGCGTGGAGATTGTCGCGCGCGTGTCGTTGGCGTCGCCCTTCTCGGCCCGCGTCCAGGAATTGTTGAAAAGCTTTTCGCGCACGGCGCGGTTGGCCAGCGACTGGAGCGACGGCTGCTGCGTCGTGTTCTGCAGCGGGATTACCCATTTGCCCTTGAGACCGCGCACTTCGGCGGCTTTCGCGGCGGACGCGACCGCATCGTCGCTGAGCCCCGCGAGATCGGCCTTGTTGTCGACGACGAGCGCGCCGGCCTTCGCCGCGGCCAGGAGCTTCTGCTCGAACGCCGTCTCGAGCGTCGAGATCCGCTCGTTGAGATCCTTGAGCTTCTCCTTGTCGGCGGGCGAAAGCTTGGCGCCCGCGTGCACGAATTGCAGGTGATAGATCTCCAGGAGCTGGCGCGATTCCGGATCGAGATTGAGCGAGGCACGCTTTTGATAGACCGCATCGACGCGCGCGAAGAGCTTTCCGTTGAGGTAGATCGCGTCCTGATGCGCCGCCAGCTTCGGCGATTCGAGAGCCTCGACCTTCTCGAGCGTATCGTCGGTGTTGGCGCCGGTGAGCGCAGAGAACACGCTCTGCACGCGGGTGAGCTCCTGATCGGACTTCTCCATCGCAACGATCGTGTTCTCGAAGGTAGGCGGCGCCGGATTGTTCGCGATCGCGTCGTACTCGGCGAGGCCTTTGGCCATCGCCGCGTCGAAGGCCGGCTGGAAATCGGCGTCCTTGATCTGGTCGAACGGCGGCGCCTGGAACGGCAGCGGGCTCGGCTGCAGGAGATCGGCGGGCGTGGCGAATGCGGCGGCTTCGAGCGCCAGGATGGCGGCAGCGCTCAGGCAGAGCATGCGGACGCGTTGCATGGGGGAGTTTCCTCGAGGTGTTGTGGTTTCTTCGGTGAGACGGCGACGCTAGCACACGCCTGAGACCTCGGGGAGTTCGCGGGCCCGCATAAGTTGCGCGCGGGATTCCGGGGCGAAGTGCGTACGTACGAAACAGCGACGCGGGGCGCAGCCCGCGACCGGGAAATCCCCTCGGCTTAACGCTGCGCGGACGGTTCAGCCCGTCCGTTCGGCATTCGGATCGATGCCGGCGTAGGGCGGTTCTTCCTGCGCATTGCCGCCGGTGATGGGCGTGATCGGACTTCCGCCCGAGCTTGGGCCGCCGCTTCCTTCGCCCGCCACGACCGAAATACCCAGTTCGCGCGCGGCCTGCTCGCGATGCTGCTTCTCGCGCCCTTCCGGGCGGCCTTCCTGCTCCCAGATCACGCGGGCGCGCTCGCGAATGCGCTGTTCGTTGTCCATCTTGTGTACTCCACGGATGCTCTTTTGGAGAACGCGAGCCGTGGAGATGCGCTCCGCCCTGCCCCGGAAGGTTGCGACGGCAACTTGGGATTGTTCGGGGCCTGCAGGGGCGGACAGCCACTCCGGCCTGCACGATCTCCGGAGGGTCTCCTACACCAAGGCTTCGGAGGGGTCTTCCGCCGCGCTTGCCCCACTAGGCCTACCCGGCTATATCGGCCGTCCCCGTTGGCGGGCGGTTAGCTCAGCGGGAGAGCACTACGTTGACATCGTAGGGGTCACAAGTTCGATCCTTGTACCGCCCACCATCCTTCGCTGCGCAGCAGTGGAGGATGGCGAGTCCTCCGAAGCCTTGGCGTAGGAGGTCCACCGGACATCGCGCAGCTTCGGATGGCGGGCCATCCGGCACGAAGCCCTAGAACTTTACCAAACCTTAACGGCATCCCCGTGGCCTCAGGCATCCATTAATCCCCAATTATAGCCTCATACGTATCTTAGTAGACGGGGCGGTACCGGATCGCGGAGCCATAGGTGGAGATGTCCAGCAATCTGCTGAGGGCAGGTCGCATCGTTCGCACGCAGCAGGAGTTGAATGCAATCCTGCTCGCGCACGAGCGCTTCCTCCTGCACAAGGCGGGCGGCGCCACCGCGCAACTGTCCGCGATGGATTTGTCCAAGCTCAATTTCGCCCAGCGCAATCTCTCCGACATCGATCTTTCGGGTGCGACGCTTCGCGGCGCCGTGCTGGCGCGGACCAATCTCGAGCGCGCAAGCCTTTACTGCGCCGATCTCAGGCTCGCGGATCTGCGCCATGCCTGCCTTGCCGCGGCCGACATGCGCGGCACGTCGCTGCGCGGCGCGAATCTCTCCTGCGCCAATCTCGACAACGCCAATCTGCGCTCCGCCACCATGGCGCGTCCTGGGGCCGAGCCGGTCATGGGCACGGAAAAAGGCGCCGGCGAGCGCGCGCAGACGACGGGCGTCGACTTCAGCAACTGCTCGCTGAAGCGCGCCTCGTTCAACGGCGCGAGCCTCGAAGGCGCGAATTTCTCCGGCGCGATGATGCAGGGCGCGGATTTCAAGGGCGCCAAGCTCGTCGACGTGTCGTTCAAGGACGCCGTTCTCACGGGCGTCAATCTCTCCGATCTGAAAGTAGCGCCCGAGGCCCTCAAGGGCGCCGTGACCGATCCCTCGACCGAACGCGTGGCGCGGGCGGAACAGCTGAAGGCGATGGTGGACGTCCACTATCAATGGATCCGCACGGGCGGACGCGAAGGTCAGCCGGCCAATTTCGACGGCGAGGATCTTCGTCCGCTGCAATCCTTTCTCGCCGGCCGGCATCTGACGGGTCTGACCGCGCGCAATGCGATCGCGATCGGGGTGAGCTTCGCCGGCTGCCAGCTCCAGGGCGCACGGTTCGAAGGCGCCGACCTGCGCGATGCGGATTTCTCCGACTCCGACGTTCGCGCCGCCTCCTTCCGCGGCGCGCGGCTCACCCATGCGCGTTTCTCCAAAGCCAATCTGCGCGCGCTGAAGCTCGTGGACGGCCGGGAACAGTCGGTGGATCTGTGGCAGGCGCTGGCGCTCGCCGAGCAGTTCTCGGGCGCGGAGCTCGACTGCCGGCTGGAAGATCTGGGCCTTCGATCGATGGATGCGGAAGCGGCGGCTTAACGCTGTTCACGCCGCAATCATACGTTCCACTTCGTGGACGATTTCGCGCAGGTGGAAGGGCTTCGACAGCACCTTGGCCTGTTTCGGCGCGTTGGACGACGGATGCAGCGCCACCGCCGCAAATCCCGTGATGAACATGATCTTGAGGGCCTGATCCATCTCGGCCGCCCGCTTGGCGAGCTCGATGCCGTCCATGCCGGGCATGACGATATCGGTCAAAAGCAGATCGAAGCGGAAGCCCTTGAGGCATTCGAACGCCTCTTTGCCGTCGCCGAAGTCGGTGACTTCGTGGCCCGCCTTGGCCAGCGCCATGGCAAGGAACCGCCGCAACGATTCGTCGTCTTCCGCCAGAAGAATCTGCGCCATATCCCACCACGCTCCAGCGAGACGAATAAAGCCTATATCGCGGATGCCGTAAATGCCGTTAAGAGGCGGCAAATTGCTTGATCGCGGCACGGGCTTGGTGATCCACTCCGTTTCGAGAGTCCGCTTCGTGAGGCCGAATGGCGCGAGCACCGAAAGATGAGGATGGCGGCGACAATGCCCTGGCCGAGCTCCGGCGTGCGCCGTTCCGCCTCCGCCGCCCGCTCGCGCTCGCAACGCCCTTCGTTTTCGCCTCGCCCCATTCGGGTCGCGCCTATCCCAGAAGCTTCGTGTCCCAGAGCCGATTGTCGTTCAACGCGTTGCGGCGTTCCGAAGACGCCTTCATCGAGGAACTGTTTCTGCCCGTCGTCGATTACGGCGCGCCGCTGATCGCGGCGGCGTTCCCGAGGGCCTATCTCGACGTCAACCGCGCGCCCGCCGAATTCGACGCGGCCATGTTCGAAGGCCCGCTGCCCTTCGCCGTCGATGCCGCGAGCCCCCGCGTCAGCGCGGGCCTGGGCGTCATTCCCCGCATCGTGCGCGAGGGCGCGGAGATCTATCGCCAGAAACTTTCGGCCGGCGAGGCCAGCGACCGGCTCGCCGTCTTCTACCGGCCCTATCACGCGGCGCTGGCGGAGCTTGCAGACGAAACCAAAGCCCGCTTCGGCGCGGCGATCGTCATCGATTGCCACTCCATGCCGTCGGCGGCGGCCGTGCCCGACATCGTGCTGGGCGACCGTTACGGCGTTTCCGCATCGCCCGTTCTCATTCGCGCGGCGGAAGAAGCCTTCGGCGCGCAAGGCTTCAGCGTGGCGCGCAATGTGCCCTATGCGGGCGGATATACGACGCAACTGCACGGACGGCCGGGCCGCGGCAGCCACGCGCTCCAGATCGAAATCAATCGCGCGCTCTACATGGACGAGGACACGATCCGGCCG
This sequence comes from Rhizomicrobium sp., assembly GCA_035504555.1. GTDB lineage: Bacteria > Pseudomonadota > Alphaproteobacteria > Micropepsales > Micropepsaceae > Rhizomicrobium. The sequence continues at coordinate 43,086 of DATJRP010000081.1, read as the reverse complement.
GCGGCGTCGTTCTCGGTCTTTGCGGCACGGCTGGCTGCCAGCCTGCGCGCGCTTCTGGCGCTCGATCCCGCATTGTTGAACCCGCGGGGTTTGCGCCACGCGGCCGAATAGGCACGATGCCTTTCCGGCTTGATTTTGCATGACGTCGGGGTCATTGGAGACAGGGTTCCGTCGAAGCGCACGCTTCCGGGGAGCGCTCTGTTTCAACGCCGGTCAAAGTCCATCGCGATGCAAACGTCCGTCACGGCGCAGCACAATGGCGCATCCGTTCCGTCCGAAGCGCGGCTTCAGGCGCTGGGCGCAGCCATCCAGAAAGTCATCACCTGGGTCGGCTCGCCGGCCTCGCTCATCGTGCACACGGTCGTGTTCGTGGCGTGCTTCGCTGTGGCGCTGCTCGGCTGGGTCAACTGGAGCCTGATGCTCGACGTATTGACGAATGTCGTGTCGCTCGAAGCGATCTATCTCGCCATCTTCATCCAGTTCAGCGTCAACCAGCAGGCCAGGAGCCTCAAGGGCGTCGAGGAGGACGTGGAGAGTATCCAGGAGGACGTCGAAGAGCTGGGCGAGCATGTCGAGGGCATCAAGGAGGATGTCGAGGACATCCAGGAAGACATCGGCGAGATCAGCGAGGACGCGTCCGAGGAACTCCGCAAGCGCAAGCAGGCCCAGATGCTCGAGGCGCTGACCAACGACGTCCGGGCGATGCTGCTGCACCTGGAGTCACTGAAGACGGGCGCAAAATAGGATGGGGCGGAAATAAAAAGGCCGCTCCCGAGGGAGCGGCCAAGTTCAGGGAGGAAACGCCCAGGAAGGGCAGCGACACCGCAAAGCGATGTCGCACCGCAATAATATCGCAGGCTCATCGCTGCGGCGCAACAGAAAAAAGTTCCTGGGTCTTGAAAAAAAGCGCGCAAACCGGGGATATTCGTCGCAGAAGGGTCATCGTTACTTGCCACTTTTTTGTGCGGCGCAGCAGCATTTTTTACGCAAACAGTCCAATCCCGACGCAGATTCACCATCCGGGCTGGATTCACGAAACAATTACGGCGTTGCAACAAGACCTTCGTGTTTCACGGGCAGGCAGGTGTGGAAGCAACGCCGCACTGATTCGCGGGATATGCGGACCAGGCCACGGCGCCAGCAGGAGCACCCAATGGCCGAGTTCGCCTGGTCCCATTTGCGCAAGCGCGCCCTGCCCGAGATCGTTCGCCTGGGCGACAGGCCGCGCCGCCGCGGCCCTGCCTCGCGCGAGCCGCAACGAGGCGTGCGCCATCACCGCACGATCTTCATCTCCGACGTCCATCTCGGCACGCGGGGCTGCAAGGCGGAGGCGCTGGTCGACTTCCTCCACCGCAATCAGTGCCAGACGCTCTATCTCGTCGGCGACATCGTCGACGGCTGGCGGCTGAAATATCGCTGGTTCTGGCCGGAGGCCCACAGCGCGGTGGTGCAGGCGATCCTGCGCAAGGTCGATTCGGGAACGCGCGTCGTCTACGTCCCCGGCAATCACGACGAGATCTTCCGCACCTATTGCGGACGCGAAGTGGCCGGCATCGAGATCGCGCGCGAAGCCGTGCATGAAACCGCGGACGGAAAGCAGCTTCTCGTCATCCATGGCGACCAGTTCGACGCCGTGATCGCGTATGCGAAGTGGCTCGCCCATCTCGGCGACTGGGCCTACACGGTGGCGCTGCAGCTGAACGAATGGTGCCATGTGGGCCGCAGAGTGCTGGGCCTGAACTATTGGTCGCTTTCCGCCTATCTGAAACAGAAGGTGAAGAATGCGCTGGAATATATCTGCCGCTTTGAAGAGGCTGTCGCCGACGACGTTCGCGCCCGGGGTTTCGACGGCGTCGTGTGCGGCCATATTCATCACGCAGCGATCAAGACGCTCTGCGGCGTCGTCTACCACAATGACGGCGACTGGGTTGAAAGCTGCACCGCTCTTGTCGAAGATGCCCGGGGACATCTGGAGATTCTCCGCTGGGCAGACGCGGGCGTACGACCCCTTACCGTTCCCGCCGCACACGCAGCGGAAGAGCTCGCGGACGCCATTCCGGCCTGAGAGCAACGACATGACCAGCGCCGGCTCATTGCTGGCGCCGGCCGCCGATGCGCCCGCGGATGAGCATGCCCACCGCCTTTTGATCGTGACCGACGCCTGGGCGCCGCAAGTCAACGGCGTCGTGCGCACGCTGGAGACGCTGGGCCGCGACCTCGAAGCGCTCGGCCACGAAGTGCGCTACGCCACGCCCGAGGGCCGCTTCACGCTGCCGCTTCCCACCTACTCCGAGATTCGCCTGGCGGTGTTCCCGCGCCGAAGCCTCGAGACGATGATCGACGGCTTCAAACCCGATGCGATTCACATCGCGACGGAAGGCCCGTTGGGACTGAGCGCGCGCGCGATCTGTCTCAGGCGGAAAATTCCCTTCACCACGTCGTTCCACACGCGCTTTCCCGACTATGTGCATGCGCGCTTTCCGTTCATTCCCGAAAGCGCCGTCTACAGTTTCCTGCGCTGGTTCCACGGCCCGGCGAAGACGATGATGGTGGCGACGCCGTCGCTGAAGCAGGAGCTGGAAAGCCACGGCTTCCGCAACGTGCGCATCTGGTCGCGCGGCGTCGACATCGAACGCTTCCGTCCCATGCCCGAAGCGAGCCTGCCCTTCCCGCATCCCATCTGGCTTTATGTCGGCCGCGTCGCCATCGAAAAGAACATCGAAGCGTTTTTGAGCCTCGATCTGCCGGGCACGAAAGTCGTCATCGGCGACGGGCCGGCGCGCGCGCAGCTCGAGCGGCGCTATCCGAACGCGAAATTCTTAGGACCCAAAGTGGGCGAAGAACTCGTGCGCCTTTACGCGGCGAGCGACGTGTTCGTCTTCCCCAGCAAGACCGACACGTTCGGCCTGGTGATGCTGGAAGCGCTGGCCTGCGGCGTACCCGTTGCGGCATTTCCCGTGCAGGGTCCGCGCGACGTCATCGGCGACACCAGCGTGGCGGCCCTCGACAACGATCTCGGCCGCGCCTGCATGAACGCCGCGAAAATTTCCCGCGACGCCTGCCGGCAATTCGCGCTCACGCGCTCCTGGCGCACCTGCACGGCGCAATTCCTGTCGAACCTGCCGATCGGAGCGTGAAGATTTTTTCGCGCGCTGCCGTTCTGTCGCCCGGCGCGCGAAATCCCTGGTAACAGGGACTTTATCGGGGGTGTTGAAAACCGAGCCGGCGCCCGACGATCATATGAGCCTTGTGCGACAGGCATTACCCGCGATTCGGCCTCGACGCTCATGGACATTATCAGGGGACACCAGGGACTATTTTCGTCCGTGTGCGTTCTTTCCGGCGCGTGTGACGGGAAGAAATTTGCCGCAGAGACGCAAAGGCGCCGAGATCGCGAGGACGCCGCGAACATCGCGAATCGCTTTCGACGTTTGCCTGTGCGCATTCGCGTGCAACGAAGGCCGTCCAAGCCGGTGCACCATTCCGGGAAAGCACCGCCATCTTTGCGCCTTTGCGGCAATTCTCATGACGCAGCAGCACGCGGCCGAAAGGCCGGCGCCCCGTTTCGAGCTTCACTTGTCAAAGAGCCATACTTCAAGTCTGCACCCAACCGCTTCACACGTGAAGAGAGACGTTTGTGCAACGCGCGTCGCCGCTTCGTTCTGCATTTCGCCGAGCGATGTTGCCGAATGTTAAAATAATTGGCGCAGAAGATAGTTGAGCGTAACGTGGCAATAGGCCAGCGGCGAGATTACCGATGAACGAACAAATCCGCGCGATTCAGACTTCCATGTCAAAGGAGGTCGAGACATGCTTCACCGACGAAGACGTCGCGGCGCTCAACGCGGTCATAAGAATTTGCTTGGAGGTAAGCGATGATCTGACGCGACAATGCGCGAATCTGCACTCCGGGCAGGATTTCCGATACACGCTAGAAACAGTAATCTCCGGTCTGGAATTTTTCACGTGCGTGGCAAACGCTTACAATGTTCTGGTCGACGCGCGTAGCAGCGAACTCGATTGGTCCGCAATACGCTACGTCGATCTAAAAAACACAATTTTGGCAGCGCGTGACCGATTCGTGTCCGAGAGTGATTTCTTGAAAAAGTGCCGAGACTTACTCGACCTTTATAAGCTTCAACTTGCGTTGGTTGCTGCGTCATATGAGTAGACACTTAGGGGGCGGACGGGCCCCAGCCCCTCTCATTTACGTGAAGGCGGCGACATGACGCGCGGATGATCGTGGAATCGCGCGCGCCCCGACCTATCTCTGGCGTGGATTTCCACGAGGAATCGGTCATGACGAATCTCGAAACCATCAAAATCCCCGGAACTTCGCTCACGCCGTCGCGCGTGGGGCTTGGAACCTGGGCGATCGGCGGATGGATGTGGGGCGGTTCCGACGATCAGGAATCGATTGCGACCATTCAACGCGCGCTCGATCTGGGCGTCACGCTGATCGACACCGCGCCGGTCTACGGCTTCGGGCATTCGGAAGAGATCGTCGGCCGCGCCCTGGAAGGCGACCGGCGCCGGAAGGCCGTCATTGCCACCAAAGTCGCGCTCGACTGGAAAGAGGGAAATCCCTTCCGCAATGCGAGCGCCGCGCGCATCGAGAAGGAGGTCGAGGATTCGCTGAAGCGGCTCAGGACCGACGTCATCGACATCTACCAGGTGCATTGGCCCGATCCCAACACGCCGATCGGGGAGACGGCGAAAGCCCTCGACAGGCTTTATCGGGCGGGAAAAATCCGCGCCATCGGCGTCAGCAATTTCAGCCCGGCGCAGATGGAGGCGTTCCGGGCCGTGGCGCCGCTGCATACCGCGCAGCCGCCCTACAATCTTTTCGAGCGCGAGGCCGAGCAGGATGTGCTGCCCTATTGCCGCGAGCATCGCATCGCGGTCCTCGCTTACGGCTCTTTGTGCCGCGGCCTTCTGAGCGGCCGCATGAAAGCCGACACGCCGTTCACGGGCGACGATCTCAGGCGCACCGATCCGAAATTCCAGGCGCCGCGCTTCGCGCAATATCTCGAAGCCGTCGACGCGCTCGACAAATTCGCGCGCGAGAATTACGGCAAGCGCGTGATCCATCTGGCCGTGCGCTGGGTGCTCGATACCGAACCGCTCAGCATCGCGCTGTGGGGCGCGCGCCATCCCGCGCAACTCGATCCGATCGCCGACGTGATGGGATGGAAGCTCGATCCCGCAGCCCTCGTCGCCATCGACCGCATCGTCGCCGAACACGTGCACGATCCCGTCGGCCCCGAATTCATGGCGCCGCCGGCGCGGCTCGCGGCGTGAGAGAGGTCGAGAAGGTAGAAAAGATTCAACGCGGAGGACGCGATGGTTACGCAGTGGGCGCAGTGGCGATCTTGCGCGCGTCAGCGCGCGAGAAGAAATTTCACGGGGAGGCAGTGAGACGGCAAGATACGCGGTCTCTCATTGCCTCGCCGTCTCCCTGTAAATCCTTTTCTTGCGCGCTACGCGCGCGGTAATTCCGGGACCGACGCGCTTTCTACCGCGGCCACCGCGCATCCACCGCGGCCACTGCGTTAAAAATGCCTCTGTATTCTCCGCGCCTGCGGCGCGCCGGTTCTTCTTCTCTGTGTCTCGGTGCCTCTGTGGTGAATCTTACGTCTTTGAGCGGCGGCAAACGGTTCTGGGCTCAGGCGGGTTGACTTACCGTCGGCGATTGCGTTTCAAGCGCTTCAGAATCCGGAGCAGTCATGATTCCCACAATCCAGGTCCTGGTCCTGCTGCTGATCGTGATTTCGGCGGTCTCGGTCCTGGCCAAGCGGTTGGACGTGTCTCCCCCCATCCTTCTGGTGCTGACGGGCGTCGTGCTGGCGGTCATCCCGGGGCTCCCCAAAGTTTCGCTCGCGCCCGAATTCGTGCTGCTGCTGGTGCTCCCGCCCGTCGTCTATTGGTCGGCCGTGTCCATGAGCTGGCGCGAGTTCAAGTTCAATCTGCGCCCGATCACGCTTCTGGCCATCGGCGCCGTGATCTTCACGACCGTCGTCATCGCGGCCGTCGCCCATTTTCTGCTGGGTTTCGATTGGCCGGTCGGATTCGTGCTGGGCGCCATCGTCTCGCCGCCCGATCCCGTGGCGCCGCTGTCCATCGCGCGCGGGCTCAAGCTTCCCCGGCGCATCGCGGTGATCCTCGAAGGCGAAGGACTCGCCAACGACGCGACCGCCCTCATTCTCTATCGCTTCGCGGTCGCCGCGGTGGCCACCGGTACGTTTTCGCTCGGGCAGGCCTCGGTCACGTTCGTGGCCATCATCGTGGGCGAGATTCTCTGGGGCATCGGCGTCGGCTGGGTGATGCTGCGCTTGCGCCACTGGGTGAACGAGCCGCGCATCGAGCTGGTGCTCTCGATCCTGACGCCGTTCCTCGCCTATTGGCCGCCGCAATATCTGGGCGGCTCGGGCGTGCTGGCGACGGTGACCGCGGGCCTTTACGTCAGCTGGAACGGGCAACGGTTGATCGGGGCCGCGACGCGTCTGCAGGGCGTCTTCTTCTGGAATTTCTTCATCTACGTGATCGACGGCATGGTGTTTCTCATCACCGGGCTGCAGGCGCGCGCGGTGATCCATCACATCGGCGACATGACGTCCCTGCAGGTCGCCATCGCGGCGGTCGTCGTCAGCGCCGCCGTCATCGCGGCGCGCTTCATCTGGATGTTTCCCGCGACCTATCTGCCGGTCTGGCTCATACCCGCCATCGCGCGCGACGATCCTCCGCCGGCCTGGCAGCGACCGTTCGTGATGGCGTTCACGGGGATTCGCGGCATCGTCTCGCTCGCCGCCGCGCTCGCCATTCCCTTGACCACCGACTCGGGCGCGCCGTTTCCCCATCGCGACCTGATCCTGTTTCTGACGTTCTGCGTGATCCTCGTGACGCTGGTGGGCCAAGGCTTGCTGTTGCCGACGGTGATCCGCGCGCTCGGCCTCGCCAGGGCCGGACATCGCGAGATCCGCACCGACACGGCCGAGGAATATCGCGCCCGCGAACGGGCCGTGGAGGCGGCCATGCAGCGTCTCGACGTCCTGAAAGCCGAGCGCGATCTTCCCGAGGCCATCGTTCGCGATCTTCGCACGCAGCACGAAAGCCGTCTCGAACGCATCGAACAGCGCAGCAGCGACGGACGCAGGAAACTGAGCGACCTTCACGACGAGATCGATTGTCTGCTGATCGAGGCGGAGCGCGACGCCGTCAACGCGCTCTATCGCGCCGGCGAATTGAAAGACGAACCGCGCCGCCGGATCGAACGCGATCTCGACCTGCGCGCGGCGCATATCGCGAACATGCAGAGCGAACCTTGAGCTAGCGCGGCGGCCCCCAGACCCGCACGATGACGCTGCCCCGCCCTTCGGGAATGATCTTTTCGATCAGGATTCGATAGCCGGCCGCTTCCAGGGTCTGACCCTCGTGGACGTCGGGTTGCTGAAAAGCCGAAGGGTCATGGTGGACCGAGATTGCCAGACCGGCATGGAGGCCGTTCCGGCGAACGCCGTTCTCATCGAGATAGGGACCACCGCCGACATATCCGACCCCGATGCCGATCGCGCCGATATTGCCTTGGGTCGATTCCACGATCGAGAGTTCGAACCCGCCGTCCGCTCCCGCCTGGACCGGCGACACCGTCTCGGCAGTCGCCGGCTGAAGAACGGCGAGCAAGGCCGCCGCGAAGACCAGCGTTCCGACGCTACAATGTGAGCGGCGTTTCATCGGCGACCGCGGTGTCAAAACTGCCTCTGTTGCTTCCGGCATGCATACGGGCTGCTCCCATTTAAGCCGGTGCTTGTTAAGCCGGTGCTTGTCGCCGAGAGATCGCCCGTATAGCGATTCAGCGTGTAGCTGTCCGTCTGAGAACCCCTCGGCGTAGAGAATGCAAATTGCTGATCGGTGATCGACGTCACCATTCCCTGACGCGTTCCCAAAGGGGTCGCTCCGAGCTGCAACTGCACGACGACAGTCATTTTCGTCATATCGAGAGTGATCATTAGCTCAGTGCCTGACGGGTTCGTCACCGACTTGCACAACATCACAATTGGCTGATCCGGCTGAGCGAATGACTTTACCGGCGCAAGCAGCGCGCAGAACGCGACTGCCGCAACGACAAGAGCGTTGGCTTGGCGCGATAAGTGAAGCAAGGTCGTCAGCACGAAATTCCCCTCAAAACTGCTTCTGTTGCTTCCGGCAATGGACCGTGCCGCCACCGTTCCACGATTCCGTGAGATCGCCCGTGAAGCGGCTCAGCGTGTACGTCGCGCCTTGAACGGCAAAGGTGACGTCTTGATCCGTCATTTGCGTTGTTGTCAGCGGATCCGTGTGCCCCAGCTCGGGACGCGCATCCCAATAGACTGCCGACGTGCCGGTTTTTCTTGCAAGATCGAGGGTAAGGGTCCGGACACTGCCATTTTGATAGAGACAGGTCATGACGACCGTCTGATCCGTTTGCGCGGAGGAGTTTGCCGGCATCAGCAGCAGGCAGGCCGCGATCATCGCGGCGGAAAGGGCACATGCGGCGCTAACCCGCGATCCCGAATCCGCCATCATGCCTCCTCAAAACTTCTTCTGTGCTATCTGACAGGTCGACGTTACCGGTGCGTTGGGGTTCCCGTTCACCGTGTCGCTTACAGTGAGTTCGCCCGTGTAGCGATCCAAAGTGTAGGTGCGGAATATCTCCCCGTCGCTGTACGTCCAGACGATTTGCTGATCGGTGATTTGCGTTATGGCGTGGGGATTATTCCGGGAAATGCTGTCCGAAACCGTTTTCGCGGCCAAATCAATATTGAGCATCGTGTGTCCGGGATATTGGTTCGCGCAAATCATCACGACAGGCTGATTCGTCTGAGCGAACGACTTTACCGGCGCCAGCAGCGCGCAGAACGCGACTGTCGCGACGACAAAAACCTTGGCTTGGCGCGATATGCGAGATCGATCCGGTACCATGGAAAGCCTCCTCAAAACTGCTTCTGCTGTTTCTGGCAGGTATATTCGGTAATCGTGATTCCTTCGGGAGAAGGAATGCTGCTCACTTCCGAGAGATGACCGGTGTATCGGTTCAGCGTTACGGTCATCGTATCAGTGGGATCGTTAACATTCGTTGGTAAAACGAAGATGACCTGTTGATCTGAAATCTCCGTCACGGTTCCTTGCGGGTATACGAAGCTATTCGGACTGTTCTGCTCTATCACTGCCGCTTTTTTTGCCATATCGAGGGTAAGCGTTTGGACGAGCGCCGGGTTTCGATCCCATTTGCACACCATCACGATGGCCTCATCCGTTTCAGCATATGACTTCACCGGCGCAAGCAGCGCGCAAGCCGCGATAGTCATAACGGCAAGCGCTTTAACGCTTCGCGATCCGCGAAACATTCTTTTCGCCGATCCGGACTCCACCATTTTCCCTCCTCAAAACTGTTTCTGCTGCTTCTGGCAGGGACCGTATAGATCTGGACTGTTCGGATACGCGGGCGTAATCATTCTCAAATCTCCCGTGTACCGGTTTAATACGTAATATTGGCCCGCTGTTTGGCCCGATGGGTCGTACGTTGGGTCGTCCGGAATAGGCATCGTGATTTCCTGGTCTGTAATCTGGGATATCGGTAGCACGTAAGTTTGGGAGGCTAATTGTTGGAATTGCGGGCGTGTATCGTCTAATTCGATCCGCGCTGTTTTATCCGTCAGATTGATCGTCAGCGTGACATGTACAGGCGTGGTGTCACAGGTCATAATAATCGGCTGGTCCGTTTGCGCAAATGACATCGTCGGTTCAAACAGCGCGCATGACGTCATTATCGCGATCAGGGAAAGAAACTTGGCGGTGCGTTTGAAGAGGCATCCGTTCTGAGCCATCGGCATCTCCTCAAAGTTGCCTGTGCTGCAACTCGCACTGCTCGCTCGTGCCGTCGCCGAATTGGAGCCGAAGAGTGTAGCGGTCCAGTGCTGACGTAACGTCCGTGGTAGGGTAATTCCAGGTGATATCCTGATCGGTTATTTGCGTGATCGTCCCATGTTCCAGGGTATTACCGGCTAGTGTCTCTTTTGTCGTTACTGTCTTCTGACCCAGGTCAAGCGTGATGGTCTGTATATTCGGGGGATTGGAGGGCCAGGTACAGCTCAAGACGATCACGGCCGGTGCGGTTTGCGCCTGTAATTCCGTCGGCGCAAGCAGCGGGCACGACGCGACCGTTGCGGCGAAAAGCATTTTGGCGAAGTTCGATCCGCGAAACGTATTTCCAATCATGAATCTCTCCTCAAAACTGCTTCTGCTGTTTCTGGCAAGTATATTCAACAACTCTGCCGATTGCTTCGGGTGGACCATCCGTCACGCGCGTCACGAGTTGGCCGGTGTAACGGTTCAGGATATAGGTTGAAGATGAGCCTATTGGGTGATCTATCCACGTTATTTGTTGATCCGTAATTTGTGTCACGGTTCCCTGGTACGGTTGCGGCCCCGGTGAGGTGATGTTCTCCTCCACAACTGTTTTTCCTTGCAGATCGATAGTGAAAGAATATCGAAATGCGGCCGGGTTGGGATTGTATGTGCAAATCAACACGATTGTCTGATCGCTCTGCGCGTGGGCCGCGGTCGGCGCAAGCCCGCGCATCGCGATCATCGCGGCGACGATGATTCCCGGCCGGTGCGAGACACGAGACAGTTTCGCCATCATGAAAGGTCCCCTCAAAACTGCTTCTGCTGCTTATGGCAAGTCGCTCCGGTGGCAGCATGAGCCGCCGCGGCCGCCGCCTGGTTCACAGGGTCCAGAATCTCCCAACTCATCATCCCGGTGTAGCGGTTTAAGGTGAAGCGACGCGCGGAGTTGTCATCTCGATCCGTAAAGATAATTTCCGCGTCGGTAATCTGCTGAATGGTCCCTTGCGTTATGGTGTCAATAGGGTCTGGGTGACCACCGGGATTGGGGGTCACACCCTCGAAAGCGACTGTTTTAGCCGCCAAATTGAGTGTGAAAATCTGTTGTCCTGGGTATTCATTCGTGCAGACCATCACAATGGTCTGATCCGTTTGAGCATATGACTTCTGGGGACCAGCAAATGGTGCGCACGCGAGCATCGCAACCAGCCCAACTGCAAGGCGTCTTCCGGTCATGCGCGTTCTCCAATAAATCGGAAATCAAAACTTGGTTGCCGGCAACGGCGTCGTACCTTTTTCGCAAGTTCCATCGCTATGCCCGTGTGAACCGCCAGGGCCAGTCTGATCCATGTTGATGCGGCCAGTGGTTCGGTCGACCGAAAAGTCCCACCCCCATCCGCCGTCGTTCCGGGACCACACTATTTCGGTGGCCGATATTTGCGCGGGAAGCGTCTTGAGGCCATCTGGAAACTTAAGTGTCGCGGTCGATCGGTCCATGTCTATCCATATCTGCCCGCCATATGTGCAATCCAGTTCGAGAACATCGGCGTCCGCCTGGCTCGCGAACGCGAGAAAGGCGGAGATTGCAGCCAATCCAACTGCAAAGCGTCTTCCGGTCATTTGCACCCTCCGATTAATCCACTCGACTCAAAACTTCGTCGCAGGTAGCGGCGTCACCCCTTTAACGCAGTCCAGCGGGCCGCGATGGCCCCACGATCCGTTCGGTCCCATCGTCTCGTTAAATGATCCCGTCGTTCTGTCGAGCGAACCCTGGTCGTCATACGCCATCGTATGGTTTTTGGCGGGCCCCCACTGAATCGTCGTCGGTGTAATCTGCGCCGGATATGTATCGACTCCGTTGTTCGAGCCGTCCGCCCAAATCGAGATCGTCGATTTGTCGAGATCGACCCAGACATGCACAGTCCCATTGCAGTCGAGCGAGAGCGTTGCGGCGTGTGCGCGCCCGAGGCCGGCGATTGCGGCCAGCGCCACTGCGAAGCGTTTTCCGATCATGCGCGGTCTCCAATGAATCGAAATTAAAACTTGGTCGCTGGCAACGGGGTTTGGTCCCTTGGCGCAATGATCTCCGAGCTTAAAACTTCTGCGTAAGACTTGGAGCTTCGGGGGGATAGGGCAGATCCACCTTGGTACATGATTTTAGTCTGTTGCTACCTTCGTTTCCGCCGCCAGATAATCTGTCGATCGTGATCTGCCGATTTTGGACAAAGAATTGCTGGGGGGAAATGCTTACCGGATCAGGTCCCGCGTAAGTGAAAAGAGAACTTCCGGGTCCTCCAACCAAATTGAAGGCCGTGACAGCCATCGAATTGTCCAAGTTGATCCAGATACGCATCGTAAGAAACGAGTTTGGAGAGGCCACCAAGAAATCTTGGCATTCCAGAGAAAGAATATCCGCGTTCGCCTGGCTCGCGAGCGTGAGAAAGGCGGCGATCGCGGCCAGCGCCACGGCAAAATATTTTCCGCTCATGCGCGTTTCCTCCAGATAACGGTCAAAACTTATTCGTATCGCTGCGCTTTGTGCAGGAGCCGGAATCCTGCGTAAGCGCCATGCGTGGATCAAACATCACAGAAAATCTCCCCGTCTTTCGGTCGATAGCGACTTGCATGGCCTCCTGCACATCGCTTGGAAGGAGCGCGCCCGCCGGACCTCCAACCGTGTTCGCGCTCCAGCTAATCGTGTCTTCCGTAATAGCTGCTGGATAAACAACGTGATCCCCTTCAATGCGCGCAGTGGAGGGAATAAATACCGGAGCCAGACGAATTTCTCCTGAAGCGGAATAGACGCGGACAAGATTGTTGGCGAAATCGACGCCTATATGAACGTCTCTGTCCGCTGCGTAGGTGCCAGACGTGACATGATATTTGCAATCCAATTCGACGCTGTTGTTGTCCGCGAGCGCGGGGCCGATGGCCGTTGCGGTGAAGAAGCCGATTGCGACCCCGGCGAATTGTTTTCCGGTCATGCGTGTTCTCCGATGAATGAATCGAAATCAAAACTTGGTCGCCGGAAATGGCGTCGATCCCTTGGAGCATTGCCCGATGATATGACCCGCATTGTACGGCGATCGCGGCGATGGCCGGCACGAATGGATTTCTTCCGCGCATTGTCCCACTCCTGCCGTGCGATCGAGCCGCATGGGGCCGGCAGACAATATCCAAGACGGACAGGGCCGAAAAATTGCGCCGATTTTTGATGCCGAAAGCCCCCCCGGGCGCCGGGATCAAGTTTCCGACGAAATCCGGGTCGGTGCAATTCGGCCGGGCGGCCGAGTTGTCGACGAAATTTCGTTACGCGCCGACCTGTGTAAACGGCAGCGCGATCTCGACCACGTTCTCGACAGGTTCGGCGAACCCCGATTCGATCCAGCGTTTGGCCACGTCGACGACGGCGCCGATGATGCCCGCGATCAGCAAAGGATGTCTGGCCTTCAGCGCAAAGGCTTTGGTCAGTTTCTGCACGCCTTCCTGACTCACCGCTTTCATGTCGTTGCCGTGATCGTTGAGGTCGACCAGGAACACCCGCGCAAGACCCGGGTGGGTGTAGAGCGTGGTATAAAAACCCGTGAGCGCCCCGCGCACGGGATCGTTGCGATCCTTCGCGCCATCGACGTGGCTCAACAGCTCCTGCTGGGCGAGGCGATAGGCCTCGATGAAGATCGCCTGGCGATTGGGGAAGGACTCGTAGAAGTACCGCGCCGTCAGCCCGGCTTGGGCACAGATGGCGGCGACGGAGGTGCCTTCCAGCCCGAACCGCCCCGCCACCTCCAGCGTCGCCCTGACGAGCCGCGCGCGGCGATCGTTCTGCCGGTCGGCAAAACTTTGGCCGGAATACCGGCGTTTTTGCTTCTCCATCCGTCCATTTTGGGGCCGCCTCTTGACAAAGTCCAGATATCTGACAATCTGACAACCTAGATTATCAGATTGAAGGACAAGGCGATGGCAGCTGCGGCCGCACTCTCGGCGAAGGACCGGAAGGACTGGATCGGGGCCCTCCGTGCGATGCGCCGTCTCCTTGCCGATCCCAACGACACCGCTCAGGTGTTTCGCGTGATGGCCGCGCTCAACGGCGGCACGTCGGCAAAGAATTATCGTCGTCTGCTGCAGACGCCCGAGGGCGGACGCATCGCCTACGCGCGCGTCGAACTCGTCGACCGGCTGACGGATCGCGCATTCCTTTCGCAATTCGCGCCCGGCACGGTCGGCGCCGCGTACCGCGCCTTTCTCGACAGGACCGGCTTCTCCGCGGAGGGGCTCGCCGCGGTGGACCGCGAAGTGAAGCGCGACCGCGAAGAGAAACATCCGCATGCATGGTTCGGGCGGCGCGAACGCGACTTGCACGACATCTGGCACGTGTTGACGGGCTATCGGGCCGACGATCCGCTCGGCGAGCTTTGCCTCGTCGCTTTCTCCTTCGCGCAAAGCAGGGGATTGGGCTGGGCGTTTATTGCGGTGTCGGGCGCACTCAAGAGTCTGACCGAGCCGCACGGACTGTCTGTCGTTCGCGCCGCTTGGGAAGGCTATCGCCACGGCCGCGCCGCGACATGGTTGCACACGCAGGATATCGAAACCCTCTTCGCCGAACCGCTCGAGGCCGCGCGCACACGCCTGAACATTGCGCGTCCCATCGCCTACGAATGCGCGCAGCAGCGCCTCAGCGTCGATCCATCGACGTCATGGCTGGCAGCGTCGTAGCGCGGTCAGGGTGCGGCGCGGTTTCTCCGCGCCTGCCATTCGTCGCGGGTGATTTCCCAGACGTCCGCGGTCAGACGGCCGCAGACATCGTCGCGCTCCATCGTCTCGACCGCACGCATGTCCGTGCGGGAATACGCATGGCTCTGTCGCCGTTTCGGTGCCGCGCACGTTTTGTCGCCGGTTGTGCGCCATTTTGAAGCCGAACGCCGCCAGAGCGCCACAGGAGGCGAGGGACAGTGTCGATACCGGGGGGCGCGGCTCACACCCGCCCGGGACCGCGTCTCGCCGATCCTGTGCTTTGAGAAACGTTCTGCGGGGTTGCCCGGCCGGAGGCTTGCCGGCGGCGGTGGCCCTTGCCGGGTCTGGCCGAACAGCGTAATTCGCCGCGGGACAAGCCCGCGCGGCTTGTCTGCGCCCTTTTCAGATCCAGGTTCCGCTGCTCCCGTGTCCGACGCTTCCGTTCCAGCCCGGCCTTCCGACCGCGCCGCGCCTCTCGGCGTCGGAGAATGGGCCTATCTGGCGAGCGTCGTCCTGGGCTGGGCGATCTTCGTCGTCTGCCGCGGCGAGGACCGCGCCTGGGACTTCCGCAACTATCATTGGTACATCCCTTACGCCTTCCTGCACGGGCGGATGGCCATCGACGTCGCGGTCGCGCATCAGGCGACGTTCTACAATCCGTTCCTCGACATCCCGTTCTACTGGCTGGCGACGCATCTGCATTCCTGGATGGCGCTCGGCATCCTGGGCGCGGTGCAGGGCGCCAACATCGTGCCGCTCTATCTGATGATGCGTTCGATCTTCCGGATCGAACAGCGCGTGCTGGCAAGCGTGATCCTGTCGCTTCTGTGCATGACGGGAAGCCTCACGCTCTATCTCGCCGGCACGACCTACTACGACAACGTGATGAGCGTGTTCGTGCTCTGCGGCCTCGCGCTCATTGTCGTCAACCGCGGTCGGCTGCGCGAAGGCCCGTTGTGGTCCGGTGTGGCCGTTGCCGGCGTTGCGGGACTTCTTGTCGGCAGCGCGGTGGGATTGAAACTTCCCGAAGCGCCGTTTGCATTGGGTTTCGCGGCCGCGCTCGCGGTTCTGCCGGGCGACTGGAGACACCGCACGTCGCGGCTTCTGGGCGGCGGCCTGGGCGGCATCGCCGGCGTGGCGCTGTTCGCGGGCTACTGGTTCGTCAAGATGGGGCAGCTGACGGGCAATCCGCTCTTTCCCTATTTCAACCAGTTCTTCCATTCGCCGCTGGCGCTCACCGCGTCCTATCGCGACATGCGGTTCATCCCGACGCATCTGAAGACCGAGCTTCTCTTTCCGCTGCTGTTCTCGATCGACTGGGGCGTCGCCGACGACCTGCCGTTCCACGACGTGCGCGTGGGCCTCGCCTATGTGCTCGTGATCGCATCGCTGGCGATCGCGCTTTTCATGCGCGGCCGGCGCGAACGCCTCGTGGCGCCCGACGCGGCCCGGGCGCTGATCGCCTTCGTCGCGGTGAGCTACATCGCCTGGCTCAAGATCTTCGGCATCTACCGCTACATCCTTCTGCTCGAGATCATGGCGCCCCTGGTGATCGTCGTCGCCATCGACCTCTGGCCGCTCACCCGGCGCACGCGGCTCTCGATCATTGGGGGCGCGCTCCTGGGCGTCCTCGTGTTGACCCATGCCGATCTGCCCGAGCGCGCGCCGGTGGGCGATCCCTACATCCAGGTCACCATTCCGCCCATCGCCCATGTCGAAAAGACCATGATCCTGATGACGGGCGAGACGCCGATGGGCTTCTTAGCGCCCGCGTTCCCGCCCGAGATCCCCATCATCCGCATCGATGGCTGGATGATCGCGCCCAAAGACGGCTCGCGGCTGACGGCGGAGACGATGCGCCGCGTGGCGGACTTCCGGGGCGATCTCTACGTGGTCTTCAACCCGTTCGAAGCCGCGCGGAACAAGGACGCGCTCAAGGCCTACGGCCTCGCCATCGTCGCACCCAAATGCCGCGATATTGTCACCAATCTCGGGGGGCCTTATGCCTTCTGCCCGTTGATGAAGGCACCTCCAGCATGACGAAGTCCCAATGACCAAATCACTGGCGCGCGTCGCCGTTCTCATCCCCTGCTACAACGAAGCGGCTGCGATCGGCACCGTCGTGCGCGATTTCCGGGCGGCGCTGCCGGGGGCTGCGGTCTACGTCTACGACAACAATTCGAAGGACGAGACCAGCGCGCGCGCCCGCGAGGCCGGCGCCATCGTCCGGAGTGAGCTCCGCCAGGGCAAAGGCAATGTCGTGCGGCGCATGTTCGCCGACATCGAAGCCGACGTGTACGTGCTGGTCGACGGCGACGACACCTATGAGTCCGGGGCTGCGCCGCAACTCGTCAAACGCCTCATCGACGACGGCTTCGACATCGTCTCCGGCCGGCGCGTGGCGACGGGAGAGGCGGCCTATCGCGCGGGTCATGTGATGGGCAACCGGCTCCTGACCGGCCTCACCTCCACCATGTTCCGCGTGCATCTGCTCGACCTTCTGACGGGCTATCGCGTGATGTCGCGCCGCTTCGTCAAATCCTTTCCTTTCACGGCGGAAGGCTTCGGCATCGAGACCGAGCTCACCGTCCACGCCGTGCGCCTTCTCATGCCGATGATCGAGATCGACACGCGCTACAAGGAACGCCCGGAAGGTTCCGTCTCCAAGCTCAACACCTGGCGCGACGGCTTCCGCATCCTCTTCACCATCGTGAGCCTCGTGCGCGAAGAACGGCCGCTGATCTTCTTCGCCGGTCTCTTCGGATTCTTCGCGATCTTCTCGCTGGCGCTCGGCATACCGGTGGTCATCGAATTCTTCCAGACCCACGAAGTGACGCTCCTGCCGCGCGGCGTTCTCGCCGTCGGGCTGATGGTGCTGGCGTTCCTGTCGCTGGCGAGCGGGCTCATCCTCGACACGGTGACGCGCGGGCGCTGGGAACTGAAGCGCATCGCCTATCTGGCGATCCCGGGACCGCAGGACCTCATCTGGCCGTGAGATTTTTTCGCGATACGGCGGCGCGGCTGTTCCGCTCGCGCTTCCTGCGTTTCGGGCTCGTAGGTGCGGCCGGATTCCCCGTGTTCGCTGCAGCCTTGTTCGTTGCTCACGACCTCCTCGGCATCAGCAAGCAGATCAGCTGGTTTCCGTCGTTCTTTATCGCGGCGACCTTTACATGGTGGGGTAATCGACTTCTGACCTTTCGCGAACATGCGGCCCAATCAAATCTTCTGCGCGAATGGGCGAAATTCATCGCGGCAAACGGCCTTGGAGCTCTGGCGAATCTGCTGCTCTACACGCTGCTGGTTCAGCTGGCCCCTCCGCCGACGAACAATATCTACATCGCAGCTGCAGCCGGCACGCTGCTTGGTTTCTTGCTCAACTTCACCATGTCGAAGCGATTCGTGTTTCGAGCGGGGCAATAGCTTGAGTAAAATTGTCATAGCCCGCAGTCGCGGGCCAAGACAGTTAGGAGCGATGGCTCACCGCATCCGTCCCAGCTCGCTCACGACCGCCATGCCGCCGGGCGCATCGATGTCGGTGCGTGTGGTTTCGGTCAAGCGCGCCATCGTCATGTAGAAGCCGCAGGTGAGAATCACTTCGACGATCTCCTGCGCCGAGAAGTGCTTTTCCATCGCCTTGACGGCTTCCTCGCTCGCTTTCACGTCGCGGATGACTTCGCGCGAAAAATACAGCAGCACCTTTTCCTTCGTGTCGAAGGCGGGATCGTCGATATCGCCCTTCTCGAGTGCGGCGATCTGGTCCTTGCGGCAGCCGACGCCTTCCGCGATCGGCACGTGCTGCACCCATTCATAGGTGCCACCTTCCAGCCGCGCGACGAGCAGGATCACCAGCTCGCGCAACGCCGCGTTGAGCTTTTGCCGCGCCAGGATGTTGCCGCCGAAACGCATGCCGGAGACGAACATCTCCGGCGCGTTCGCCCACATGCGGAAAATGTTGAGCTTGCGCGGCAGGCGGTCATACGCCTCCTTGGCCTTTTCCGGGAGCTTATTGGTATCGGCAAACGGGATCAGCGGCATCGTCGTTTCCTCCGGGATATTTCGCAGAAGCATGGACGAAAGACATGGCCGCGCGCAACTGCGGCAGGGATCACCGCGAATCCACGATCACGGACTTCACGATCGCGAACATCGCCATGCCGGGCTTGATTTCGAGCCGCGCAAACGAGGCGCGCGTGATCCGCGCGACGATCTTAGTGGCCCCGCAGGCCAGTTGCACATCGGCATGGGATTCGTCCGCCACGCGCACGCCTGCAACGGTCGTGGGCAGCACGTTGTTGGCGCTGATGGCGCCGGGTATGACGCGCGCGAGCATCACGTCTTCCGCCCGCAACCGCACACGCAATTTCGCGCCCCTTTGCGCGTCGAGGCGCGGCACGAAAAGCGTGCCGCCTTCGAAAGCGAGCTCGGTGAGGCCGTCGTCGCGATGGGTCGCAACGCGCGCCGCGAACACGGCGCCCAGCGGTGTCGTGCCCGCCAGACCGGCAAATTCGAGATCGGGCAAAAGATCGAACGCCGCGCCCTGCGCCACGACCTTTCCCTTGCGCAGAAGCACGATCGCATCGGCCAGCCGCGCGACTTCGTCGAGCGCATGCGTGACGTAGATCATCGGCAGCGCCGCGTCGTCGCGCAGGCGTTCGAACCACGGCAGGATCTCCGCCTTGCGCGCGGCATCGAGCGCCGCCAGCGGCTCGTCAAGGATGAGAAGGCTGGGCGACGACAGCAGCGCCCGCCCCAGCGCCACGCGCGATTTCTCGCCGCCGGAGAGTTTCGCAGGCTTGCGCGCGAGAAGCTCTTCGAGCCCCAGAAGTTCGACAATGCGCGCGAATTCGTCCTCGCCGGCCTGCTCCGGCGCGCGCCGCCAGCCGAAGCGGAGATTGTTCGCGACCGACATGTGCGGAAAGAGCCGCGCATCCTGAAAGACGTAGCCGATGCGGCGCAGCCTGGGCGGCAACGCCACGCGCGCGGCGGAATCGAAGACGACGCGATCGCCGATGACGATGCGGCCTTCGGCGGGACGGAAAAGGCCCGCGATCGCACTGGCGACGGTCGATTTGCCGGCGCCCGACGGACCGAACAGGGCCGTGATGCCCGGCCGCTCGATGGTGAATGCCGCATCGAGCACGAACGCGTCGAAGCGATGATGCAGGCGGACGTCGATCATCATTGCCCGATGAGCGCCCGCACGCGGCGGTCGGCGAGTTCGGCGAGCGTCAGTCCGATCAGCGCCAGGACGATGGACAGCGCCGAGAGGCGCGCGGCTTCCGCCTCGCCGCCCGGAGTCTGCAAGGCGCTGTAGATCGCAAGCGGCAGCGTCTGCGTTTCGCCGGGAATGTTCGAGACAAAGGTGATGATGGCGCCGAATTCGCCGAGGCTCGCGGCAAAGGCGGTGATGGCGCCTGCGACGATGCCGGGCAGCGCCAGCGGTAGGACGAGACTGACGAAACGATCGAGCGGCCCCGCGCCCAAAGTCTCCGCCGCTTCGCTCAAGCCCCGATCGAGCCCCTGAAGCGCCAGGCGAATGGCGCGAAGCTGAAACGGAAAGGTTATCAGTCCGGCCGCAAAGGCTGCGCCTTTCCAGTTGAACGCGAGCCGCAGGCCCAGATGCGCCAGGAGCCACGCGCCCACCGGCTCGCGCGTGCCCAGCGTCATCAGCAGCAGATAGCCGACGACGACCGGCGGCAACACAAGCGGCAGATGAAGAACGCCGTCGACGATAGTTTTTCCGGGAAACCGCGAACGCGCGAGAAGGTAGGCGGCGGCGAGCGCAAAAGGCAGCGCCGCTGCGACCGCGACGGTCGAGATCTTCAAACTCAGGAAGAGCGCTTCGCTTTCCGTTTGGCTGAGCAGCATTCCGCAATCAGGGTGTCGCGAATCCGTAACGGTTGAAGACCGTACGGGCCTCCGTGCCGTTCAGGAAGCGGAAATACGCGAGCACCGCAGGACTCGCGTCGCCTTTGACGATGGCGAAGGGATAGACGATGGGCGAATGGCTCTGCTCGGGAAAGACGCCCACGATCTTCACGTTGCGGCTCACGCGCGCATCGGTGACGTAGACGATGCCGAGCGGCGCCTCGCCGCGTTCGACCAGCGCCAGCGCCCCGCGCACGTCGTCGGCCCGTGCCAGCCGCGGCTGAAGCAGCGACCATGCGCCGAGATTGGTCAGCGCCTCTTTGGCGTAGATGCCGGCCGGCACGTGATCGGGATCGCCGACGGCCAGACGCCCGTCTGGACCCAGATAATGCTGCCAGTCGAGCGTGCGATCGATGGAGAGGGTACTGACGGGACTGTCGGACGGTGCGATCAACGCCAGCTTGTTGCCCAGGACGTCGTGGCGCGTGCCCATTTCGATGAGGCCTTTTTTGTCGAGATAATCCATCCACTTCGTGTCGGCGGAGAGATAGACCTGCGCCGGCGCGCCGGCTTCGATCTGGCGCGCGAGCGTGGAAGACGACGCGAAGGAGGCGGTGACCGCCATGCCGGTTTTGGCGGTGTAGGCCGTGTCGATGGCGTTCAGGGCATCGGTCAGGCTCGCGGCGGCAAAGACGATGACCTTGTCCGCGGCGGCGAGCGGTCCTGCGACGAGAAGCGCCAGCAGAAAAGCCACAACGCCCAAAGATTTTTGCACCCGCATGGCCTTTCCCCTGCGTTTTTCCTGATGGCGGCACCAAAGTCGCCCGGCGCCACGTTATATCCGAACCGATATCACGGGGCGAGACCCCGGAATGGACGGCGGACCGGCGGAACGGAGTGATCGGTGTTGCTTGACGAGGATGCAGCCGCCGCTAGTCTCGCCGGAAAGCTGAGGGCCTTTTCCAAGAGCGTTCGAGGGGGACGAATGCGCTTGCTCTCTTGTGTGTGGGCGGCCGTCGCGGCGGCGTTCCTGTCTGCCGCGCCCGCGGCCGGCCAGGACGCTTCCGCGCAGCATTCCTACCGCTACATCGTCCGCTACGACCGTTGGACCGATGCCGACGAAAAGGCCTACAGCGAATTCATTCAGGGCATCGGCGACTCGCAATGCCGCACCGTCGATTCCTGCCTGCATGGCGTCTGGAATCCTTTCGCGGCCGGCGACTCCGACGCGGTGACGTTTCATTCCGATTGCGCGGAGCTGCCTTACGTGCTGCGCACCTATTTCGCCTGGAAGCGCGGCCTTCCCTTCTCCTACGAGAGCGCCGTGGCGCCGCGCAGCCCGACCGACGACATCCGGTACACGACCGACGGCAACGAGGTCACCGAGCGCCGCGATCTGCTGACAGGTTCGGGCTCTGGCTATGAGCTCATCGACGTCGTGCGCGGCGCCATCAGCTCGGCCAGCTATCGCATCGGTCCCGATCTCGAAGAGCCTTACGAAGCCGACATGTATTCGCCGGCGATCGATCCGAAATCGATCCGTCCGGGCACCATGGTCTACGATCCCAACGGGCATGTGGCGATCATCTATCGCGTCTATCCGAACGGGCGGCTCGAATATCTCGACGCTCATCCCGACGAATCCGTCACGCGCGGCTTTTACGACGAGCGCTTCGTGCGCGCGCGGCCCGCCATGGGCGCTGGCTTCAAGAACTGGCGGCCGCTCACGCTGGTCGGCGCCAGGCGCCGCGCGGACGGCGTCTTCGTCGGCGGCCATGTCGAAGTCGCCGCCAACGCGGATATCCCGGATTTCTCCGACGAGCAATATTTCGGCAACGGCGCGCGACCCGACGACGATCTCTTTTGGGCCGAAGGCGGCTTCACGCTGAACGGACAATTGATGGACTATTACGACTACGTCCGCGCCAAGCTCGCCGGCGGCAAGCTCGAATTCGATCCGGTCGAGGAAGTGCGCGACATGGTCGATTCCAACTGCAACGACCTGCACTATCGCGGCGATGCGGTGAATCTCGCGATCGCGGCGGGCCTGACGAAGCGCGCCGAGCCCGAGCGGCTGCCGCCCAACATCTACGGCACCTATGGCGACTGGGAAGTCTATTCGACGCCGTCGCGCGACGCGCGGCTGAAGACCTCGTTCAAGGAATTGCGCGACGCGGTCCAACGTTTCGTCGGGCTTTACCGGGCGCACGATCCGCGCATCGTCTATCACGGCAACGATCTCGTCGGCGACCTGATCGCGGCCTACGACAATCGCGCCGCGGCCTGCAAGATCTCCTATACGCGCAGCGACGGCTCGCCGGTCTTCCTCAGTTATGAAGACGCACGGCGGCGCCTCTTCCTGATGTCGTTCGATCCCTATCAATGCATTGAGCGCCGCTGGGGCGCGACCGACCCGCGCGAGCTCGCCACCTGCAGGGACGGTCCGAACAAGCAGGACTGGTATGCGGCCGAGCAGAACCTGCGCAACCAGATCGACCGCACCTATGACGCGCGGATGGATTTCTCGCTCGACGAATTGAAGACGCCGGGTCCCGGCAAAGGCGTTGCATCGCCACCCGACATCGATGCCCGCGCCTATCTCGTCGCCGCGCGCGGCGGCGCAAAATCCGCTGAGATCGATGCGCCCGCACCGGCGGAGTGAAGCCCTCTGGCGTACCCCTCACCCACGTTTACGCGGATTTGGGTCAGTGCGTGCGGGCGTAGATCGACCAGAGGCGGGCGATCATCTGCGTGTGCACCGGCGCCGATTTCGAGACGGCCTTCAGCGCTGCGAGCGCCTGATCGCGCTGATGCAGACCGATATAGGCCATGGCGAGATGGATCTGTGCTTCGTCCGGATTGGTGGGGCCCTTGGCGATGCCGGCCTTGATGGCGTTCACGGCATCCTGGTAGCGGCCCATGCCCCAGAAATCCTCGCCCAGCTTGACGTCCGCATCGCCGTTCTTGGCGGCGCTTGCAGCAGCCTGCGTCTTCGGCAGAGCGGCCAAGTCGGCGGCGGCGTTGCCCTTCGCGAGATTCAGGAGCTTCGCGCCGCGATCGGGCGGCAGCTGCTTCGAATCGAGACCCTTCTGCGCGAACGTGGCGCCCTCGCTCGGGAAGCCGAGCTGGATCGCAACTTCCGCCGCCGTCTCGTAGTCCGACTGATTGCGCATCGTGCCCGTGAGCAGACGCAGGCGATAGACGTCGAGCGTGTCCGGCGTGCTCATCTGAGGCGTGCGATCGGCGAGGGCCAAAAGATCGGACCAGTATTTCGTCTGGTTCAGATCGACGACGAGCTGCTCCAGCGCGCCCATCTGCGCCTGTTCGTCTCCCGCTTCATAGGCGCAGCGGTTGAGAAGCTCGAGCGCCTGCTGGCCGACGCGGCCCATATCATGAATGTAGCGGACGCACTCGGGATAGTTGTGCATCAGATAGTAGGACTGGGCGACGATGAGTTCGCTCTGCGCGTCGAAGGCGCCCGACTTGCGCAGCTCGTCCGCGTCAGGGCCGACGACCGCGCTGTAGCGGCCGGCGTTGTAGTCGTTGGCGAACTTCGCCTTGGCGCCCACGGCGCCGCCGCCGGCGCCGGTCTTGGCCGCGACGTAGTTCTTGGTCTGCTCGATCGCCTGCTGCTCCTGAGGCGTGAGATTGGGCTGCGATTCGGCTTCGCGGATTTTCTGCAGGGCGGCGTTGCCGTTGCCCGAGGACGCGTCCCTGATCGCTGCCTGGAGGGCCGCGCCGACCTGCGGGCGCACGGTCGCGGCTTCCGCCGTCGCTGGCGCAAGCAGGGCCAGACCTCCCGCGGAGGCCGTTGTCAGAAGGAGCGCCGCCGCGAGGGCGCGAAAGTTCGAAGACGTCATTTCCCAATGCCTCAGTTTTCAAAATGAAACGCCGGACGTCATGCAATGGCGCATGATCCGCCGGCGTCCGTCATCCCTCTCGCATTACTGCAGATAGTCAGACGTGTTGCCGATACCGATCTTGGTCACGCCACGGCGCTGCGCGTCGGCCAGCACGAGGGCGACCGTGTTGTACTTCGCGAGACGGTTCGGATTGACGTGAATCTCGTCCTGGTCGGGGCCGCGTTCGGCTTCCTGCGCGAAGTAGGCGTCGAGCTGGTCCATGTTCACCGGGGTATTGTTCCAGGTGATGGTGCCGTCGAAGTCGATGCCGAGATTGACGACGGTGGGCGGCGTCGGCGGCGGCGGCTGGTTCGGCGGCGGCATGTCGAGCTTCACGGCATGCGTCTGGATCGGGATCGTGATGATCAGCATGACGAGCATGACGAGCATGACGTCGATTAGAGGCGTGGTGTTCATTTCCACCATGACCTCGTCGTCACCCGAACTCGAACCAACATTCATTGCCATGTCGAATAACCCTTTGCTGTCGTCGAGCGCGCTAGGCGATCACTGCTCTTCTTCGTTGCGCGGCTCAAGCAGGAACGCCACCTTGGGAATGCCGGACTGCTGGATGGCCAGAACGACCTTGCCGATCGCTTCGAAGCGGACATCGCGGTCGCCGCGGATATGCACTTCCGGCGGCGGCTTGCCGGCCGCGATCGCCGCCCGGAGCGCCTGGTCGAGCCGGCCGCGCAGCTCCGACTGCGGGATTGGCGCGTTGTTCCAGTAGACGTTCTCGTCCTTGTCCACCGCGATGACGATGTTGTCCGGCTTCGTCTGCGTGGCAATGTTGCGCGCGTTCGGAAGCGTCACCGGCACGACCTTGACGATGACCGGCACGGTGATGAGGAAGATGATCAGCATCACGAGCATCACGTCCACCAGTGGCGTCGTGTTGATCGTGGTGTTCAGATCATTTTCATCTGCGTCTGCGGAATGAACGGAAACAGCCATTGACGAACTTCCTTAGCGAACGCGCGCGATGATTACTTCTTATTGGTGATCAGGTAGGTCTGCAGATCGCTCGCGAAGCTCCTGAGCTTCTCGTTGATGATCTTGTTGCGGCGGACGAGGAAGTTATAGAGCAACACGGCCGGGACGGCGGCGAAGAGGCCGATGGCGGTTGCAATCAACGCCTGTCCGACCGGACCCGCGACCTTGTCGATCGACGGCTGGCCGGCGAGGCCGATCGCGATGAGCGCGTTCAACACGCCCCACACCGTACCGAACAGACCGACGAACGGTGCCGTCGAACCGACCGAAGCGAGGAACGCGATGCCGCCCTGGAGGCGCGAATTGGCTTCTTCCAGCTGGCGGTTGAGCGACATGCCGATGAAGTCGTTGACGTTCACGAGGCCGCTCGTGACGCCGGCCGAAGCACGCACGCCGCTTTCGGCGACGCTGCGGAACACGCTGTTTTTCGGCAGCTTGTCAATGCCTTCATTCAGCGTGTTGGAGCTCCAGAAGCGGCGCTCGACCAGCCGCGCCTGGCTGATGACGCGCGACTGCTCGAAGAATTTCATGAAGAAGATGTACCAGGTGCCGGCCGACATGACGCCGAGGAGCACAAGCACGCTCTTCTCGACGAGGTCGCCGGTCACCCACAGCTGGCCGAGGCCATAGGGGTTCGACTTGGGCGCCGCGGACGGCGTGTTCACCGCAGGAGCCGGCGTTGCATCTGCCGGAGCCGCGGCGGGCGCCGCCGGAGCAGCGCTCGGCGCTGCCGGTGCGGCCGTCGTGGACGCGGGCGGCGGCGTTTGCGCGAAGGCCGTGCCGCCTGCGGCGCCAGCCAGGAAAAGAAGAGCGGCAGCGACCGCCAGATGCTTCGAGTTCATGACTTCCATACTCCGTTCGAAAAAAAGGTCTCTACACGTTCTGTACAATTCGGCTGCCCGGCTTACTGGAGCACCCACTTGATGGCGAATTGCCTGGACGTCGCGACCGGCTGGCCGTTCTGCATTGCCGGTTTGAACCTCCACGCATTGGTGATGCACTTGATGGCTGCCTGATCGAGGCTGTCATGACCGCTGGAATCTTTGATGTCCACGCCGGTCACAGCGCCATCGGCGGAAACATGCACGTCAACAGTGGTCGTGCCTTCCTGATTGAGACGAATCGCAATCGGCGGGTAATAGGACTGCTGGCATCTCGCACCGCCCGCAATCAGCGCAGGCGCCGTGATGCCCGCGGGCTTCGGCGGCGGCGGCGCTACCGGCGCCTGGTGCTGTACGGTGATCGCGTTCGTGTTCGCTGCCTGCTGCTGGATGACGATGTCCGGCGGCGGCACATAAGGCGGCGGCGGCTTCGCGAGATCCGGCGGCGGCGGCGGCGGCGGCTTTATGTCGGGGAGCTTCGGGGGCTCGACCTTCGTGATGATGTCGGTCGGGATTTTTTCGACCAGATGGTTCGCAAGGCCGCTTGCGAACGCATAGATCACGAATACATGGAAAAGCACCACAAAACCGAAGCTGACGAAGCGACGGGAGGTCGACTGCTGGGTGCCTTGAAGCGCCCTAAGATGTTCGGGTTGCTGCATCTGCTATTCTAACCACACAAAACTAAACCCGGCGGCACTGAAGCACCGGGCCCTGTTGCGCCAATAAAGGTTCACGCGTCCCCCCTCCCCGTCTATGCGGCAGCGGCCCGCGGTGGCCTTATTTAAAACTATCGTAGTCATGCTCTGTCGTTCGGTCCAGTAGTTCCGTTGGTAAACGCGCCGCCGCCGTTCCAGCCTATCGGCTCATGACGGACGGGCAAGAGCGGGCGCATCACACTTGCTTGCGCGAGCCGGCTAAGTACCCGTCTTTTGGGAAAAACCTGACGCGCGCGCCGAACTTGGAAGCGAATGTGACAATCAAATCCGGCGATCCTGAACCGCGTTCGACTAACTCCCTGGAATATGCGGCGAATCGTTCCACCTTGCGGTGCCGTCGCAGTTTGATCCTGCGCGCTCAACATGGCGAAATTTCGTTCGCTGCGTCTGCGAACGGCGCACGCGCCGATTTCGCCGCAGGCACGCGACACGATCTTTCGCGAGCGGGCTGCCATGTCAAGGTGCGGATCACGCCTCCATTAGCGTTCAAATAAGCGCGAGGTTCCCGAAGGCGACTGGAGGCACCGCGGTGTGACGCCGCGGCCACGCCCCGCGAAAACCCCGGAAGACAGGGCTTGCGGAACCCGCGCGGTGCTTTTTGTCTTATGCGCCGATGGCAGAAGTGCTCAGTGGTTCGGCGGTTTTTGCACAGGAACTAAGCAGCGGCGCGGATCGTCGACGCAGTCGGATGAGCGCTTCCGTTGACGGTTTTCGTTACGCCGCCAACATTCAACGTTTCCACGACGGCATCCTTGCGACATCACCGATCGCGTGACGCCAGCTGCATAGACTTCAAGACGCGGAACGGTCAGCCATCAGCCTGCGAGGCGGCGCTGCTGTCCGCGCGGATTCACATAAAGCCCACGCACGCTTTTGGCCGGCGCGAAATGTCCGACCGAACTCTCGGTGTCGCCCAGGATCAGATAGCCGTCCGGCGCCAGTGCATCGCGCAACTTCTTGTGAATCTCGTTGCGCACGCCCGGCTCGAAATAGAGCAGCACGTTGCGGCACAGGATGATGTCGATCTCGCCCAGCCAGCCGAAATGGTCGAGCAGATTGAACGTGCGGAAGGCCACCGTACGACGCAGGCGATCCACGACACGCCATTGCCGGCCCTGCTTCGCGAAATAGCGTTCGAGAGTCTTCGTGGGCACGCCGCGTTCGATCTCGTACGGCGCGTAGACGCCTTCCTTGGCGCGCGCGATGGCGCTCTCGTTGAGATCGCTCGCGATCAGATCGATCTTCCAGCCCTGCGCCGCCAATTGCATCTCGTCGAGGATCATGGCGAGCGAATAGGCTTCCTGCCCCGTCGAGACCGCGGCGCACCAGATGCGGATGCGTTTCGAAACGCTGCGATTGTGCAGCAGCGCGGGCAACGCTTCATGCGCCAGGAAATTAAAGACCGAGCTGTCGCGGAAGAACGCCGTGTCGTTGGTGGTGAGTGCTTCGGTGACGGCGCGCGCCAGTTCCTCGGAGGGATAGGGAAGCTCCGCCAGAAGCTGCGTGGTGTTGCGAAAACCGAAACGGCGCGCGACGGGTGCGAGCCGGCTGCCGGCGAGCGTCTTCTTGTCGGGCGTCAGGACCAGCCCCGAGCGCCGCCGGACGAGATCGGCGAGATTGGCGAAATCGTGCGGCGTCATGTGTCAGATAAGACCCATCTGTACGAACTTGTCGGCGAGTATGCCGCGATCGAACGGTTTCAGGACGTAATCGTCGGCGCCGGCGCTCATCGCTTCGGAAATGCGCAGCACGTCGTTCTCGGTCGTGCAGAGCACGACCACCGGATGATCGCCATTGCGTTCGCGGCGCAAATTCCGGATGAACTCGAGCCCCGCCGATTGCGGCACGTCGAGCAGGATGGCGTCGGGCATGGCCGTGCGGCAGGCGTTGAGCGCCGACAGCGTGTCCTCGGCCTCCTCGGGCACGAAGTGCAATTGTTCGAGAATTCCGCAGGCGACCTTGCGGATCACCCGGCTATTGTCGACGACGAGGCAATGCTTCAAGGACGACCCCCTGCCGGTAGCGCAGGGAATGCTAGGCCCGAAGGGTAAAGGGCTGCTGAATTCGGCCGATCAGCCGGCAACCAGTTCGACGACGCCCTCGCTGGCCGACAGCGTGAGCCCCGCGTTGAGCGAGCGCGCAAGCTTGTGGACCAGGAGCGGCTGGATCGAGCGGCCGTCGACGGGCGTGTTGGGCTCGCCGCGCGCCGCCTTCTCGACGTCTTCGAGCAGACGCGCATTGGTTCCGGTCGCGCGCACGGTGAAACTTGGCGCGGACGGGTCGGAAGAAGTCTCGACGCGCACCAGCCCGCCGCGCGGCAGGCTGTCGGCCGCCAGCAGGGCTGCATTCATAAGGAGCTTGGCCCAGTCCTTCGGCCAGTTCGCCTGGGCGGCCTGCCAGTCGACGGAGACTTTCCCGCCATGCACCAGGCCTTTGACGATGCGGCCCACTTCCGTGAGATCGAGCTCGGCCCCCGCCGAGCCCGCGGCGCCGAACGCGATGCGGGCGAACTGGAGGCGCGCGGCCGCCTGTTCGGCGCTGGAAACCACGAGCTTCAGGGCATCGGCGCGCATGGTGGCGTCGCGCTCGTCTTCGAGCACTTCGAGGCCGTTGACCACCGCGCCCACAGGGCTCACAAGGTCGTGACACACGCGCGACACAAGCAGGGCTGCGAATTCGATCTCGTTCATGATGCTCCGGGCGGCGAATGGTTCACTCTCGGTAAAAGAGCAGAAGGCGTCTTAAGGAATGCTTAAGGCTGGTTCAACCCTCGCGCCGGGAGAATGGGTGCGCCTCGCATCCGCTCCCGAATGGGGACTGGGACAAGTGCAGTCCGTCGCGGG
The DNA here is from genome assembly GCA_035504555.1 of Rhizomicrobium sp. Taxonomy (GTDB): domain Bacteria; phylum Pseudomonadota; class Alphaproteobacteria; order Micropepsales; family Micropepsaceae; genus Rhizomicrobium. The sequence continues at coordinate 13,267 of DATJRP010000081.1, read as the reverse complement.
TGTCCGCGTCACCGTCAATTTCGAACATGCGGGAAAAAGACTCGTGATGACCGATACGGCCATCCTCGAAAGCGTGCCGCTTACGGAGCACGGCCGGCTTTGAGCAATCTTTCCGATGAGGCCCTGAAACTGGCCGATATCGCTTGGCGCGCAGGCGAGATCCTGCTCCGCCATTACGCGAACGAACACATCGACTCGCGTAAAAAGAGCGATCACTCGCCGGTCACAGCGGCCGACGAAGACGCCGAGCGCTTCATTTTGGGCGAGCTCGCGAAGATCGCGCCGGACACGCCGGTGATCGCGGAAGAGGAAGCGGCCCAAGGCCGCTGGCAGAAGATTGCGCATCGCTTCTTCCTCGTCGATCCGCTGGACGGCACGAAGGAGTTCCTGAACCGCAACGGCGAGTTCACGGTCAACATCGCCGCGATCGAAGGCGGCAGGCCCGTGCGCGGCGTCGTCTATGCGCCGGCCAAGAATCGCCTGTTCATCGGCGACGGCCGGAACGGCGCTTTCGAGATCGAGACGCGGCCCGGCGAATATCCGGATTTCTCCGGGCTCAAGCCCATCGAGGCGCGCATCTGCGCACCGGATGGACTCGTCGCCGTCGCCAGCCGCTCGCATCGCGACAGCAAGACGGACGAATATCTCGCGCATTATCCCGTCAAGGATTTCGTCACCGCCGGATCGTCGTTGAAGTTCTGCCTGGTCGCCGCGGGCGAAGCCGACATCTATCCGCGTCATGGCCCCACGATGGAATGGGACACGGCGGCCGGCCAGGCCGTGCTCGAAGCGGCCGGCGGCAGCGTGAAGACGCTCGACGGCCGGCCGTTCGTCTACGGCAAGACCGACGAACGATTCGCCAATCCGTTCTTCGTGGCGCGCGGGCGAAGCTGACGCGGTTGCGGACGCAAAAGTGCTGCACACTTTTTGCCGGCCGCGCTTAAAAGTCCTTACCCTTGCGGCTGGAATAGAAGAGCAGCGCCATCAGGCCGCCGCCGACCAGCAGCGTGAAAACCGCGCCCAGACTCATGAACAGCCAGCCGAGCGGGGGAATGGCCGTGCCCGGAAGCGCGTTCCATGCATGCGCCGCGTACAAGCTGCCGCCCACAAGAAAGCCCGCCAGGACGACGATGGCGAGCCAGCCCCCGATTCCCAGCGGCCGGGACTCTTGTCGGGACTGCCCGCTTTTGTCAGGCTCCTGCAACCGGGACCTCCGTCACGAAATTGCCGCCAATCGCCGCTCTTCTCTTTGCACCGGGGGCACGGTAACCCCAGTGATAAACGCGTTCCGGTACGTATAGGCTTCTGAGGAGGAAAATCATGCAACTTTCCCGTTTCGTCATCGCCGCCGTCGCGGCTGTTGGGTTGATGATCGCGAGCGTGCCCGCGGGCGCCGACGAGGACGACACTTTTTCCCAGAACGAGATCATCCAGGCCGGCGCCAACTTCTTCGGCGTGACGACCGAGGCCTTCGCAAAGGCCGTGCAGCGCGTGTTCCACGATCAGGGTTTGCCGGACGCATATATCAAGGGTGACGAAGGCTCGGGCGCGTTCATCGTCGGTCTGCGTTACGGATCGGGCTATCTGATCCGCAAACACGCGGAGCCGCTCAAAGTCTATTGGCAGGGCCCGTCGGTCGGATTCGATTTCGGCGGCAACGCGTCAAAGGCGTTCGTGCTGGTTTACAATCTTCGCCACGAAGATCGCCTGTTCCAGAAATTCCCCGGCGTGAGCGGTAGCTTCTACTTCGTGGCCGGCATCGGCGTAAATTATGCCCGGGCCGATGGCATCACCCTGGCGCCGATGCGTACGGGTGTCGGCCTCCGCGCAGGCGTCAACGCCGGCTATCTCACCTTCACGCGCGAACACTCGCTCAATCCGTTTTAGATCGGTCTTCGCCGCGGCCTGGCTTGGCCCGGCCACGGTGCGTAAATGAATGCGTTCACGCCTTCTTGGCATTGGCGACAGCCGCAGCTTCATCGTCGCTGCGGCGGCCGCCCACCGGCGGGAGATAGAGCAGCAGGGCTGCTGCGACATAGGTCGACGAGAACGTGCCGACCAGGATGCCGAACAGGATCGAGGCGCTGAAGCCGAACAGTTCCGGACCGCCGAAGAACAAGAGCGGCAGCATCGTCAGTGCCGTTGCGAACGACACCAGCGTGGTGCGCGTCACGATCTGATTGGTCGAGAGATTGATCAGTTCCTTCATCCCCACGCGCTTGTATTTGCGCCGGTTCTCGCGGATGCGGTCGAAGACGACGACCGTATCGTTGATCGAATAGCCCGCCAGCAGCAGAAGCGCTGCCACCGAATTGATCGAGAACTCCATGTGGAGGACGGAGAAGAGACCGGCCGTCACGAGCACGTCGTGGCCCGTCGCGATCAAGGCGCCGACCCCATATTGCCACTCGAAGCGTACCGCCACCCATGCGGAGATGAGCAGGATCGCGAACACTGTTGCTTTCACGCCGTCGTAGAATAGCTCGCGGCTGACGCTGGGACCCACCACTTCCGCGCGGCGGAACGTGTAGCTCGGGCCGAGTTTCGCCTTGATGGCATCGACGACGGCCTGTCCCGGGCGATTGGGCGGCGCCTGCACGCGAATCTGCACGCAGGAGCCCGGCGGCTTGTCGCATTCGCCCGAGCCGATGGTCTGAATCTGCGATTGTCCGAAACCCATGCTGTCGACGAGCGAGCGCACGCGGCCCACGTCGATGGTCTGCGCGGCCTTGGTCTCCAGGAGCACGCCGCCCGAAAAATCGATGCCGAGATTGAAGCCCTGGACGACGATCGAGATGACCGCGATCAGCAGCAGCAGCCCGTCGGCCGCGAAGGCGTAATAACGCTGGCCGATGAAATCGATGTTGGTGTCGTCCGGCAGGAAGCGGATATGGCGCATGGGGGTCCCAAAAGAGGCCGAGAGACATAGCGGCATTGCCGGAATGCGACAAGCGTTAGCCGGGCTTGCTGCGATAGCGGCGAACCTTGTCGCGGTTGCCGCAGCCTTTCATATCGCACCAGCGGCGCGAGCGGTTCTTGGTGGTGTCGAGGAAAAGCCAGCCACAAGTGTCGCTGGCGCATTCGGTCAGGCGCCCGAGCGGACCCTTCGTCAGAAGTTCGCCGGCGTCGCGCGCCACCGCCCAGAGCGGCGCATCGAGCGCGTCGATCGCGTCCCAGGTCCAAACGTAATGTTCGCCGTCGCGCGCGAGCCGCGCATGCGACAACGCCCGGCCGATTTCGGCATTGACGTGCGCGACGGCACCTTTTGGCGCCGCGCCGCCATGCATGTGCGCCGAAAAGACCACGTGGAGCGCTTCGCGAAAGGCCTTCGCCGCGGCGAGTTCTTTGGCGGCCTGTGCCGGATCGCGTTCCGCCAGCGCGGCCAGCCGGTCGGCGTCCGGTTTTGTCAGCGCGCGGCCCAGGACCGCCCAATCGAGCAAGTCCCGATAGGTCTCGAGCTTGTCCTGGTGGGCGCCGGAGCGGATGCCGCCCACCGTGTTGAGGAAGTCGAGGCTCAGGGCGCCGGCCACGAATTCGCTGGCATCGATCATGGACAGCTTTGTAACTGCCAAAATTGCTATTGACAAGTTACGTCGACTGAGTCCTGATGACACCGTCAAAATGCAATTTAAGAGGTGTCTCCGTGGACCGCCGGACATTCTTGAGATGGGCCGGTTGCCTGCCGGGCACGGCAGCGGTCGCGGCGGCATTCATTCAACCGACAGGGAGCCCAGCCATGACCCCATTCCAGATCGCCATCCCCGATGCGGACATTGCCGATCTCAAGGACCGCCTGGCGCGCACGCGTTGGCCGGACGCCATCGAGAACGCCGGCTGGCGCTACGGCACCGATCTCGCTTTCCTGAAAAACCTCGTCGCCCATTGGCGCGAGCGTTTCGACTGGCGCGCGGCGGAAGCCCGGCTCAACGCTTTTCCGCAATTCATCGCCGACGTCGATGGCCACGCGATCCATTTCCTCCATGTGAAAGGCAAAGGACCGAAGCCGTTGCCGCTTCTCGTCACGCATGGCTGGCCGTCGAGCGTCGCCGAGTTTCAGAAGATCATTCCGCTTCTCACCGATCCCGCCAGTCACGGCGGCCGCATGGAAGACTCCTTCGATGTGATCGCGCCGTCGCTTCCGGGCTATGGATTCTCCGGACGCCCCACGCAGAGCGGCATGTCGAGCGCGGCGGTGACGCATCTTCTCGCCAAGCTCATGACGGATGTGCTGGGTTATAGGCGCTTCTTTGCGCATGGCGGCGACATCGGCGGCGGCATCACCAACCGTCTCGGCCGTCTTTACGGCGATCGCGTCACAGCGATCCATGCCATGGTCGCGGCGCCCGTTGCGGACACGACGGACCCGCCGCTCAGCGACGCCGAAAAGTCCTGGCTGAAGCTGGTCGACGAATGGGAAGCCGATGAAGGCGCCTATGGCCATCAGCAGCGCACGCGTCCCGAAACCCTCGGCTACGGGCTGAACGACTCGCCCGCGGGCCTCGCCGCGTGGATCGTGGAGAAATGGCGGAGCTGGAGCGACTGCAACGGCGACGTCCTTTCGCGCTTCACCAGGGACGAGCTTCTCACCACCGTCAGCGTCTACTGGTTCACGCGGACGATCACGTCTTCGGTGCGGATGTATTTCGAAAGCGCGCATGCGCACGAACCGGAAACGCCGCCGAACATCGCCGTGCCCGCGCGCATCTTTCTCACGCGCGAAGAAGTCGAGCGTGCACCGCAAGAATATGCGGCGCGCGCCTACACGAATCTCTCTTACGGTCTTGCGTCGCGTGGCGGACATTTCATGGCCGCGGAAGAGCCCAAGATTCTGGCAGAAGACATCAGGGAGTGGTTTCGGCAGTTTCGCTAGTCTTTGTACTCAAACTCGATGAGATAGACGCGCTCGCCGGGGCCGTGCTTGGCGACTTTCAGAAGATCGACGACACCTGCGAATCCCGAGCGGCGCGCCAGCGCCGGCGTGATGTCGGACAGCGCGATCTCGCGGAGCGATGTCACTTCGATGCGGCCGGGACCCAACGCATAGGTCCCGCCCACCTTTACATGCGGCTTCTGCCAGATGCGCACGCTACACGTGATCTCGCCCTTCATGATGGGTTCGCGCAGGCGCTTGGTGAAATGCATGGCGTGTGCGCCGTTATGGCACCCTTTTCACCGGCGCCGGCGTGTTGCAGAGATCGAGAACCTGCGGCGGCTTGCGGTGATAGAATTCGGGCGCGGGATCGAGCTTCTGCGCCTTCTTCGCCGCGAAGCTCGCGCTGTCCGTCTTCATCACCTGATAGCGCGGGCGCTGCGCCTCCGGCAGGTCGGCGGCGAGGCGCACGCGCAGGATGGGATCCTGATCCTTCGGGTTCTGGATCACGCCCATCGCGACATTGGGATCGCCGCGGTTCAGTTTCTGCAGATATTGCATGCCGTCGATGACGCGGCCGAAGGCCGTCAGATTGCGGTCCAACCTCCGCTGCATTTGCCCGATGACGACGTAGAACTCCGTCGTCGCGGTGTCGTCGCCATTGTCGCGCGCAAACGCGAAGGTGCCCGGGCAATGAACGATCCAGGCCTTGCCGTCCTTCATATCGCGCGCGACCGGAAAGCCGTTCACGTAACCCACTTCCGGCGCGAAAAGATCGGGCGAACCGAGCGGCGTGAACATGCCCACCTGAGAAACCGGCGCGTCGAATTCCGCTTTCAATGCGGGCCAGAGTTTCATTTCGGTCTTGCCATAGGACGCGGTCGACGCGGTGCCTTCGCCGATACCGCCCTGCGCCACGAAACCGTCGATGACGCGATAGAAGAATTTGCCGTCATAGAAATGGGCGCGGATGAGCGCGCGCACGCGCGCCGCGTGATTGGGCGCGAAGTCCGGCGCCAGCTCGACCGCCACCTGGCCGTATTTCGTATCGATCAGCAAGAGGTTATTGGGATCGACGTCGCGCCAGTCAGCGGGATTGGACTGGGGCGGCGTCGGCGCCGCGCTCGCGGCAACGGCAGAGAGCGCTGCGACGAGCGCAAGCGAAGCGATGAATTTCACGAGCATTCCTCTCGACGCAAAAGCACGCCAGCCTCGCATCTGAGGGCCTCAGGGTCCAGCGTGATGCGGCTCGACATTTTGGCTATGCTCCGACCGCGAATTGGATGGGGTTCGGCATGAGCATGATCGGCTGGGTCTTGGGCGTATCGCCTGCTCAAATTGAGGCATTGCGGGCCGAACCGACATTGGCGGGCGATATGTCCATGATTGCCGCGCACGATCGGATAGAGATTCGCTCTCGGAAAATGATGGCGCGCCTTCCGCCGCACAAACAGGCCGAAGCCGAAGCCCGATTTCGCGAAAGGGAAACGGCGCCTTACTTCAAAGACGCTCAAGCGGAGTGGGCGAAGGCTCGCGAGCGGCTTGCAACGGTCGGCCCCCTAGAACCCGCGCTCGATCTCGAGAAATCGTGGCATGTCCTCCACTACCTCTTGACGGGAAATGTCGGACCCACGGCTCCGCCGGCAGACCTGCTATTGACCGGCGAGGAGTTGGGGGGCGACGTAGGATACGGTCCCGTCAGATTGCACGATGCGAGCGCGACGCGTGCGTTCGCCGACTTCCTTGAAGGATTGGATGCACCAACGCTCGTTGGCCGCGTCAACATCGACGAGCTGCAGCAGGCCGGCGTCTATGGCATTCCGATGGGACCATCGCCGAAGGCGGAGTTTCAGCGGGAATTGCAAGCAGAAGCCGAATCCTTCCTCCCGCAACTTCGAGATTACGTTGCAGCGATGGCGGAGAAACAGAACGGGCTGCTTGTCTGGCTATCGTGAGGCTGCCGTGGTGAACACGATTTCCAGCACGGCCGCGATCGTCACCACGCTGCGCAATGCCGGCGCGGTGCTCGATTCCTTCGTGGCCTATCACCGCGCCATCGGCTTCGAGCATCTCTTCCTCTTCTTCGACGATCCTGCCGACCCGGATCTTCCGCGTGCGCAGGCGATGCCCGGCGTGACGGCCATTCCGCACGACGCAGGCCTGCGCGAGACGTGGCGGACGCTGCCCGGCTACCGGCGCTTCGGCCAATCCGTCGACGGCGAAGTGATGTCGCGCCAGCTGCTCAACGTGGAGCACGCGATGGGGCTGGCGCGCGCACGCGGGATCGGATGGCTTCTCAACATCGACGCCGACGAGCTTTTCTTCGCGCCGAACGAAGGCGTCGGCGAGCATTTCGCTTCACTCGCGGGGACGTCCCTCGAAACGGTCAGCTACCTCAACTACGAAGCCGTACCCGAGCGTGAGGCGATCGACGATTATTTTCGCGAGGTCGATCTTTTCAAACTGCCCTTCGGGCCGGTGCAGCAGCATCTGGCAGCGCCGCTCGCCCGCGCCCAGCAGGTCACGCCGCAGCTGAAGCCGTTCTTCCATTTTTACGCCAACGGCAAATCGGCGGTGCGGTTGACACAGCAGCCGCCACAGCCTGTGAGCGTGCACCTGTTCCGGCACGAGGCGGGCGCCACGCGCGCCGCTACCAGTGCCCGCCAGTTCGTGCTGCACTACGCCTGCTGCGGCTTCGAGACGTTCTGGACGAAATACGCAACGCTCGGCCGTTTCGCCGACCGCTGGTGGAACCAATACGAGATCGCGGCGTCGATCGGCACATTTCATCTGGAGGCCCGCGACGTGGTCACGGGCGGACACCGCGACGAGGCGCTCGCCTTCTACCGCGGCCGGGTCGCCATCGCCGACGCGAACCGCGCCGAAGCCCTGATCCGCGAAGGTCTCCTCACGCGCTTCGACCAGCCGCGGAGGATCATCGAACAGGCGCGACGCATGTGATCGTGCCTGCAAGCCGAAGACGCGCGACAGCTTGAAAGTCGTCCCGCGCGCTTCGGAGGACAGCCGCCGCATGGCGGACATTACAGAATGAAGGATGCCGTTCGATTAGCAGACTTTAATGTTGTCGACACCCTGAACGATATGCCCAAATTTGGCCGTCTTTCAGCATCCAAATTTTCCCCGAAAATTCCAACAGTAAGCCTTTGTGCAACGGCGGGGATCAGTCCGATGTTTCAGGCGATCGCAGAAGCGCAGAGAGTCCTCATCTTCACAGTCACACTGGTGCTCGGCCTGTCGCCGGCAGTCGCGTCCGCCGCCGCCGCACCACAGCCCGGGACCACCCAGTCCGCGGCTGTCGCCCGGTTGCCCGCCTACCGTCTCGACACGGGCGACAAGGTGCACGTGACCGTCTACGGGGAGGACGATCTCTCGGGCGATTTTGATGTCGATGGCAGCGGCAACGTACAGTTGCCCCTGATTGGGCAGGTTCATGCGGCCGGACTGACGCTGCACCTGTTCGAGCAGGCCATCGCAGCCAAACTTTCAGCCGGCTACTTGATCAATCCTAAAGTCAACGCGGACATCGTCACCTATCGGCCTTTCACGATCTTGGGCGAAGTGAACAAACCGGGCGAATACCCCTATCAAAGCGGCATGAGCGTCCTCAACGCCGTCGCGCTTGGCGGAGGCTATACGTATCGGGCCGACCAGGACGACGTCTATATCCGTCGCAAGGGATCGGACACGGAAGTCGAACTGCCTGCCACCGAACGGACGCCCGTTTATCCCGGCGACACCGTGCGGGTGGACGAGCGCATCTTTTAGAGCGCCTCGCGGACGAAGTGCTGGTGAACCGTTGATTTCGGCTGGCGCTCCCACGGGGAATCGAACCCCGGTTTCAGCCTTGAGAGGGCCGCGTCCTGACCGCTAGACGATGGGAGCATCCGGCGTGAGGGGCGCCTTATACCGGGCAGCCTTTGCCCCTTCAAGCGAAGGGACGTCAGGCGAGTTTGAGCGGATGGAAGTCGCAGTCCCGGAACAGAAATCCTGCGGGCGTGGCCGTCGCAGACGCGTCGAGACCCAAGATCAGCCAGACGAAATCTTCGTCATGCGCGCCGTCGCGATCGCGCGGCGACGGCCAGGGCTCGCCGTTCGGGTGGGAATGATAACAGCCGACGATGTCACGCTCCGTTCCGCGCAAGCGGCGCAGGAGACGGAGGTGTTCCGCCGGGTCGATCTCGAAACGGTCGGGCGCATCGGCCAGATTGCGCGTGGAGTGAAGAGCGAGCGCCTCGATCGCATCACCGCGGCGGACTCCTTCAATCAGTCCGCAGCATTCACGCGGGTAGGTCGAGCGCGCTTCCGCAGTGAGTTGGTCGCGAAGAGCGTGGGGCAAGACGAACAGTCCTGCCGGGACCGCCGGCGTCGCGCCGGTATTATCGGCGCCAGTTGATGCACGTGCCGGCGGGACGCCGGCGGTCCCGGCAGGACTCATTTCGGAGCCGCCGCTGCGCGGATCCGCGCCACGGGGCGGCCGGTGTCCGTGTCGAAGATGTCGACTTCGTCACCTTCGGGCGTGTGCAGGCCGATGACGACGCGGTTGCCGCTCGTTTCGATGCTGGTGATCTTGGCGCCGGGAGGCAATTGGGTGCTCAGGGATGACGTGGTGAAGACGGGGCCGCTCGCGTGATGCCGCGAGAACTGCCGGACGCCGAGTGCGACCATTGCCGCAAACGCCAAAAGGATGAGAACACTCAAAATGCTGACGATGACCACCAACACGCGGTAGGTTGTCGATTTCCTGGGATCTTCGCCCGTGCCGGCAGCCAAAGCTTCTTCCTCCGTAGACGGATCATCGCGCCACGCCGCCGTGGGCGAGAGCGACGCTGGCGTGCGGCTCGACCGCTTCCTGGCGCAGGCGTTGCCCGAATTGAGCCGGTCGCGCCTGCAGGGCCTGATCGATCAGGGCGCCGTCACGCTCAAGGGCGAAAAAATAGGAGGCGGGAACCGGAGGGTCAAACCGGGCGAAGTCTACGACATCGCAATCCCCGAGCCTGCACCGGCCACGCCCCAAGGCGAGGACATCCCGCTCACTGTGGTTTACGAGGACAAGGATCTCATCGTCATCGAGAAGCCCGCGGGCCTTGTCGTCCATCCCGCCGCGGGCAATCCCGACGGCACGCTGGTCAATGCGCTGATCGCTCATTGCGGCAAGGAGTTGACGGGGGTCGGCGGCGTGGCGCGGCCCGGTATCGTCCATCGCCTCGACAAGGATACGTCGGGACTCCTCGTCGCCGCCAAGAACGAGCGCGCCATGGCGAGCCTGGCCAAGCAATTCGCGGCGCATGCCATCGAGCGCGCTTACTACGCCGTCGTCTGGGGCGCACCGCGTCTCGGCGAAGGCCGCATCGAAGGCCAGATCGGGCGCAGCCCCTTCGACCGCAAGCGCATGGCGGTGCTGCGCGGGCAAGGTAAAGAGGCGCGCACGCGCTATCGCGTCATCGAGCGGTACGGCGATCCCGAACGGCCCTTCGCGAGCCTCGTCGAGTGCCGCCTGGAGACCGGGCGCACGCATCAGATCCGTGTGCATTTGACCCATCTCGGCCATCCGCTGATCGGCGACCCGCAGTATGGCCGCGCCCGCCAGCCGCCGCGCCCCAAGACGCCTGCCGAGGAAAAAGCATTCGTCGCCGCGGCCCATTTCCCGCGCCAGGCGCTGCACGCCTACGTGCTGGGGTTCCAACACCCCTCGACGCATAAGGTTATGAGATTTGAGTCTCAATGGCCGCCGGATATGGCCGTGCTGATCGCCAGCCTGAAACACTTGCAGAACGTTTAAATCGACCTAAATACAGACCCTAATTTGGCCACAGTGGGAACTAATGTGGCCGTACCGCATCCTCGGGCGTTAATGTCGGATGCGGAACCGCTGCTGGGCGCGAAGGGCGTGTCCGGTGTTTGCGGTTTCCAAACGGGGCTTGGACGAATGAGCAGTCGTGGCGTGCCGGCCCTTCAAGGCGAAGGCGGGCTCTCGAGATATCTCTCGGAAATCCGGAAGTTTCCGCTTCTGGAGCCGCAGGAGGAGTACATGCTCGCCAAGCGCTGGCGCGAGCATGAAGACCCCGAAGCCGCCCATCGTCTCGTCACCAGCCATCTGCGTCTCGTGGCCAAGATCGCCATGGGCTATCGCGGATACGGCCTGCCCGTTTCCGAAATCGTCTCCGAAGGCAATGTCGGCCTTATGCAGGCGGTGAAGCGCTTCGAGCCCGACCGCGGCTTCCGCCTGGCGACTTACGCCATGTGGTGGATCAGGGCCGCGATCCAGGAATACATCCTGCGCTCGTGGAGCCTCGTGAAGATGGGCACGACGGCCGCGCAGAAGAAGCTGTTCTTCAACCTGCGCAAGGTGAAGAGCAAGATCAACGCGCTGGAGGAAGGCGATCTGCGCCCCGAGCAGGTGACGGAGATCGCGACCAAGCTCGCCGTGCCGGAGGAAGAGGTGATCAATATGAATCGCCGCCTCTCCGCGCCGGACTCCTCGCTCAACGCGCCCTTACGTTCGGATTCCGAATCCGAATGGCAGGACTGGCTCGCCGACGAGACCATCGACCAGGAAACGCGGCTCGCCAATTCCGAAGAACTCGGCGAGCGGCACGAGCTCCTGACGAACGCGCTCGGCGAACTGACCGAACGCGAACGCGACATCATCGAGGCCAGGCGCCTGCGCGACGATCCGGCGACGCTGGAAGAGCTTTCGCAGAAATATGGTGTCTCCAGAGAGCGCGTGCGCCAGATCGAAGTGCGCGCCTTCGAAAAGCTCCAGCACCAGATGAAACGTTCCCTCGCCGAAAAACGCAGCCAGACGATAGCGGCGTAAGCGACTGGCGACATATCTCAGTCCCGCCAATCGTTTGCCGTAAGGTCTGCGGCGAGGGTTGCGTAGTTTTCCGGGCCCAAGCGCGCGGGAGCGCTATCGCAGGCTCTCCAGCTCCTTACGGCACGCTGCCGAAAAATCCCTCATGGGATCGAATGCTTCTTTTGTCACCAGAGTTCTGATGCCGGCCAGGTCTTGGTTCGGCTTGTCGTAAGTATCGAAGATTGTTTTCGCGACTTTGTCGGCTTCCTTGCAGACACCATGCGAAGAGACCGTTCGCATGCGCGCGACCATAGCGTAGAGAGCGACGAGCTTTCCGGGATTGGGAGCATCGGACATGAGCGAATCGACAAACAGCGAGGACCCGGCATTCACAAAATCGCGGTACAGATCCTGACGGCGCATTTTGTCGTTCAGCAACAGCTGTGCCCTCATCTGGCCGTTTTGGGCGAGCCAGGTGCTGAGAAATGACGTCAGCCCACCAATTACGGAACCGGTTAGAGCTGCTATAGCGGGAAGGTATGCGGGATTGAGGACATCTATCGCCATCACATTCACCTCACTCCGCTGCGACGGGCTTGGGGCCGGGTTCCGCCGCGCCTGATTTCCGGCGGCCTGCCAATCGCTGAATAACGACGAAAAATGCCGGCACGAAGAGAACGGCAAGGCAGGTCGAGGCGAGCATGCCGGAACAGGCGGTCATGCCGATCGAGCGGCGGGCGCTCGAGGACGCACCGGTGGCCACGACAAGCGGGGCGACGCCCAGGATAAACGCGAACGACGTCATCAGGATGGCGCGAAAGCGGGAGCGCGCGCCGTCGAGCGCCGCTTCTGCCGCCGACGCACCCCGCACGAGGCTCTCGCGGGCCATTTCCACGATGAGGATCGCGTTCTTGGCCGATAGCGCCATGACGAGCAGAAGCCCGATCTGCACATAAAGGCTGTTCGAGAATCCCACGCCTTTGAGTGCTGTCAGCACCAGAACCGGACCAACTAGCGACATCGGCACTGCAAGCATTACGGCTAGCGGCATCGTCCAGCTTTCATATTGGCCCGCAAGCACGAGATAGACGAGCAGAAGCGCCAGGCCGAAGGCGAGATACATCTGCCCGCTGACGATTTTCTCCTGATAGGACATGCCGGTCCATTCGAAGCCCATTCCGCGCGGCAGCGTGCGTACCGACGCCTGCTCCATCAGGTTCATGGCTTCACCGCTCGACACGCCCGTCGCCGGTACGCCGACGACCGTCGCCGTCGGATAGAGGTTGTAGAGGCTCAGCAGTGAGGGCCCTGTCGTCGGCGTCACACTGACGACCGCGCCCAAAGGAACCACATTGCCGTCGGAATTGCGTAGCGACAGATTGGTGATGTCCTCCGGCTGCAGGCGGAACTGCGAGTCGCCCTGCACATAGACATCGAACGTGTGCGCGAACTTGTTGAACTGTCCGACATAGCTCGAGCCCAGATAGTCGCTGAGAGTCGAAAACACCTGATCAAGGGTGACGTGCAGCTCTTGCACCTGATCGCGGTTGATCGACACGAAATATTGCGGCGCGCTGGTC
>DATJRP010000080.1:0-42652 GCA_035504555.1 Rhizomicrobium sp. | reverse complement strand
GAGCGTCTTCGGTGCCACGAGCCGGACCCGCGCGCCCATCTTGGCGAGCAGCGCGATATTCGAGCGCGCCACGCGGCTGTGCAGGATGTCGCCGCAGATGGCGACGACGAGGCCTTCGAGCTTGCCGCGGCGGCGACGGATGGTGAGCGCGTCGAGCAGCGCCTGCGTCGGATGCTCATGGCTGCCGTCGCCCGCATTGACCACCGAGCAGTCGAGCTTGCGCGCCAGCAGCTCCGCAGCACCCGAATCCTGATGCCGCACGACGAGGATGTCGGGCCGCATGGCGTTCAAGGTCGTCGCCGTATCGATCAGCGTCTCGCCCTTGGAGACGGACGACGTCCGGACCGACATGTTGAGCACGTCGGCACCGAGCCGCTTGCCGGCCAGCTCGAACGAGCTTTGCGTGCGGGTGGAGGCCTCGAAGAAGAGGTTGATCAGCGTGCGGCCGCGCAGCAGCGCCTGCTTCTTGGCAGGCGCGCGGTTCAGCGCCACATAATCGCCCGCCAGACCGAGCAGGCCCTCGATTTCGCCGACCGAAAGGCCGTCGATGCCGAGAAGATGGCGGGAGAGGAGAATCGGGCTGTCGTCGCCGGTGGACATTAAAACCGGGCTTATAGGGGGGTAGGGCGGGCAGGGCAAGGGTGGGGAATAAGGTATCTAAAGCATGAGCCGCACATTCGTCGCCACCCATTATTCCGAAAATTGCGCATCTGACCGCGCGACACGTTATTCGAGGCGGTCGTTCGTCAGTGCGGTGAACCGCCAGACGAGTTCATAAAATCGTGCAGCCACTTCAAAATTTCTTGGGCGTGTGGCGCGATCGCATCGCCCGCTTTTTTCCACGCTGCCGCTGCTTTGTAGACTTTCGATCCCTCGAGGAATGCGCGCCATAGACCATTAGCGGTTCCGGCAAATGTGAAATCCCATGCTCTCTCGGGATCAACGTCGCCCAATGGATCGGGCGGCGGCATCGGCTGGCCAGTATCTCGCGACGCACTCTCCAATCTATCCGACGCTGGGATCACAACAGGAGGTTCAGCCGTTCCTTGAATTGCGTCAGACACAGTCGGCTCAAAAACCGCCGGTGTGTTGTTCTGAATTCCTTGGACAAATCCTTCCACCGCGTCGAGTGGCAGCGGTTCTTTCAAGTGCCCGGTTCGAAGATCTCGATAGAAGTTGGCGATCTCTGGATAAAATACCCGCAGACCCATATGCTGCTCAAGGAACGTCTTGAGCTTCGACGCAAACGCTGTGGACAAAATGTCAGCTTCAGCGGCAAACAGATTTCTTAGCGTTCTCGCTTCGGCGTCTGCTAGTAAAATATTTCCTTCACCGGGGCGTTCTGGCAGGCGAGCCCCGTATTTCTGGAGCCCGCGGGAGTACTCCTCACGAGCTTGATAAATGTTATTCTTCAAATCAGCGAGGAGATCATTGGCCAGCGTTCTACATACATCCAGTCGCTGAGCGTGGTCGCGCTCACTAGTACGAAATGGAAAAGTTGGCCAATTGGCGGGGTTGGCGCTGAGCGAAATTGTTCCGGAATCGTTTAATTCAAAGGTATATGGTGCGGGAACATTCTCGACGGGTTGAATTGCCTCGGTAGCTGAGGCCCCGGCTTTCGTTTCGCGCAACTTCGGCAATCCCTGCAATTCGCGCAAATGATCAAGAGCGTTGCGCGTGCGCCTGGGATTTTTGTATGAGGCTAGTTTCTTCAACTTCGGATCGCTGATCGGGCATTCTTTGAAGCTGATACCGCCCTCTCTTGAAAAAAAATGCCACGGTGATTTCGCGCCCTCCCATAACGAAACCACCGCGGCAAGCGGCGATAGATCACGAACATTCGTTTGAGAGATATCAAGTGCCTGCAGCTTCGTGAGTCCACGAAGTGGCATAAGGTCAGCTACTTTTGTGTAAGCCAAATTAAGGCTCTCAAGTTCATGGAGCCCCGAAAGAGAAGTGATATCCTTTATCTCGGTAAAGCCCAAGTCGAGAACGGAGCGCAGCCCAGAAAGATCGGTAATGCCTGTCTGACTGAGTGTCAGACTCTTAAGTAACGGGAGGCCGTCTAAGGGCGGTAGCCGCGTCAGTGACAATCGACGATCGCCAAGGTTGAGAATTGTCGCGTTGCGGTCGCGCGCTTTCGCCAATTTCTCCACAGCCGCTTCGTAAATCTCGTCAGGCGTCCTTCTTTTTTTGTTCGGCATGAAATGCTCTCTAAAATCCCACTCGTGGCGCAAATCGGGCGACGCGATACTCATTTATCAGGTGTGCAGATGCCGAAGAACGATCTTTCTTTCGGAGTAATTGAGGTGACAGGACCAATGATCCCCAAACGGCCGACAGCGCGCATCGACGAACTACCGCCGCTTGCGTTTGGCTTTCGGCATTTCGTCGCCCTTCACGGGTGCGCGGTCGCGGCCCGAGCGCTTCAAGACTTCAAGCGCCTTGGGAAGATCGGCGCGGGCGGCGCGCTCGGCCATGTAACTCTCGGTGCGCAGGGCCGAGACCTTCTCCGCTACCGCTACGTTGATGAATTGATTGAGCGCCACACCCTCCGCTTCAGAGAGCTTGCGCGCCTCGTCGAGAAGCGACGGTTGGAGCCGCAGCGCGAAATTGCTCTTCCTCATGATGTCTCCTCCACTCGCTTTACGGCCTCGCCGGGCGGCAACATCGCATTCTAAGCTGCGATGCGCCCGCCGCGCAGGAGGATGCGAAGCGCTTCGGCGATGACGTCGGGATGCTCGCTTGCGTGCTGGATTTCGTAGCCTACCGGCTGGCCGTCCTCGCCGATATCGACGGCGAAATCGCGATCGTCGTGCGCGATCGTCTGTGCCGCGCGGTCTTCGCGGAAGGTGACGTACATCGTATCGGTCGACCGATCGTAGAAAACGGGCGAGCTTCGCGTCATGGCAGAAAATCCCGATCCAGAAACGCCGTGTGCACTGTTTCTCCGTCCGCGAGGGTGACGACGCGAAGCCAACGGTTGAGCGTTGGCACCAGTCCCCAATAACGAATCC
This sequence comes from Rhizomicrobium sp., assembly GCA_035504555.1. GTDB lineage: Bacteria > Pseudomonadota > Alphaproteobacteria > Micropepsales > Micropepsaceae > Rhizomicrobium. Next base: position 39,635 of record DATJRP010000080.1, on the reverse strand, counting down.
GGCCGGTCGATTGCCGCTCCATTCGATAGGGGTGTTCGAGAACAGACACTATCATTGCCGGGTCGATGGAGCGACGGTCCGGGCGCATCGCGACGGAATGCTCGAAATATCGAGTCCGCCAAAATGGCGGCGGCGGTAGGCGCTCCGGCTCGATATCCGTCATCTGGACTTATGCAACTCGCGCTTCTGCGTCCTCCCGTTCAGAACATAACATGAACAAACACTTGACTTCAAGATACCAATACGGTTATTATTGTCCCTTTTCGGTATATGAGAGGAAGCCAGACATGCCTGCGAGAGCCAAAAAATCCAACGAATCCAAGGCACAAGCCTCGGACACCATCCCGGCCGCGTCCGACCCGCCCGCCTCCGATTACGAAGCCCGCTACCGCCAACCTCCCAAGGCCTATCGGTTCAAGCCGGGCCAGTCGGGCAATCCCTCCGGCCGGCCGAAGGCCACGAAGCGGTTGCTCTCGGAACTGGAGGCGGCGCTCTCGGCGCCCGTCACCATCAGGATCGGATCGCGCAAGCGGCGGGTGAGCAAGATGCAGGCGGCGGTGAAGTCGCTGGCCGATCGCGCGGCGTCGGGCGATCCGCGCATCCTGCGGCTGCTTCTCGCCGAGCTGCGTCATGCCGAGAGCCGCGCGGCCGAAGAACCGGCGGTGCAGGAAGACCTCACGGATGTCGATCGCGACGTGATCGCCGCGATGCTCCAGCGCATCGGGAGGACGGCGTGAACGCGTCGGCAACGGAGCGACCGTCAAGATCGATGCCGACAAGATGTCGGCGGTCCGGGAAAGAAACTCCGGCGGACGAGCCGCTTGCTGGGACCGCTGGCGTCCCGCCGGCATGTGGCGGCGAAGGTTTCACGATGCCGACAAGATGTCGGCGGTCCCGGAAAGACTCTTCTTCGAATGTCTCGCCGGAAGAATATCGCGCCGCCCTCCGCGAGGACTTCGCGGGCTTCATCCATCGCGCCTTCGGCGAGCTTTGCCCGCGCGATTCGTACCAGCCCAACTGGCATCTCGACGTGCTGGCCGACCGGCTCGAGTCCGTGCGCCGCGGCGCGATCCGGCGGCTCATCGTCAATCTGCCGCCGCGGCATCTGAAATCGCTCGCCGCCTCGGTGGCGCTGCCGGCGTTCTGGCTCGGCCACGATCCCTCAGCGCAGATCATCTGCGCCAGCTACGGCCAGGAGCTTGCGTCCAAGCTCAGCCGCGATTGCCGCGCGCTGATGCGGAGCAGTTTCTACAAACAAATGTTCGCCACGCGTCTCTCCAGAACGAAAGCCGCCATGGACGAGTTCGAGACGACGGCACACGGCTTCCGGCTGGCCACCTCCGTCGGCGGCGTGCTCACGGGCCGCGGCGCCGACGTGCTCATCGTCGACGATCCCCTGAAGCCGGAAGAAGCCGTGTCGAAGACGGCGCGGGAGCGCGCCAATCACTGGTTCGACAACACGCTCTACAGCCGCCTCAACGACAAGCAGGCGGGCGCCATCGTCGTCATCATGCAGCGCCTGCACGAGGACGATCTCGTGGGCCATGTGCTGAAGCAGGAGGCGTGGGAGGTCTTACGCTTTCCCGCCATCGCCGAAGAGGACGAGACGTTCGCCTATGAGACCATGGACGGCGCGCGCACGGCGGCGCGGCGGAAAGGCGAAGCGCTCCATCCCGCGCGCGAGCCGCTGGCGGCGCTCGAACGCGTGAAGACGGCGCTCGGGTCCTACAATTTCGCCGGCCAGTATCAGCAGCGGCCCATGCCGCTCGAAGGCGGGCTCGTCGAGCGCGCGTGGTTCCGCACTTACGAGCCCGAGGAGGCGCAGGCGCCGTTCGAGCGCATCGTGCAAAGCTGGGATACGGCGAACAAGGCGAGCGAGCTTGCGGACTACAGCGTCTGCACCACCTGGGGTGTCAGGGCGAAGTGCTTCTATCTGCTCCATGTGCTGCGCCGGAAGCTGAACTATCCGGAGCTGAAGCGCGCGGTCGCGGCCCAGCAGCAGGCGTTCGCGGCGCAGGTCGTGCTGATCGAGGACAAGGCCTCGGGCACGCCGCTGATCCAGGAATTGCGTGCGGCGGGTGTCATGGCCGCGCGCGCCGTGCCGGTCACGGGCGACAAGGTGATGCGGCTTCACGCGCAGACGGCGGCGATCGAGAACGGTTTCGTGTTCCTGCCGCGCGCGGCGCATTGGCTGGACGACTATGTCGAAGAGCTGACGCTGTTTCCGCGGGGGCAGCACGACGACCAGGTGGATTCGACGGCGCAGGCGCTCGCCTATCTCACCACGCTCGAAGACGGCTGGCTCGCCTATGCGCGCAGCGAGCTCGAACGGATGAAGCGGAGGGCGCGGTGGTAGGTGTTTCTTGCTGGGACCGCCGACATCTTGTCGGCATCGAGAAGCCTTCGCGGCCACATGCCGGCGGGACGCCGGCGGTCCCAGCAAGACAATCCGTCTACGGACGAATTTCACCCTGCGCAGCCCTGTTTTTCGACAGGGGGATTTCGCCGCGCGTCAAGGAAAGCCCTGCGGGCCAGGGCTTTCCCGCATTCGCGCGCGGGCTCGAAAAACGCATCGCCCTGTTGTTCGCCCTGTTCGCAGGGCGAATCTGCAACGGGCACGAAACGCGCACGGCTGCGAAAAATTCGGGTCAACCGTCGGCCATGTGCCGCAGGCGATCGAGCGCGCCCTGCAGGATGTACGCCGCCGCCATCTTGTCGACGACTTCGGCGCGGCGCTTGCGCGAGGAATCCGCTTCGAGAAGCGTGCGCGTGACGGCGGCCGTCGACAGCCTTTCGTCCCAGAACACGATCGGCATGTCGTGCAGCTTCGCGAAGTTGCGGGCGAAGGCGCGCGCCGATTGCGCCGACGGCCCCTCGCTCCCGTCCATGTTCAACGGCAATCCCACCACCAATCCGCCGATGCCGTGCGCCTTGATCAGCGCGAGAATCTCGTCCGCATTGGCGGAGAATTTGCCGCGCCTGAGCGTCTCGAGCGGCGTGGCGACGGACAGAAGCGTGTCGGACAGCGCCAGCCCGATGGTCTTCTCGCCGAGATCGAGACCGACGAGCCGGCTGCCGGGCGGAAGTGCGGACCTGAGCCGGGAGAGATCGACGACCGGCACCTAGCGCTGGCCGATCTCGATGCGATTGCCGGCCGGATCGCGCAGGAAGAACCGCTTCAGGCCTTCCGCTTCGCCTTCTTCTTCGATGGTCGCGCCACTGGCTACGGCCGCGGCGCGTGCCGCGGGAAGATCGGGCACGAGGAAACAGACATGGCGCTTGCTCTTCGGCCAGGGCTCGGGATCGACCCCGATGTGAAATTGCAGGCGGCCCACCTGGAACCACGCGCCGCCGCGCGCGCGCAATTCTTCGGGTTTGGGGATTTCGGCGAGCCCCAGGACGTTGCGATAGAAATCGAGACATTCGGCTTCGAGCGCCCTGGGAACGCTCAGCTGGACATGGTCGATACCGGTGATGCCGAGCGGCATTTTGCGCTGATCCTCCCGCGATCTTGGCCGCGATCCTGGTTCGCTTGCCAGCTAGGCCCACGATTGCTAGCAAAGCCCGGAATTCTTACCACAGTGAAGTGCACCATGTCCGTTGACAAGGACACCGTCCGCCGCATCGCCAAGCTCGCCCGGATCGCCCTCGACGAGGAGCGGGTGGAGCCGATGATGAACGAGCTCAACCAGATTTTCGCCTGGGTCGAGCAATTGGGCGAGGTCGATGTGGCGGGCGTGCCGCCCATGACGAGCGTCGTCGAGCAACGCCTGCGCATGCGCGACGACGCGGTGACGGCCGGCGGCGACGCCGAGGCCATCACCGCCAACGCGCCACTGTCGGAAGATCACTTCTTCGTCGTGCCCAAGGTGGTGGAATAGCCATGGCGCTTCCCGCCGACCCCACCCTCTTTACGCTGGCCGACGCGCGCGACGCCGTGACGGCGAAGCGCATCTCGTCGAAGGAATTGACCGGGGCTTTCGTCAAGGCGATCGAAGACGCCCGCCCGCTGAATGCCTTCATCACGGAGACGCCGGAGCGCGCGCTCGCCATGGCGGAAGTTTCCGATGCGCGTCTTGCCAAAGGCGAGGCGCGTGCGCTCGAAGGCCTGCCGCTCGCCATCAAGGATCTGTTCTGCACCAAAGGCGTGCGCACGACGGCCGGCAGCCGCATCCTGTCGAACTTCATTCCGCCCTATGAATCCACGGTCACGCAGAACCTGTGGGACGCCGGCGCCGTGATGCTGGGCAAGGTCAACATGGATGAGTTCGCCATGGGGTCCTCGAACGAGACCAGCTACTTCAAGCCGGTGATCAATCCCTGGCGCGCGAAGAATTCGAACCAGGCGCTGGTGCCGGGCGGATCGTCGGGCGGTTCGGCGGCGTCGGTTGCCGGGTTTCTCTGTCTCGGAGCGACAGCTACGGACACGGGCGGTTCGATCCGTCAGCCCGCCGCCGTTACGGGGACGGTCGGCATCAAGCCGACTTACGGACGTTGTTCGCGCTGGGGCGTCGTCGCCTTTGCCTCGTCGCTCGATCAGGCAGGTCCCATCGCCCGCACGGTGCGCGATGCCGCGATCATGCTCAGGCACATGGCGAGCGTGGATCCCAAGGATTCCACCAGCGTCGACGTGGCCGTTCCCGATTACGAAGCGACGCTGGAAGACGGCGTGAAGGGCCTGCGCATCGGCATCCCCAAGGAATATCGCATCGACGGGGCGCCGCCGGAGATCGAGGCGCTCTGGCAGAACGGCGCGCAGTGGCTGAAGGCCGCCGGCGCGGAGCTCGTCGATATCAGCCTGCCGCACACGAAATATGCGCTGCCCGTCTATTATATAGTAGCCCCGGCCGAAGCCTCTTCGAACCTCGCGCGCTATGACGGCGTACGCTACGGCCATCGTGCCGCGGGCGTGAAGGACATCGTCGACCTTTACGAAAAGAGCCGCGCGGAAGGCTTCGGCGCCGAAGTGCGCCGCCGCATCCTGATCGGCACTTACGTGCTCTCGGCCGGTTACTACGACGCCTATTACGCACGCGCGCAGAAGCTGCGTACGCTGATCGCGCGGGACTTCACGGAAGCGTTCAAGACCTGCGACGCGATCCTGACGCCGGCGACGCCCAGTCCGGCTTTCGGCCTCGGCACCAAGAGCGATGATCCGGTCACGATGTATCTGAACGACGTCTTCACGGTGACCGCCAATCTCGCGGGCTTGCCCGGCATCTCCGTGCCCGCAGGCCTTACGTCGGACGGATTGCCGCTCGGGCTTCAGGTGATCGGCAAAGCCTTCGACGAAGCCACTGTGCTGAAGGTGGGCCGGTCGGTCGAGCAGGCGGCGAACTTCACGGCGAAGCCTGCGACCTGGTGGAGGGTCTGATGCGATCCGCAAAACTGATCGACGGTTCGACGGGGCCGTGGGAAATCGTCATCGGCATGGAGGTCCATGCGCAGGTGCTCTCGAAATCGAAACTGTTCTCGGGCGCGGCTACGGATTTCGGCGCCGAACCGAACGAACAGGTGAGCTTCGTCGACGCCGCCATGCCCGGCATGCTGCCTGTCATCAACAAGATTTGCGTGGAGCAGGCAGTGCGCACGGGGCTGGGGTTGCGCGCGCAGATCAACCGCGTCTCGGTGTTCGACCGGAAGAACTATTTCTATCCCGATCTTCCGGCCGGCTATCAGATCTCGCAGTACAAGAGCCCGATCGTGGGAGAGGGCGAGGTCCTGATCGATCTGCAGGGCGGCGAAACGGTCCGCGTCGGCATCGAGCGGCTGCATCTGGAGCAGGACGCGGGCAAGAGCCTGCACGACCAGCATCCCGATCACTCCCACGTCGACCTGAACCGTGCGGGCGTGGCCCTCATGGAGATCGTGACCAAGCCGGACATGCGTTCGAGCGAGGAAGCGGCCGCGTTCCTCCGCAAACTTCGTGCCATCGTCCGCTATCTCGGCACCTGCGACGGCAATATGGACGAGGGGTCGATGCGCGCGGACGTCAATGTGTCCGTGCGCAAGCCCGGCGGTCCGCTCGGCACACGCTGCGAGATCAAGAACGTCAATTCGATGCGCTTCATCGCCCAGGCGGTGGAGTTCGAGGCGCGCCGGCAGGTGGATCTCCTGGAATCGGGCGGCGCCATTCGGCAGGAAACGCGTCTGTTCGATGCGCGCGCGGGCGAAACGCGGCCCATGCGCTCCAAGGAAGAGGCGCACGACTATCGCTATTTTCCCGATCCGGATCTTCTGCCGCTCGAGCTCGACGAAGCGCTCATCGCACGCATCGCTGCGTCGCTGCCCGAATTGCCGGACGACAAAAAATCCCGATTCATCAAGGACTACGGCATTCCCGCCTACGATGCGGGCGTGCTCGTCGCCGAACGCGAGCTGGCGGATTATTACGAAGCAATGACGCGCGGCGCCGATCCGAAGCTCGCGGTCAACTGGCTCAACAACGAGATACTCGGCCGTCTCAACCGCGACGGGCGTTCGATTGTGGATTGTCCGGTAAGTGCTGATGCGAACAGCGCGATTCTCGCGATGATCGCCGACGGAACGATCTCCGGAAAGATCGCGAAGGACGTTCTCGACATCGTGTGGAGCGAAGGCGGCGACCCGAGAGCGGTCGTGGAGAAGCGCGGACTGCGCCAGGTAACCGATACGGCCGCGATCGAAGCCGCCATCAACGCCGTCATCGCCGCCAATCCTCAGAAGGTCGAAGAGGTGATGGCGAAACCGAAACTGATCGGCTGGTTCGTCGGTCAGGTGATGAAAGAGACGGGCGGAAAGGCCAATCCGCAGGCCGTGAACGACATGCTCAAGACCCGTCTCGGCGTCCCCGATGGCGGGTGATTCGCACATTTGCAAGCCGTTGACGGGGCCGGCGCGCCGGGGCAGGCAGATCGATCCGTGTACTGACGAACGTCTAGAAGCCAACAATTTATTGGGATTCGTGCGATCTGCCGTTTTACCCCCTCCGGCCGGAATCGCCGCGGTATTGCTTCGTTAACTCAACCCACTCATATTCTTGGTGTTTTGGGGGTGCGAGTCGCACGACCCGGAAACGTAAGAGGAGTCGTTTCATGCCAATGACTGCAAAGAAGAGAAAGCCGGCCAAGCGTAAGGCGGCGAAGAAGCGTACAGCCCGCAAGGCCGCGAAGAAGACCTCGCGGCGCAAAGGCGGCCGTAAGACGAAGAAAGCCGCGAAGCGCAAAGTACGGCGCGCAAAAAAGAAGGTTGCTCCTGCGGTTCCTATGTAGGGCATCCTATGGTGAAGGCAGAGGCCGCGGTATCCATCGAAGAGCGCAAGCGCTCTCCAAATAGGTGCCGCGGCCGTGCCCCACGATGGGCGGGCGTGTCACCGCAAGTTCTTCCCGCCCCCTAATTCCTCCCACATCTCCATCGCATGTCATGGCCCGCAACTGCGGGCCATTGTGTTGGCGCCACGGTCGCGTCAACGAACTGAACTGTTTCGCTTTTTTCCAATCCGCGGCCCATGCTTGGACGGCTTCGACCGCATGCGAATGTGCGTGCGGCCGAGCGCACGCAACACGGGCGCAGCATCCCCCGCCACAGCTGTTAATACATTCTGAAATTCCGCGTTAACCCAGCCTTAGCAGGTCTTGGCCGAGTTTTGATCCTACGACTGCAGGAGAAGGCCTGTGGGGGATCGAGCCGGGACACCGGCTCCATCGTGGGGGACTCGAATGGTCTGCATAGATGTCGACGCACTCACTCAGTATGAGAACGATGCGAAACAGGGGCGCGCGGACGCGCTTTATAATCTGGGGCTAGCCTATTCCACTGGTCAGGGTGTGAGCGTCGATTACGTCGCCGCGCACAAATGGTTCAACCTGGCGGCGATGAAGGGCAGCGAGATCGCCAAATCGTGGCGGGCCCAAATCTCCAGCGAGATGAACTCCAGCCAGATCGCCGAGGCCCAACGCCTCGCGCGTGAATGGCTGTCGATCACCCGCTAGCCTTTCACCGTTCCGGCCGCGGTTTCGGCGCCGGTGTCTCTGCTGCCGAGGACGACATGTCCGGAGCGGGGCTTGTTTGCGACGCCGGAATGAGGGCTTGGGCGCCGGTGACGGTTCCATCCGTCATTGCATTGTCAGCAGGTCGCGGCTGCGGAACGGGAACGCTGCTGTCCGAATTTTTCGGCGGCGGAGCGTAGGATAGGACCTTCGACTGCGGTGCGTCGGGGCGATAGAGATCGGCCAAAATCTGGAGCTTCTGATCGCGGCCGGCGAGACGATCGCGGTAGACCTCGGTGTTCTCCAGCACCCGCATCACATAGTTGCGCGTCTCGCCGAAGGGTATCTGTTCGATCCAGTCGATCGGGTCGATGCGCGCATCGCGCGGATCGCCGAATTGCGAAATCCAGCGCCGCACATTGGTGGGGCCGGCGTTATAGGCGGCGATCGTCAGCACGTAAGAGCCGCCCCAGTCCGACAGTTCGCTGGCGAGCTCCGTCATGCCGATCTTTAGGTCGTAGGTGGGATCGGCGGTGAGATCGTTCGGCCGGTAGGGAAGACCCGCGACGTTTGCCAGATGGCGCACCGAACCCGGCATGACCTGGATGATGCCTCTCGCGCCGGCGCTCGAAACCGAGTCCGGATCGAATTCCGTTTCCTGCCGGATGATGCCCAGCACAAGCGCGGTCTCCGGAGGCGTGCCGGGTCCGGCGTAGCTCGGGATCGAAATCACGGGGTGCGAATAGGCCGGAAGCGATATGCCGCTGTAGCTCGCCTCCTTGGCGACGCGCACGGCCACTTCCTTGAAGCCCATGCGCACAAGGTCTTCGGCCAGGAGCTTGATGTGCCGCGGGTCGCCGTAGACGTCGACGTCGTGCACCGCGAAATCGCGCAGGAGCGATTCCTGCCCCAGATCGGCGAGGATGCGGATGGCGCGCGTCAGCGCCTCGTGCTCGAAATCCTCCCGCGCGCCGGTCGCGTCGATGATCGGATCGCGCACGTGCAGATCGGGCGCGGCCTCGATCCGCGCCAGCGCCAACTGACCGTAGAAGACTTCCGGCGTTTCGGAGGCGATCTTGTACTGGCGCCAGGCCGATGCGTCGTCGCCGAGCGCCTCGAAGGCGCGGCCCTCCCAGTAATGCGCGCGGGCGCGGCTGATCGGACGGGAAACGGCCGAGGCCAGGTTCTTGAAATGGGTAAGTGCCGTCTGCGGGTCCTTGAGGAAGCGCAGCGCGATCCATCCCGCGAGAAACTCGGCGTCGGAATAATCCGTGCCGTCATCCGGCGTGAGACCGTTATGGGCCGCGATCGTATAGGCGCTCTGATAGCTGCTCGCCTGCAGCGCTTCGCGCGTGTCGAGATTGAGTTCGCTCCACCAGCGCGTGGGGCTGATCTCGGCCATCTCGCGCGTCGGCGAACGCACGAGGAGCTTCGGGATCTCGTCGATGTTCATCTGCTGGCGCAGGAGCTTGGCGCTGTCGAAGACGACGCCCGGATCGTCGCGGTAGGTGTCCGGCAGGTCCGCCAGCATCCGTTCTCCACTGGTCGGGCTCGTCCGAAGCGCGAGCCTGGCCTCGGCGACGCGCTGCGCTTCCGGCGAAACCCGCGACATCTCGCGTCGTGCCGCCGTGACGTCGTTGCGCGACAGCAGCCGCCGCAGGCGTTCGCGATCCCAATCGGGCGTGATGTAGGCGCCGTCACGCTGGATGATGAGATACTCCTGGTCCGGCTCGAAATTGCCGTCGATCCAGCCTTCGCGCAGGAGCGCCTTGCCGCGTGTCGTCGAGCCGGCAGCAATCAGGGCCTCGCCGAGACGGACTTTGCCGATGTCGGACGCCGGCGTGCGATCGGCGAACCAGGCGATGACGGAATGGGGCTCCATGTTCGGGTCGATGGCGCGCTCGGCGCGGGCGTACAGCGTGTCGCGGTTGGGCCAGTCGGGATAGTTCTTCAGAAACTCGCTGATTTCGTCGAAAGACGCTCCGCTGTTTCTGTCGAGCAGAAAGCGCCATTGGATAAGGCGATTGGCGATCGGATCATGTCCCTCGGCGGCGAGCCCGCGCGCCGCCGTCCAGTCGCCGCGATCGGCCGCATCGAAGGCGCGGGCGTAGAGGTCGTGGTCGCCGGCGCTCAGGACGTGAATGAGGCTCGTCCGCCTTTCGCCGCTGAATGTAGGGCCGGCGCTGACATCTCCGGAATCCGGGATAGGTGCCATCATCACGACGTTGCCCTGCCGCACGAGCCCGGCTGGCAGCGGGTCCGTCGTCTGCGCTGCGGCGATGCCGACCCCGAGCGCTGCCGTGGCCAGAAGCGCCGTGCGCAGGGCCTGAACGAGGCGCGAAGATGTGGTCGAGAAGTCGTGGTCCATGGGACACCGGCACAATAGCTTCATCGGCGCGGATTCGCCAGCATTCGCGGCTTGCCGCGGGGCTCATGCGAGCGCTAATTTGACGCGCAAGTGGTGAATCCGAAGTTCACTTGCCTCAAATTTGACGGGCGCGGATTTCGGCTTCGATTTTCAATTTCAATGATGATGGATTTGTCATGCGCGACCTGCGCGAGCGTATCAAAGGTTCGATGCCGGCGCTGATCACGCCCTTCAAGAACGGAACAGTGGACGAAGCGGCCTACCGGCGCCTCATCTCCTGGCAGATCGCGGAAGGCTCGCACGGTCTGGTACCGGCGGGCACGACAGGCGAGTCGGCGACGCTGAGCCACGAGGAGCACAATCGCGTAATCGAGCTGTGCGTGGACGAGGCGAAGGGCAGGGTCCCGGTCATCGCCGGCACCGGCTCCAACTCGACCGTCGAGGCGATCGCGCTGACGAAGCACGCGAAAGAGGCGGGCGCGGATGCAGCCCTCTCCGTCGCGCCCTATTACAACCGCCCGACGCAGGAAGGTCTCTATCGCCATTTCGCGGCGATCGCCGACGCCGTCGCCATCCCGATCGTGGTCTACAACGTTCCCGGCCGCTGCGCGGTCGACATATCGGATGAGACCATGGCGCGGCTCTCACGCGTGGCGAACATCATCGGTGTGAAGGACGCCACTGCCAATCTCGCGCGGCCCAGCCGCGAACGGCTCGCCTGCGCCGACGGTTTTCGTCTTATCTCGGGCGAAGACGGGACCGCGCTTGGCTACATGGCGCATGGCGGCCATGGCTGCATCTCGGTCACGGCAAACGTCGCGCCGAGGCTCTGCGCCGAGTTCCAGGACGCCTGCATGCGGGGCGCCTTCGAGGCGGCGTTGGCGATCCAGGATCGCCTGATGCCGCTCCACGACGCCATGTTCTGCGAAGCGAGCCCGGCACCCGCGAAATTCGCCGCGTCCCTCCTGGGCATGAGCTCGGACGAAGTCCGCCTGCCGCTCGTCGCTGCCACCGAACCGGCGCGCGCGCGCATCCGCGAGGCGATGGTGTTCGCCGGATTGATCAAGGCCTGAAGGCCGTGGCCAAGAAAAAGGATGAACCCGAACGGCGTGTCGTCGCCGACAACCGCAAGGCGCGCTTTTCCTACGCCATCGACTCGACGCTGGAGGCCGGCATCGTGCTGATGGGCTCGGAGGTGAAGGCGCTGCGCACCGGCAAGGCGACGATCGGGGAATCCTATGCGCAGGCGAAGGACGGCGAGATCTATCTGATCAACGCCTACATCCCCGAATACACGATGGCGAACCGCTTCAATCATGAACCGCGCCGCCCGCGCAAAGTGCTGGTACACAAGACGGAAGCGAAGCGGCTCGCGCAGGCGATCCAACGTGAAGGCATGACACTCATACCCTTGCGCCTGTATTTCACGCCGAAAGGTGTCGCCAAGCTCGAACTCGGCATCGCCAAGGGCAAGAAGCTGCACGACAAACGGGAGACCGAAAAGAAGCGGGACTGGGCGCGCGACAAGGCGCGGCTGATGCGTGCAAAAGGCTGAAGCATGAGCGAGCCGGACGACGACAAGCCGGAACTGATCGGCCATGTGAAGGACAAGCTCATCCGCGCGAAGGAAGAATGGGCGGAAGCGGGACGCGCACTGACAGGCAAGGCGGATTTGCGCCACGCCAATCGCCTGCCGCCCGGCCAGAAGGAAACGAAGAACTGGCCGGTGCTCGATCTGGGCGTGCAGCCGGATGTGAAGCCGGAGAACTGGCGCCTGCGCGCGGCGGGGCTGGTCGAGAACACGATGGCCTGGACGCTGCCGGAATTCCTTGCGCTGCCGCAGGAAGATTTCATGAGCGACATCCACTGCGTCACGACCTGGAGCCGCTACGACAATCACTGGCGGGGCGTATCAAGCCGGAAGTTTCTCGAGTTGGTGCGTCCCAAGCCCAAAGCGCGCCATGTGATCTTCCATTCCTATGACGGCTACACCACCAACGTAACGCTCGAGGTCTTCGCCGAGCCGGATGTCCTCCTCGCGCACAGCTGGGAAGGAAAGCCGATCCCGCGCGAGCATGGCGGTCCGGTGCGCGTGGTCGTGCCGCAATGGTATTTCTGGAAGAGCGCGAAATGGGTGAACCGCATCGAGTTCGTGGCGGAAGACCGCCCCGGCTTCTGGGAAGTCCGCGGCTACCACAACGAGGGCGATCCTTGGAAGGAAGAGCGGTATAGTTAAATTCACCGTGTCCGCCGGGAACGGGACGTACCATCAGCGCGCCGCCTGAAACCGGACTTCGCCGTTGTTCAGGAAGCACGTCTCGTCGAAGAGTTTCAGATCCAGAGGGTTCGGAAGCCTGACGTCCTTCAAGTCGGGGAATGGCTTCGTCGACGGATCGTAGGACCGGTCGATCTGCGAGATGAAGACGATGATCAGCCCGCCGTCGCGCGCAAAGGATTTGAGCGTTCGAACCTGATCCATCAGAGCGGGATTTTCGCGGCGCCGGTCGAGGAGCTGCAGATAATCGACGATGATCAGCGTGCCGCGCGGCGCGCCGGCCATTGTCTTCACGATGTAATCGGCGCTGATGGCGTCGGGGCTGTCGAATGCAAACAGCCCGTCGAAATCCTTCGGTTCCACGCCGATGTCGCGGAAACTGTCCGCCACATCCTTTTCCGTATATTCGAGCGTGAACAGTGTGCCGCGATTGCCGGCTTTCATTGCTTCCACGGCGAGTTCGAGGCTCATCAGAGTTTTGCCGTGGCCGGGCCTTGCGCCGATCAGCACAAGGTCGCCCGGTCGCAGTCTGGCAAACAGTTTGGATGCCGGTCGGGTTGCCGAGAGTTTGGCCGCCAACAGGCTCCAGGCGCGAAAGCCTTCCTGAACGGCAATGCGATCAAGCGCCTGATGCAGTGGAATGTTTTCGTTGCGGGATAAGAGTTTCGCCTTGCGTTTCAGGCGATAGACGGGTGCAGACAGCTTCGGCATGAGAACCTCCCATTGCGAGCAACGATCGCAATCCCTCCTTATGCCTGGCGCTCGAACAGTCGGTCCGATGATCCATTCGCCCGGTATCGAACATACTTTCCCTATCGGAGGGGGGAGGCGTGGGCCGCGCCGGAATCAGATAATAGCCCAATTGCACGGAGCGAAAAACCCGCCGCGCAGAGATTTCAATGTCGCTCTTAAATCCCGGCCGCCTTCTTCGCCGTTGCAACCGCCTTCTCGAACATCTCCGTCGTCAGGACGCCCGTGTTGGTGTTGTAGCGTGAGCAGTGATAGCTCGCGATGAGCGTGATCTTTCCGGCGTGATGCGTCGCACCGTGGGCGAAAGGATGAGATTTCTTTGGGATAGCCAATGCGGACAAGACACTGTTGTGGGAAATCTGTCCGAGCGTGAGGACCGCCTTGAGATTGGGCATCTGTACGAGTTGTTTCGTCAGAAAATCGCGGCAGGTTTTGATCTCGGCGGGCGTCGGCTTGTTCTCCGGCGGCACGCAGCGCACGGCGTTGGTGATGGCGCAATCGACGAGTGTGAAGCCGTCGTCAGCCCGCGCCTCATACTCACCGCGCGCCAGCCCCTGCGCCTTCAAGGTCGAATAAAGGAGATAGCCGGCGTAGTCGCCGGTGAACGGTCGGCCGGTACGATTGGCGCCGTGCAGCCCCGGGGCCAGCCCCACGATCAGAAGCCGCGCATCGGCCGAGCCGAAGCTCGGCACGGGCGCGTTGAAATAATCGGGATAGCGTTTGGCGTTGTCGGCGCGGAATTGCGCCAGCCGTTCACAGCGCCCGCAATCGCGCGGCGGTTCGTCGGTCCACCCTGCACACAGCGTTGCCGCCGTGCTCACGCCGCGTGTTGCGGCGTCGCCTGCGCCGCGCGGGGGCCGCCTTCCCGCATGATGACGGCTTTGAGCTCCTCGAGCTCGATGAAATTGTCGGCCTGGCGGCGCAGCTCGTCGGCGATCATGGGCGGCTGCGTGCGGATGGTGGAGACGACGCTGACGCGGCGGCCCTTGCGCTGCACCGCCTCGACGAGCCGGCGGAAATCGCCGTCGCCCGAAAAGATCACGATGTGATCGACCATGTCCGCCATTTCCATGACGTCGATGGCGAGTTCGATATCCATGTTCCCCTTCACGCGCCGGCGTCCTTGGATATCGGTAAATTCCTTGAGCGGTTTTGTCACGACGGAGAAGCCGTTGTAGTCGAGCCAGTCCACAAGCGGGCGAAGTGGCGAAAACTCCTGATCTTCGGCAACGGCGGTATAATAGAAGGCGCGCATGAGGACGCCCTTGCGGGCGAAGAGTTCGAGGAGTCGCTTATAGTCGATATCGAAAGCCAGCCCCTTGGCCGCGCCGTAAAGATTGGCGCCGTCGATGAATAAAGCCAGTTTCTCCTGGGGGTAGAAAAGCATTGGAATTTCTCCTAAGACGCGAAATCATGGTCCGGATACGTCCCCGAAAGGCCAAGTCTTCTAGGATATTTACCGATTTGTGCAAGCATTCTCGGCAACCGGTTTTATGATTTTGATCGCGCTCGGAGCCAATCTGCCGTCGCCTGCAGGCGAACCTGCGCAGACGTTGCGTGCCGCGTTCGAGGCGCTGGGAACGCACGGCGCGGACGTGCGCGCCGTCTCCAAATTCTACGCGACGCCGGCCTGGCCCGATCCGAACGATCCTCCGTTTGTGAACGCCGTTGCGCATATCGAGACCGCATTGTCGCCGGTGGCGCTGCTCGCCGCGCTTCACAATGTCGAGACCGCATTCGGCCGGAGACGCAGCGAGCGCAATGCGCCGCGCACACTCGATCTCGATCTACTCGATTACGACGGGCGTATCGAACCGGGACCGCCGGCGCTGCCGCATCCGCGCATGACGGGGCGCGGCTTCGTTCTCGTTCCGCTTGCCGATATTGCGCCCGGCTGGCGCCATCCGATCACCGGGCGTAGCGTGCAATCGCTGATCGCGGATTTGCCGCCGGAACAGCGCGAGGTGCGCGAACTCGCATGTTAACGCGCGCGACGATAAGGTTCTTTGAACGCTCGATCCGTCGCGCATTGCCGTCTATGATGCACTGTCCAAGGGTTCGATCATGAAAGAATTCGCCCCCTATATCGTGCCGCTGATCTTGGCGGCGATCATTATCCGGCGCAGCATGCAGGCGCGCAAAGTGAACATGGGCCGGATGTGGATTCGTCCGGCGTTGCTGTTGGTCCTGCTGGCCGGCGCTCTTGCCGTAGAGCCGATACCCGGCGTGATCGCAATCACGGCGTTTCTCGGCGCGGCTGTCGCAGGCGTGGCCCTCGGCGCCTATATGGCGAGCCATCAGCATCTGTCGATCGACGAACAGACGGGCCATGTCTCCAGCCGCACCAGCACGGTTGGAACGCTTCTGGTCCTTGGCCTTTTCGCCATCCGGTTCGGCGCGAAGCTGGCGTTCCCTGATCTGGCCCATCCCGGCCATTCGGCCATGACCCAGGCCGCGAACGGACTCCTGATCTTTATCGTGGCTGTCCTGATAACCCAGACAGTCTCGATCTGGCGGCGGACCCGGCCGCTGCTCGCGGCCCACGCGGCCAAAAAGCTGACCGGGGAGGGGGCGGCGGCCGTTCAACCTGTCCCCCAGCCGGGCACCCAGCCGACGGCACAGTCCACCGAATAGGTGGCGTGGAAGGTGGCTTGCTCTGGGCGCACGCTTTATATATGGTCCCGCGCCCTTGGGTTCGGCGTTACCATTTTGCGCCCTAACCTTCGGAGCCCCTTAAGAATTCTGGCACGAGGATATTTGGATGGCCCGCGTCACCGTTGAAGATTGCGTCGACAAGGTTTCGAACCGCTTCGACCTCGTCCTGTACTCGGGATATCGCGCCCGCCAGCTTTCCGGCGGCGCAGATCCGTTGGTCGAGCGTGATCGCGACAAAAACCCCGTCGTGGCACTGCGCGAAATCGCGGCCAAGGTGCTGAAGCCGGATGAGGTCCGCGAGGAATACATCCGCAGCCTCCAGAAGCACGCGGAAGTGGACGAGCCGGAAGAGGCGCGCGCGGACGAGGATCTCGACCGCGAGGATCCGCAGCACCGCCAGGTGACGGAGGAGGAACTCCTTCGCGCACTGACGAGCGAGGCTCAACGCCGTGCGGAGCCGCAGCCCGAGCCGGAAGCCGACTACGACGAATAGGGCCCAGGTCCGGCGATCAGGCCGAACCTAAAGTTGTGCGCCCTATTCATTCGTTTCATTGAGGATTTCCCCCTATATTGGGGACACAATGAGTGTTCCGACCCAGCACGCCGAGACGCGCGCAGGACAGGCGCAGCCTGCTCCGCTGGTTTCGCCTGAGCCGGAAAACCTCCCCGTGCCCGCCAAAACCGAGGCGGAGGCGCCCAAGCGGACCCGTCGCAAGCTCATGCGCCAGACGGAGCTGGTCGACCGCGTCAAAGCCTACGACCTCGACGCCGACGAAGCGCTCCTGAACCGGGCCTATGTCTTCGCCATGAAGGCGCATGGCCAGCAATTCCGCGCCTCTGGCGATCCCTATTTCGCCCATCCGCTGGAAGTGGCCGGCATCCTGACCGAGCTCAAGCTCGACGTGCCCACCATCGCGACGGCGCTGCTGCACGACACGATCGAAGACACCTCCGTCACCTACGACGACATCAAGCAGAATTTCGGCGAAGAGATTGCCGGCCTCGTCGACGGCGTCACCAAGCTTTCCAAGCTCGAGCTTTTTTCCGAGCGCACCAAGCAGGCGGAAAACTTCCGCAAGCTCATGCTCGCGATGTCGAACGACATCCGCGTGCTGCTCGTCAAGCTCGCCGACCGCCTGCACAACATGCGCACGCTGCACTTCATCAAGAATGCGGAGAAACGCCGGCGCATCGCGCAGGAAACCGTCGACATCTACGCGCCGCTGGCGGGCCGCATCGGGATGCAGTCCTTGCGCGAAGAGCTCGAAGACCTGGCCTTCGGCGAACTCAATCCCGAAGCGCGCAATTCGATCGTCACGCGCCTCGCACGTCTCGACGCGCAATCGGGCGACCGCATCGGACGTATCTCCGACCAGATCAAGCGCCGCCTCGCCGAACACGGCATCGACGCCTGGGTCTACGGCCGCACCAAGCGGCCTTACTCCATCTGGCGCAAGCTGAAGGACAAGCAGCTCAATTTCGAATCGCTGTCCGACATCTTCGGCTTCCGCGTCATCGTGAAGAGCGAAGAGGACTGCTACCGCGCGCTGGGTGTGCTGCACACCAACTGGCGCATGATCCCCGAGCGCTTCAAGGATTTCGTCTCCAATCCCAAGACGAACGGCTACCGCTCCATTCACACGACGGTGATCGGCCCCGAAAAGCAGCGCGTCGAAGTGCAGATTCGCACCGAGCAGATGCACGAAATCGCCGAGCGGGGCGTGGCTGCGCATTGGCGCTATCGCGAGCATGTGGGCGGCCAGGGGGCCCCGGCCGAACGCGCCTTCGAATGGCTGCGCGAGATGGTCGATCTCCTGGAGAAGGGCGATTCCGTCGAGGAATTCCTCGAGCATTCGCGGCTCAATCTCTATCAGGACCAGGTCTTCTGCTTCACGCCGAAAGGCGATCTCATCTCGCTGCCGCGCGGCGCCACGCCCATCGATTTTGCTTATGCGGTCCACACCGACATCGGCAACACGACGGTGGGCGCCAAGGTCAACGGCGTGCATGTGCCGCTGCACACGCCGCTGAAGAACGGCGATCAGGTCGAGATCATCCGCACCAAAGAGCAGACGCCGTCCCCGCTCTGGGAACAGTTCGTCGTCACCGGGCGGGCGCGCGCGGAGATCCGCCGCTTCCTGCGCCAGGCGCGACGCGAAGAGCATGCAAGCCTCGGCCGCAAGGTGCTCGAGAAGATCTTCGCCGACGAAGGCGTGGCCTTCACCGACAAGGCGATCGGCGAGGTGGCGAAGAAGCTCAACCTGCCGAGGCCCGACGAAGTCTATGCGCAGGTGGGCCGCGGGGCGCTGCGCGCCGACGACGTGTTCCTCGCCGTCTATCCCGAGATCAAGCGCAACGCCGAACGGCAGAAGAAGGACAGCGCCCGCCAGGCGATTTCCATCCAGGGTCTCACGGAAGGCGTGTCCTACCGTCTCGGCCAATGCTGCCATCCGCTGCCGGGCGATCGCATCGTGGGCCTGATGGTGCCGGGTGAGGGCATCGTCGTGCACACCATCGACTGCGAAGAGCTCGAGCGCGGGCAGGCCAACATGGCCGACTGGCTGGACGTGAAGTGGCGCACGCGCGCGTCGGACTCCGCGCAATCCATCGCCCGCGTGCTGGTGCGCGTGAAGAACGAGCCCGGCTCGCTCGCGGCCGCGATCGGCGTCATCAGCGCCAATGGCGGCAACATCTTCAATCTCAAGGTCACCGACCGCTCGGCGCTTCTGTTCGAGTTCACCGTCGACATCGAAGTGCGCGACGTGGCGCATCTGCAAAACATCCTCGGCGCGCTAAGGGTGAACGCGGCGGTCGAATCGGTCGAGCGCGTGCGCGGGCCGCAAGTGGGCCCGGAGGTTCATGGATGAATTCGGAACAGGTGCTGGGGGAATTCCGCAAGGCGGGTGCATTGCTGGAAGGCCATTTCATTCTCTCGTCGGGTTTGCATTCCGATGTGTTCCTGCAGAAGGCGCTGGTGTTCCAGGACGCGAAGCGCACGGCGAAACTCTGCAAAGCGCTGGCCGAACGCGTGCGCCAGGAAGTGACGCGCGGCTTCACCGCGATCATTTCGCCGGCCGTGGGCGGCATCGTGCCGGGCTACGAAATGGGCCGGCAATTGGGCGTGCCTGCGATGTACGTCGAACGCCAGGACGGCAAGTTTCAACTCCGCCGCGGCTTCGAATTGAAAAAGAAACAACCCGTGCTGATGGTGGAAGACATCGTCACGACGGGACTGTCCTCGCGCGAATGTCTCGATGCCATACGCGAGGCCGGCGGCGTACCGGTCGCGGCGGCCTGCATCATCGACCGTTCGGGCGGGCAGGCGAAGGTCGGCGTCAAGCTCGTGGCGCTCGCCACGATCAAATTCCAGGCGTGGGACGCCGACAAGCTCCCGCCCCATTTGCAGGGCACCATCGGCATCAAACCCGGCAGCAGAGGACTTGCCTGACATGAACCGCTTGCGTCTCGGGGTGAACATCGACCACGTGGCGACGATCAGGAATGCCCGCGGCGGCAAACATCCCGATCCCGTGCGCGCGGCGAAGCTGGCTGCGGCCGCAGGCGCCGACGGCATCACGGCGCATTTGCGCGAAGACCGCCGGCATATTTCCGACGAAGACATCGACCGTCTCGCGCGCGAGATCCATCTCCCGCTCAATCTCGAAATGGCGGCGACGGAGGAGATGGTCGCGATCGCGCTGGCGCACAAGCCGAACGCGGTCTGCATCGTTCCCGAGAAGCGCGAGGAGCGCACAACAGAAGGAGGCATCGATGCGGCGGGTCAGCACAATCGCTTGAAGTCCATCGTCACCGAATTGCGCAACGTGAAAATCCGTGTCTCGCTGTTCGTCGAACCCGATCGCCGCCAGCTCGATGCGGCTTTGTCGCTCGGCGCGCCGGTCGTCGAACTGCATACCGGCGCCTATTGCGAAGCGGCCGCCCATGGCGATCTCGAGAAACGCGATGAACTTCTGGAACACATCCGCGACGCGGCACGTTACGGCGCGGAGCACGGTCTCGAAGTGCATGCCGGCCACGGCCTCGGCTTCGACACCGTCGGTCCCGTCGCCGCCATCCCGGAAATCCGGGAACTCAACATCGGCCATTTCCTGATCGGCGAAGCGATCTTCTCCGGTCTCGATGCCGCGATCCGGCGCATGCGGGCCCTGATGGACGAGGCGCGCGCCGGCGTTGACGGGCGGAGAACCGCCTGATGATCATCGGGCTCGGCTCCGATCTGATCGACATCCGCCGCGTCGAGAAAAGCATCGCGCGCTTCGGCGATCGCTTTCTCCTTCGGATATTCACCGAAACCGAGCGCGTCAAATCCGACCGCCGCGCCCAGCGGGCGGCCAGCTACGCCAAGCGCTTCGCGGCCAAGGAGGCCTGCTCCAAGGCTCTGGGAACCGGCCTGCGGAAAGGCGTTTTCTGGCGCGATATGGGGGTTGTGAACCTGCCCGGCGGCAAGCCCAGCCTGAAGCTGACGGGTGGGGCGCTAAGGCGGCTTGAGGAAATCACGCCGCCCGGCCATAAGGCCCAGATTGACCTGACGATCACCGACGAGTTCCCGTTGGCCCAGGCCATTGTGATTATTTCGGCGGTCGCGGCGACTTGACGTTGGGCGGGGGCGCCCGATTTTCTGAATTCCTGGTGGTGGAGCGCATGGACGAGATCGACGAAAAACCGGCCACGGCGCCCGCAGGCGATCCGCCTTCCGCGGAATTCCTGGCGGCCGGCGATGCGCCGGAGCGGACCGCCGAGGAAAGCGCCACGCCGCCCCCCGCGGGACCGGCGCCGAAGCCCGCAACGCCGCTGGCTCCGCCGTCCAACAAGAAGAAACCGGCGCCGGAACACGAGTCGATCATCGAAACGGTGAAGACAGTCGTCTATGCGCTGCTCATCGCGCTTGTCATCCGCACCTTCCTTTTCCAACCCTTCAACATTCCCTCGGGCTCGATGGAAGCCACGCTTCTGATCGGCGATTATCTGTTCGTCGAGAAGTTCGCGTATGGCTACAGCCGGTATTCCTTCCCGTGGGGCCTGGGTCCGATTTCCGGCCGCATCTGGGAAGGCAAGGGACCGCAGCGCGGCGATGTCGTCGTCTTCAAGCTGCCGCGTGACACGTCGGTCGACTACATCAAGCGTGTGATCGGCTTGCCGGGCGACCGCATCCAGCTGATCAACGGCCAGATCTATCTGAACAACAAACCCGTGCCGCGTGTGCGCGTGGCGGACTATATCGAAGACGACGCGCTGGGCACGCCGCGTCACATCCTGCGCTACCGCGAAACCCTGCCTGGCGGCAAAAGCTATTTCGTTCTGGCGCGCGATCCCGGCGGCCCCGAAAACAACACCGATGTCTATGTCGTGCCGCCCGGGCACTATTTCATGATGGGCGACAACCGCGACAACTCGCTCGACAGCCGCTTCGCGCCGACCGGCAAGGGCGACGTCTTCGATCGTTCGGACGGCGTGGGCTATGTGCCCGCGATCAATCTCGAGGGCAAGGCGGAGTTCATCTTCTTTTCCATCGACGGCTCCATATTCGAGGTCTGGGAGTGGCCTTGGACGATACGTTTTAACCGGATGTTCACGTCCATTGACTGAGACGAAAGACACGCTCTCGTCCCGATTGGGCCATGTGTTCCAGGACGAAAGCCTGCTCGCGCGGGCGTTGACGCATGCCAGCGCCGACACGGCGTGTTCCAATGAGCGTCTCGAATTTTTGGGCGACCGCGTGTTGGGCCTCGTCGTCGCCGACAAGCTGCACGGGCTTTATCCCGAAGACCCCGAAGGCGTGCTGGCGCTCAAGCTGAACGCGCTGGTGCGCCGCGAGGCGTGTGCGGCGGCGGCAGAGGCGGCGGGGCTTGCCGATCATGTCGTGCTCGCGGCATCGGAAGCGGCCAGCGGCGGGCGGCGCAAAGGCGCTATCCTCGCGGGCGTCTGCGAAGCCGTGATCGCGGCGCTTTATCTCGACGGCGGCTACGAAGCGGCGCGCAAGTTCATCGAGCGCTACTGGGAAAGCGCCTTCGCGCATCTGGGTCACGACATGCGCGATGCCAAGACGGCCCTGCAGGAATGGGCGCAGGCACGTCGCGACGCGCCTGTCTACAAGCTGATCGGCCGCGAAGGCCCCGATCATGCGCCGCGTTTCGTGGTAGAAGTGACATTGAAGAGCGAGGGCAAGGCGACCGGCGAAGGCAATTCCAAGCGCGAAGCCGAACAGGCCGCCGCCCGCGTCCTCCTTGCACGGGTGGATCCGCCCATACCATGAACGACGGCGACGACAACAAGACCCGCTGCGGCTTCGTCGCGGTGATCGGCGCGCCCAATGCCGGCAAATCGATGCTCGTCAATCGCCTCGTCGGTACGAAAGTCTCGATCGTCACGCCCAAAGTGCAGACCACCCGCATGCCGGTGCGCGGTGTCGCCATCCGCGGGCCTGCGCAGATCGTCTTTGTCGACACGCCCGGCATCTTCAAGCCGCGTCGGCGCCTCGACCGCGCCATGGTGAAATCCGCGTGGGCGGGCGCGGGCGATGCGGACGCGATCCTCGTCGTGGCCGATGCGCCGGCGCTGGCCACCGATCCTGACGGACTTGCCGCACGCGACACGCGTTCGATCGTCGACGGGCTGAAGAATGCAGGCCGCAAAGCAGCGCTCCTCCTCAATAAGGTCGACGCCATGAAGCGCGCCGATCTACTGCCGCTGGCGCAGGGGCTCAACGAAGCGGGCGTCTTTACTGAAGTGTTCATGATCTCTGCGCTCGACGGGCAGGGCGTCGATGACGTGGCGGCATGGTGCGCGGCGCGCATGCCGGAAGGCACCTGGCTTTATCCGGAAGATCAGGCCGCCGACATTCCGTCCCGCCTTCTCGCCGCCGAGATCACGCGCGAGAAGCTATACCTGCGCCTGCACGACGAGATTCCCTACGCGACAACCGTCGAAACCGAAAGCTGGACGGAGAAGAAGGACAAATCCGTCCGCATCGACCAGACGATCTATGTCGAACGCGACGGCCAGAAGGCGATCGTGCTGGGCAAGAACGGCAACGCCGTGAAAGCCATCGGCGAAGCGGCGCGGCACGAGATGGAAGACCTTTTTGGCCGGCGCGTGCATCTCTTCCTGTTCGTGAAGGTGCGTGAGAACTGGGCGGAGAGCCGCGAGCATTACACTTCGATTGGCCTCGAGTACCCTGAGGAGTAGCGGGGACAGTCTTTCCAAAAAAAGTGTCATGGCCCGCAAATGCGGGCCACCCAGTTGAGGCCCGCACAGAGCGAAAAAGTGAATCTGCGCGCATACTTACACTACAGCGTGATGTCACTTAGGTGGCCCGCATTTGCGGGCCATGACAATGATGGCGTGGCGACGACACTGTGGGATAAACAACAAGCATGGAATGGAACGACGACGCCATTGTGCTGTCCGTCCGGCCGCACGGCGAGACGAGCGTCATTGTCGAGGCGTTGACGCGCGAGCATGGCCGTCATACGGGGCTGGTGCGTGGCGGCGCCTCGCGGCGCGTGCGCGCGGTGCTTCAGCCGGGCAATACGCTGCACGCGCAATGGCGGGCCAGGCTTTCGGAGCACTTGGGCAATTTCTCGCTGGAGCTTTCGCTCGGCCGCGCCGGCGCCATGATCGAAAGCCGCGATGCGCTCCTGGGCCTCAATGCCTTCACGAGCATCGCCGGTGCCGCACTGCCGGAGCGCGAGCCGCATGCGCCGGTCTACGCCGCGGCTGAAATCCTGCTCGACGCCATGATGAAATACGACTTCGAACACTGGGGGCCGCTTTATGTGCGCTGGGAAGCGGGTCTCCTGCATGAACTGGGATTCGGCCTCGATCTTTCGCAATGCGCCGCGACGGGCGATCTCGACGACCTCATCTACGTCTCCCCGAAAAGTGGGCGCGCCGTTTCGCGTGCGGCGGGTGAAGCTTATCGCGAGCGGTTGTTTCCGCTGCCGCCTTTTCTGCTGGGCTCGCAGAACGCGACCCCCTTGCGCGCCGACATCGAAGCGGGTTTGCGCCTAACGGAGCATTTCCTGCTTGAACGTGTCCTGCGTCCTCATGGCCGCACGATGCCGGCCTCGCGCACCCGTCTGGGCGCGCTTGCCGCCCGCGAATCGGAATAGTTTCCTCCTCATCCCTGTCACGCGTGGAGTTTCCATGGGCGAATTGCCGATCAAAGACGACATCAGGCCGGAGTCGCTTTCCAAGGCTCTGAGCGAGCGCTATCTCGCCTATGCGCTCTCCACCATCACGCAGCGCGCGCTGCCGGATGTGCGCGACGGGCTGAAGCCCGTGCACCGGCGCATCCTGTGGGCCATGCGGGCGATCGGTCTCAATCCCAACACGGCGTTCAGCAAAAGCGCGCGCGTGGTTGGCGACGTCATCGGCAAATACCATCCGCATGGCGACCAGGCTGTCTACGACGCGCTGGTGCGCCTGGCGCAGGAGTTCGCCGTGCGCTATCCGCTGGTCGACGGCCAGGGCAATTTCGGTAATATCGACGGCGATAGCCCGGCCGCCATGCGCTACACGGAAAGCCGCATGACGGAAGCAGCGCAGGCGCTGCTCGAAGGCCTCGACGAGAATGCCGTCGATTTCCGCGCCACCTATGACGGCAAGGACGACGAGCCCGTCGTACTGCCCGCCGCGTTCCCCAATCTTCTCGCCAACGGCTCGGGCGGCATCGCGGTGGGCATGGCGACATCCATTCCGCCGCACAATCTGGGCGAACTCTGCCAGGCGACCGTCGCGCTCATCGAAAACCCCAACCTCACCGACACGAAGCTTCTCAAATTCGTCAAAGGGCCGGATTTCCCGACCGGCGGCACCATCATCGACGATCACGCCGCCATCGCCGAGGCCTACAAGACCGGCCGCGGCGGCTTCCGCGTGCGGGCGCGCTGGGAGCGCGAGGAAGGCGCGCGCGGCGCCTATCAGATCGTCGTCACCGAGATTCCCTATCAGGTGCAGAAGTCGAAACTGATCGAGCGCATCGCCGAGCTGCTTGAACAGAAGAAGCTGCCGCTACTCGACGACGTGCGCGACGAATCCGCGGAAGACATCCGCCTCGTGCTCGTACCCAAAAGTCGCACGGTCGAGCCCGAGCTCCTGATGGAGCAGCTGTATCGCCTTAGCGATCTCGAAGCGCGCATCCCGCTCAACATGAACGTGCTCGACGGCGGCACGGTGCCGCGCGTGATGAGCCTCAAGGAAGTACTCGCCGCCTTCATTGCGCATCGCCGGCAGGTGCTGGAACGCCGCACGGAGCATCGCCTCGAGAAGATCGCGACGCGGCTGGAAATTCTGGAAGGTTATCTCGCCGTCTATCTGAACCTCGACAAGGTCATCAAGATCATCCGCGAGGAGGACGAGCCGAAGCCGAAACTGATTAGGGCGTTCGGTCTTACGGACAATCAGGCGGAAGCCATCCTCAACATGCGCCTGCGCTCGCTGCGCAAGCTGGAAGAGATGGAAATCCGGAGAGAACATGCGGCGCTGACGAAGGAACAGAAGGATCTGAAGAAGCTGCTCGGTTCGGATGCGCTCAAGGCGGCGAAGCTGACGGACGAGATCAAGGCGATCGACGCGAAGTTCGGGCTCAAGACGAAGATCGGCAAGCGGCGCACGGATTTCGCGGCGCCGCCGGACATCGCCGCCGAAGTCGAAGCGATGGAAACGATGGTCGAGCGCGAGCCGATCACCGTCGTCTGTTCCGAGAAGGGCTGGATCAGGGCCTTCAAGGGCCATCAGGAGCCGAACGACTCCATCAAATACCGCGAGGGCGATCGCGAGCGTTTCTGGATCCACGCCGAGACCACCGACAAGCTGATGCTCTTTGCGACGGACGGCCGCTTTTTCACGCTCGATTGCGCAAAGCTTCCCGGCGGGCGCGGCAATGGCGAAGCCATCCGCACCTTCATCGACTTGCCGCCGGAAGCCGACCTCGTATCCATGTTCGTGCATAAGGACGGACGCAAGCTTCTCCTCGCGGCGACCTCGGGACACGGCTTCGTCACGAGCGAAGACGATGCCGTCGCCCTCAAGCGCTCCGGCAAGCAGGTGATGAACGTACCGGCCGGCATCGAGGCTGTAGTTTGCGCGCTCGCCGAGGGCGATCAGGTCGCAGCGCTTGGCAAGAACAAGAAGCTCCTAGTTTTTCCGCTGTCCGATGTGCCGGAAATGGCGAAGGGCCGCGGCGTCATTCTGCAACGCTACAAAGATGGCGTTCTCGTCGATGCCTGTGTCTTCGCGTGGAAGGATGGGCTCAAGGACCTCAACAACCGGAGCTGGAGTCCGCAGGAACTCAAGGAATGGAAAGGTGAACGCGCGCAAGCTGGCCGGCTTACGCCACGCGGCTTTGCCATTGGGGGATTTGCCAACTCGCTGCGGTGAGGAGACGCCCGCCTTACGCGTTCTGCGTGCATGCATGGAACTTGGATCTAAATAAAGATTCGTTTGCGCGAAAGAAATCACGATCCGACCGTTTTCTTTTCGCGGGGAGGCGATGATTTGGGGTCTTCGGATCCTTCATCCCACTCGGAAAGGAAGTATCGATGACGGTCACATTTCAAAAATCGCTTGCGGCGGCGCTGCTGAGTGGCGCAGTGGCGTTCATGACGCCGGTGTTGCTGCACGCGCAGACCACGACGACGACGAACGGTTCGGCAAGCGGATCGACGTCGGCACAACCCGCCAACGGCGCGAACGCGACCGGCGCAGCCGGCATCTCGACGAAATCGAACGGCACAAGCACGACGACCGGCGCCTATGGCGGCATGGGAACGGACCAGTCCACCAACGACCTCAACAAGACGAAGAAAAAGACGACATCGCACATGTCTTCGCCGAACAACATGTCCTCGCCGAACGAAGCGACGCAACCGCACTAGCGAAATCAGTAGTGTCGACGGCCGGGCGGTCTTGCGCTCGACCGTTTCATTTGGATGCCGTGGCGTTCGCCGGCGAGGCGGGACGGTCCAGAAAGCCGTAGCCGTAAACGTCGTTGCGGCCGGGGGCGCCCAGATGCAGCGCTGCGCGTTCGAGCGCGCTCCAGGCCTGCGCGGCCACGTGCGGATCGGCGCGCGTTACGAGCAGTGCGAAGCGCGCCGTCACGATGGGCGCCGCGAAGGATGTTCCGGTCATCGACGCGTGACGGCCGTTCAGCGTC
Source organism: Rhizomicrobium sp. (assembly GCA_035504555.1). Classification (GTDB taxonomy): domain Bacteria; phylum Pseudomonadota; class Alphaproteobacteria; order Micropepsales; family Micropepsaceae; genus Rhizomicrobium. The sequence goes on along the minus strand of DATJRP010000080.1, from coordinate 12,444 downwards.
GCGACGGGCACATCGACGCCGGTCGCCGCGAAGGCGACGTCCGCGCCGCGATTGGCTTCGAGCTGGATCGCATGATCGGCGCCGACGGAGGTGACGCCGACGACACCGGGATAGCCCGCGGGATATTCGATGCCCGCCGCCGGTCCGTCATTGCCGACGGCGGCCACGAGCACATGGCCGCGCTCGATGAACGCATTCACCGCCGCCGCGAGAATGGCGTTGGGCGGACCGGAAAGGCTGACATTGACGACAGGCACCTCGTTCGCGGCCAGCCAGCCGAGCGCTTCGACTATGGCGTCGGCACTGCCGCCTGCAGGCTGTCCGCAATAGACGTCGGCGACATAGAGCGTGGCCTCCGGCAACACTCCCGTGACATCCGAATCCGATCCCACCAGCAGCGAAGCCACGGCCGTGCCGTGTTGCGTGGCGATGGACGAGGCGTTCGGCATGAAACCGCGCGCAATGATGGTCGCATGCGCGAAGACGTCATGGCGCCGGTCGATGCCGCCGTCGATCATGCCGACGCGCAGCGCGGCGTGCGAAGCGCTCACCACGGCGTTGCTCGCCGGCTTGTCCGACGCGGAGCCCGACGGATCGTAGATGTGATCCACGTCGTAGGCGCCTTCCGGATCGGCCTTGCGCAGGGCGGCGAGCGCATCGCTCGCGCTCATGCCGTCCGGCGCGCTCAGCACCGTGACCTTCAGGCCGAGCGCATCGAGATTGGCCTGCCGCACGATTCCGAAATTCAGCCCGTGTGCGATGGCGAGGCTTTTCTCAGACGGCGACAGCGCGAGCACTTCGCCGGGCACGACGCGGGCCCCGTTTGCATCTTTCTCGAAGGCGCGCGGTGTGCGCGGACGGCCGACCGTGTCGCGGACCGTATTGTTGAACCCCGTCATGTCCTGGTCGAGCGTGCCGGTCGCCCGGCTGGTCAGGGTCCCGAGGCCGCCTGGAAGCGCCGGCAAGCCCAGTCCCAAAGGTCCCGCCTCGGCCGAGGCCGCGAGGCCGAGAAGGGCCGCCAGTGCGATTGCGAGCTTGGACATCGACCGGTCCCCAAGGGCACGCCCTTATGGTGCTGAAACGGGCTTAGCTGTAAATCGGCCCCGAGGGCGAAGGTTCCCAGCGCCTTCGATATGGAAGATAAGGGGCGGCTCGCCCGTTGTGGTCCTAGCGATGGACGCGTCGACCGAGGCTGTCCGCAACCAGATGGCCGCGCTTTTGCCGCGGTTGCGCCGCTTTGCCTTGTCGCTGGCGGGCGACAGGGCCGATGCCGACGATCTGGTTCAGGACACGGTCGAGCGCGCACTTCGCAATCTGCACCAATGGCAGCAGGGCACGAGACTGGACAGCTGGATGTTCCGCATTGCGCAAAATCTCTGGATCGATCAGACGCGGGCGCGCCGCGTGCGCGCGGTTGTGGCCCACGATCCCGAGGCTGCCGAAAAGATCGCGACCGACGGCGCGCGCGATGCTGAAGCCCGTCTTGCCTTTGCCGATACCGTGAAAGCCCTGGCCGAGTTGCCGGAGGATCAGCGCGTCGTGGTGAGCCTCGTGCTGGTCGACGGCATGTCCTATCGCGAGGCGGCGGACGTGTTGAACGTGCCGATGGGCACGGTGACAAGCAGGCTGGCGCGCGCGCGGACGGCGCTGGCGGCCCGCGTCTTCGGCCATGCCGAGGCGGTCGACCTATGAACCTCACCGAAGAAAAACTGATGGCCTATGCCGACGGCGATATCTCCGGGGACGAGCTCCACGCCATCGAAGCGGCGCTGAAGACGCGCCCCGACCTGGCGGCCTTCGTCGAACAGCAGCGCGCGCTCAGGCGGCATTTCGAGACGCGCTTTGCGTCGCTCGCGGACGAGGAAATTCCTGATCGTCTTTTGAACGCACTGGCACGGACGCCGGTGTCGCCACGCTGGCGCTGGCAGCAACGGCTCGCGCATTGGACGAGCCGGCCTTTTCTTTTGCGGACGGCGATGCCAGCGGCCGCCGCGCTGGCCTGCGGGCTGGTTGTGGGCGTGGTGTTCGCACCGCAGGGAAGCTTCCGCGTTGATCGCGGCACGATGCTGGCGCAAGGCGCGTTGTCGGCGGCGCTCGATACACAGCTTGCCTCTGCACAACAGGCCTCCGGCGACATCCGTGTCGGCATCAGCTTCAAGGCCAAAGACGGCCGCTATTGTCGGACATTCTCTGAGGCCTCGCTCGCCGGCGTTGCGTGCCGCGATGCAAACAGTTGGGCGGTTGCGGCGCTCGCCTCCGCGCCGTCCGAGAGCGGCACCTATCATATGGCGAGCGCGATGCCCGATGCCGTCCGCGATACGGTTGAAAAGATGATCGTGGGCGAGCCGCTTGATGCGGCCGAAGAAATGAGCGCCCGCGCACAGAACTGGCGCGCACGGTAACGCGAAACGCGTTCGCGCCGCGCAAGTTGCGATTTCAAAAACTTTTGAATGCGGGAAGAAAACCCGATCCGGGCCGTTGTCTTTGCGTAAACCCGCGATGAATTGGGTCTTCGCGATCCTTCATCCTATGAACGGAAAAGGACAAACGATGACAATCACATTTCGCAAAGCATGTGTGGCAGCCCTCCTGAGTGGTGCGGTCGCTGTCGTCACGCCGGCGCTTGCAGGCGGACTCGGCGGTGGACTGGGTGGCGGTCTCGGTGGCGGCGTGGGCGGCGGTCTTGGCGGTGGGATGGGCGGTTTCGGCGGCATGGGTTCGATCGGCGGGCCGGGCGGCATCGGTGGCAGCGGTTCGGTCAACGGCTCGGTCAACGGTTCGCTTCCTAGCACGTCGTCCGCGACGAACACCGCGACGCGCGCGACGGACAACGCCGAGCAGCGCGTCAACAACACGACGGGCAAAGCGGAATCGACGGCCGGTCAGGCGACAAGCGGCGCGGATTCCGCAGTCAACGGAACGAACGCGAGCGTGGGCGCGTCGGCGAGCGGAAGCGCCGCCGGCATGAACGCGTCGCGCTCCGTCAATGAATCGGTGAGCGGCTCGAGCGTCACCGGCGCGGCGAATACCGCGACGAACACGGCGAACGGGGCGGTGTCGAATGGCGAAACCACGGCCAATGGCGCGGCCGGCAGAGCCACGAGCACGGCGAACGGGCTCTATGGCGGCATGGGCGCCAGCGGCAGCGCTTCCGTCCAGGGATCGGCGCCCGCTTCGCAGAGCAGCCGGAGCCCGAAAACCAAGACGACGCCGCAGAACAGTCACAACGGCACCGTCCAGCCCTGACGGACACTTGCGCGGCCGGGGCCATAACCGTGTGCCCCGGCTCCGGCCGCGTTTTTTCCGCGCAAAGCGCGGCCAGAGCGCAATCCGGCGGCCATCCATCTGTCTGTAAATGACTCTTTTTAACGGGTGCCCGGGTCAAGTCCCGCCATGGACCATCGCGCGCTCGAGAATGCCAGCGGTGTCGATTTTTGCATTCAGCGCACCGTAGGCAAATCCGGGACGCTCCGAGAGCCGCATCGCGCAGAAGGCGTCGGCCACGAAGGACGGTGCGTGGCGCGCCAGGATCGAGGCCTGCAGCAGAAGCGCCATGCGTTCGACCAGATGGCGCGCGTCGCTTTCGGGCGGCATCTGCACCAGAGCATCGCGCAGCGCGTCGATCTCGGCATCGAGCGTCTTGTTCGCGCCATGCGCCAGCTGGATTTCGTCGAGGAATGCGGGCACCGCGTCCGGCTCGCGCGACATGGCGCGCAGGACGTCCAGGCAGATGACGTTGCCGGAGCCTTCCCAGATCGAGTTGAGCGGCGACTGGCGGAAGATGCGCGGCATCACGCTCTCTTCGACATACCCCGCGCCGCCATGCGCTTCCATCGCCTCATAGGCGAGATTCACGACGCGCTTGTTGAGCCAGTATTTTCCGACGGGCGTGGCGATGCGTGAGAAGGCTGTGGCGCCTTCGCCCTTTTCGCTGTCGTCGAAGCTCCTGGCGATGCGGAAGGCGAGTTGCGTGGCGGCTTCGGATTCGATCGCCATATCCGCCAGCACCTGGCGCATCAGCGGCTGGTCGATCAGCTTTTTCTGGAAGGCCGTGCGGTGTGCCGTGTGCCACATCGCGTTCGCCACGGCCTGGCGCATGAAAGCGGCCGGCGCGAGAATGCAATCGAGGCGGGTGTGATGCACCATCTCGATGATCGTGCGCACGCCGCGGCCTTCTTCGCCGATCAGGACGGCGTAGGCGCCGTGATATTCGATTTCCGACGACGCGTTGGCGCGGTCGCCCAGCTTGTCCTTGAGACGCGTGATCTCGATGGCGTTGCGCTCGCCATCCGGCGTCCAGCGCGGCGCGAGAAAGCAGGAGAGCCCCTTGTCAGCATAGGCGAGCGTCAGGAACGCGTCCGACATTGGCGCCGAGCAAAACCATTTGTGGCCGGTGAGCGTGTAGGCCTTGCCGGGCCCCGCTGCGCCTTGAGGCACGGCGCGGGTGGTGTTGGAACGGACGTCGGAGCCGCCCTGTTTCTCCGTCATCGCCATGCCGATGGTGACGCCTTCCTTCTGATCGGCCGGGCGCGAGACGGGGTCGTAGCGCGAGGCGAGAATGCGCGGCTCCCATTGCGCGGCGATTTCCGGCTGGTGACGTAGCGCGGGAAGCGCGGCGTACGTCATCGTCATGGGACAGCAGACCCCGGGCTCGGCCTGCGACATGAGGAATTCGAGGCCGGCGTGCAGCACGTGCCCCGTCTCGACGCCGCTCCACGCCGCAGACGATACGCCGCCCTCGAGCCCGAACGTCATCAGCGCATGATAGGCCGGATGAAATTCTATCTCGTCGATGCGCCCGCCGTAGCGGTCGAAGCTTTTCAGCTGCGGCACGTTGCGGTTGGCCTGCATCGCCAGATCGGCGGTTGCGGCCGAGCCTGCATGTTCGCCGAATTTCGTGAGCCGGTGATGATGGGCGTCGCCGCTCGCATGCGTGACTGCATCCATGAGCGCGCGATCGGACGTGAAAAGATTCACGTCTTCGAAGGGCGGCGGCTGGTTAGTGACGTCGTGGGTTTCCAGATTCGTGCGCGGCCGGTAAGGACTCATGGCCGCTTCATGGCCTTGGCCCGTAGTCGCCGCGATCCACGCGCACGATGACTTCGTGCGTCCGGTTGTCGGCGGCAAGCGCCCAGATGAGCGCAAAAATCCAGCCGATACCCGTCAAACCAAAGATAAAGTTCACAAAGAACACGCCCAACGCCGAATGGGCCTGGCGCACGATCGCGATGATTGTCGGCAGCCAGTACAAGATAAAAAGCGTGCTTAGGAAGGTCACGGTTCACACTCTCGGACACCCGATTCCGATCTTAGCAAAAGGCGGCGCCCCTATCCATGTTGGCGGAAGGGCCGATGTTTGCAACCCCCACGGGGGGTGTTCCCAGGGAAGGTCTGGCGGCCGCTTTCGGTGGCCCAATTATCTGCTACGGTCCGCGGTATCGAGGAAACGCCCGCAGAGGCTCCATGCAACAACCCGTGTCGGCGGCCGAGGCCGCGGAAGCCGCAGTCGCTGACGGTCCGATTTTGACCGGGCGGGGGGACGCGCCGGGCGTCACCGCGTCCTATCGCACGTATGTGCTTCTGATCATGACACTCGTCTACGTCGTGAATTATCTCGACCGGCAGATTCTGGGCATCCTCAATCCGCAGATCAAAGCCGAATTTCATGTCAGCAACACGCAGATCGGTCTTTTGAACGGTCCGGTGTTTGCACTTATGTATGCGACGCTCGGCATCCCGATCGCGGTGCTCGCCGATCGCATGAACCGGCGCAACGTCATTGCCGCCTCGATGACGATTTTCAGCGTAATGACCTTTCTCGGCGCCTTCGCCGCGCAGTTCTGGCAGTTGATGCTGGCGCGCTTCGGCACAGGCATCGGCGAAGCGGGTACCGGCCCTTCGATCAACTCCGTTCTTGCCGATCTTTACCCGCCGCAAAAGCGCGCCTCTGCGCTCGCATTCTATTCAGCGGGATTGAATGTCGGGCTTCTGTTCGCTTTCTTCGGCGGCGGCTGGATCGCGCAGCACTTCGGCTGGCGCGTCGCGCTGCAGGCGGCGGGCGTGCCGGGCCTGGTGCTCACGGTTCTGCTTTTGACGACTGTCAGGGAGCCCGCGCGGGGCCAGATCGAGAAGCTCAGGGACACGGCGACGGCGCCGAACCTGTGGAGCGTGGTGGGCTATCTTTGGCGGCAGAAGTCCTTTCGCTGGATATCGTTCGGCACGGCAATGAGTTCGTTCGGCGGCTACGCCGGAATCGCGTTCATTCCGCAGTTCCTGGTCACATCGCATCATATGTCGTTGCCGGCGATCGGATTCTTCCTCTCGCTGCTCACGGGCGGCGTCGGCGCCATCGGGACCTATATCTCGGGTGTGTTCGCGGATTTTTTCGCCAAGCGGGATGTGCGCTGGAACATGTACGTGCTCATCGGCGCGACCTTCATCGGCCTGCCGTTCGCACCGATCTTCTACCTTTCCTCCAACACGACGATCGCGCTGCTTGCCGCTGCCGGCCCGTCGCTGGTTGGCGCAGCCTTCATCGGTCCGGCCTATGCGATGTCGCAGGCGCTCGTGCCGCTGAGGATGCGGGCCCGGTCGGCGGCGATTCTGCTGTTCGTCCTGAACATCATTGCGCTCGGCACCGCAGCCCCGATCGTCGGCTTCATCAGCGACATCCTGCAGCCCCGCTTCGGTTCCGACTCGCTCCGCTACGCCCTGCTCACAGGGATGGTGACGGCCGTCGTCGGCGCCTATTGCTACTGGCAGGCCTCAAAGACGCTCAAATCCGATATCGCACGCGTGAACGAGGCATAAGCCCGCACGCAGGAACGAAATACCCGACCCCGCCATTACAAATCAGCGTTGCCTTTGAAGCCTGTTTCGGGCGATCCTGTTAACCTCAGGACGCACCGGAATAAGACATTGGCCCAGGGAAATACTACCCTTTGGCCACTCGAGGGCGACGCGGACCATATGACGGCGTTAAGGCAATTGAGCGTGGTTTATGTCGCAGCGGCGGGGGCCTATGCCATCGCCATGGCGATGAGCGCTCATCCGAACTGGGTGAGGGAGGCCGATCAGACGGCCCGTTATCTCCGCACCCACAGCGTCGCCACCGCCATCGCTTTCGACGAGCACGTCCTGCGTCCCGATATGAAGCTGGCGGAAACCGCCGGACGCGCGCTTGAGCGGAGCATCGCCGGTGCCTTCCGCAGCGATGCGGTGAAAATCGCGCATCGCGCGCAGCCGCTGAAAGTTGCACGCGCGCTTCCCGTCCAACGTCATGCGTCGGTGCAGACGGCGACGCCGTCATCGCCCGCCCCGACGGATCTGGGGCCGCCGCCGCAATCCGCTCCGTTGTCACAGTCGGCGCCGTCGTCCGACGACGACTCGATGCCCGTGCCGCTCCGCGGTGACGACAACACGGCGACGGCTAACGCCAACGCGCCGACAACGCCGCTGCCGCATCTGAACCTTTTGCCGCAGACGGTGACGCCGCCCGCGAATTCGACCGCCTCGCTGCCGCCGCAAGGTGCGCCCGACGCCGCCGAGATCATGCGCGTCGAAGATCGCCTGAAGGCGAGTCTCACGAGCGAGATGGTCGATAATTTCTCGCTCTTCCTCTACGTCAGCAAAGCCAATTCCGGCCCTTGGGCCCAGCGCATGTACGTGTTCCAGAAGCAGGCGAACGGCGATCTCAATCTTCTCTACAATTGGCCGGTCTCGACCGGACGCGAGGAGCTCGAGCTCAACCCGCAAGGGCACAAGCTCATGACCGACACGCCGCCCGGCTACTATGAGCTCGATCCGCTCCGTTCCTACGAGCACTACACCTCGTCGGAATGGGGCCAGAAGATGCCCTATGCGATGTTCTTCAACTGGGTGAAGGACGGCGATCCGACGGGCCTTGCCATCCATGCCGCGAGCGGCGACGACGTGTCGAAGCTGGGGAGCCGCGCGAGCGCGGGCTGCGTCCATCTCTCGGAAGACAATGCGCGCACGCTCTTCACGATGATCCGCTCGCAGTACAAGGGCCTCGCGCCGCGCTTCGCCTATGACCGCCGTACGGGCACGATGAGCAATCAGGGTATCCTGATGCACGACGCCGGCGGCAACCTGAAGATGGCGCAAGGCTACAAGGTCCTCATCTTCATTGAAGACTACGGCGGCCAGAATGTCGTCGCGGCGTTGTTTTAGAAATCAAAAAAATGACATTTAAAGGGTGTTAGCTGCGCCTGCATTCATACAACGCAATCGCAGCAGCATTGGAGACATTCAAACTCTCCATCGCATTCTCGATCGGCACGAACGCCGCGACGTCGCAATTCTCGCGCACGAGGCGGCGAATGCCCGAACCCTCCGAACCCAGCACCAAGGCAATGTCGCCGGAACTGAGCGCTTCTTGCAGCGTCTGCTCGCCGTCGCCCGCGAGCGCCACACGCCAGAAGCCCTGATCGGACAATTCCTTCAGTGCGCGCGCGATGTTGACGACCGTGATGTAAGGCACGGTATCGAGCGCACCCGACGCCGCCTTGGCGAGCGCGCCGGATTCCGGCGGCGCATGACGATCCTGCACCACGACCGCCGCCACGCCGAATGCCGCCGCGGATCGCAGGATCGCGCCCGTATTGTGCGGGTCGGATATCTGATCGAGCACGATGACGATGCGGCGCTTTCCGTCCGCCGACAGTGCGACGTCCGCGATGTCGCGCTGGGGCAGGGGGGCGCATTCCATCGCCACGCCCTGGTGCACTGCGCCGGGCGGCAGGAGCCGTGAAACCGCATCGGCATCCGCGATCTCGACCTTCGCGCGGGAAGCCAATCCCTTGCCGAGGGCCTCGGCCGCACGTTCGGTCAGCACCAGCCGCTTGACGGTCCGCTTGGGATTCCTGAGTGCCGCTTCGACGGCATGATGGCCGTAGAGCCAAAGCCCTGGCGCCGCGGCGGCGCGGTTCGGCATCCAGCGTCCGCGTTTCTTCTTGTTGTCGGGCATATGGTTCCTCTCGGTGTGGGGCTGGGGAATTTATCCCGGTTCCGCAGGCGATTGGGCGCGATGTGACTGCCCGGGACGCGCCTTATTGACACCTTCGGGAAATTCCCCGATATCCGCCGCCCTTGGCCAAAAAGCCTGGAACTCCGGAAATGGGGGAGTGTCCCGAGTGGCAAAGGGGGCGGACTGTAAATCCGCTGCTTCAAGCTTCGTTGGTTCGAGTCCAACCTCCCCCACCATCCTGCGCTGCGCGAGCGGCGGAGGTCGCCCTCCAGACCCCCGATTAAGTCGGGGGAGGAGGGCTGTATATTGGTTCGCGCGGCTTCGGTTGGCAGGCCGACCGGACGCGGGTGTAGCTCAATGGTAGAGCAACAGCCTTCCAAGCTGATGACGAGGGTTCGATTCCCTTCACCCGCTCCAAGTTCCTACGCCGGGTATCCCACCGATTGCGCGAACAGCACACGCTGATGCGGGCGCAGCCTGAGATATGTCGCAAGACCCAGCCGGTCGCAATTGTGGAACCACGTAGCCAGACCGTTTGCTGCGGCGAAGAGATAGACGTTTCCCGCGATAAGCCCCGTATCGACATAATAGTAGGATTTCTGGACCTCTGGATCGTGCAGGCCCGGCTCCTCGAAGCCCACAGTGTGTGTCAGACGGTCGATGTCCACGACATAAATGAACTGCATGGGCGCTTTCGCATCGATATCGCGCTGGCCCGGCGTCAGAGCCTTCCTGCGCAGATCGTGTTCTACGATCGGCTCCAGACGGTTGGCCGCGGCGTGGTAGAGGAACGCGCCGCTCGCGAGCAAAATATAGAGGTCGATCTCCTGCGAATTGCTGGCCGACGCGGCCGTGCGTCCCGCGGCACCGAACGGGCCGGTGGTCCGGTTCACACCCCATGCGGCCCACAACAGGTTTGAAAGCAGCTGCAGCGGGAGGGGCTTTGCGTCGATCTCGCGGATGGTCCGTCGCTTTTCCAACGCTTCGAAAATCGAGCAGCTCTTATTTTTGCAGGGTGCCGGAAGTTCGATGGGCCTCGATTGCGCATGCGCTGCAGACTTCATCGCGTTCCTTTTCGAGCCGAAGCGGATTGACGCTAGGCATGCGCGCACGGTCGCGCCTTGATCTGGCTCAGTGCGCGGCCAGATCGAGACAGCTGCGAACGAGGGCTGTGTCGCGCGCCGCCTGTTCCAGCCACGCAAGGCCCTTGGCGATTTCGGACGCGTGTGCCTTGCGCGCTTCGTCGAGAACTTCGCGGCGCAGTTCGGGACTGTAGGCGTGTTCGGGCGCTTTCGAATAGCGCTGCATATGCGGCCCGGCCAGAATCTCCCCAACTTTGTTGGGCGTCGTCTCGCAATCGAAATGGCGGAGCACGGCTGCAAGTTGTTCCGGCGGGTTCGCGAGGAACCGATCGAAATCGAGCGGCATCGCGCGTGGGCCCGCCGCATCACGGGCTTCGACAAGCGCACTCATTTCCGCGACCCAACTAGCCGCCAGCGCTTCGCCTTCGCTCAGCGCGCCCAGCCGCCAGACCTCGCGGCCGATGCGGCGGTGCAGGCGCTTCAGACGCCCTTCGGTCAGCGTCTTGGCTTCTTCGCGCGCATTGGCGGCGGCGAGAATGGTGGCGAAGCAGGCTTCCGGGCTTACGAACAGCAGAAGCGCTTTCGGCGCGGACGGGTCCGCGAGCAGCCGTGGCGCCAGTTCGGAGGCGAAGCTCGTCGCCTTGAGAAGAGCAGTCTGGCCCGGCTCGAAGGTCCGCGACCACAATTTCAGGAAGAGTGTCTGGCGCTCTTCGAACTCCGTGTTGTCGAAAGCGCGCGGCTGCAGTTCGGGATCGGTCTTCAGGCGCGCGAGTGTTCTCAGGATCGCCGGCTCGCGCAGCGCGAAGAGACGCCTGTCCGTCCCCAACAGCCGCGAGAGGAGCGTCGATCCCACATGACCGATGTGGAAAATGAAATGGCAGCGCGCGCGGAGCCTGCTTTCGCCGACCGACTGGGCGAGTTGGGCATAGGGCAGGGTCCGAGAAAGTGTGCGGGCGCCCAGGACCCTTTCGTCCAGGAAACTCGTCGTCTCGTAGTCGGCCTTGGTCAGCCGGACCAGCGTCACCGAGTCGCTTCGCAGGTCCCAGGTGTGGGGGAAGAGCTCCGGGGAGCGTTCGAGCGAGGAGGCCAGTGCATCCATGGCGAGAGTTCCGGAGTCGGGGCCCCGTCTAGCATGGCGCCCGACGGCGGGGCTATGGCGGCGCGAACTGCCCGCCTAATCCCTCGTTTTTTACGCGGCACCGGGCTTTTGCGCTTCGTAGTAAAAGTGTAAACAGAGCGCTTGCGTCACCCAGAAAGCGCTGCTAAACCCCTCCGCTCCCGGCGAAAGCCGTGCGCGCTGGCGGGCGAGGGCCTCCCGGCGCGTTTGGTTTTGCGTCTAGGAGTGTAGCTCAGTTGGTAGAGCGGCGGTCTCCAAAACCGTAGGCCGGGGGTTCGAGTCCCTCCACTCCTGCCAAGTGGCGAAGAAACGGATTTTACAGAGTGGCCGAGGCGACGAAGAAGATGGCGGATGGCGCAGGCAAGGACTTGCCCGCACCGGCACCAGTAAAGCGCACGGGAATCATTCAGTTCCTCCGCGAAGTGTACCGCGAAGGATACGAGAAAGTCTCTTGGCCGAGCTGGAAGGAAACCTATCTCACCACGACCATGGTGTTCATTATGGTCGGTCTGACGATGATGTTTTTTTTCGTGGTCGATCTCGTGCTGTCGTATGGCGAAAACTGGATTCTGAGAGCGGCGGGCTGAAGCCCGCGAACGCCTCGAAAGTAAGAAACGGCGAAGGTCATGGCCGAAGCGAGTGCTGCAACGACGTCGGATGCGCGGTGGTACATCGTCCACACCTACTCGAATTTCGAGAAGAAGGTGTCGGAGGAGATCAAGCGCCAGGCGCACATCCAGGGGCTGGAGGATCTCATCGAAGAGGTTCTCGTGCCGACCGAGGAAGTGATCGAAGTCCGGCGCGGCCAAAAGGTCAACGCCGAACGCAAGTTCCTGCCGGGCTACGTGCTGGTGCGGGCGCGGCTGACGGACGAAGCCTATCACCTCATCAAGAACGTGGCGAAGGTCACGGGCTTCCTGGGCCAGAACAACAAGCCGATGCCGCTGCGTCAGGGCGAAGTCGATCGCATCCTCAATCAGGTTCACGAAGGCGCGGAGCATCCCAAGCCCTCGATCGTCTTCGAGATCGGCGAGCAGGTGCGTGTGGCCGATGGTCCGTTCACGTCGTTCAACGGCGTGGTGGAAGAAGTCGACGAGGATCGTTCGCGTCTGAAGGTCGCCGTGTCGATCTTCGGCCGTGCGACGCCGGTCGAGCTCGAGTTCACGCAGGTGGAGAAAATTTGAAGCCAGCAGTTGGCTTCTGAGTGCGGGAGGGCCAGCCAGGTCCGCTGACCGCAAAACCTCGAGGAGGAGGTT
>DATJRP010000079.1:0-19791 GCA_035504555.1 Rhizomicrobium sp. | reverse complement strand
TCAGGACTCCCGATCCACCATGAAATACGGCAACTCCCTGAGAAGGCCTGCCTTCTCGCCAAACTCGTCCAAATGGGCGGCGGCGCTCGCAGCCAGTTTGTTCGCCTCGGCACGGGCACCGTCCACCCCATAAACGGAAACAAGCGTGGCCTTGCCTTGCTCCACGTCCTTACCTGCAGTTTTACCGAGTTGCTCGGTTGTTCCGGTCACATCCAGAAGATCGTCGGCAATCTGGAACGCGAGGCCGAGATCGCGCGCGTAGTGCCGCAGGCGTTCCTGTGCCTTTGTCCCTACCTCCGCGAGAATCGCACCTGCTTCACACGCATATTCAAACAGAGCCCCGGTTTTGAGGCGTTGCAAATGGATCACATCGCCCGGCTGAAACGCACTGGAAGGTGCCTGCATATCGATCATTTGCCCGCCGATCATGCCGTTGCTTCCGGCGGCCTCTGCAAGCCGCGCGATCAGACGACAGCGCACTTCGCCCGATTCGTGTGTGGCGGGATCGGAGAGGATTTCGAACCCGATGGTGAGAAGCGCGTCGCCCGCGAGGACCGCCGTCGCTTCGTCGAAGGCCTTGTGGGTCGTGGGACGGCCGCGGCGCAGATCGTCGTCGTCCATACAGGGCAGATCGTCGTGGACGAGCGAGTAGGTGTGCACGGCCTCGATCGCCGCCGCCACACGGCGCGCGCGGGCTTCGGGAACGCCAAAAAGCCTAGCACAATGCAGGACCAGAAAGGGGCGCAAGCGCTTGCCGCCGGCAAACGTGGCGTAGCGCATGGCCTCGTGAACCCGTCCATGGAGGCCGTGGGGCCGGGGCAGAACCTCGCCAAGCGTCGTCTCGACATCGCGGGCGGCATCCACCATTGCGGCGGAAAGTTCCGCGCGCCGCGACTTCGGGGTTTCGGTGGACTTATCCATACGGAGGCGCGGGTTTTCGTTCACGTTGTCGACCACTGCAAACCACATTTCACGAGGATTCAACGGCAAATTGACCGCCAAGGGCCCACTCGCGGCGATTTTCGTTCGTTTGTGCTGGGAGGTTGGGATGTCATCATCCGATAATACATTCGGTAGCAGGGGGACAACCCCTTTGCTGGCCAGGGCGACGTCCGACGGGCGGTTTTACGCGCCGCGAAGTGCGGTTTCCCTGGTTAACCGGCAACAGCCGCCGCCTTGGTCGCAGCGGTTGCGCGGGGACGCTTTTAGTTTCTATACGTTGGATAGTGAGTTCCGCCGGACGCCCGGCTTTTCGAGGGAAAAGAGAACAGAACCGATGAAGGTCATCCTGGCGCAACCGAGGGGATTTTGTGCCGGCGTCATACGGGCGATCGACATCGTCGAACGGGCGCTGGACAAGTATGGAGCACCCGTCTACGTGCGCCATGAGATCGTGCACAACCGCCATGTGGTGGAAACGCTGAAGGCGAAGGGTGCCCGGTTCGTTGACGAGTTGTCGGAAGTCCCCGAAGGCGCGGTCACGGTGTTCAGCGCTCACGGCGTTCCCAAGGTTGTCGTCCGCGAGGCACAGGACCGTGGGTTACCGGTTCTCGACGCGACCTGTCCGCTGGTCTCGAAAGTCCACGCGCAGGGCAAGCGTTACGCGGGGCAGGGACGCGCGCTCGTCCTCATCGGCCATGCAGGCCATCCCGAGGTCGAAGGGACGATGGGGCAGGTCGACGCCCCGGTGCATCTCGTCTCCTCGGAAGAGGACGTCGAAACGCTGGACCTGGCGGATGACATTCCAGTTGCCTATGTGACGCAGACGACGTTGTCGATCGACGACACGCGCAACATCATCCAAGCGCTGAAGCGCCGGTTCGTGAATATCGTGGGACCGGAAACCTCGGACATCTGCTACGCGACCCAGAACCGCCAGTCGGCGGTGCGCGACCTTTGCAAGGTGGCGGACGTTATTCTTGTGGTAGGTGCCAAGAACAGCTCGAACTCCAACCGGCTTTGCGAGATTGGCCGGGAGGAGGGTGTGCCGTCCTACCTGATCGCCGACGCGGGCGAGCTCGAGGAATCGTGGCTCGCTGGCAAGAAGGCCGTGGGTCTGACCGCGGGCGCGTCGGCGCCGGAAGAGTTGGTGAGCGAAGTCATCGAGGCCTTGCGCCGCATGAACGGCGCGGTGGAAGTCTCGCAAATGGACGGCAAGAAGGAACACATCGAGTTCCGCCTTCCGGCCGAGTTGAGGAATTAGGATTAGCCGCGCGGTATTTTCCGCACGAAATCGAAAGAGGCATCGCGTGGGTGTTCCATTTCATCAGGCCGCCAAAGTCGGCACCTATATCGTCAAGCAGCACCTGTCGGGCAGGAAGCGTTATCCGCTCGTGCTGATGCTCGAGCCGCTGTTCCGCTGCAATCTCGCCTGCGTCGGCTGCGGCAAGATCGATTATCCCGATGAGATACTCAACCAGCGCTTGAGCTATGACGAGTGCATGGCGGCGATCGACGAATGCGGCGCGCCCATGGTGTCGATCGCGGGCGGCGAGCCGTTGCTCCATCGCGAGATGCCGCAGATCGTTCGGGGCTTCCTCGAGCGCGACAAGTTCGTGATCCTGTGCACCAACGCGCTTCTTCTCCAGAAGAAGATCGATCAGTACGAGCCGCATGAGAATTTCACCTGGTCGATCCACCTGGACGGCGACAAGGCGATGCACGACAAGTCGGTCTGCCTCGACGGCGTGTACGAGAAGGCCGTGGAAGCGATCAAGCTCGCCAAATCGAGAGGCTTCCGCACGCAGATCAACTGCACGCTCTTCCATGGCGCCGAAGGCGAGCAGGTGGCGAAGTTCTTCGACGAGATGATGGCGATCGGCCTCGACGGCATCACCGTGTCGCCGGGCTACGCCTATGAGCGCGCGCCGGATCAGGAGCATTTCCTCAGCCGCGAACGCACCAAGCAGCTTTTCCGCGACATCCTCAAGCGCGGCAACGGCGGCAAGAAATGGGCGTTCACGCAGTCGGAGTTGTTCCTCGACTTCCTGGCGGGCAACCAGACCTATGAATGCACGCCGTGGAGCATGCCGTTGCGCTGCGTCTTCGGCTGGCAGAAGCCCTGCTATCTGCTCGGCGAAGGCTACGCCAAGACCTTCAAGGAGCTGATGGAAGGCACGGACTGGGATCTGTACGGCGTCGGCAAATACGAAAAATGCGCCAACTGCATGGTCCATTGCGGCTTCGAAGGCACGGCGGTCGCCGATTCGGTGAAGAAGCCGTGGAAGATGATCCGGCTGGCGCTCCGCGGCGTGAAGACCGACGGGCCGATGGCGCCGGACATCCCGCTCGACAAGCAGCGACCGGCCGAATTCGTCTTCTCGCGGCATGTAGAGCACAAGCTCGCCGAGATCCGCGCGCAGAAGACCGCGCTGCAGCACACGGAAGCGGCGGAATAGCCGATACGGCTTCTCAAATATTTGTCATTCCCGCTTGCGCGGAAATGACAGTCATATTTTTGAATGATCAAAGCGATGCAGCGCGGCTGAACGCGCTCTAACCCACGTCCAGCGAAAGCGCGCCGAGCGGGGCGGGAACAAGGCCGGGGTCGAGGATGTGCCGGCAGCGGTGCAGGGCACGGAAGGCTTTTTCCGCCTCCCAGGCCGTTCTGATCAGCGCGGGGATCTGCGTCGGCTGCATCGCCAGCGACCGCAGCACCGCCAGGATGTCGACTTCGCCCGATTTGGTCATGGCGACCATCGCCGCCGGCGGCAATGCGCGCGATGCCGAGTCGGAAACCACTCTGACGGCGGCAAAGGGCACGCCGCGCTCGCCCGCGATCCGCGCCGCGACATGGGATTCCATGTCGGCCGCCGCCGCATTGGTCATTCGATAGAGATATTCCTTCTCCGCGCTGCTCGCGAGAATGGTGTCCGTTCCGGCGAGCGAGGCGGGTTGGGCGTACGGAATATTCTCCAGCAATTCCTTGGTCCAAGGTCCGTGCGTCGCCAGACGCTGATCTTTGGTAACGATTTCGGTGGCGATGACACAATCGCCCACTTCGAGCGTTGGACTGAGAGCACCGCAAATGCCGATGCTGAGCACGCGCTTGGAACCTGCGTCGAGCGCGTTCTTGATGCGCACGCGCAACGCCGTCGCGTCGCCGCCACCGACAACGGTCGTAATGTCCGGCCGCGCGATCAATTTCGCTTCGCGGTCCAGACCGGTCACTGCAACGATCATGAGGATCGACACACTCGAGGGTGCGCTTCGCGTTAGTGAGAATGGGGTATCAGTGCCGCGCGCACAAGACAAGAATCGGTCTCGGATTACCAGAAGTAGCTGATAAGCCGCGGTTTTCTTGGGATTTTCGGGTAAATCGCGTCAAAGGCGCGCGCTTTTTATACAATTGTAGTTGAACCGGATTAGGCGGCGGCCGGGCCATATCTCGACCCGTCGCGTGTTGCTCCTAAGGAGATTCCGGGCGCGCATTTCGCCGCGCGCGGCCGAGCACCATCACCGGAAAGAATTGTCGATAGAGGTCCCAGCGCAGCATGAACGCGCGGGAGAGTTCGGGGCCCTGCATGAGAGCGTCGGACAAAGCAGCCGGTCGCGCAGCGTGCCCGCGCGCCGCCTCGCCGTCCTGGTGTCGCGCATGCCGGGCGCGCGCGAGCGCCGTCATCGGGAAATAGTGGCGATAGAGATTGTAGTTCAGCATGAACGCCCGGGAGAGTTCAGGGCCCTGCATCAAGCGCTTCTGGAGCGTCGGATCGGTGAGCTTGATGGTCTGACCGACGCCGTAACCCGGAAAACCGGTGCCCGTATATTCGGGTTCGACCCAGGACCCTTCGACCTGGCGCTCGACGAGGAAGAGGCATCCACGCTCGATCGCGTCGCGGTCCTCCGGGCGGTTGGCGGCCAATAGGCCCATCAGCGCCCAAGCCGTCTGTGAGGCCGTCGGCGCGCCGCGTCCCATCATCTCGATGTCCATGTAGGAGGCGCAGCTTTCGCCCCAGCCGCCATTCGCCTGCTGATGGGCCACGAGCCAGTCGCAAGCACGCGCGATATAGGGCTCAGACATGTCCTCGCCGATGGCGGCCAGCGCCGGCAGGACCGCACCCGTGCCGTAAACGTAATTCACACCCCAGCGCCCGAACCAGGCGCCATTCGTCTCCTGCTCACGGCGGATATAGGCCAGCGCACGGACCATTGCGGGATGCTCGCGCGAGATGCCGAGCTTGCCGAAGGCTTCCACGATATGCGCGGTCACATCGACCGACGGCGGATCGAGCGCTTCGCCGAAATCGCAGAAGGGGATCTTGGTCATGATCGTCTTGTTATTGTCCTTGTCGAAGGCGCCCCACCCGCCGGGCCTGCACTGCATGGCGACGAGCCAGTCGACGCCGCGCCGGATCGCTTCTTCGATACCTTTCGCTTGCCATTTCGGATGATGGCGGAGGGGCGCAAGGGCAATCAGGGCCACGGCCGTATCGTCCGTGTCCGGATAAGAGTTGTTGGCGTATTCGAAGGCCCAGCCGCCCGGCTCGACATTGGGGAGCTTGATCGACCAGTCACCCTTCACACGAACCTGGCGCGCGAGAAGCCAGTCTGCGGCCTTCTCGATCTCTTCGGGATAATCACCCGTGAGCTCCGCGTCGTCGAAGGCCATGAGCGTCAGCATCGTGTCCCAGACGGGGCTGTTAGTCGCCTGAATCCACGTTGCATCGCCTTCATCCACGCGCCAGCCAGGATCGTCGAGGCAGGCGAGGCCTTTCGCCATTACGGGATGGTCGAGTGCATAACCTTCCGTCTTCAGCGCCATCAGGCTGTAGATCCAGGGCGGCTGGATGCCGCCCCACCCGCCGTCCGCGTCCTGGTGCTTGATAATCCATTCGACCATCAGACTGATGGACGGATTGCGCCACAGGCTTAGTCCCAGCTTTCCGCCGAGGCTCTGCAGCGCATGCAGGATCTTGTCGGTGCTGCGGAAGAAGGCGTCCCAGAATCCGGCGCCCACTTTGACCGGCAAGCTGTAATCGAAGCGCTGACGGCCTTCGGGAAACAGCGCGTCGAGGCGGCGATCCGCCGGCAACGGCCTGCTGGGCCTGCGCGCAGAGAGGATCGCGATCGGCACCAGCGTCGCGCGCGCCCATTGCGCGAAATTGTAGATCGAAAAGGGAAACCAGTTGGGAAACCAGATTACTTCCGGCGGCATGTTGGGCGTTTTTTCCCACGGCCATTCGCCGAGCAGCGCGAGCCAGTAGCGCGTGAAGACGCGCACCTTGCTTAGGCCCCCTTTCGAGCGGATCCACGCAAGCGCGCGCTCGAGTTCGGGCTCTTCATCCGAATGGCCCATCGAACGCAGGGCGGCGTAGGCCTCGACGGTCGTGTTGATGTCGCCATTGGGCGCGTTGTGATAGATCTGCCAGGAACCGTCGGGACGCTGTGATTTGAGCAGCGACTGCGCGAGACGGCGGCGCAGCGGATGGTCGTCGAGCCCCAGGAACCAGAGCGCGAGGCACCACTGCGCTTCCATGCAGGCATTGCTTTCGGCGCGGCCGACCCAATGTCCATCCGGCTTCTGCCGTGCGATGAGCCAGGCCGCTGCCGTCCTTATCGCGGCGTCGAGCGCATTGCCATAATTATCGACGCCTGCCTGAATGCTTGCGGGGCCGGTCATTCCATCTTTCATGGAGTTCCTTCGGAAGACCGGATTATACGGCTCTTCGCGAGAACGCCAATTCCGCGGCCTTGTGGCCGGACCGGATGGCGCCTTCGATGGTGGCGGGAAGGCCCGTGTCGGTCCAATCCCCCGCAAGGATCAGGTTTTTCCAGCGCGTGTCGGCTTTGGCGCGCTTTTTGGCCTGCGCCGGCGTGGCGGCGAAGGTGGCGCGCTTTTCCTTCACGATCTGCCAGGGCGGAAGTTCTTCGGCAAGGCCGTGCACCTTTGCGACATCGCGCCACAACAGCTGCGCGAGCTCTTCGCGGCCCATGTCCACGAGACGATCCGCGCCCGACACCGTCACCGAAATGCGATCGGGAAATGCGAACACCCATTCGGCCGTGCCGCCGATCAGTCCCAGCATGCCGGGCGCGCTTGACGGCGGCTCGATCTTGAAATGCGCGTTGACGATGGCGCTGAACTCATCGGGCACGGAGACGTCCGGCAGGAGTTCGCCCGTCACCCAGGGCGGGGTTGCGAGGACCACGACGTCGTCCGATGAAAGGGCCAGCGTGCGATCGGCGATCTCGAGCGCGGTGGCGCGGTCTTTGTCGCGATGAATCGTTTTGAGCCGCTCGCCCAGCCCCACACGCGCGCCTTTGCCGGAAAGATATTGCACGGCCGGTTCGACGAACGCTGCGGCCAGCGTCGGGTGTGCGATGCGCGGGCGGAAGGCGCGGCCGCCTTTTGCAAAGGTCTCACGCACCAATTGCGCGGCCAATGCCGCCGAACCGATCTCGGGTTTCGTGTTGAGCGCGGCCAGAAAAAACGGTTCGAGCAGCCGGTCCCACAATGGCCCCTTGCAGGACAGGACGTCACCCACTGTCTTGTCGCTGTTGGCAATGAGAAGCTTGCCGAGCTCGAGATAGTCGAGTGTGTGCGTGCCGGGGACGCGGGCCTCCTTGTCGAACAACCAATAGGGGATGGGACCGTCGCTCGGTTTGATGGTCCAGCGCTTGTCGGTTTTCAGATCGACGAAATTGGCGTTCGCATTGTCCGGTCCCACGAGGGCATTCTGCGCGCCGATGGCGCGCAGGTAACGCATCGTCGAACCGTTGCCAGACAGAACGAGATGATTGCCGTTGTCGATCGTCATGCCGAGACCGCCATCGAAATAGGAGCGGCAGCGGCCGCCCGCCTGGCCCGCGGATTCGAAGACCTCGACGCGCATGCCTTTGTCGGCCAGCTCCACGGCGGCCGACAGACCGGCGAGGCCCGCGCCGATAACATAAGCCGTCATCGCGAAAGCCCGTGCCGGAGCACGATCATCAGAAGTTCGCTTTTGCCGATCTTCGCGCGCGCGCGCGGCGGCGCCCAGCCCTGCTTCTCCATCTTGGAGAGGATGGCCGAATAGACGGCGCCCATCAGACGCGGCGCGCGCAATTGCCCTTGGGGCTTCTTCGCGAGCACGGCTGCTGCGGCCCGATAATGCCCGTGCGCATCGCTTGCGACGGCGCGGCAGGTCTGATCGATTGCCGGCGCCGCGATGGCGGCCGCAGGATCGTCGGTGGTGATGCCGGCCTGTGTCAGGTATTCGCGGGGGAGATAGAGGCGACCGATGCCTGCGTCCTCATCCAGGTCGCGCAGGATGTTCGTCAATTGCAGCGCACGGCCCAGATAATGCGCAAGCTCGAAGCCTGGACCATCGTCCATGCCGAAGACCTTGGTCGAAAGACGGCCGACGGCGCTCGCGACGCGTTCGCAATAAAGATCGAGCGTCGACAGGTCCGGTGCACGAATGTCGCGATCGACGTCCATCTCCATTCCGTCGATAACGGCCAGGAAATCTTCCTGCCGCAGATGATAGGCGCGGATATGCGGGATGAGGAACGTGCTCAGCGTCGGCGCGCCGCCCTTGTAGAGCGCATCGAGATCGCCTCGCCATTGCGCCAGCCGTTCCGCGCGCTCGGGCCGCGTGCCTTCGCCGTCGTCGGCGATGTCGTCCACCGCCCGGCAGAAGGCGTAGATCGCGTACATGGCATCGCGCTCCGCCTTCGGCATGAGGCGCATGGCGGAATAGAACGAACTACCGGCGACCTTTTTCTCGATCGCTTCTGGATCCGGGGCCGAGGCTAGGGTCATGGCTGGAGGGCGGGTTTGGAACGGGTGGTGCGCGCCAAGGAGAAGCGCGTCGCGGTCAAGAGCGCAAGTCCCAGCATTTCGCTTTTGCGGTGATGCACGCGCTCGGACAGCGGATCCTTCGTGAGAAGACCGCGGTTCAGGCTTTCCGCCAGCCGCTGGATGACGGTCACTTCGAGACCCAGACGAAAATCCGCGATCCGGTTCGCAAAGGGCTTGGCGTTCTGGAGCAAGGCGTCGGTCTTGCGCGCGAGGTCGGCGATGACGCTGCGCAGCGCCGGGCTCGCATGCGTTGCCTTGAGATCCTCGAGCTTGGCGCCGGCGCGTTCCATGGCATCGAGCGGGAGATAGACGCGGTCGAGCGTGCGGTAGTCCTTGCCACAATCCTGCAGATGATTGATCACCTGCAGCGCCGCGCAGAGCGCATCGTTGCAGGGCCAGGTGTTGCGATCTTCACCGTGCACATCGAGCACGAAGCGGCCGACCGGCATCGCCGAATAGCGGCAATAATCCATCAACTCGCTCCAGTCCGCATAACGAAGCTTGGTCACATCGCGGCGGAAGGCCTCGAGGAGATCGAGCGCATGCTGCGAGGACAACCCGCGTGCGCCGAGCGCCTGGCGCAACGCGACGCCTTCCGCGGAGGCACGGCTGTTGCCGAGCAGGCTTTCTTTCATGTCTTCGAGCAGGCGAAGCTTTTCCGCGGGCGAAGCGGTTTCGTGATCGGCCACGTCATCCGCCGTGCGCGCGAAGCGGTAGAAGGCGAGAATGGTTCCGCGATGGCGCGGATGGATCAGCACGGAGGCCACGGGAAAATTCTCGTCCGTGTGACCCTTGCCCGATGCCAGTGCGGCTGCCGTGTCCGTCATACGCCCGTCATCGCCTGTGCGCGTCCTTTCCACATGCCGCCCTGTCCGCGCCAGAACTGCAGCGCCGAGTCGATGGTGAAGCCCGTATAGACGAGACCGATGACAGGCAAGGCAATCCCCCAGAGCGGCGATACGCCATAAAAACGCAGCATGGGCTGGAACGATACCGCCATGCCGATCCAGGCCAGCAGGCCGAGGCCCATGGCCGTGCTCGCCGGCCCAAGCGCGGCCACCGGCGGCAACACATAAAGGATCAGCATGCCGAGGACGGTTCCCGCCAGTACGAAGGGCGAATAGTTGAGCTGGGCGTAGGCCGAACGCGACACCATGCGCCCGATCTCGCCCATCCCGTCGTAGGGACGGATGCTCCTTGCCATGTCGGTGAGGCCGAGCCAGATCGGGCCCTGCTTCTTCATCAGCCGTCCAAAGGCGCAATCGTCGATGATCTCGCCCTTGATCTGCTCGATGCCGCCGGCCGCTTCCAGCGCGTCGCGGCGCGCCAGCATGCAGCCGCCCGCCGCCGCCGCCATGCCATTGCGCGGATCGTTCACCCAGCCGAACGGGTAAAGCATGTCGAAGAAGAACACGAAGGCCGGAATGAGAAAGCGTTCCACAGCCGTCGAGCAGTGCAGCTTTGCCATCTCGGAGACGAGCACGAGCCTGTCCCGCTCGGCGCGGGCAATGAGGGTGCGCAGATTGTCCGGCGTATGCGCGATGTCGGCGTCGGTCAGCCAGAGATAGTCGCTGGGGCAGTCCGCTTTGGCGCGGGCGATGCCTTGCGCCACGGCCCACAGCTTTCCCGTCCAACCCGGCGGACGCGCGCTGCCCGCGATGACGTCGAGGCGGCCGCCCGCATCGAGCTTGCGCGCGAGCTCGGCCGTGCCGTCCGTGCTCTGATCGTCCACCAGGACGACACGCAACGATCCCGGATAGTCCTGTGCGAGGAGGCTGCTGATGCTCGTCGCGATCACGTCGGCTTCGTCCCGTGCGGGTACGACGGCAATGACGGACGGCCATGACGCGGGCGGGGGAATGTTCGGTTCACTCCGTTCGCGCGCCAGCCAGAAGCCGCCGCGGGCGACGAGGAGATAGATCCAGATCGCGAAAGACAGAAAGCAGAGCGCAAGCCATCCCATGATCAGGAGATATAGCCCGCCTGCTTGAACCACGCGATGGCGTCCGCAAGGCCCTGCTTGTAAGGCCTGGCCGTATAGCCCAGCTCGCGCAGGGCTTTCGCCGAGCTGAAGAACATGTGGTATTCGGCCATCCTGAGCGCGTCCTTGGTCAGGAACGGCTCCTTGCCGGTGACGGACGCGATAGCTTCGGCCATGTGGGCGAGGGGATAGAGCGGCGCCTTCGGCATCTGGAACCGCGGTGCGCGGCGGCCGGTGATCCCGGCGATGCCGGCCAGCATGTCTTTCAGGCTCACGTCTTCGCCGCCGAGAACGTAAGACTGACCGATCTGTCCGCGGTCGAGCGCAAGCAGATGTCCTTCCGCCACATCGTCGACATGGACGAGGTTGAGGCCTGTATCGAGAAAGGCGGGCATCTTGCCGGTCGCCGCTTCAACGATGATGCGTCCCGTCGGTGTGGGCTTCACGTCGCGCGGTCCGATGGGCGTCGACGGATTCACGATCACGGCGGGCAGGCCCTGCTCGGCGATCATCTGTTCGACGAGCCGCTCTGCCACGACCTTGCTGCGCTTGTAAGCACCGATGGCGCTCGCTTCGCTGTGCCGCGAGGTTTCATCCGCCGGCTTGCCTTCGAGGGGCTTCAGCGTGGCGACGCTGCTCGTATAGACTATGCGTTCGACTTTTGCTGCGAGCGCAGCCTGCATCGTGGCGCGCGTGCCTTCGCGATTGTTGCGGACGATGTCTTCGGGATCGCGTGCCCAGAGACGGTAGTCGGCCGCCACGTGGAAGAGGTAGCGCGCGTCTTGCGCCGCCCGCGTCATCGAGGCTTCGTCGCGCATGTCGCCTTCGGCGATCTCGTGCCGGAAATCGGCAAGATTGGTGCGCGGGCTGGTGGAGCGCATCAGCACCCGCACCTGGAAGCCGCGTTCGGCAAGCTTGCGGGCGACGGCGGAGCCGACGAAACCGGATGCGCCTGTCACAAGGACGAGGTCGCCCACGCTCAGCGGCCGGGTAGACGCTCTTCGCGCGTTTCGATGGCGAGAGCTTGACGGCCTTCCATGCCCTGCCAGGAGAGCAGCACGGGGATGCCGATGGCGATGTTGACGGCGCGCTTCAGGAGCGACAGCGCAAGGCCGATGGCGGAGCTGACGCCGAAGAGCGGCATCAGCATGGCATAGGTCGCTTCCTGGACGCCCATGGCGGAGGGCACGAGTACGGCAGCGCTGCGGATGGCGGAGAGCGCGCTTTCGATGGCGACCATGGAGAAATAACTCACATGCCCACCGATCAGACGTACGACGATCCAGCTCATGAGCGCGGTTGCCATCCAGCCCAGGAAATGGATCGCGACGGAGGCGACGATGCGCCCGGGTTCGGCATAGATGGCCGAGATCGAACGCGCAAAGGCACCGGCGTGCCCGACCGCTTGCGGCAGAAGGCGTGCGGTCATGCTTTCGGCGAAAGCGGGACCTTTGCGCTGTACGACGATGAAGCCCGCGGCGCCCAGCGCCGCCAGCACCGGCCCGATCAGAAGCGGTCCGAACAGATCGGAATGCAATGACTGGAAACCCAGATGCCGCACGAGCAGGATCACGCCCATGACGACGAACAGGATCTGCGCCAGCATTTCGGTCGTCACGTCGACGACGGTCGAGGCATAGGCGTCCGCGGTCGATACACCGCGCAGAATGACCGCGCGCGCGCCGATGACAAAGCCGCCGATCTGCGACAGCGGTAGAACTTCCGCCGCGGAATCGCGCACGGCGCGCCCCCAGAAGAAGGTGGGCCAGCCCGTGGCGTTACCGTCCGGCATCAGCACGAACCAGGCAACCGACAACAGCGCAAAGAGACCCGTCGCCATGGCGCAGAGAAGCGCGAAGCCGCTCCAGCCCAGCGACGCGATGGCCGCCATCACCGGAGCGATGCCGATATAGAAGACGAGGTAGATCGCCGTGAAGCCCCCCAGACACGCGGCAACGATAAGCGCGAGCCTTTTCATGGCGCGATCACCCGTATGCGACCTTGGCCGCAAAAGGCGTCACCGATGTCGCCCGGAAGGACGAGGAGCCCCTGATTCCCAACAATCACAACGCATTTCCCGAATTTGCGTTACGCGGCCAGCTTCTGTCGTTCGCGCAGAAACTGGAAGAATTCGACACCTTCGCGCGCCCGGCGCCGGAACATGTCCCAGCTTGTCAGCATTTCGCCCACGATCGAAGCGATCTTTCCCGTGCGGAAATAGAAGCGCTTGTAGAAGACCTCGAGCGAATTGAAGATTTCTTCGTGGCTCAGATGCGGATAGTGCAGCGGCGCGATCTGGATACCGTTCTCGTTGACGAGTTCGGCATGATCGGCGTCGAGCCAGCCGTTTTCGACGGCCTGCTTGTAGAGGAACGTGCCCGGATAGGGCGCCGCCAGCGACACCTGTATGGTGTGTGGATTGATCCGGTTGGCGAACTGGATCGTCTCTTCGATCGTCTCCTTGGTTTCGCCGGGAAGGCCCAGGATGAACGTGCCGTGGATGGCGACGCCCAGATCGTGGCAGTCCTTCGTGAACTTTTCGGCGACTTCGACCCGCATGCCCTTCTTGATGTTGTGCAGGATCTGCTGATTGCCGGATTCGTAGCCGACGAGGAGCAGACGCAGACCGTTCGCGTGCATCACCTTGAGCGACTCGCGCGGCACATTGGCCTTGGCGTTGCAGGACCACGTGACGCCGAGTTTGCCCAGACCTTTCGCAATCTCTTCGGCGCGCGGCAGGTTGTCGGTGAAGGTGTCGTCGTCGAAGAAGAACTCCTTCACTTCCGGGAAGGCCTGCTTCGCCCAGGCGATTTCTTCGAGCACATGCTCGACGCTGCGCGTGCGGTAGCGATGCCCGCCGACCGTCTGCGGCCAGAGGCAGAAGGTGCAGCGCGATTTGCAGCCGCGGCCCGTGTAGATCGAGATGTAGGGGTGCTTCAGATAGCCGATGAAGTAGTTCTCGATCTTGAGGTCGCGCTTGTAGACGGGCGTCACGAACGGCAGCGAATCCATGTTCTCGAGGATCGCGCGGTCGTCGTTGTGGACAATGGCGCCCTGGCCATTGCGGAAGCTGAGACCCTTGATCTGATCCCAGCCAACGCCGTCGGCCACGTCCTTGATCGTGAAGTCGAACTCGTTGCGCGCCACGAAGTCGATGACTGGTGCACTGCGCAGGCTGCCGTCGGCGTCGTTTGCCACTTTGGCGCCGATCATGCCGGCCTTGAGGTTGGGGTTCATGTCCTTCAGCGCCCGGACGGTCTTCACGTCGGACTGGAAGGACGGCGTGGACGTATGCAGGACGACGAGGTCGTAATCCTTCGCGAGGGGCAGGATATCGGCCAGCGACTGGTCGTGCGCCGGGGCGTCGATCAGCTTGCTGTTCTCGACCAGGGCGGCTGGCTGGGCGAGCCAGGTCGGATACCAGAAGGATTTGATCTCGCGCCGCGCCTGATAACGCGAGCCGGCTCCGCCATCGAAGCCGTCGAAGGATGGCGCCTGGAGAAATAAAGTTTTCATTGTCCGACTTTCAGTTCGACGATTCGATGCCTTACAGGCCCGTTTCCGGTCACCGTCACGTCCCGCTCCCACGGAACGCCACGATAGCGTGCGACGCAGCAAACAGCCATACGCGCCGGTTGGCTTGGGTCAACCCTATCTATGGCGGCCGAGGCGCAAGACCAAGGCCGGAACCGCATTCGTGCGCAGCCCGTGACAAAAATGAAATTTGGCGCGCAGCCCACGTGACATCTTCGCCACGGTCGTCCGCTCAGCGTAACGGAAAAAAACCGTAACACCGGTCGGGGCTTGGGTAGGGCCGCATCTGACATCGTCCGCATATTTTTGACGCCTTCGCCCCGCCGACAGCCGGATTTGCGCCGGTCATTCGGCGAATTTATTTAGAATTCGCGTGCCGGTCGTTACCGGCGGACAATCTCTCGTCGGGATAATCGGGGGTGATGGGCGCTTTTAAGAGGGCGATCGAGATGTCGACTATTCTGAAATTCATTCGTGACGAGAACGGCGCGACGGCCATTGAATACGGTCTTATCGCCGCAGGCATTGCTGTCGTGATCATCGCTGCGGTTCAGTCCGTGGGCGTGAACCTCAATACCACGTTCGGTTCCGTCGCCGCTGCAGTCTAAGCCAGGGTGCGTACCGGCCGGGCTGCCGCGCGTTCCACACCCTGGCGTGACGGGGCGAACGGCGCGGGCACACCGATGCTGGCGGACCGCTGAAGCGATGCGGTGGTCCGCCGGCGACGGCCTTGAATCAGCTCGCCGGCACGACTGCGGACGAATCAGTCCGCGATCAACACACGAAATCCAAGTTTCGGCTAGCTACTTCCAGTCCTTCGGGACCGGCGTGGCGCGCTGATTGTAGAGGAGCTTCGCCCGGCGGGCCTTTTCCTCGTCGGGGAGCTTCGCGACGTCTTCCTGGTATTCCGCACCGGCCGCCATCGCCCGCTGCAGCGCGGGCCGCGCTTCGAGCTCGTCCATCCAGCGTTTCACGTTGGGGAATTCGTCGAGGTCGATCTTGCGCAGCTTCCAGCCCGCCGCCCACGGATAGCAGATCATGTCCGCGATCGTGTATTCGCCCGCCGCAAGATAGCGCTTGTTGTGGAGCCCGAGCTCCATCACGCCGTACAGGCGGTGCACTTCGTTGGCGAAACGTGTGTTGGCGTAAGCGAGATCGCCGTTCTTGGGATCCTGCGCGGCGCGGAAGAAGTGTCCCTGCTCGCCGAATTTCGGGCCCTGATTGCCCATCTGCCACATCACCCACTGGATGACGTCGTATTTCTTCGCGATGTCCTGCGGGAAGAAGCGCCCGAACTTCTCAGCGACATACATCATGATCGCGCCGGATTCGAAGATTGCGAGCGGTCCGCCTTTTGCCTCCGTGTCGACGAGCGCCGGCATGCGGTTGTTGGGCGAGATCTTCAGGAATTCGGACGTGAACTGATCGCCGCGTCCGATGTTGACCGGCTTGATCACGTAGGGAACGCCCAGCTCTTCGAGCAGGATCGTCACTTTCTTGCCGTTGGGCGTGGGCCAGAAATAGAGGTCGAGCATCACGAATTCTCCTCTGGATATTGGGCGGAATTCGCGCGCGAAGATCAGTGCGCGCGCAGCACGTCGAAGATCGCCTTCGCCAGGAAATTTAGGTCCGCGCGGTCGATGGTCAAGGCCGGCGTCAGATAGACGATATTGCGGAACGGGCGGATGAAAACGCCCTTGTCGACGAAGTTCCGCTTCAACGCGTTGAGATCGCCGATGTCATCGAGCTCGACGACGCCGATGGCGCCGCGCACACGCACGTCTTTCACGCCGGGAAGTTCCAGGCAGCGGCCGAGCCTGGGTCCGAGGAATTTTCCGATTTCGGCCGACTGCAACAGCCTGGGCTCGCTTTCGAAGAGATCGAGCGAAGCATTGGCGGCGGCGCAGGCCAGCGCGTTGCCCATGAAGGTGGGGCCGTGCATCAGCGCGTGCAGCGGATCATCGGACCAGAATGCGTCGAAGATTTTCCGGCTCGCAACCGTCGCCGCCAGCGGCAGCGTGCCGCCGGAAAGGCCCTTGCCGAGCGTGATGATGTCGGGCGTCACTTCTCCGGTTTCGCAAGCGAACATCGGACCGGTGCGGCCGAAACCCGTGAAGATCTCGTCGAAGATGAGGATGAGATCGTATTTGTCGGCGAGACGGCGCAGACGCCGCAGGCATTCGCCGTCATGGAACAGCATGCCGCCGGCGCCCTGCACAATGGGCTCGACAAGAATACCCGCGATCGCGTCGGCTTGACGCGCAAGAAACGCGTCCAAAACTGCAGCGCTTTCCTCGTCACGCGGCAGGTCGACGATGAAATGTTCGGGCAGCGCGCCGGTGAACAGCGCATGCATGCCTTCCTCGGGATCGCACACGGCCATCGTTGCGAAGGTGTCGCCGTGATAACCGCCTTTGAACGCGATGAATTTCGTGCGGCCGCGAAGCCCGCGATTGAGCCAGTATTGCGTCGCCATCTTCATGGCCACTTCGACGGCAACAGAGCCGGAATCCGAAAAGAACACGTGACTGAGATCGCCGGGCAGGATCGCGGCCAGACGGCGCGCCAGCGTCAGCGCCTGCTCATGCACGAGGCCGCCCACCATGACGTGCGGCAAGCGCTTCAACTGGCGTCCGAGCGCGTCGGCAATGTGCGGATGATTGTAGCCGTGGCAGGCCGTCCACCACGACGCATTGCCGTCGATCAGTTCGCGCCCATCCGCGAGGCGTATGCGGGAGCCTTTCGTCGAAGCGACGGCGAGCGGCGGCGCGGCCGTTTTCATCTGCGTATAGGGCAGCCAGATATGCGGCAGGCCGCTGTCGTACCAATCGGGATCGGAGGCGGCCACGGCGGCTCAGAGGGCCATCGGCGTCAGGCCCAATTGTCCGAAAAGGCGATGGTCGCGGTCTTCGCTCGGATTGGGCGTCGTCAGCAGCTTCGGTCCGCCGAAGATGGAGTTGGCGCCGGCCAGAAAACAGAGCGCCTGCGTCTCCACGCTCATCGTCTCTCGGCCCGCCGACAGACGCACCATCGATTTCGGCATGGTGATGCGCGCGACCGCGATGGTGCGGATGAATTCGATATGGTCGGGAGCTTGTCCGTGGCTCACGGGCGTGCCTTCCACCTGCACCAGCATGTTGATCGGCACGCTTTCGGGGTGAACCGGCAGCGTCGCCAGCGCGTGGATCATGCCGACGCGATCCTCGCGGCTTTCGCCCATGCCCACGATGCCGCCGCAGCACACGTTGATGCCGGCGCGGCGCACCTCGTCGAGCGTGTCGAGGCGATCCTGATAAGTCCGCGTCGTGATGATCTCGCTGTAATATTCGGGCGAGGTGTCGAGGTTGTGATTGTAGTAGTCGAGACCCGCGTCCTTCAGCCGGCCTGCCTGCGAGCCCGTCAACATGCCGAGGGTGACGCAGGTCTCCATCCCGAGTGCTTTGACGTCCGAGACCATCCTGCAGACGGCGTCGAGATCACGATCCTTGGGCGAGCGCCAGGCCGCGCCCATGCAGAAGCGCGTGGCGCCGCGCGCCTGCGCCGCTTTCGCGTCGGCTACGACCCTCGCCACATCCATCAGCTTCGAAGCATCGACGCCCGTCTCGTAATGCGCGCTCTGCGGACAATAGGCGCAGTCTTCGGGGCAGCCGCCGGTTTTGATCGAGAGCAGCGTCGATATCTGCACCGCGTTCGCGTCGAAGTTCATCCGGTGCACAGTCTGCGCGTGGTAGACGAGATCGGAAAAGGGCAGCGCGAAAAGTGCGCGAAGCTCCTCGCGCGTCCAGTCGTGGCGGACGTCTTCGAATGTCTGGGTAGCGACGGGAGCGTTCATACGCGTCTGGCCCTTTTTTCTTGGTTGTGCCATGGCATTAGCGCCGCCTCCGGGCGCACGCAAGGCTCGATCCGGAACCGTTCATGTCCGCTTTTTTCGTCACCGCCACGGGAACCGACATCGGCAAGACCTACATCACGGCAGGGCTATTGCGGCATCTGCGCGCAGAGGGTGCGTCGGCGATCAAGCCGGTCGCCAGTGGGTTCACTGCGGAGCGTGCGGCGTCGAGCGACCCGGTGCAGCTGCTCGAAGCGATGGGCGAAGCCGTCACGTCCGAAGCGCTTGCGTGCATCTCGCCGTGGCGCTTTGCGGAGCCCTTGTCGCCCGACATGGCGGCAGCGCGCGAAGGCCGCGTCATTGATTTCGATACGCTCGTCGAATTCTGCCGCGCGAGCGTCTTCGGCGCAGACGGCCCGCTCTTCATCGAAGGCGTCGGCGGCGTGATGGTGCCGCTCGACGCGCGGCATACGGTGCGCGACTGGATGGCGGCGCTGGACCTGCCGGTCGTTCTGGTGACGGGTTCCTATCTCGGCACGATCAGCCACACCCTGACGGCGCTCGACGTGCTCGCGCGCACGCGGCTCAAAGTGGCGGCCCTCATCGTCAATGAAACCGCCGACAGCGCCGTGCCGCTCGAGGAGACGATGGCAACGCTTCGTCGTTTTACCGGCGCGATCCCGATCGTTGCACTGCGTAGGGCCGCGACCGACACGGACTTCGCCGCACTGTGGCGCGTGCTGCGCGCGGCGTAACGGCAATCGACAGGCTCCGGCGAGTCTGCCTATGGTGTTCGGCCCTTGCTGGAGCGCAAACCGCCGGGCCGCACCCGGCGGGAGGGTACGGAGGGGCGGGCAGCCGCCTCTCCGGTTCCGCTCGTTCCAGTTTCAATTGACCCGGTAAGGCGCGTGACTATGATCGCGCCTCCATTCGCATTCCCTCCTCATGCCCCTGTGGCGGAATGGTAGACGCGGCAGACTCAAAATCGCTTTTTTTCACAATATTTCCGTCTTGACATTCAATAATATCAATATCTTATCATAGTTTGTGTGTAAGCCAAACTCTTACACGTTTTTTTCACAAAATAGACAAAAGCATTCTTTTGGCGTATGATGCTTTTCGATGACAGGCGATCTCACCCTCATCGACGGCAAGCTGCATCTCTACAAGCGCGAGGGTTCCCCGCGCTGGCAATGCTCGGCCTATGTCGGCGGCCGCAATCATCGTCATTCCACCAAGACCGATGACATCGAACGCGCCAAGCTGCTTGCGGAAGAATGGTATTTCAGCCTGCGCCTCAAGGAGCGCGCGGGCGATCTCGTGCGCGGCGGCCATCTCTTCAGCGAAGCCGCCGCGAAGTTCTTCCCCGAATACCAGGCGCTGACGGCGGGCGAGCGCAATCCCCGCTATGTCGACAGCATGCAGGATCGCTTGCGCGTGCATCTGTTGCCGTTTTTTGGCAACACGCCGGTTTCGCAGATCACCTCCGGCATGGTGCAGGACTACCGGGTCCATCGCATGACCTCGCGCAAGGACCCGCATACCGGAGAAATCAGGCGGCCGGCGCGCAGCACGCTGCACCACGAGATCGTGACCTTGCGCCATGTGCTGAAGACGGCCGAGCGGCTTAGCTGGATCAAGTATCTTCCCAATCTTGCCGCCCCC
>DATJRP010000078.1:0-80395 GCA_035504555.1 Rhizomicrobium sp. | reverse complement strand
GTGTCGAGAAGATTGAAGATGGCGCCGCCATATTCGAACGTCATCACCGCACTCGTGACCGAGATGCCGCGTTCCTGCTCGATCTTCATCCAGTCCGAGCGCGCCCGCCGCGCCTCGCCGCGCGCCTTCACCTGCCCCGCCGCGCGGATGGCGCCGCCCAGCAGCAGAAGATGCTCGGTCAGCGTCGTCTTGCCCGCGTCGGGATGCGAGATGATCGCAAAGCTGCGGCGTCTCGCGGCTTCGAAGGCAGGCGTTCCGGGGCGGGGGTTTTGGTCGGCACTCATGGCGCGTGGGGGGTAGCAGGCGGGGCGCCAATATTCAACTGACCCGGAAAACGATCAAAGCGGCAACGCCTGTTGCCCGTTCGTCATGACAAATCGCACGTGTCCCCCAACTGTTGCTCTTCACGGCGGCGGAGGACGGATGCAGACTCCCGCGATCCGCTCTTTGACATTGTGAAGATGTCCACCAACGGCCGCTGCGGCGCCGCCGGCGGCCGTTGTGCTTTGGCGCAAAAAGAAGATTCACCACAGAGGCAGTGAGGCGGTGAGATAGCGAGGTCGTCACAAACATTGGTGCGATTCTCGGACATATTTTCTCGCGCGCGAAGCGCGCAAAAAGAGCTGCAGAGGGCGCAACTGCGTCCGTCTGCGCCGGCACCTCACTGTCTCACTGCCTCTGTGGTGAATCTTCTTTTCCTATATGACGTACACGGATGGAATTTCCCCTGCGCGGCCCTGTTTTCCGACATGGGAATCGAGCCTCGCATCAAAGAAAGCCATGAGACGCAGCGCTTTCCCGCTTGCGTGCGCGCGCTCGAAAAACGCATCGCCCTGTTATTCGCCCTGTTCGCAGGGCGCGCGTGCAACGCGCACGGAACGGCAACAGCCTTCAAACCACCGGTTCGTCCACGAAGGTGCGTCCCTGGCGGTCTTCGATTTCCACGATCCAGAGATCGGGATCGAACCGCATCTGCTTCTCGAAATATTTCGACGCGGTTTCGTCGTCGGCCGTATCGCCGATGGGCTTCACCCAGACGAGTTCGCCTTCGCCGCCGCGGCGCGCCTGGGAGAGCACCAGGCAGGTGCCGTCGAGACGCGCGATCTTGAGGACTATGGCGCCCGCTTCTTCCGAGCCCTTGCGCACGACGAACGCCGCGGCGCCCGCCACTTCCGCCCGCCGTATCAGGGCCCGCACGAAAATCCCCGCCTTGAGGCGAGGGATCATGCCGCACCTTTGAGGGGCACGAGGCGTTCGCCGTTGGCGCTGACGACCGCGTAGGGCAGCACGACGGCGACGGTCGTGCCCTCGCCGAGCGTCGAGCCGATCGTGACTTCGCCGCCATGGAGCGCGCTCAGCGCTTTCACCAGCGCGAGGCCGAGGCCGGTGCCTTCCTGCGAGCGCACATGTTCGCCTTCGACCTGCTCGAACGGCCGGCCGAGACGCTTCAAATCCGCCGGCCCGATGCCGACGCCGGTATCGGACACCGCCAGCACGACGCCTTCCGCCGCGCGCGCCGCCACCACCCGCACTTCGCCGCCGCGCGGCGTGAACTTGACGCCGTTGGTGATGAGATTGACGAGGATCTGCTTCACGGCGCGCTTGTCGGCGAAGATCGACGCCGTCTCCGGCGACACGCTCGCCTTGAGCGCCACGCCCTTGCGGTCGGACTGCAGCTTCACGAAGCGCACGGCCTGCGTCATCACCTCGTTGAGGTCGAAGAGCTCTTCGGACAGATCGAATTTGCCCGCCTCGATCTTCGACATGTCGAGAATGCCGTTGATGAGCTCGAGAAGATGGCCGCCGCTTTCGTTGATGAGGCGCGCATATTCGAGATAGCGCGGCGAGCCCACGGGCCCGAACATCTCGTGCGTCATCACTTCGGAGAAGCCGATGATGGCGTTGAGCGGCGTGCGCAGCTCATGGCTCATATTGGCGAGGAAGCGCGATTTGGCGCGGTTCGCCTCTTCCGCCTGATCGCGGGCATCGATCAGGGCGCATTCCTGCGTTTTCCGCTCGGAGATGTCGCGCGTGACGGAGACGATATCGGCGGCTTCGCCTTTCGCCGCGGACGCCGGGCGGCAGCGCATTTCCGTCCAGAGATAGGAGCCGTCGCCGCGTTTCAGGCGCACTTCGGCAGCCGCGGCGCGGGCGAAATAGCTCGCTTCCACCAGCGCCGTCTGCATGGTCTTCAGGTCGTCGGGATGAACGAGGGCCGCCGGGGCGAGACCCACGATCGATTCCGGCGTGCGCCCGAGCATGCTGAGCGCCGCCGGGCTCGCAAAGCGGATGCGGCCGTCGGCGCTGTGACGGGTGATCAGATCCATCGCGTTGTCGGCGAGGAAACGGTACATCGCAGCGCCTTCCGCCGCCGCAAGATCGGCGGCGCGCTGGCGATCCTGCGCGGCCACGGCGATGACGGCGGCCTGCAGCACGGCGGCGAGCGCCGAAAACGCATAGAGCTCCCACAGTGGTGCTACGAGTCGCGAAGCGGGCAATCCGTGCAAAGCCTGCACGGCAGCGACGAGCAGGACGGCGATGGACGTCGCCGCCGTCGCGCGCCACACCGACGCACGTTCGCCCGAGAGCGCCGCTTCCGCCGGCAGAAGCGCAAACCAGATCACAAGCGGCGACAGCATGCCGCCTGTCAGCGCCGCCATGTAGCCTACGAGCGCCGCGAAATTGGCAAGCGCGAACGTCTCGAGCAGCGCGAGCGAAATCGGCGCAAAAGAGAGCAGCGCAAAGAGTCCGGGCGCCAGAAGTCCCGCGATCGCCACCCACTCGGCGAAATCGGGTTTTCCGACCAGCATTGCGAAGCCGAGCGAAAGGCAAGAGCCGATTCCCGCCTTCGCAGCCTGGACGGCCGCGAAACGCCGACGATCTCCGCTTTTTTCCTCAATGCCCGGCATCGCAATCGTTTCAACTTTTTCCATGAACCAGCCGCTCACGGGTGATTGCGATTCGTCGCGCGCATCCTGTGACGCCGGAACTTAACGAAACTTGAAGAGCCACGAACTTCGTTCGTTAATTCGCAAGGTTTGAGCGGCCTTCGGTTCACACCTTGTTAACGATGATGGCGCGATTCCGGTCCCCCGCGCGAGCGGCGGCGCTTTTGCGCGAGCCCGGCCCGACGGCCTTTCCGGCAAAAGATGGGGATAACGGCCTGGAGCCTCCGCGCCGGGCGCCGAGGCAAAGGCGGCCGCGCGGTGATTCGGAAGATGCGTACAAGTTTTCGGAAAATTTGAATTGAAGCTGCTTCAACCTCGACCGGCATTTGATTTGATGTGATGCGACGCGCGCGACGGAGTTTTAGCGTTAGCGTTGGGAATGCGCGCGATTAATGCGATTGCGTCGAGTTTTACCGATCCATTTCAGCGCCCCGCAAAGTGAAACCATCTAATTTCCCCCGCGTTGGACGCGTGAGGTGGAAATGCTTTTCAGGGCGATTTTCTGGATTGGCGTTGTCGCCGTCTTGATGCCGCGCGAGCCGGATCTCGGCTTGGGGCGTCCGGGCGCTTCGCGCTCCTTCGCGCCCGATCTCGAGCGCGATGCCGATTTCAATTGCCGCGACTACGGCAAGACATGCGCGACCGCGCTCAGCTTCGTCGACACGTTCCAGTCCGTCGCGGTGAAAAGCCTGGCGCAGGTCAAGGCCGACATCGAAGAAGACGAGCGCGCCACGGCGCACCATCGCATCCGCACCGATTGACAGAGACGGCTTAAGCCTCGCCCAATCGCTCCTCCCGCCGGAGGAGAGGCCATGAGCACGCCGTTCGATCCCGAAGACCACACCATCGTGCCGAAGCGCGGCTACTCGGAGCTGCGCGTGGGTGAAATCTTCCGCGCGCCCTCGCGCACGCTCGGCGACGCCAATTTCGCGGCCTTCCAGACCGTCAGCCTCGACAATCACCCGATCCACTATGATGTCGAATATTGCCGGAGACAGGGTCTCAAAGCGCCGCTGGCGCACGGTCTGCAGGTGCTGGCGTTCACGGCCGCGGGCGCGGGCCTTTTCCCGCATGTGATCGGCGAAAGCCTGATCGGCTTCATCGAGGTGAGCGCGAAATTCCTGAAGCCCGTGTTTCCCGGCGATACGCTCTATCCGGCGCTCACCATCACCGAGCTGGTGCCGCAGCGGACCACGGGCGTCGTCGCCATGCGGGCAACGGTGCACAATCAGGACGGCCAGCTTGTGCTCGAAGGCACGCATCGCTATCTCGTGCGCCTCGGCTAGGGCCGGGCCCGGCTTGCCGCAGACGGCCGCCCCGTCCAATCTTGCCCCGCCTTCCGCACAAGGATTTCCCCATGCGATGCGCCGCGATCATGACCGTGAACCCGCCTTCGGTTCGCGACACCGACAGCATTGCCGAGGCCGCGACGCAGCTGATCGCCGGGCGGCATCTGGGGCTTCCCGTCGTCGATGCGGACGGCCGCTATGTGGGCATGTTCGGCACGGACGATCTTCTCGGCCTGGTCGTGCCGCGTGTGGCGATCGCCGGCGGCAATGTCGTGCCCAATCTCCGATTTGTGGGCGACAACCCCGGGACGCTCGCGGAGCGCTTCCGGGAGATCGCACAGCAGGCTGTGGGGACCATCGCCGACAGGACTGCGATCGCGCTTGCGCCCGATACGCCGCAGATCGAAGCCTTCCGCATTTTCTGCCGCAGCCGGACTTCGCTTCCCGTGGTCGAGCCCGAGAGCCGCAAGCTCGTGGGGCTTGTGTCCTACTTCGATGTCATGGGCGCGGTGACGGCGGGCGCTTAGACGGGCCCGCGCGCCTCTGCTAGCGTCGCGGCGACGCCGAGAGACCCCTTCGCATGCTTCGCAAAGCTTCCGTCCGTATGGCGCTGGTGGTTCTGACAGCGAGTCTGGCGTCCGGTTGCATCTTCTTCCCGAGCGCCCGGGACCGCGCGCTCCGAAACACGCCCTCGTTCAAGGAGGGCTATGGCGACGGTTGCGCGGCGGCCAGCACCCAAGGCTCGAACTACCGCGAAGGCCCGTACAAGGACCAGGCTCTCTACCAGTCCGACCAGGCTTACCGCGCAGGCTGGGCCAATGGTTACCAGACCTGCCGCCCGCCTCAGGATCTGGGCCAGACGCCGGGCTCGAACCCGGTGCCGCAGCCCCTTCCGCCGCACTGACACGATTCCGCCGAATTTGGGTCGCGGGACGTTCACGCAACCTTCGCGCAACCAAGGCATTCCGTTAATGGGTCGTTAATCGCCTTGGTTGACACTTCAGCATACGGAGTAATATCGTCACGAAATATTCGTGCACTGAGCGCATGATCCGTGCACGAACCAAAGGTGTTACATCGGAGTGCGTACGATGTTGGGTCACCTCGTTGTGGGCCGTTACAGCTCGGATACGGAGTCCAAGTCCCCGGTCAGCCGCGAAAGCGGCTGGATGACGCGGGTTATTCGCTCCCTGTTCCGCAAACGGCCGTAAGAACGAACTAATTCGGCGAAGCCTGGTCTTCCACGACCAGCAATTTGATGTCGCGCTTCGGCGCGAAGCCTTGGCGCGTATCCTCGAATGTGGTTGCGCCCGTTTTCTTCAGCTTCCCGTCCCAGCACAGCGACAGCACGCTGTCCGGCTTCAGCTTGTCGAGCGTGAGGTGGAACCGCCCGATCGGGCCTCTCCAGTTGTTGCCGGTCGAAAGCACGTAATCGGTTTCGAAGCCGTTCAGATAGCCGCCGGCCTGCGGATCGGCTTTGAGCTTCGCGGCCACGCGTTTGCGCAGCGCAGCCCGCGTCGCGTCGTCGATACAGTAGGCCTTCCACCCGTCGTCGCCTGCGCCACCCTGCGCAAAATCTCCGCCGCCGAAGAAGAATTGGCCCGTCACCGGCTGATAGCGTTCATCGAGCACGACGGATTTGCCGGCCGGGAAATGCTCGCGCCAATAGAAGCGCGTGCGCACGATCCAGTGCGGCAGCGCGTTGTTGTTGTCGTCATACTCGGCGAGGTCGGCGGCAGTGAGGATCTTCCGCCTGGCAGGGGGCAGCGCGAGAAGAAGCTTGTAGCCGTCGCCGCTGATGATGTTGACGGGCAAGCCCACCGATCTGATGACCGCAGTAACGTCGCGGCCGTTCATGTAAGCCTTCTGCTCGACGGAGACGGTGACCGGACGACCGTCCTGCTTCACGGAAAAGCCCACGAAATTCACCGGATCGTTGGTCACCGTGCCGATGGGTGAATTGGAGAATTCCGCCGTGTTGATATCCGGCAGCGGAAAAGCCACAACCGTATCGATGTCGCGGCCGCTCTCGTTCGTGAACACGAAGCGGATGCGGATTTCCTTCGGACTGATCGAAAGATCTTCGTCCATCATCCTGATGTCGGCGGATTGCGTGAGCGCGATGCCGCCCATGCCGAGCGCAGCCGAACTGTCGTCGGCGGCCACATCGTTGGCGAACAGGAACGCCGCCGCAGCGGCGCCCGCAAAAAGACATGCGCGCATATGCCCCCTTTGCCCGCACCCGGGCTCAATGCGTCAGGAATAACGTCTCGGTTCCCACCACGGAAAATATTCCGGCATGTCCTTCGAAACCTTCTGCGGAAACTTCGCCGGCCGTTTCTCGAGGAATGCCATGACGCCCTCCTTCACATCGTCGGAAGCGCCGCGTGAATAGATGCCGCGGCTGTCGATCTTGTGCGCTTCCATCGGATGGTCGAGCGCGGCGAGCCGCCACAGCATCTGGCGGATCAGCGCGACCGAGACGGCCGACGTGTTGTCGCGGATCTCGGCGGCCAGCGCATAGGCGCGCGGCAGCAGTTCGTCCGGCTTCACGACTTCCTTCACGAGACGGCCGTTCAACGCTTCCTGGGCGTCGAAGACGCGGCCCGAGAAGCACCAGTCGAGCGCCTGGGAAATGCCCACGATCTTCGGCAGGAACCAGCTCGAGCACGCCTCCGGCACAATGCCGCGCCGGGAGAAAACAAAACCAAAGCGCGCCGTGTCGCTCGCAATACGGATGTCCATCGCCAGCTGCATGGTGGCGCCGACCCCCACCGCCGGCCCGTTCACGGCCGCGATCACGGGCTTCAAGCATTCGAAGATGGCGAGCGTCAAACGCCCGCCGCCGTCGCGGATGCGTTCGTCGCTCCAATCGATTTTGCCTTTGGACGCACCCTCGCGTTCGAACGTCGAGGCCCCTGCCGAGAGATCGGCGCCGGCGCAGAAGGCGCGGCCCGCGCCCGTCACCACCACAACCCGGACATCGTCGTCCGCACCCGCCTTTTCGAAGGCGTCGATCAGCTCGGTCATCATCGTGCCGGTGAAAGCGTTGAGCTTGTCGGGGCGGTTGAGCGTGATGGTGAGGATGCCGTCCTTCACTGCCGTCAGGATCTGTTCGTAGGCCATGGGTCTCTTGGGGAATGGGTTTCGGGGCCAGTCTAGAGCACAATTTCGCCGGGGCGGGAGGGCCGGCGCCCCCTGAAACTTCAGGGAAAATTAGCCATTGCGGCCGATACTCCCGCCACATTGCTCCCGAAGGAGCGGAAATAAAGCAGCGGCGCGCCACGAAGGCGACGCCCCGGGCCAATAGGGTGACGGCGGGGATAACTCTCTTCTCGGAGTTGTCCCATGACCATTGCGAATATCGCCTCGATCGCATCCTCATTGATGGCGCAGCAGGTGCAGAGTTCTTCCAGCGTGCATCACCATCGCGGCGGCGGGCATCACAGCTCGGCGACGCAGAGCAGCTCGCAAAGTTCATCGCAGGGTTCGTCCCAGAACTCATCGACCCAGGCCACGTCGCTGTCGTCGCTTCTGAACGTCATTCCGAAGTCGTCGTTGTCGTCCGCGTCCGCGTCGCTGGCCAGCATGCCGGGCTTTTCGACGAGCCCGAACCAGACACCGACCAACGTCGTCGTTTGAAGGATACTCGAACGTGGCGGCCCTTCGCACCGGTCCCGAAATCCCGCAGGCGCGGCCCCTTCCGCCGCTCAATGCCGTTTCGCTTCGCAACGACGCCGTCACGATCGGTCCCCTGCTTCCCGAAGATACGGGCTCGATGTTCGTCTGGATGAACGATGTCGACGCCGCGCGCCTCGACCTCGCCTTCCGGCCGACCGACTGGCTTGCCTTCAAGACCTGGCTCGACGAATTGCCGCGCACCAATGCGCAAATGCTTTTCGCCATCCGCAAGACGTTCGAACCGCAGATCATTGGCTTCGTCGTCTTCAAGAACATCCAGCTGGTGCATCGCTCCGCCGATGTCGGCGTCAGGATCGGCGCGGAAAGCGAACGCGGCAAAGGCTACGGCACGCGCGCGCTCGAGCTCGCCATGAACTACGCCTGGAATCATCTCAATCTGCGCCGCCTGAGCCTGACGGTCTTCGCGCACAATGCGCGGGCCATCGCGTCCTATCGCAAGGTAGGCTTCAAGGAAGAGGGCCGGTTCAAGGACGGCGCCTTCATCGACGGCGAATGGGTGGACGTCATCCCGATGGCGGCGCTCGGCCCGCGCCGCTGACAAAACTTATAGCTCACGCGCCAGGAGTGCCACGGTCTTCTCGCCGGCCTTGTGGCGGCCGATCTCGTGAAATCCGTGCTGCGAGTGGAACTGCGACGACGCCGGATTGGGCGGGACGACATTGACTTCACAGGTCAGCGTCTCCGCATCCGAGGTGCGCGCGAACTCGGCGACGTCATTGTAGAGGCGGCTGGCGACATGCTGTCCCCGGAATTCGGGGCCGACCACGATCCGGTCGATATAGACGAAGTCGCTCGCGCGTTCGTTGAACAGCTGGAAAATGGCGCCGTCATAGGATGCGCCCTTGCGGAATGCGAGAAGGAACCCTGCGACCGCGCCGTTCACGTCGACGACCCGGAAATAGCAGGCGGCCTCCGCCAGCGCGCGCAGACGCACCTCGTCCATCGGGCTCAAATGCTGCACGGATTCTTCATTCAGCCGAAGAACGGCCGGCCAGTCGGCAGGCGTGGCGTCGCGGAGTCGTCCGGCTTCCAGTCCCATACGTGCATCGACACGTATCGGACGGCGTTCGTCAACTGGTTCTGCGCGTGCGCGTGCCCTGTTCCTGTCGCGGCATGCTCTGCGGCGCTGGAACGCCCGGCCGCGGCAGACCGCCCGCCCGTTCCTCCGCGAGTTTGAGCGCGTGCTCCGTCTCGGGTAGCTGGGGCACGTCGAGGCGCGCGGGCTCGCCGAAGCCGAAGGCTGTCGTCAGATCGCCGCACGTATCGCGCCGCCATTTGCTCAGATTGGCAATCTCGACGCCGAAGCGCTTTTCGATCAGCCGGAGCGTGGAGGTATGGTCGAAGGTTGTGCCCGATACATAGCCGCCGCGGCTGAAGGGCGAGATCACGAGGCACGGCACGCGAAAGCCGAGCCCGATGGGTTGACCGTCGACGAATTCGTCCGTGGTGCCCGACGGCGGCGTCGGCGGCGCGACATGGTCGAACAACCCGTCGTTCTCATCGTAATTGAGAATGAAGGCGGTCTTCGCCCACAGCTTGGGATTGGACCACAGGGCCTGCAGCACGAGGTTGCTGTGATGCTCGCCCGCGGCCGGCAGATAGTCCGGATGCTCCGACACGGTCGACGGCGGCACGATCCAGGTGACCTGCGGGATGTTGCCGGTCCTTAAGTCCTGCAGCAGCTGCTCGAACGGCCGGTCGCGCATGCCGTACTCGTAGAGCGACGAGCCGGGTCTGGCGCTTTGGAACCGGACGAATTTCTTGAGCATGTTGCAGTCGTAATCATCGACATCATGATAGACGCACCAGGTGATGCCGGCGCGATCGAGACGCTCGGGATAGGTCTCCCACGAATAGTGACGGCCGCGATTGTTGATCGCAGGACCG
The DNA here is from genome assembly GCA_035504555.1 of Rhizomicrobium sp. GTDB lineage: Bacteria > Pseudomonadota > Alphaproteobacteria > Micropepsales > Micropepsaceae > Rhizomicrobium. The sequence continues at coordinate 70,569 of DATJRP010000078.1, read as the reverse complement.
CCGTGACGGCTCATCGGATCGATGGTGCCCGTCATGAGATAGTAGCGGTTGGGATTTGTCGGCCCGAATACCGAGCAGTGATAACCGTCGCAGATCGTGAAGGCGTCGGCGAGTGCGTAATAATAGGGAATATCCGCGCGCGTGTGATAGCCCATGGTCAAAGGGCCGTCATCATCACCGTCCGCCTGGCGATGCGCGGCAATCCAGCTGTCCATGGCGCCGCCGTTCCACGCCTGATGCTGCGGCCCCCAATTGTGGCTGAGATCGTGCAGGCGCTGCGCGCTGGTCTTGAAGGTGTCGAGGCGGAAGGGCAGCACGTGCCCGTCGGGATTGAGCGTATCTGCCTGACGAAACACCGAGCTGCCGTCCGCGCGGTTCGCCGTCGGATCGTCATAGCCGCGCACGCCCGAAAGCGTCCCGAAATAGTGATCGAAGGAGCGGTTCTCCTTCATCAGGATGACGATGTGGTCGATGTCGCTGAGCTTCGACGGCGTCGAGCCTTGCGCGCGCGCAGCGTCGAGCGCCGAACCGGCTGCGGTGAGCGCTGAAGCCGCCGCTGCACCCTGAAGAAAACTGCGACGTCGAATCCTGATCATGAAAACCTCTTTTCCTGCTTCCTCGAAACTAGGGCCCGATAATCAACTTTTTGAGACAGCGACCACGGACTTCGTGATCTGCGCCGCAGCGAAGGTCTCGTCACCGACCATTGCGCTCGCACTGCAAAAGCCCATTTGCCGTCCCAGGCGGGCGACCCGCCCGATCAGCGTCACCCGCGCCTGCGGCTTGATGGCCTTCAGGAACTGAACATGGATGTCGGCTGTCACCGCATAACGATCGGCCGGCAGAAGGGGAAGCAGCGCAAACGGCGCGGGCGGTTCGAGCAACAACGAAAGGACACCGCCATGGACTTCGCCCTTCGGACCGAAGCTCGCTTCGTTGGCGACAAATTCCAGCACGGCTTCGCCCGGCTGCCATCGCACAAGCGACAGCCCGAAGGCGCGATGCGCGGGAACGGCCAGCACCGTGCTGAAGAAAGTCTCGATCTCTGCGGGCGTTCGCGTCATGGCCTGAAAATCGAACCACAGTTCCGCATCGGTTTCACATCGTTGCGAGAAAGGCGCGTATATCCGCGATCGCCTCTGCGAGCCCGCAGCGTTTGACGGGCGCTTCCGGCGGAAAGGCAGTCAGCAGCCGCGACGGCGTCGCGGATTCCAGGATCACGAAACAACCCTTGTCGTGCTCGCTGCGGATCAGACGACCAAATGCCTGTTTGAGGCGCAGGCGCGTGAGAAGATCGTCATAGGTCTTACCGAAGCGGGCGCGGCGTGCCCGGTGCAGGATGGTGGGCTTGGGCCACGGCACCTTGTCGAAGACGACAAGCCGGAGCGAACGGCCCGGCACGTCGACGCCGTCGCGCAGCGCGTCCGTGCCCAGGAGGCAGGCGTTCTCTTCGGCGCGAAAAAGATCGATCAGCGCACCGGTGTCGAGCCGGTCGACATGCTGCGCATAGAGCGCGAGATTCGCTTCGGCGAGCGGCGTATGGATGCGATCCTCGACGGCGCGGAGCGCGCGCACCGCGGTGAACAGGCCGATCGCGCCGCCGCCCGCAGCGAGGAAAAGTTCGCGCATGGCTGAGGCGAGCGCGTCGAGGTTGCGGCGGTCGACGTCTTTCACGATGAAGACGCGCGCCTGCTCGGAATAGCGGAAGGGCGAACCGAAGCTGGCGCGCCTGGGCGGCTCGAGCAGATGATGCGCGCCGGTGCGCACCTCGGCCGCCTGCCAGTCTTCTTCGCCGAGGCCCGCATCGCGCAAAGTCGCCGACGTGATGAGCGCGCCATGGGCGGGCGCGAGGACTTCGGTGGCCAGCGGAATGGTCGGATCGACCCAATGCCGCCGGAGGCCCACATCGAAATCGCGACCGTCTTCGCGTTCGATCTCGAACCAGTCGACGAATTCCTCGCCTTTGCTTTGGCCGTCGAGGGCATCGAGCATGGCGATCCAGGCCGGCACGATCAGCTTGGCACGGCGATCCAGCCCACGTGCCGCCGCCTCGACGCGTGCGCGCGAATAGGTCTCCAGCTTGTCCGCCTTGTCGTCGAGGCTTTTGCGCAGGTCGTTGGCGAGGCGGATGAGCGGCGCGACAAGCCGGCGAAGTGCGCGCGCGAGTTCGTGCGCCGTTTCGATCAGTGCGTCGCTCATGGCTTCTGTACCCGCTTCGCGCGAGTAGAAACTTTCCGCGTCGTCGCTGCGTGCCGATACATGCGCGTAAGCCGCCACTAAAAACGCTTCGCCGGTGCCGCGCGGCACGCCCGATTGGACGCTTCTCATCCAGCCATCACCCGCCAGCGCGCCTGCCGCAGCCACGGCTTCTTCCAGCGCGGATTGCGCGGCTTCGTCATCGGCGACGAGATCCTTCAGGCGTTCTTCCAATCCGCGCGCGCGGCTTCTGGCGCGGCCTTCCGGACCCCGGATCCAGCGGCGCAACTCCGCCATCTCGAAACCTGAAACGAACGCAGAGAAGCCGGAGTCGGCCGCATCGAAAAGATGATGGCCTTCGTCGAAGACGTAGCGCACGCGCCGCTCCGGCTGCGTATCGGTCGTCTCGTCCACGATCCAGTCGCGTGAAGCCTGCGCGATGACCAGCGCATGATTGGCGACGACGACCTGTGCATGGCGCGAGCGCCTTATCGCGCGCTCGATGAAACATTGCCGGTAATGCGGGCACGCCGCGTAGACGCATTCGCCGCGCCGGTCGGTCAATTCGCCGAGCGGAACCGACGCGGCGAGAAAGGACGGAAAGCCCGCGCCCGACATGTCGCCGTCCGACGTCGCCTGCACCCAGCGTGCGATCAACCCCAGTGCAACCAGACGCTGCCCGGGCGCCAGCGCAGTACGCTTCGCGGCTTCTTCGTAGTTCAGGAGACAGAGATAGTTCTCGCGGCCCTTGCGGACGACGGCCTTCTCTTCGCGCTCGGCGGGATCGGGATAAAGCCGCGCCAGCTCCTGCACGATCTGGCGCTGCAGATTGCGCGTGTAGGTCGACACCCACAGCCCCGCGCCGTTCTTCTCCGCCCACAGGCTCGCGGGCGCCAGATAGCCGAGCGTCTTGCCGATGCCCGTGCCCGCTTCGATGAGTGCCACTTTCGGCGCGCCCGCCCGCTCGCGCGGACTGAAGGCGTAGGCCGCTGCTTCCGCGTAAGCCTGCTGCTCGACGCGCGTCTCGCCCGTGATGCCGATCAACTGCTCCAGCCGCGCGCGCGTTTCCGCTGCTTCGACGGGAATGGATGACGGTTTCGCCGACGGCGCTTCGTCTTCCCACTTGGGCAGTCCCTGCCACACGTCGAGCCCGGTGATCGGTGACGGGAGCTTTTCGATCGCGCCGATGCAGTCGACGATCACGGCACCCCACCGCCAGCCGCCGCGCGCGAGCTGGTTGGCGAGCGGGCGGGCGCGCGAGCGCTGAGCCTCCGGCAAGGCACGCAATTCGTCGAGCAGCAGATCGCCGGCCTGGCGCAGCGCGCGCGCCTGTTCGGATGCATTGCCGGGTGGCGCGAGTCCCAGCGCTCGCGCGAGGCCCATCGCGCTCGGCACGCAGGGCACGCCCGGCCGCACGAAGGCGAAAAGTTCGAGGACGTCGAACAAAGGCTCTTTGGGCGAGGTTTTCAGACGCCCCGCGACGAATGCCGCATGCGCCACGAGCACCTGGCCCGAGCGGAACAGCGCGCGTGCCTCTTCGAGGCTCGCCAGCCGGCCGGTGCCGTCGGGCAACGCCAGGGCCGCCCCGCCCGGCGCGGGCACCAACGCTGGCAATCGGGAAAGATCGGACAAAAGACTCAAGGCTCGCTCAAAACGGCGCAAGTATAGACGACTTCCGCGAGACCGATCTCAACGGCGATGTGCGGTGATGACTCTAAGGGACGGCCGCGGTGTGCTTCGGCGCGGGCACGAGGCTTGGCGGCGGAATAGACGGCATCATGTGCCAGTTCTGCGGACAATCCTGCACATACGGGAAGTAGCCTTTGGATTCGGTGCAATAGAACCACATGGCGATGGCCGGCGGACGATCGAGTGGCATTTCGACTTCCGGCAAAGTCGCCGGCAGGGCGAGCCAGTGATGCCGGCAGGACGCGACGTAGGGATAATAGCCTTTCGCGTCGTCGCAATAGTCCCACGAATCTTCCGACAGCGGCGGACCGGCACCCGGCGGCGGTGGCGCCGGCGCAAGGCCCTGCCAATCGCCTTCGCAGGTTTTCACGTAAGGATAAAAGCCCGTGGGTTTGTCGCAGTAATACCACAGCGGCTGGGGCGGCGGGACGTTCGAAACATCCTCTCCAGCGGCAGGTGTGTGGCTCGGCCCATCGGGCGGCGGCAGCGGTCCATCGGGATAAGGGTAAGGGTAGGGATACGGCCCCGGTGCCGGATCGATAACGACAGTGCCGCCGTTGTTGTAGCCGCCGCCGTCATGGCCACCATGATGACCGCCGCCCTGCCCGCCGCCATGATCGCCCCAGTTGCCGGGTGTCGGATCCGCCAGAGCAACGGATATACCCGCCGCAAAAAGGACGAAGGCCACAACAACAACGCGCACGTTCTGTCTTTCGCGCAAAGCCCGCCCCGCCGGCAGCCCGGATATTCGCTCGGGCAAATCTTAGGACGGCCACGGCGGCAAAGCGAGCGAATTGCCTGGCGGCGTGATTATTTGCGCGCGATCCGGTCGGTGGACGGATTTCGTGCCCGGCGAAACAGAAGTTACGCCACCAGTTCGGGATAGAGATTGGCGAGCGCGCGCCGGACGCGATTGTGCTCGGCGACGATGGTCTTCGCGGCGCTTTTGAGATCGGCAGGATCGCCGCCTTCGCGGACTTTCTGGGCGAACGCCCGCGCCGCCGCCATCAAGGCGGCGAGACCGAGGCCGCCGGCGGCACCGGCGATGTCGTGAGCGATACGCGTGGCGTCGTCCCAGCCTTCCTTGTCGCTCGCGTCGGCAAGGCCCACGCACAAGGTTTCGGCCGTCGCAATATAGGCATGCAAGATCTCGATCATGGTCTCGAGGCCGAGCGATTTTTCGAGCGCAGCGAAGGCGGGCGCATCGATGGCGGCGACGGTCTGCGCCTGTGTCTCGAGACGCGCGCCCGCATCGGCGCCGCGGCCCAGCAGTTCGCGCAGCGCACCGTAGAGAACGCCCGCGCGCGCGGGCCAGCGCAGGATTTCCGCGATCGCCGCCGGCAGGCGCATGCCGCCCGACACGACGGCGAGGATCGGCGCACGCACGCCCGGCGCCGCGACCATGGAATCCGCGGCATTCGCATCCACGATGAGGGCATCGAAGCTCTCGCGACCCGCGAGCGCGATCGCATCGGAGAGGCTTTGCGCCGGCACGAGGCGATTGCCGAAGGGTTCGAGCATGTTGACGAGCTCGACGCGGATGGTTTCGTCGGTGCACCACAGAAGGATCGACAGTCCCCATGGCGGCGGCGCGTCGGCGGCGATGGGAATGCCTTCCAGCGGCTTCGTGCCGCTCGCGCCGGTGGCGGGTACGGTGAACCAGAAGGTCGAACCTTCGCCCGCTTCGCTCTCGAAGCCGATTTCGCCGCCCAGCTGCTCAACGATGCGCTTGGCGACAGCAAGCCCAAGACCCGCGCCGTCCGTCCGCCGCGCATAGGAATTGTCGCCGGCCGCGAAGGGCACGAAGATCGTGTCGAGCGATTCCGCGGGGATGCCGAAGCCCGTATCGGTCACGGAAAAGCGCAGCGAAAGCGCCTCCTCGTCGCGATGCGAACTCACCCGCAGCTCGACGCAGCCCCTGTGCGTGAATTTGAGCGCGTTGTCGGCAAGCTTCAGAAGCACCTGGCGCACACGGCGCGGATCTGCGGCGACGCGCGGCAGATTCGACGCCGTCGTCACGCTGAGCTTGAGCTGCTTTTCCCAGGCTCTGGGCTGCAGCACGCGCGCGACGGTGCGGGCCGCCTGCGCCGCGTCACAATCATCATCCGGCTCGTTGCGCGCTTCGCCCTCGTCGCGCGACAGCGCGATGACGTCGTCGAGCAGCGTCTTGAGACCCGAACCCGCCTCGAGCAGAACCTTGACGTGGCTTTTTTGCGCGCGGTCGAGCTCGCTGCGTTCCAGCAATTGCGCCATGCCCAGAAGCGCGTTCAGTGGCGTGCGGATCTCGTGGCTGATATTGGCGACGAAAGCGGATTTGGCGCGGGCGCTCGCTTCGGCCATGTCGCGCGCGGTTTCGGCGTCGCGTTTCTCGAGGAAGAGCTGGGCCGCGAGCTCGGCATTGCGATGACGCAGGCGTAAGCTCTCGTCGATCAGCTCGGCGATGTTGTCGCAATAGGAATAGAGAACGCCGCCGAAGAAGAGAACGAGCACGGCCGAAAAGCTCGCATAGATGTTGCCGGCGAACATGAGCATCAGCGCGAGCGGTCCCAGCGAAAAGACCGCATGGGCCACATAGGCTGGGCGGTAGGCGCAACGCGCGATGAACTCCGTCGCCGTCATGCCGAGGAAAGCGAGCGCGAGGAAGGCCTCGGCGGGAAAGAGATTCGGGATGAACCAGATAACGGCGCCTGCGCCCCACGCAGCGCCCGAAGCCGCCGATGCTATCGTATAGCGCCCGGCCCACAGCGCGGGATCGTCGACGCTGCGGTTGTCGTAGGCGCGTGCCAGAACGCCGGTCGCGACGGTCACGAGAATCTGCAGGAGCAGTGGAAAGGCCACCGTGGCGACGGATTCGCGTCCCGCATAGAGCATGCCCGCGACGCAAAGTGCGGCGAATGGCAGATAGAGTTGATGCCGTCCCAGGCGATAGAGAAGATCGATGCGGCCGGCGAATACGGCGGCGGCTTCCCTGTTCGGCGCGCCCGCCGAGATTGCGTCATTGCGCGGTTCTGGCGCTTGCCCAAACATTGACGGCCCCTTTGGGCGAGCCTAGCTTCAGCCCCTTTCAAAACGTTTAAGGTTTACAATGCCTTCGGCCCTCGTTTCCCGCACGCAAGAGCTTGCCTTCGCCGCCCGCGCCTGGCCTTTCGAAGAGGCGCGCAAACTGGTCGAGCGCGTCGAAGCCAAAGCGGTGCGCGGCAAGCCAGTCGATACGGTCCTGTTTGAAACGGGTTACGGACCGTCGGGCCTGCCTCACATTGGGACATTCGGTGAAGTCGCGCGTACCACCTGGGTCCGGCGCGCCTTCGAGACCATGTCCGACGTCAAGACACGGCTGATTTCGTTCTCCGACGACATGGACGGACTGCGGAAAGTCCCCGGCAATGTGCCGAACCCGGAATTGCTGACGGCCAATCTGGGCAAGCCGCTGACCTCGGTGCCCGATCCGTTCGGCACCCATGAAAGCTACGGCGCGCATAACAACGCCCGGCTCAGGGCCTTTCTAGATCGCTTCGGATTCGAATACGAATTCCTGAGTGCAACCGACTGCTACAAGAGCGGACGTTTCGACACGGCGCTGCTCACCATCCTCCAGAATTACGAAAAAGTGCGCGACATCGTGCTGCCGACGCTGGGCGCGGACCGGCGTGCGACCTACTCGCCTTTCCTGCCGATTTCGCCGGAGACGGGCCGAGTCCTGCAGGTGCCAGTTGTCGAATGGAATAAAAAAAATGGTACCATCGTCTACGAAGAGGACGGGCGGAGGACGGAAGTTCCCGTGACCGGCGGCCACGCGAAGCTTCAATGGAAGGCCGACTGGGCCATGCGCTGGCTCGCGCTCGGCATCGATTACGAAATGTCCGGCAAGGATCTCATTCCTTCCGTCGAATTGTCGTCCAAGATCGTGAAGGCGCTGGGCGGCACTCCGCCGGCGGGCTTCAACTACGAACTCTTCCTCGACGAGAACGGCGAGCGCATTTCGAAATCGCGCGGCAACGGCCTCACCATCGACGAATGGCTGACCTACGGGCCGGAAGAAAGCATCGCACTGTTCATGTTCCAGAAGCCGCGTTCGGCGAAGCGGCTCTATTTCGACGTCATCCCGAAAGCCGTCGACGATTATATCGAACTTCTCAAGCAATACCGCGCCGAGCACAACGATGAAGCCAGGGCAATGGAAAATCCCGTCTGGCACATTCACAACAAGAAGCCGCCGCACGAAGACTATCCCGTCAGCTTCGCGCTGTTGCTCAATCTCGTGTCCGCATCGAATGCGCATGACCGCAGCGTGCTGTGGGGCTTCATCCGCGCCTATGCGCCGGACGCGAACCCTGCGAACAATCCGGGGCTCGACCGTCTGGTGGGCCATGCGCTTCGCTATTACGAAGACTTCGTGAAGCCGCAGAAGCGCTATCGCGCGCCGACGGAGAAGGAACGTACGGCGCTCGCGGAATTGGCGACGGCGCTCGATGCCATGGGCGACGAGCGCGACGGCGAAACAGTGCAGAACGCAGTCTACGAAATCGGCAAGAAGCACGCGTTCGAGCCGCTGCGCGACTGGTTCAAGGCGCTTTACGAAGTCCTGTTCGGGCAGACACAGGGGCCGCGCTTCGGATCCTTCGCGGCGCTGTTCGGCTGCGTCGAGACGGCTGCTCTGATCCGGCGCGCGCTGGCCGGCGAATTTCAGGGGAATTGATGCGCGCCGCGGCGACCGCGATCCTGGTCATCAGTCTTGGGGCGTTGCCGGCTTCAGCTGCCGACACGCCGCTTTCGCTCTACCAGACCGGCCAGTTCGCGCAGGCCGAAGCGGCGGGCGTCGCCCAGAACGACTCGGAAGGATTGGCCATCGCCGCGCGCGCCGTCCTTGCCGAGGAGATGATGCGCGATCAGCCCTGTCTCGATTGTTTGCGCCATGCCGAGGACCTCGCGCGCCGCGCCATCGCGGCCGATCCCAAGGTGCCGGAAGGTCATATCTATCTCGCCGCCGCCATCGGCTATGAATCCCGCATCATCGGCAATCTCGCGGCGCAGTCGAAAGGTTATGCCAACGAAGCGAAGCAGGAGCTCGATGCGGCGCTTGCGTCCGATCCCAACGACGCCTGGGCGCTGGCCGCGCTGGGAAGCTGGCATATCGAAATCGTGCGGAGCGCGGGACCGACGCTGGCGCGCTGGTTGTTCGGCGCGCGTTTCGATTCCGGCCGGGATTATTATTCGAAGGCTTTCGCCGCGGAGCCCGGCAATCTCGTGATCCGCTATCAGTACGCGCTTACGCTCGCGGCCTACAATCTCGGCGATTACCAAAAAGACGTCGAGACGGAGCTGTCGCGCGCCGTCACCTGCCCGTCAAACTCGACTTACGAGACTTTCGCCAAGGGCCGCGCGCGCGAATTGCTGGACACGTTGAAGCGCGGCGACACCGCAGCGGCGCAGCGTCTCGTGCGGCACGATCAGGGCTATCCGTCCTGACGGCTTAAGCGCAGCCGGATTGCCGCGCGGCAAGGCTGGAATGCTTTCTCGAGGTCCCGCTGCAAGCCCCGCGCATCGGTATCGAGCGCGTCGGGCGCCGACACCAGTTCGTTTTCAGCCGCCGACATTCTCTGGAGCAGGATGTCGATGTTCGCAATGTCGTTGCGATCGAGACGGCTCGCGCGCAGAAGGTCGCGCGCGGCGAGCGTCATGTAGAAGATCTCTCTGGCCTTCGTCGCGAGCTTCGCTTTCGTCTGGTCACCCCAATCTCCCCGCAACTCGCAAGCGGCGATGATCCGGTCCTTCACCTCTGCGAGCGCATCGATCGCCACGGGCGCGGGCGGAGCCGCGACCGGATTTTGACGCCCAAACAGAAACACAAACAGCCCCATGCGCATCACCCCGAATTTCGCCGTGGACCAAGCCCGAGAAGCAATGCTACCCCTCGAACAACCCGGCCGGAAGTCGCTGCCAAAAAACGCACAGCCATGAAACTTTGGATTACGCTCGCAGACATGGGCGCCGCGGCGCTCAGGCTCCTGCCGCCCGAGACGGCGCATCGCACCACGCTCTCATTGTTGGGCGCTGCGGGCCCGCTGCTTCCGCCGGCCGAGGCCGACGATCCGCGCCTGAACGTGGAGGTCCTGGGACTTCGCTTCGCCAATCCCATCGGGCTTGCTGCCGGCTTCGACAAGGATGCCGTCGCGCCGGACGCGATGGCCAGGTTCGGGTTCGGCTTCGTCGAATGCGGAACGGTGACGCCCAGGCCCCAGATCGGCAATCCGCGGCCGCGGCTTTTCCGGCTCAAGGCCGATCGCGCCGTCGTCAACCGCATGGGCTTCAACAATCAGGGCATGGCGGCGATGGCCGCGCGCCTCGCAAAGCGCACGCCTGCCGGAATCGTCGGCATCAATATCGGCGCCAACAAGGACAGCGCCGACCGCGTCGCCGATTATCGCGAAGCTTTTTCGACGCTCGCGCCGTTTGCATCCTACGTCACCGTGAACGTCTCCTCGCCCAACACACCGGGCTTGCGCGGTCTTCAGAACAAGAGCGAACTCGAACATCTTCTGGCGCTGCTGACGGACGCGCGCGCGAAGATGGCCTCGCGCGTGCCGCTGCTTCTCAAGATCGCGCCTGACATCGATCCGTCGGGCGCCGACGACATTGCATCGGTTTCGCTGGCGAGCGGCATCGAAGGTTTGATCGTCGGCAACACCACGATCGCACGGTCGGCATCGCTGAAGAGCAGAGAGGCGCAGCAATCGGGTGGCCTGTCCGGCGCGCCGCTGTTTGCACCGTCGACGGCGCTGCTGCGCGCCATGCGCCAGCGCGTGGGCACGCGCCTTGTCCTCGTCGGCGCGGGTGGCATCGCATCGGGCGGCGACGTCTACGCCAAGATCCGCAGCGGTGCCTCGCTCGTGCAACTCTACACGGCGCTGGCTTACGAGGGACCCGGTCTCGTCTTGCGGCTGAAGCGCGAACTTCTGGACTGCCTCGCGCGGGACGGCCTCGCGCAAGTGCGCGACGCGGTCGGTCTCGACGCCTGATCCGCACAACGAAGCATCACGCTGCACGTTCATTGGGCAACATATCGCCTGTGCTATTGCACCGCTTGGCGCGCGCCTGACTCGTGGGCACAATGATGCGAGCAGGGGAATGGGCGGTGTGATGAGTGGGTGGCGCGAGATCGGCATGGCGATCGCCGGCATGGTGGCGAAAGAGCCGCCTTACATACAGATCGCCATCGGCTTGTCCGCGGCTTTCGTTGCGCTGATGCTCCTGGAAGGCTTGCGCGCGAGCTTCATCCCGCGCCACGGATCCGGGCGAAGCGCCGGCGCTGCCCGTCCCCGTTTCACCGCGCCGCATTTCCGCAGCGCGCCCGGCAATGTTGCGAAGCTGCCACGCAATCCCAAGCGACCCGAGAACATCGTTAAACCGCATCGTGCGCCCAAGCCCACGATCCGCCGCAACACAGCGAAAGCGCCGGAAAATTCCGAGATGCGGGACCTCCCGCAAGTCTCATCCTTCGGAGACTGAACCGCTTCTTCTCGCAGGCTTTAAAAAAGTGCGCTATCGTCCGCCTGCCGCGGGAACGCGGGGGTTCTGGGGGCTATCATGAGTGACGATTTGGGCAAGCTGATCGCGCGGCTTTCGGTCAGCATTCTTCTTTTGTTTCACGGTGTGAACAAACTGCTGACCGGCATTGCGCCGATCAAGCAGATGGTCGTGAGCCATCACCTGCCGGAGACGGTTTCATACGGCGTATATCTGGGCGAGATCGCCGGCCCCGTCCTCATCATTCTGGGGCTTTTCTCGCGGCTGGGCGGCATGCTCGTGGTCGTCAACATGATAGTCGCGGTCTATTTCACCGAGATGCACAGCCTGCTCGCGGTCAAGCCCGGCGGCGGCTATGCGCTCGAGCTGGAGGCGTTCTACCTTATCGGCGGACTGTGCGTGGTGCTTTCGGGCGCCGGGCGCTACAGCGTCGGCGGCGAGAACGGCCCGCTGAACTGAAGTTTATAAGCTTGCCAGCAGGAAATGGCCGCGCAGCGAGGCGACAGGCTTGCCCGCGTCTTCCTGCCAGAGTTCTGCGTGCACATTGACGACGCGACGGCCGCGTTTGGCGATCCGCGCCCGCGCCCTGGAGTCGACGGCGCGGCCTGAGCGCAGATAATCGATCGTAATGTCGATGGGCTTCGGCAGCTGTGCGCCGCCGAGTTCCCAGATCACCTCGGCGATAGCTGCCGTCTCCAGAAACGCGCCGATGGCGCCGCCGTGCAACGCCGGCAGGACCGGATTGCCGATCAGCATCGGCGCATAGGGCATCAGCAGCGTGAGCTCGCCGTCTGCCACTTCGGCCGAAATGCCCATATGGCGACAGAACGGGATGGCCGCGAGCAATGCTGCGGGATCCGGCGCACGTTTTTCGAAAGCGGCAAGCCGTAAGAGTTCCATGGCGTCACGCTCCCGGCTTCGCGTCGCGATCGGCGCGGATCAGCATGAATGCGCCCGTCGACAGCGCGATCGGTTCGTCGCGCGAGGTCTGATAGGCGATGCCGCGCGTGAAGGCGACTTCGTGCGTGACCTTCAGGCACTCCGCTTCCACGAAGATGTCGATATGCGGCGTCGCCGGCTTCATGTAATCGATCCGAAGATCGAGCGTCGCGAAGGGCATGATCTCCTTGAGCGCGGACGCCACCGCGATGCCGCAGCTCTGGTCCAACATGGCCGTGATGACCCCGCCATGGACGACGCCCGTATCGGGGTCTCCCACGAGATGGGGGGCGTAGGGCAGCCGCGTGCGGCTCTTGCCCTTGCCCACCTCCAGGATTTCCCCGCCCAGGGAGACGATGAACGCCGTGCCGCCCAGACGGGCTGCCGCGAACGTATTGGCGGGGTCTTTGCTCATAGCCTCCGGGATGGCCTCTGAAGCGGCATCCTGTCAACGCCGCCAGAAAATTGACGTGGCGTCACGATTCTGTAGAATCCAGGGGTCATCCCGAAGGGACCTCCCTGTGGAACCGGACCTGCAGAAGACCGCGGCACGTTCGCCCGCGAAGCTCAACGGCAAGCGCGAGCAGACGAAGAACCAGAACCGCGAGACGATCCTGCAAGCGGCGCGGCAGGTCTTCGCCGAGTTGGGCTACGGCGCCACGACCGTACGCGACATCATACGCGCGACGCCGCTCGCCTCGGGCACGTTCTACAACTACTTCAAGTCCAAGGAGGAAGTCTTCCAGGCGATCCAGGACGAGAGCGCGCTGCGCATCCGTCCACGCCTGCACGAGGAGCGCGCCAAGGCGGCGTCGGTCGAGGAATTTATCTCCGGCACATTCCGCACCTTCCTCGAATATGTGGCCACCGATCAGTCGAACTTCCACGCCATCCGCCGCAACACCGATACGCTGCGCGTGCGCGTGCACACGCAGGAGGTCATCGCGGGCTTCGAGGAGCTGCGCGAAGACCTTGAAACGGCCATCGCCAAGGGTCTCTTCCCGCCGGTCAATGCCGATTACCTGATGGCGGCGATCGTCGGCGTGGCCTTCGAAGTCGCCGAGCGGATGCTCCGCCGCGACAATCCCGATCCGGCGACGGCGGCAGAGTTTGCCACCGCGCTCTTCACGGGCGGCATACGCGCACTTCCCCATGTCGTGGCCGAGCCCGTAAAGGTCGTGGCTGCAGAATGAAGGCGGTCGTCTGTACGGCGTTCAGCGACGATCTGTCCGCGCTGGAACTCCGGGACGTCGCCCTGCCTGCTTTGGAGCCGGACGATGTGCGCGTGCGTGTGCGCGCGGCCTGCGTGAATTTTCCCGATCTGCTGATGACGGACGGAAAGTATCAGTTCAAGCCGGAGCCGCCTTACGTCGTGGGCCAGGAAATGGCGGGCGACGTGATCGCGGTGGGCTCCGCCGTGACGCAATTCAAGCTCGGGGACCGCGTGATCGGCGGCGGCCTGACGGGCGCCTTCGCGGAAGAAGTCCAGCGACCGGCGTCGCAATTCCGCGGTCTCCCGGCAGGTGCGGACTATGCGAGCGGCGCAGCCTTCACGGCGGCCTATCTCACGGCCTATGTCTCGCTCGTCCGGCGCGCGGAGATTGCCGCCGGCGAATGGCTGCTGGTGCACGGCGCGGCCGGCGGCATGGGGCTGGCGGCGGTCGATCTCGGAAAACTTCTCGGCGCGCGCGTCATTGCGACGGCATCGACGGAGGAAAAGCGCGCGTTCCTGAAATCCTACGGCGCCGAGCATGTGCTGCCGTCGCAAGGCTTTCGCGAAGCGGTGAAGGATCTGACCGGCGGCGGCGCGGACGTGATCTACGATCCGGTGGGCGGCGACGTGTTCGACGAATCCGTGCGCTGCATCGCCTTCAACGGACGCCTGCTCGTCGTGGGCTTCACCAGCGGCCGTATTCCCTCCATCACCGTGAACATGCCGCTGATCAAGGGCTTCTCGGTGGTGGGCGTGCGCGCCGGCGAATATGGCCGCAAATTTCCCGACAAAGGCCGCGAGAACATCGCCGCCATCGACCGGCTCCTGGCGGAAAAGAAAATCCGCCCGCATATCGGCGCACGGTTCCCGCTCGACAAAGCCGTCGATGCCATGCGCACGCTCAAAGACCGCACGATCATTGGGAAGGCGATTGTAGAGGGTTAGGGAGTTTCTTGCTGGGACCGCCGGCATCTTGCCGGCACAACTCGGTCTATCAGCAGGCTCCATCGTCGAAATTGTGCGGTCTCTATACCGGTGCCGGCAGGATGCCGGCGGTCCCAGCAAGACATTACTTCTGGCTTAGAAACTCCCGACCAGCGTCCGTCACGCACACGATCGGCCCACGCCCGGTTTCGTATCTTCGTGTAACGAGCCCCCGCGCGTTGGCTTCTTCCCAGACGGGAAGCCTGGGACAGGATGTCCGCCACGCGTCCATGACTTCGGGGTAGTCCCGGTCTTCGCGCGCGATCCACGAAACCAGATCGATCAGCAATGCATCAACGGGGTCCGACACAACACCCTCCGCGAGCCGAATTCGGCCGCGGGTTTAGCACCAACCGCGATTTTTGCAACCTTAGTGCGCGAGCTTGGCCAACGCCTTCAGGATCGCGTCCGTCATCGCCGTGGTGCCGACTTTCGCCATGCCGGGCTGCATAAGGTCCTGCGTGCGAAAGCCTTCCGCCAGCACGCACTCGACCGAGGACTCCAGCAGCTTCGCGTCTTCGGCGCGGCCGAAGGAATAGCGCAGGCACATGGCAAAGGAGAGCACGGCCGCGATGGGATTGGCGAGGCCCTGACCTGCGATGTCCGGCGCCGAGCCGTGGATCGGCTCATAAAGTGCGGGCTGCTTGCCGGTCTTGGGATCCTTCGCGCCCAGCGACGCCGACGGCAGCATGCCGATCGAGCCCGTCAGCTGCGCCGCCTCGTCCGACAGCACGTCGCCGAAGAGATTGTCGGTGACGATGACGTCGTATTGCTTCGGGTTCCTCACCAGCTGCATGGCGCAATTGTCGGCAAGGACATGGCTCAGCTGCACGTCGGAGAATTCCGCCTTGTGCACACGGCTGACGACTTCGCGCCACAACACGCCCGTCATCATCACGTTCGATTTTTCGGCAGAGGCGACGCGTTTGCCGCGCAACCGTGCCAGCTCGAACGCCACGCGCGCGATGCGTTCGATCTCGTGCGTCGTATAGACCTGCGTGTCGACCGCGCGCTTCTGCCCGTCCGGCAAAGTCGTCGTTTCCTTGGGCTCGCCGAAATAGACGCCGCCCGTCAGCTCGCGCACGATGAGGATATCGAGGCCGGACACATATTCCGGCTTCAGCGTCGAAGCGTCCTTCAGCGCATCGAAGCAGAGCGCGGGACGCAGATTGGCAAAAAGCTCCAGCTTCTTGCGCAGCTTGAGGAGCCCCTGCTCCGGCTTCTTGTCGAACGGCAGCGGATCCCATTTGGGCCCGCCGACCGCGCCGAACAGCACCGCATCCGCGGCCTTGGCCTTGGCGATCATCGCATCCGTCGCCGGCACGCCGTGTTTTTCGTAGGAAATGCCGCCGACGAGATCTTCTTCGAAGGTGCAGCTGAAATTTCGGTTCTGAGTAAACCAGCCGACGACGCGGCGTGTCTCGGTCACGACTTCGGGACCAATCCCGTCGCCCGGCAGCAGAAGTATGGTATGCATGAGGAGATGTCCGTTGTTGCGAATTATTTGCGCATGCGCGCGAGGCGCTCGGCCATTTCGGGGCCGCGGCCTTCGCTTCTGTGGATTTCGTGCGCCAGGCCCGCTTCCAACGTCATGCCTTCCGTATCGGCGATGAGCTTTTTGTTGGCGCGGTTGCTGCGCCAGGAATTGGCGAGGATTTCGCCCGTCATGTGCGTCACGACGGCCTCGAGCTCGGCGTCAGGCAAGCAGAAATTGGCGAGCCCCATGGCCGCCGCCTCGCGGCCGGAATAGGTCCGCGACGTGAACATCATCTCCTTGGCGCGCGCGGCGCCTACGCGGCGCGGCAGGCGCTGGCTCATGCCCCACACGGGCACCAGATCCCATTTGCCGTGCGTGTCCGCGAATTTGGCCGACTCGGCGGCGATGATGACGTCGGCGCCCAGCGCCAGCTCGAGCCCACCCGTCAGGCAATGACCCTGCACCACGCAGACGACAGGCACGGGAAGGTTGCTCATGCGCTCGATCGTGTGGCTTTCGAACTGCGCCACGTGATGGCCTTCGCGGCCGCCGCTGATGTCGTCGAGATCGTGGCCGGCGCAGAAGCTGCGGCCTGCGCCGCGGAGCAATACGCAGCCGGTGTGCGCCGGGTGGGTTTCGATATCGTCGATATGCCCGGCCAGCGCCTTGAAGACGTCATAGTTGAGCGCGTTGAGCTTTTGCGGACGGTTCAGCGTCAACGTGCACAGGCCGTCTTTGTCCTCGCGGAGAACAAGCTCGCTCATAGCCAGGGGCTTTCCGTTTTGCGGCGCGTTTCGAAGTCGGAGATCTTGGCTTGGTTGCGCAGCGTGAGGCCGATGTCGTCCCAGCCGTTGAGCAGGCACTGCTTGCGGAACGGATCGATGTCGAATTTCACGCAGCCGCCGTCGGGTCCGCGGATTTCCTGCTTCTCGAGATCGACCGACACGATGGCGTTGGCGCCGCGCTCGGCGTCGTCCATGAGCTTGTCGATGACGTCCTGCGGCACGACCAGCGGGAGGATGCCGTTCTTGAAGCAGTTGTTGTAGAAGATGTCCGCGAAGGACGGCGCGATCACGCAGCGGATCCCAAAATCGAGCAGCGCCCACGGCGCGTGCTCGCGGCTCGAACCGCAGCCGAAATTGGCGCCGGCCACGAGGATCTTCGCGTTTTTGTAGGCAGGCTTGTTGAGCACGAAATCCGGATTGGGCGAGCCGTCGGCGCGCGTGCGCAATTCGTGGAACAAGGCCGCGCCGAGGCCGGTGCGCTTGATCGTCTTCAGGAATTGTTTCGGGATGATCATGTCGGTGTCGACATTGATCATGGCGAGCGGGGCTGCGACGCCGGAGAGTGTTTTAAAGGGTTCCATGGCGGAGCGAACGTAGCGGCTCGCGCCCGACCGCTCAAGGCGGCAAATGACCCGGTCCGCCTGCCGGGATTTAGCCCGACAGCTCCACCGTGTCGTGGAAGTGTCTGAGATCAACTTCCACCCGCCCCATCTCTCCTTGCCGAAGCACGTCGACGAAGCGCCGGTCGAAAAGGATGTCGTCCGCCGTGTAGGCCTGGCGCGCATAGATCAGCTGCGACAGCGTTTCGTCCGTGCCGCTCAGGAGCACGATGATCTCCATCTCCTGATCGTAGAACGTGTCGATGGTGGCGCCGTAAAGCGGGCTCGATTTGTCGATCGTGTGCATGATCGTCCAGGAGAGGCTGAAGAGCGGCGAGCGGGGGCGCACGAGCTTCAGCTCCTCGAAACGGCGCATGGTGACGCCTTCCCGGTTCGTCACCTGGCGGGCCAGCGAGACGGTGGCGGACGCATCCAGCATGAGATTGGCGCGCTGGTTGGCGGCCCGGAACATCAGCGTCGGCACGCCGTCGAACGGGGCGATGACGGCGACATCGGAAAAGACGATGCGCGCAAAGGGCCGCGAGAAGCGCGCGAAGAGAAGGCCCGTCGCGATCGCGGCATACATCAGTGATATGAACGATTCGACCGTCACGAACGAATTGACATAGGTCGAGTTCGGCGCGAGCACGCCGTAGCCGATCGAGCCGAACGTCTGCACGCTGAAGAAAAACGCGTCGAGAAAGGAGTTGGGATGCTCGTGCAGGATGCCGTTCGGGCTGAGGAGATAGATTCCGGCGAAGGTCGCGTTGATCGCCAGATAGACGAGCGCCATGGCGAGGAAGAACACCGACCACGGCACGGTCAGGATGAAATGGTAGATGTCCTTCCATCGCGTGCCGTCCTGGCCGATCACGACGGGGCGCACGCGCCGGCCGCGCCTTGTGCCCGCGAAGACGGCCGCCGAAATCCGCGGCGCGCCTATCCTGGCGTCGGTCGTGATGTCCGGGTCTTCTTCACTCATGGCCGCCGTCTTATAACAATTGCCCGGCCGCGAACACGCTAGCGCTCGAGATGCCGCGTCTTGAGCGCCGCGAGATATGTCGCCCATTTCTTGTCGTGGGTGGCGCCCAGCTCGTGGAGATAGTCCCAGCTGTAGAGGCCGGTGTCGTGGCCGTCGTCGAAGCGCAGGCGCACGGCGTAGTTCCCCACGGGCTCGATATCGACGATCGTCACGCGGCGCTTGCCGTCCACGATCTTCTTCTGGTCGCCGCCATGGCCCTGCACTTCGGCGCTGGGCGATTCCACGCGCAGATATTCCGCCGCCAGCGCGAAGCTCTCGCCCGTGTCGAACGCCACGGTGAACGTCGCCTTGTCCTTGGAGAGACGCAGTTCCGTCGGCCAGGGGCGCGCGGCGCTCATTTGCCGAGGCGCTCGTCTTCGGTGAGTTCGCGCGCTTCGCCCGGCAGCATGATCGGCACGCCGCCGCGGACGGGATAGGCGAGGCCCGCGGCGCGGCTCACCAGCTCCTGCCGCGCGCGATCGTAGACCAGCGTCGTCTTGGTGATGGGACAGACGAGGATTTCGAGAAGCTTCGGATCCGGCTCGGTCATGGAAGCCTTTAGTTGATCGACTGCCCGTTCGTATCGGGCTCGCCCGCCATTTCGAGCAGCGCCACCAGCGTGTCGACGCGCTCCGACCAGCCCGGCGCTTCCAGCAACGCCTGTTTCTCGGCCGGCTCGAAGGGGCAGAGCATGGCGAGCGCGTTCACCAGCACATCCGCCGGCGCGCTCATCACCGAACCCCAATCGGCTTTCAGATCGCGGCGCGAGAGATAATCCCGCAAGGCCGACGCCAGCCGCTCGCGCGGGAACGTGTCGGGCGGCGGCGCCACCATGTCGCCCAGATAGGCCGAATAATCCGCGCGCAGCTGGCGATAGGGCGTGACGGTGGAAAGCTCTTCCGTGGCGCGGAAGCGGCAGACGCCCAGCAGCGTGATGAGGAAGCGGCCGTCTTCCGTCTCGCGATAGGAGACGATCCGCCCCGCGCAGCCGACCGCGGAAAGCTTCGGCTTCAGCACTTTGTCTTCCGGCTCGGTGGGCTGGATCATGCCGATGAGACGCGTGGTCGAGAGCGCCGCATCGACCATCGCCAGATAGCGCGGCTCGAAGATGTTGAGCGGCAGATGCCCGCGCGGCAGGAGCAGCGCGCCGGTTAGCGGGAAGATCGGAAGCGTGCGCGGCAGTTCTCCGATCGACTGGTAGCGTTGCATAGGGCTCACGAGAAAAGGATCGACGAAAGCTTGCGCCGCGCGTCGACCGTGCGCGGATCGGTCGGGCCCATGGCTTCGAACAGGGTGACGAGATGCTTGCGCGCCGCCTCGTCGTTCCATTTGCGGTCGCGGCGGATGATCTCGAGAAGCTCGGCGATGGCGCCTTCGCGGTCGCCGGCCGCATCGCGGGCCAGCGCGAAATCGTAGCGCGCCTGATGGTCGCCCGGATCGGCCTCGAGCTTCGCGCGCAACGGCCCCATGTCGGGCGCTTTTGCGGCCTGTTCCTTCAGCAGCAATTCCGCTTCGACGGCGCGGATGGCTTCGTCGCCGGCGCCGTCGGGACGCACGAGACCCAAAGTCTGCCGGGCGCGCTCGACATCGCCGCTGCGGAGATAGCACCGCGCCAGACCCGCCACCGCCTTGGGATGGCCGGGCTCGTCCTGCAGCACATGGCCGTAGGCCTGCGCCGCCTGCGCCAGATCGCCCGCGGCAAAGGCCTCGTCGGCCACGGCCAGGGCTTCCGCGGCGTGATCGTGACCGCCATGGCCGCCGCCGGCGCCGCTCGCGATCTGCGCCACGAACTGGCGGACCTGCGAGTCCGGGATCGCGCCCATGAAGCCGTCGACCGGCTGGCCGTTGCGGAAGACATAGACGGTGGGGATCGACTGGATGCGCAGCTGCCGCGCGATCTCCTGGTTCTCGTCGATGTTGATCTTGACGAGCTTCACCGCGCCCCTGGCGTCGGCGACCGCCTTCTCGAGCGCGGGGCCGAGCTGCTTGCACGGCCCGCACCACGGCGCCCAGAAATCGACGATGACCGGCACGTCGCGCGAGGCGTCGAGCACGTCGGCCGCGAAGGTCTCGATGGAGGCGTCCTTGATGTGGGCGCCGGACGACGCGGACGGCGCGGGTGCGGCGCCATCCGGGCTGCGGGGCGCGGGCGAGGCGATCGGGCGGCCCGACGGGTCGATAAGGGGCATGGGCAAAGTTCCTGTTCTGCCGGGAAGATGGTCGTATCGGGGACGAAAGAAAAGGGGCGCGGCGGCCATGGCTACCAAGCGGTAAATTGGGGCGACGATCCCCGCTTTCGCGAAGGACGCGGCGCGTTTCGTTGCCATCCCCGAAAAGCCCTGCGATCAGGGCGAACAACAGGGCGATGCATTTTTCGAGCCCCGGCGCGCCTGCGGGAAAGCGCTGTGCCGCAGGGCTTTCCGCGACGAAAGATCAAATCCCCCTGTCGAAAAACAGGGCGGAACAAGGCGATTTTCATCCGTGTACGTCTCTTCCTCCTGCGCCGCTTCGCGGCTTCGCAGGACAGGTCCGCCCGCGCCGCCGCCTCCTTCGCGGCGCCCGCGGCTTCGCAGGACTGGCCGGCGCGCTCCGCCGCCGCGCCGCGCACCGCGGGATGACGGTCGCCGGCGCCGTCACGCGGAGGCGCATGCGGGCTGCCTCGACCTGTCCTCCGAAGCCGCGAAGCGGCGTAGGAGGACGCATTCACCTGGCGATTATATACTTGACAAAGGTAGCCGCTAACCCTATGTTTTCTGGGTTAGAACGGTGTTGCCATGAACTTGAACGACCCCATCTTTACCGACGAAGCCAAGGCCCGGGCCTATTTCGAGTCGATCCGCTGGCCGGACGGTCCTGTCTGCCCCCATTGCGGCGAGGCGGAGAAGGTCTACCGGCTTGAGGGCAAGTCGCACCGTCCCGGCCTAATCCATTGTAACGCTTGCTCGGGATCGTTCACGGTCACGACGGGCGGCGTCATGGAGAGCAGCCATATTCCCCTGACCAAGTGGGCTCTCGCTTTCCGCCTCTATGCAGCCTCAAAGAAGGGATTTAGCGCCAACCAGCTCTCTCGGATGCTCGGGATCACGTACAAGTCGGCATGGTTCATGGCGCATCGCGTGCGCGAGGCTATGGCCCCTGCCGCGGATGAAGGCCCCATCGGCGGCGAAGGCAAGATTGTAGAGTCCGATGAGACGGAGATTTCGCCTTCCCGCAAGTCCCGCCCGCGCAAGCGCGCCGACAACAAGAAGTTCGTTTCGTTGGTTGAGCGTGGCGGCCGTGTCCGCTCGCGCAAGATGACTGGCAAGGGCGAGCCCATCGGGACCGAAGTGCAGCGGGTGATCTATGACCGTGTGGACGCGACCAGCAATCTGCATACGGATTCTGCGATGCACTATCGGTTCGCCATGCCGAAAGGCCAGCACGAATCCGTCAATCACCAGAAGGAATACGCGCGCACCAATAAGAAGGGCGAACGCGTGCATGTAAATACGGCGGAGGGCTACTTCTCAATCTTCAAGCGCGGCCTTGTCGGCACCTATCAGCACATGAGCGAGCAGCATTTGCAGCGCTATTTGAACGAATTCGATTTTAGGATGACCAACCGCGTTGCTCTCGGCGTGAACGATGACGTTCGCACCGAACGCGCTATCAAGGGCGCAGAGGGCAAGCGGTTGCGGTATCAAGGAACTTGCGCAGTCTGAGACACGCGGCTTCCGCGAAGGCCTAAAGCGGCTCAGGGCGATCTTGGCTTTGCTCGACCTCGACTAGGTTTCTTGGCCTTCGCCTTTTTGACGAATGCCTGATTCGGCTTGTGCGGCGTACTGAGAGCGCGACGCAGGGCGTCTTCCATGCGCTGTTTGGTCTCGGCTGGGCTATATTGGTCTTTCTCGGCCGTCATCGATAACCCCGGCATTTGTGAGCGATGTTTAGCGCGGAACGCGTCTTCATTGAAGACATGGAGGAATTGCAGCGGACAATCGACCAGCCGACCCCCTATCGGCTTCGGACGTTGCCTGGCATTTTCCGGCGTCTCTTGATGGATAATCGATCCGTCGCCGAAGTCGTGGCAAAAGGGCGAGACTTCGCCCCGAGATTCAGAGTCGGTGGTAAACCCGATAGCGACATCCGGAAGCAGATGCCGCCGGGGTTCACGGCCCATTTGCTCTTACAAGTGCAGACACCCTTAAGTCGCGGCAACACCGACCCCAATGCTCACTACGTCGAAATGTCCAAAACTGACTTTCTCCGCTTTCAAATCGCGTGGGTCGACGGCAACGAGTTTACGGTCAAAGAGATGATCCAGTTCGTCGGCTTCAAGAGTGGCGGTATCCATTGGGACCCGACCAGAAAGGGCACAGAGGAAGCGTTGGATAAGCTCGCCCGGACCCTGGTAATCAACAACGATCCCTATCCGCTCACACAAATGCTGGGGATCGCTGGCTGCGTTCTAGAGGCGTATTGGCCGCTTTACATGCGACTGAAGTCATAGGTCGGATGGAAGCCCGGCGCGCACGATTTCCAGAATCTGCAGGTCTCGCTCAGGAATCCAACCCGCATCAATTTCGCCCCACGCCTCAGGCAAGCGAAATGCCATATCCCCTGTGTATGGGCCATCGTCGATTGTCCAAAGGGCCTCAAAGACCGCGATCTCGCCAATATGGCGCTCCGCACCCGCCTTCAGGTCATCGCGTCGTGCTGGCGTGAAGATAGCCCGCACGCGAGCGTATGGGGTGAGTGTCAGCCTGTCGCCGCCGCCATGACTACTCATAGCGGTAACCTATGGCAAGTATATAATCGCCATTCACTTGTCAAAGAACAGAACGTGAACATAGCAGACGCGGGCCGGGGCGGCAAGGGGTTTTGCGGGCGGGCGGGCGCCCGGGGCCAAGCTCTTGAAAAGTCCTACGGCCCGCGCCATAACCGCCGTCCTTTGGATCGCGGGCGTAGCTCAGGGGTAGAGCATAACCTTGCCAAGGTTAGGGTCGCGCGTTCGATTCGCGTCGCCCGCTCCAAGGGTTTCTTTATGGGCGACAAGACGAGCACATCCTCGGCGGTGACGCCAAAGCGCGTCGACCTATAAATCGGCGGCGCGAACGATTCACTGCTTTCAATTCCCCTTTCTGGAATTCGGCAACGGCTGACATCAATAGTCGCATAGGATCACCTCGCGGGGTCGAACATTTTGGAGTGCTCACTGAACGACATTTATTTTGGGAGCACCCAACAATCATTTCAGCGTCGAAGACACGCGGAGCAGTCGTAGAAGAACTACCTCTGCGATTTTCGCAGGGAACTCCCATTTACGCGCACGGGATCTGGAGCCACCAGCATTGGGAAGAGACTATTGCAAACGCGCGCTCACAATTGGGAAAGCCGTACCGCCTCTTCGGAAGCAATTGCGAACATTTCGTCCGATTTTGCCACGGACTGCCGCAAGAAAGTCCGCAACTGGCAAAGGCGATAGGTGCGGCACTTATTGGCGGTCTTGTTCTGTGGGCGCTGGCGGCCTAGCGTCCCCCTCACCACCACAGCCCCGCCACCAGTCCCGCGTACACTTCCATCCCGTCCCACAGAGCCGCAGGTTCTCGTTCTGCGCATGCTGGTTGTCGTCGGTGTGGGCGATGGAGACGCCGACCATGGGGGCGTGGAGCTGGCCCACGACGTCGCCACGTCCGAGCTCGCGCCCATGATGGGGAGCGCAGCGACGCCTCGATTCCGTCGCCGCGGCGCGCTGCGTTCAAGCACGTGTCGCGTCAGAGAGTGTTGCCAAATCGTCGTCGCCAAGGGGGCCGGGGAAAGCCCTTCGACACGGGGCGAATACGGTATGGCCGCCTCCTAACCGGCCTCTTGAAATCATTCCTTCAAAGGAATACTATGACTGACAAGGAATGGGTGGTCGAGTGTACGGATGAATTCGGCGTGTGGTGGGATGCGCTCTCCGAGGCCGACCAGATTGCGATCGATACGCGCGTGCATGAGCTCGAACGACGTGGTCCGAAGTTGCCGTTCCCTTATGCCAGCGGCGTCGAAGGATCGCGGCACGATCACATGAGGGAGTAGCGCATTCAGAGAGGCGGCAGGCCGTTGCGTATTTTCTATGCGTTTGATCCGCGCCGCGCGGCCATCGGCGGAGACAAGACCGGCGACGACCGCTTTTACGAAACCTACATTCCGATCGCCGACAAACTTTACGACGAGCATCTGGCGGAGCTTAAGAAGGAAGAGAAAGATGGCAGGTAGGCATTCGTTCGAAGAACTGCGCTCGCGGATGTCTCCTTCTGCACGCGCCAAAGCGGAAGAAGAAGCGCTGCGGCTGCGCGAAGAGATGGACCTCGTCGACCTCCGGCGCGCGCTTCAGCTCTCGCAAGAGGAATTGGCGCAAACGCTTCATGTCGGCCAAGCGGCGATCGCAAAGCTGGAAAAGCGCACCGATATGTATGTCAGCACGATCCGCCGCTTTGTCGAGGCGATGGGTGGTGAACTGGAGATCGTGGCGAAATTTCCTCGCCATTCCGTGCGCATCCGGAATTTTAGCGAGATCAAGCGACGCGAGTCCGCTTAGCTCACCACCCCAACCCCGCCAGCAGTCCCGCATACACCTCCATCCCGTCCCAGAGATTGCCCAGCCGCAGGTTTTCGTTCTGCGCATGCTGGTTGTCGTCGGTGTGGGCGATGGAGACGCCGACCATGGGGCAACGGAGCTGGTTCACCACGTCGGCCACGCCTGAGCTCGCGCCCTCTTAAATGCGTCCGCTGCTAAAGCGTCCCGCCCGACACCTCGATCACCGAGCCGGTCGTGAAGCTCGAATGGGGGCTGGCGAGATAGAGCGCGGCGGTGACGATCTCGTTCGGCTTGCCGGGACGGCCGAGCGCGTTGTGCGCACGCTCGCGTGCTTCGGCGGGCCACGCCTTGGCGATGTCGGTGAGGAACGGCCCCGCCATGATCGCGTTGACGCGCACCCTGGGCTTGTATTCGAGCGCGAAGACGGTCGTCAGCGCGTTGAGCGCGGCCTTGGCGCCGGCGTAAGGGCCGAAGCGCGGCTGCGGGCGGATGGCGCCGGTCGACGAGATGTTGATGATCGCGCCGCCTTCGCCGTGGACCATGCGTTCGCCCACCAGCGACGAAAGCCGGAACGGGCCCTTGAAGTTCACGGCGACGACCTTGTCGAACAATTCCTCGCTCGTCTCGGCGGAGGACGGCGCCAGCGGCGACATGCCGGCGTTGTTGACGAGGATGTCGATCTTGCCGAACGCGTCATACGCCGCATCGACGAGACCTTGCAGCGCATCCCAGCGGCCCACGTGACAGCCGTAAGCCAGCGCCCTGCGCCCCATCGCTTTGACTTCCGCGGCGGCGGCTTCGCAGGCTTCGGCCTTGCGGCTGGTGACGACGATATCGGCGCCGGCGCGGGCAAAGGCGCGCACCATCTCGAGCCCGAGGCCTCTGCTGCCGCCGGTGACGAGCGCGACTTTGCCCGTCAGGTCGAAAAGTTCGCTGGCGGCGTAGGGCATGGGGGGGCGTTCCGCGATTTCGTTGTCGCGATCAGCTTAGCAACACGGAGGGAACAGAGAAAAAGATTTTAGCGCAGCGGACGCGGAGGTTGCGCGGTGGACGCTGGGAATCGCGCCCCATCGGCTAAACCGCGCGAAGCGCAACAAAAGTATTTTCACAGGGAGACGGTGAGGCAGTGAGAAACGCGTCCCCTCATCGACTCACCGTCTCCCTGTGAATATTTTTCATTGCGCTTCGCGCGGTCTATCCGACAAGAGCATCGCCCCTGCGGCCACCGCGCAACCTCCGCGTCCGCTGCGCTAAGATCTTTTCTACTGCGGCTGCGCAACCTGTTTGCGCAAGGCCGCCACGTCGGCCGCGCTGAGCTGCGAGGCTTTGGCGCCGAAGCGCGCCGTCACGTAGTTGGCGACGGCCGCGATCTCCGTATCGGAATAAGCGTCGCCGAATGACGGCATCACGACCTCACCTTGCGGCGACGCGCGATGCACGCCCGCGATGACGGCCTGGGCGACGTTGATGCCGTGCGGATCGTTGACGGCGCGCGCGCCGGTGAGCGTCGCATAGGGAAGGATGGGGCTCACGCCCGTCCAGCTGTGACAACTGGCGCAGGCGCCTTCGTAGATCTGCTTGCCGCGCGCGTCCGCGATGGAAACACCTTGCCTGTGCGAAGCGGGCGCAACCGGCGCGAGCGTCGCCGGCAGGTTCGATCTCACCGGCGGAATGCTGCGCAAATATGCGATGAGCGCGCGGATGTCGTCCGGCGGCATCAGGCTGAAGCTCTGGTCCACTGCTTCGCCCATCGGGCCCGCCGCCGTGCCGTGGCCGAGCGCGTGTCCGGTCGAGAGATATTGGAACAGCGCATCGTCGGACCACGCGCCGATGCCGGTCGCGCGATCGCTGGTGATGTTGTAGGCGCGCCAGCCGGCGTTGGTTTCGCCCGCGAATTTGCGGCGGTTGTTGAGCGCATAGGCCAGGTTGCGCGGCGTGTGGCATTCGCCGCAATGGGCGAGGGCCTCGGCGAGATAGGCGCCGCGGTTCCAGGCTGCGCTTTGCGCGGTGTCGGGCCGGAAGCGCGTGTCGGCGGCGAAGAACACGTTCCATATCCCCATCAGCCAGCGCTGATTGAAGGGAAAGGCAAGCTTGTCGTCGGGGACTTCGTTGTGCACGGGCTTCAGGCTGAAGAGATAGGCCTTGATCGCGAGCACGTCGGCGTCGGTCATATAGGTGTAGGACGCGTAGGGCATCGCGGGATAGAGATGCTGGCCTTCGTCGTCGATGCCCTTGTGGACGGCGTTCAGGAACTGCGCGTCGGTCCAGTTGCCGATGCCGGTGTCCTTGTCGGGCGTGATGTTGGGCGAATAGATCGTGCCGAAGGGGAGCGTGAAGGCGAAGCCGCCGGCATAGTCCGTGCCGCCTTTCGCGGTGTGGCAGACGGTGCAGTCCGCCGCTTTCGCGAGCCATTGGCCGCGTTCGACGAGGCTCGCATTCTTCAGCGAGGCCGGCACGCCCGTGGGATCGGCGCCTTTGTAATCGGCGAGCGCCACTCTTCCGCCGCCCGCAAACGCCATCGGCCCGGGGCCGGTGACCATCCAGAGACCGGACGCAACGACGACAGCGACGATGACGGCGAGGGCGATGACGACGCTGCGCATCGTGTCGCTGAGGCCGACATACCATTGGCGAAGGCTGCTCATGCGGGCTTCCTCCCCGCCAGAACCTCACGGTCGATCGGCAATCGCCGGAGCGGAATGCCCGTCGCGGCGAAGATCGCGTTGCGCAGCGCCGGCGGACCAGCCGTCACGCCCGTCTCGCCGATGCCGCCCGGCGGCTCTCCGCTCTTCATCACATGCACCGCGATCGGCGGCGTCTGGTCGATGCGCAGCATGCGGTAATCGTTGAAGTTCGACTGCTGCACGCGGCCGTTCTTCAGCGTGACCTCGCCGTAGAGCGCGGCGGTGAGCCCGAAGATGAGCCCGCCCTGCAACTGCGCTTCGATGGTGTCGGGATTGACGGCAATGCCGGTGTCGACGACACAGTTCACGCGGCGCAGCGCCACCTCGCCGTTGTGATCGACTTCGGCCTCGACGACGGTCGCGATGTAGCTCGCGAAGGACGGCTGCACCGACACGCCGCGGCCCACGCGCGGCGGCAGGGGCGATCCCCAGTTGGATTTCTCCGCCACGAGTTTGAGCACCGCCTCGTGGCGCGGCGAGCCGTGCAGATGCGCGAGGCGGAACCGGACCGGGTCCTGGCCCGCCTTCTTCGCGAGCTCGTCCATGAAGCATTCGATGGCGAAGACGTTGTTGTTGGGTCCCACGCCGCGCCAGAAGCCGGTCGTGACGCCGGGCGGTTCGCAGCGCACCACTTCCACGCGGAAATCGGGAAGGTCGTAAGGCGTGTCGATGGCGCTGTCGACGGTATCGAAGTCGATGTCGTGATTGCCCGTAAACGCCGGCGGCAACCAGCGCGCCACCACGGAAGATCCGGAGACGCGATATTTCCAGCCCTTGATCCTGCCGTCCTTGAGGCTCGCCTGGATGACGTCGCGATAGACGGGGCGATAGACGTCGTGGCGGATGTCTTCCTCGCGCGTCCACACGACCTTCACCGGCTCGCCGTTCAGATGCTGCGCCACGCGGATGGCCTTGAGCGCCATGTCGGGCTCGAGCCGGCGGCCGAAGCCGCCGCCGAGCAGATGATTGTGCACGATGACGTTCTCGAGCGGCAGGCCCGTCAATTGCGCCGCCGTCGATTGCACGCGCGCCATGATCTGCGTGCCGAGCCAGATCTCGCAGGATTGGGGCTTCAGCTGCACGGTGCAGTTCATCGGCTCCATGGTCGCATGCGCGAGGAACGGCATCTCGTAGGCGAGTTCGACCTTCTCGCCGTCGCCGAGCGCCTTCTCCGCGTCGCCGCGCGCCTTGGCGACGAGACCCGTCTTTCGGCTCGCCGCGCGCAGCTCTTCCCAGACCATGGCGGTGTCGACCTTCGCGTTCGCTCCGTCGTCCCAGGTGACGGCGAGCGCATCGAGGCCTTTTTTCGCCGCCCAGAAATGCGCGCCCACGACGGCCACCATGTCGTCGAGCACGATCACTTTCTCGACGCCCGGCACTTTCATGGCTGCGCCCTGGTCGGCATGCGCCACCTTGCCGCCTTTGACGGGCGATGCGGCGATGGTCGCAAACTTCATGCCCGGCAGCATGGCATCGATGCCGTAGACGACCTTGCCGTCCGTCTTGTTCGGCGTGTCGAGACGCTTCAGCGGCTTGCCGATGAGCACGAAATCCTTGGGATCCTTGAGCGGCACGTTCTTCGGCGGCACGACCTTGCTCGCGGCATCGACGAGCGCGCCGTAGCCAAGCTTGCGTCCCGTGGCCGTGTGCGTGACGACGCTGTTCGACGCCGTGCAGCCCGCAGGATCGACTTTCCATTGCTGCGCCGCCGCGGCGACCAGCATCGCGCGCGCGGTCGCGCCCGCCGTCCGGAGCGGCTTCCACCACGCACGGATGGAATTGGAGTTGCCGGTCGCCTGCACGCCCAGCATGGGATTGGCGTAGAGCTTTTCGTTGGCCGGCGCGTGCTCGAACGCGACCGTCGAGAAATCCGCGTCGAGCTCTTCGGCGATGATCATGGGGATGGACGTGTAGACGCCCTGCCCCATCTCCACCTGCGGCATCACCAGCGTCGTCTTGCCCTGATGATCGATGCGGATGAAGGCGTTGGGTGCGAACTTTCCCTGCGTGCTGTCCGGCGGTTCGTTCGGCTCATTGACCGCATAGACCGGCAGGTGAAACGCAAAGAGAAATCCGCCGGCGAGACCGCCGGTGAGAACGCCGCGGCGCGACGGGCGTATCTTTTCCATCTTACCCATTCTTCGCCTCCTCGCGCTCGCCGGCCGCGCGCTTGATGGCTTCGCGGATGCGCACATAGGTGCCGCAGCGGCAGATGTTGCCCGCCATCGCCGCGTCGATGTCGCTGTCGTCGGGATGCGGCGTCGATGCGATCAGCGCCGCCGCCGACATGATCTGGCCGGACTGGCAATAGCCGCACTGGATCACTTCCAGATCGAGCCAGGCTTTCTGGATGCGTGCGCCGGCATCGGTTGCGCCGACGCCTTCGATCGTCGTCACCGCGCGATTGCCGACGGCGCCGGCGGGCAAAAGGCAGGAGCGAACCGGCTTGCCGTCGATATGCACGGTGCAGGCGCCGCATTGCGCGATACCGCAGCCGAATTTCGTGCCGGTCATCCCAAGAATATCGCGCAGCACCCAGAGGAGCGGCATGTCAGGGGGCGCGTCGAAGGTTTTCTCTTCCCCGTTGATGCGAAGCGTCGTCGTCATGCCGGGAATCCCTGTCCTGAATCTGTCGGTGAAGATACTCCTTCGTAAGAAAAATGCGCGCGCAAATTCTGCCGCGCTTTGCACGAAACATCCCGATTTCAGACACGGATTTGTGGGTATTGGCTAACCGCTTTAACGAGCACGGCGACGTGATAGCCGAATGAATATCACGCCAGAGTCGCCCGTCGCGTTTCGGTCTACAGCGCTTCGACGCGTTCGGGATGTCCCGACCAGCGCCACGCCATCGTAGGCCGCGAGACGCCGAGCATCATGCCGCCGAGCGTGGGCGGATGCAGCCAGAGCTGATCGGCTGGAAGACTTTCCGCCCGCGCCGCAGGGCGATCGACGGTGATGCCCGCCCTGGATACCTGCGCCATGCGCTCGATGTCGCCGATCGCGGCGCTTTCGGCAAAGGCCATGTAGAACGAGGCGCCCTCGCGCGCATAGTAGCGTCCCATCGTCTTCGTCATATCGGTCGGCGTGATCACTTCAAAGCGATGCAATGCGCCTTCGCGAAACAGCGTGAGCACGCCGGTATAACCGAACGCCTCCGACGTGATGGTCGTGAAGTGCGTCTTGTCGAGCGCGAAGACGTCGGCAATGCGGTCGACGGCGCGGGCCTGATCGGCGGCGAGCACGGTCGCTTCGTAGAGAAAGTCGATGTCACCCGCTTTGGTTCGCTGGGATTCCTTCGAGATCACGAACCTGATCGGTGCGCCTTCGATCTCGATGGCAATGTGATGGCGTCCGCCTTCGAAATTCCAGGTCGCGCCGTGCTTCGTCGCATGCTCGGCCACTTTCCCGGGATCGGGCGACGAGGCGCCGGCCGCAAAGAGATGCGCGCGGCCACGGCGCTTCAATTCGTCCGCGATCAGACCTTCGCCGTCCGGCTCCAGCAGCTCGATGACCGACTGGCCCGCGCGCAACGTGATGCGGCGCGCGGATAGGGAGTCCATACGGTCTTGGCCGATCTCGACCGCGCCCAGCAGCGAACGCCATTTGTCTGCAGCGCCCGCCGCGTCGGGCGTCGCCAGCAGCACGCGGTCGATTTCTGTCAGCATGGCGTTCCCCGGCCTTCGTCTCCGGAGATGCTAAGCCCACACGCCCGCCGCGCAAAGCGGCCTGTCAGCCTTCGTATTTGAAGGACAGCGACACGCGGGCGCGATAGGCGACGATCTTGCCGTCCTCGACCTTCATGTCGAGCTCTTTGATTTCCGCGACGCGCAGATCGCGCAACGATTTGGCCGCCGTCTCGACAGCGTGCTTGGCGGCGTCCTCCCAGGACGTCGCGCTCGTTCCCACGATTTCGGTGACGCGATAGACCGCATGATCGGCTGATGCCATGTCGCTCTCCTGTTTTAGCAGAACGCCGCAACCCCGCGGGGACCTTGCGCCCCCGCGCGAGCAGGTTCAAGCCGCCAGCCGCGCCTCAGACGAGATCGCCGCCCGCAGCCGAGGCCGTGGTGCCGAACTTCTCGTAGGCCTTGATGACGTTGCGTCCGACCGTCCAGCGATGGACTTCGTCGGGCCCGTCTACGAGACGCTGAGAACGAATATGCGTGTACCAGGCGGCCAGCGGCGTGTCGGCGCTGTAGCCCAGCGCACCGTGCAGCTGGATCGCCGTGTCGACGACCTTGTGCACCATATGCGCGAGGAAGACTTTTGCGATGGAATTCTCCTGGCGCAGATCGAGACCTTTTTCGGCCTTGTAGGCGATGTGGAGCAGCATCAGCCGCGCCATGTAGAGCTCGCTGGCGCAATCGGCCAGCATCCATTGCACGCCCTGCCGCTCGGAGAGTTTCTTGCCGAAGGTCGAGCGGTTGGTCACGTGCTTGACGGCCAGGTCGAGCGCACGTTGCGCCATCGCGACGTTGTGCATGCCGTGGCGGAGCCGTCCGTAAGCGAGACGATGCTGGCCCATGTTGAAGCCGTTGCCCTCGCCGCCGAGGATGTTCGCCGCCGGGACGCGCAGATCCTTGATCTCGATCTCGGCATGGCCGCCGCCCAGGATATGCGACAGCGGCCCTTCCATCGCCATGGTCTTGATGTTGCGCTTGATGTTGTAGCCGGGGTTGGGCAGTTCGACGATGAAGGTGGAGAACTGCTTGTGGCGCGGCGCGTCAGGATCGGTCTTGGCCATGACGAGCGCGAGATCGGCGACGCTGGCCGCACTCGAGAACCATTTCTCGCCGTTCAAAATATAGTTTTCGTTGCCGTCCTTCTCCGCGCGCGTCTGCATACCTGTGGCATCGGCACCGGCGGCCTTCTCCGTCATCGAATAGCAGACGCGTTTCTCGCCGTTCAGCAGCGGCTTGAGAAACTTCTCCTTCTGATAGTCGGTGCCGTGCGCCAGGAGCGTCAGGATCGTCGCGTCGTCGGGTCCCTGGCTGTTCATCGACAGCGCGCCCAGATGGCTCTGGCCGAGCTCCATCTGCACGAGCGCGTTGGCGAGCGGTCCCAGCCCCATACCGCCCAATTCCTTCGGGATGAATGGACACCACAGCCCCTGCTCGCGCGCCTTCTTGCGCAACTCGCCCAGAACTTCTTTGTAAGGACGGTCGTGCAGTTGCTTCTCCGCGGGAATGCATTCCTCCTGCACCCAGCGGCGCACGCGCTCGCGCACCTCTTTGGCTTCCTTCGGGATTTCGAAATCGATGGCCATGGTGTTTCCTCGTCTTGGTGGTTATCGCCGCGCACTGTGCCCCCGCGTGTCATGGCCCGCAATCCTCCTACGCTGCTGCGCAGCTTCGGAGGACTTTCGCAACACCCTCCGAACCCTTGGCGAAGGAGGGCTGCGGGCCACCCAGGTGACACTGAGCCAGGTTTTGCCGATTGCGCACGAACTGAGTACACCATCAAGGGACGGAGCCGTTTCAGCCGGGTGGTCCGCAGTCGCGGGCCATGACATTTTTTAATGGTGTGAGGGGGAAACGCGATGACAACCAACCGCACGCTCGGCGTGCTTCTGATCCTGACGGCGATCACGACCGTCCTTTACTGGATCAATTACTTCACCTCGGGTGACGTCGCCGTCGTGTCGACGCGCTGGTACACCGCTTATGAATCGAGTTTTCCCGCGGCCGATGGCTGGCTCGCGCTCTGTTCATTTCTTGCAGGGCTTGGATATCTGCTCGGGTGGCCGTCGGCGGGACGTTTCGGTCTGCTCGCGGGCAGCGCGCTGCTTTATCTCGCGGGGATGGACATCACCTTCGACATCGAAAACCACCTCTATCCTCTCGCGGCGCACTCCGACGCGATGAAGTTCGAGATCGTGATCAACGCGTGGTCGCTGTTGCTCGGGCTTTGGACGGTCGCTGCGTCCTGGCGGCGCGCGCGGGTTTGAGCAGCGATGCGCTCAAGAATTCCGAGAGGCGAACCGTCTGCCCAACGCGCCGATCGTCTCTTCGAACTCCGCGACGGTTTCGGCGATGATCTGTGCGACGGGCTTCACCGTGTCGATACGACCCGCGACCTGGCCCGACAGGGCGATCGAAGCTTCCATGTCGCCGCCGAAATAGAGCGCGAGCGCATTGCCGAACTCGCCCATGATGGCTTCGGGCGGTTCCTTCTCGAATTTCGTCGTCTTTTCCGTGCGCAGCGCCCTGAGCGCCGGTCCCGGCCCGAAGCGGTTGAGAAACACCGTGTCCGTTTCCTTGGCCGCGAGAATCGCGTTTTTCCAATTGTCGTGTACCGGACTCTCGGCTGCAGAGACCATGCGCGTGCCCATCTGCACGCCTTCCGCGCCCAGCGCGAAGGCCGCCGCCATCGTGCGCCCGTCGGTGATTCCGCCGGCGGCGATCACGGGCACGTTCACTTTCGAGCACACCAGCGGAAGCAGCACCATGCTCGCCACTTCGCGCGAGTTCTTGAAGCCGCCGCCTTCGCCCCCTTCCACCACCAGCCCGTCGACGCCGGCGTCGATCGCCTTCAGGGCCGCGGCGAGCGACGGCACGACATGGAACACCGTAAGCCCTGCTTCCTTCAGCGCGCTGCAATAACGGTTGGGGTCCCCCGCCGACGTAGTGACGAATTTGATCCCCTGGTCGACCACGAAACGCACGATGTCGGGATCGCGGACGAAAGCCTGGGCGATGTTCACGCCGAAAGGCTTGTCCGTCAGCGTGCGCATCTTTCCGATCTCCTCGCGCACCTCCCCCAGCTGGCCCGACGAGGTCTCGATGACGCCGAGACCGCCGGCATTCGACACCGCCGAGGCAAGCCGGGCGCGCGCGATCCAGCCCATCGGGGCCTGGACAATGGGGTATTCGACGCCCAGCATCTCGGTCACGCGTGTCTTGATCATGGAGAGCTCCGAAAGAATAGCAGCGGGGCCATTTCGTCCGGCCGCGCCGGGCTTGTCAAAATCCCCATCCGTGACATGAAATTTCATTTCCCCCGAACGAACAAGCCTTGCGCGGCCTGCGATCGCCGAGCCTGTAACAATGCGTAAAAGTTCTGGAAACTCTACGCGTGATCGTGACGGTAAGGATGTCGATCCCACGCGCTTGATTCGCGTTCTTCTGTTACATATGCATTGACGACTTCCGGACTAGGATCGGAATACACGACTTATTCCATCGGGACTTGAGTGAGGGGCGGAGCCGAAGGATTTGCGCGATCTAACCGTTGGATCAGTTCAGGCTCATCTTGCCCGTCTGGCATTGCCAATTGCCGCCGGCATGATTTTCCAGACGCTTTACTACATCGTCGACCTTTATTTCGTGTCGCATCTGGGCGAAGTCGCGATAGCAGGCGTCGCCGCGGCCGGCAATATCGTCTTCCTCATCATCGCGCTTACGCAGGTGGTCAACGCTGGAACGATGTCGCTGCTCGCACAGGCCGTCGGGCGAAAGGATCACGCAGGATCCAACCTGATCTTCAACCAGGCGGTCGCGCTTGCAGTAGCGGCCGCCATCGCCGTTGTCATTCTCGGCTTCCCGTTGTCGAAAGTGTACATGAATGCGGTGGGAGCCAATCAGGCGACGATCGATGCCGGCACCACGTATCTCTCCTGCTTCCTGCCGGGTCTCGCGCTGCAATTCGTGATCACCGCGATGGGCGCGTCGCTGCGCGCGACCGGCCTGGTGAAGCCCACCATGATCGTGCAGGCCGTGAGCCTCTCGCTCAACACGGTGCTGGCGCCGATCATGATCGCGGGCTGGCTCACCGGACATCCGCTGGGCGTCGCGGGCGCCGGATATGCAAGCTCCATCGCCGTCGTCTTCGGCGCAGGGCTCATGCTCGTCTATTTCCTGCGCCTCGAAACCTATGTGCATTTCATCGCATCGGAATGGCGGCCGCGGCTCGCGGTGTGGCGCCGTCTGCTTGTGATCGGCCTTCCCGCGAGCGGCGAACTCGTGTTCCTGTTCGTCTACACGGGCGTCATCTTCGCGCTCATCCGCCATTTCGGCGACGTGGCGCAGGCGGGCTTCGGCATCGGCAACCGCCTGACGCAGGCGATCTTCCTGCCCGGCATGGCGATCGCCTTTGCGGCGGGTCCGCTCGCCGGACAGAACTTCGGCGCCGGCGAAGTCGCGCGCGTGCGCGCCACACTGCGCGCTTCGGTCGTGTTCTGCAGCGCAGTGATGCTGCCGCTGACGCTTATCTGTCAGCTCCGTCCGGAATGGCTCGTGCAAGTGTTCACGCCGGATCCGCGCGTCGTCGAGCAGGGCACGCTGTTCCTGCGCATCATTTCGTGGAATTTCGTCGCCACGGGGACCATCTTCAGCTGTTCGGCCCTTTTCCAGGGTCTGGGAAATACGCTTCCTTCCCTGATCAGCACGGGCTCGCGGCTGGTGACGTTCGTCGTTCCGGCGATGTGGATGTCCACCTGGCCGCATTTCCGCATCGAAGACGTCTGGTATCTCTCCGTCGTCTCGGTGACGCTGCAGGCGGCGACGAGCTTCTTTCTCGTGCTGCGCGAATTCCGCCGCAAATTCGGCGACGCGGCCGACACGGTCATCGGCGAAATCGTCGAAATCTGAACAGCTTCAGCGCCGCTCGCAGAATCCCGTTTCGATCCTGTCATAAGGTTCGCCCAGCGCGCTGGTCGAACGGCGCAGATGTCCGTCGCGCTTGTTGAGGATCAGCACGGTGGCCGAGCCGCGGGCGTCGCTGCGGAAGGTCGGCGGAATGTCGTAACCGCGCGCGGCGATAAGCATGTCGCGCGTGTCCACGAGGACGCGGTAGGCGATGGACGCGGGCCAGTGCGGCTCGATGATCTCGTGTCCCCGGATGTCCAGATGCGCGATGGTGCGGGCGGGATCGCTGCCCGCGCCTTCGAACGTGCAGTCCCAGCCGGGCGAAGCGGCGGCCGGAGAGGCGAGAAACGCGAGAAAAAGAAGATATCCCGCAATATGTGGCTTGGCCATGACGCCTCCTTTGCGCTTTCATGGGGCCGCACACGAGTATCCGCGATTCGGCGGGGTTTGAAACCGCTGTCGCAATTCCGCGCGACAGTGGCCGCGCGCCTTCAGGGGAATCAGATGAAAGCGAAGAGCCTCGTCCTCGGAATTCTGTCCGTTCTCGCCGCCGCCGCCGCACATGCCGACTCGGACGATGCGGGTCCAGGCGAAATGCTGCCGACCGGGCAACGGATCACGCCCGAAGCGGCAACGGGCGCTCTCTTCCAGGACCTCAATCCGGGGCTCTCGGGCTATCCCGATCGTCGCGCGGGCATGGCCGTGACGACCGTCGCCAGCCACGACGGCAAGACGCTTCTCATTCTCACCAGCGGCTTCAACCGCTGGAGCCTGCCGACAGGCAAAATGGATGCGGCGGCGTCGAACGAATACGTCTTCGTCTTCGACATCACGAAGCACGAGCCGAAGCAGACGCAGGTGATCCAGGTGCCGAACACCGATGTCGGCATCGCGTTTGCGCCGGACGACCGGCATTTCTACGTCGCGGGCGGCGTCGACGACTCGCTGCACGTCTACGCGCGCGGGGCGGACAGCTGGGCGGAAGACGGCGCGGCGATCACGTTCGGACACAAACAGGGACTAGGCATCGCGACCAAGCCGAGCGCGGCGGGCCTCGCCGTTACCGCGGACGGCGGAAAAGTCGTCGTCGCCGACCGCCACAACGATGCGGTCACGATTGTGGACACGAAGACGCGCGCGGTCGCGGGCGAGCTCGATCTCCGGCCGGGCAAGAACGATCCGGCGAAAAAAGGCGTGGCCGGCGGCGAATATCCCGATTGGGTCGCGATCAAAGGCAACGACAGGGCCTATGTCTCGAGCGAGCGCGACCGCGAAATCGTCGTCGTCGCGCTGAACGGCGCGCCGCGCGTTGCGGCCCGCGTCAAGGTCGAAGGCGTGCCCAGCCGGATGGTGCTGAATGCCGATCAGAGCCTGCTCTATGTCGCATCCGACAATTCCGACACGGTGAGCGTGATCGACACCAAAGCGAATGCGGTCGTCGAAAAGATTTCCGTCGCGGCGCCGCCCGGCCTGCTCGCGAATCCGCAGCATTTCGCGGGCGCAGCCCCCAACAGCGTCGCGCTCTCACCGGACGGCGGCACGCTCTATGTGAGTGACGGCGGAACGAATGCGGTGGCCGTGGTGCCGCTGGCGGGACCCGCGCCGCATCGCACGGCGGGTCTTGTGCCGACGGGATGGTATCCCAATTCCGTCACGGCTTCGGGCGACAT
Source organism: Rhizomicrobium sp. (assembly GCA_035504555.1). Taxonomy (GTDB): domain Bacteria; phylum Pseudomonadota; class Alphaproteobacteria; order Micropepsales; family Micropepsaceae; genus Rhizomicrobium. Next base: position 32,638 of record DATJRP010000078.1, on the reverse strand, counting down.
GCTCTACGTCGTCAACGGACGCAGCAATGTGCGGCCCAATCCGGGCTGGTGCCATTCCGCCTATCCGCCCTCGGACAAGGCAAAGACCGCCGCGTGCCGCGCGCGCAACAGCTACGTATTGCAGCTGTCGAAGGCGGGATTTCTCGCCATGCCCGCGCCCAAACCCGAAGACCTGCGTCAACTTACGGATCAGGTCGCGGCCAACAACGGGTTTGAGAGCCACCCCGATCCCGCCGACGAGACGCTGATGGCCGCGCTCCGGAAACGCATCAAGCACGTCATCTACATCGTGAAGGAGAACCGCACCTACGATCAGGTGCTGGGCGATCTCGGCCGCGGCAACAGCGATCCCTCGTTGACGCTCTTCGGCGCGACCGTCACGCCCAACGAACATGCACTCGCGAAGACATTCGTGACCCTCGACAATTTCATGGATTCAGGCGAGGTGAGCGGCAATGGCTGGCCGTGGAGCACGGACGCGCGCGAGACCGATGTCGGCGTCAAGGCGATCCCGATGCAATATGCCGGGCGCGGCCAGAGCTACGACGTCGAAGGCTCGAACCGCAACATCAATGTCGGTATCGCCTCGATGGCCGAGCGCCGCGCGGCCGATCCCGCGACGCCCGACGATCCCGATCTTTTGCCGGGCACGGCCGATGTCGGCGCGCCCGATTCCGTTTCGGGCGAGGAAGACCGCGGCCATCTCTGGGATGCGGCGCTGCGCGCGCACTTGACCGTACGCAACTATGGCTTCTACGGCGATCTCGTGCGCTACGACACGCGCGCGCCCGCACCGCTCCCGCTCGACCGTGAGCCCTGGAAGACGAAAACCGTCGTCGCCTATACCGCCGATACGGTCTTGCGCAGATTCACCGATCCCTATTTCCGCAGCTTCGACAATGCGTTTCCCGATTTCTGGCGCGAGCGGGAATGGAAACGCGAATTCGACTCCTATGTGGCGCACAAGAACCTGCCGAGCTTGTCGCTCGTGCGCTTCATGCACGACCATACGGGCGATTTCGAACGCGCCATCGACGGCGTGAACACGCCTGAGTTGCAGGTCGCCGACGACGATTACGCGGTCGGCGAACTCGTGGAAGCGGTGGCGAAAAGCCGTTACCGCGATTCCACGCTGATCTTCGTCGTCGAGGATGATGCGCAGGATGGCCCCGATCACGTCGACGCGCACAGAAGCACGGCCTTCATCGCGGGCCCCTATGTGAAGCAGGGCGCGGTTGTCTCGGTGCGGTACTCGACGGTGAACATGCTTCGCACCATCGAGGATGTACTGGGCATCCAGCCTCTCAGCCTCAACGACGCCTATCAGCGGCCGATGAGCGAGGTCTTCGATCTGAAGGCGAAGACATGGAGCTACGCGGCCACGCCGTCACCGCTGCTCGCGCACACGGCGCTGCCCCTGCCGCGCAGGAAACTTGGACGCCTCGCACCGCTGCCGCACGATGCGCATTACTGGGCGGAGAAGACGCGCGGCTATGATTGGTCCAAGGAGGATCGCATTCCCGCGGTGGCCTACAACCGCATTCTGTGGGCCGGCCTGATGGCCAACAAGCCCTATCCGACCGAACGCAGCGGCAAGGATTTGCGGAACAAGTAGTCTCTCAACTGCGATCTCTTCACCGTGGCCGGGCGCGGCCCGGTCAGAATCCATAAACCGAACAAAAACTCGGTTGACGACTTCGCGCCGGCCTCATTCAGCCGGCCGGTCGCTTGCCTTGTAAACCGCCAATTGCGCGTCGAAAGCCCGCTTATAAGCGGGCCGCGCTTCGCCGCGCGCAACATAGGCGGCGAGGTTCGGATATTCGCCCAGAATGCCCGACGGTTTCAGCCTGAGCAGCACCGACACCATCATCAGGTCGCCTGCGCTGAACGCGCCATCGAGCCAGTCGGCATCGCCCAGGCGAGCGGAAAGTTGGTCCAGCCGTTCACGGACGCGATTGACGACCAGAGGCAGGCGCTCCTTCGTCCAGGGCTTGTCACCCTCCAGGAGCTCGGCGGTCGCGAGTTCCAGAATCGGCGGCTCCACGGTGTTGAGCGCCGCAAACATCCATGTGATCGCGCGCGCCCGGGCATTGGCATCGTCCGGCAGCAGGCCCGTATGGCGCTTCGCGATATGGAGCACGATCGCGCCCGTCTCGAACAGCGCGAGATCGCCTTCCTCGTAGGTCGGAATCTGGCCGAAAGGATGAAGCGCTTGGTGCGCGGGTTCCTTCATCGCGCGGAACGACACAAGGCGAACCTCGTAGGGCTGGCCCACTTCTTCCAGCGCCCAGCGAACGCGCGTATCACGCGCCAGTCCCCTGCCGCCATCGGGTGACCGTTCAAAGGCGGTAATGGTGATGGTCATCGCGAGGCAACCCCTTGGCGAAAATCATCGGCTGGCAAGCGGTCCAGGCAAACTCGACGAAACTGAAGACGAACCCGTTCCGTGTCCGGTTGGTCCGCATGGCGCTCCGCCCGCGCCGGTTGGAGGAACGCTAAGCCACCATCACGCCTTCGCGGTCGAGCGCTGCGTCGAGGCCCTTGTGCTTGGCGAAGAAGAGCACGCGTTCGACGGCCTCGCGCAGCGTCGTGGCGATCAGTTCGCAGCCCGTCGCTTCGATGGCGTCGAGATAGCGCGTGTCGTCCGTGCCGAAGCCCCAGAAATTCAACAAGAGCTTCGCCTGCGGGAAATGGCGGTTCAGCCTGCGCACGAGATAGCGCGCATTGGTGAAATTGGCCGGCTCGAGATAGCAGACGGCGACGAGGCGCACGCCCGTCTTGTCCAGTCGCTCGATGTTCACAGGCAGCGCATCGGCGTGCGAGATGATGCGGGCGCCGATATTGTGCCGCGAAAGAAGATCGGCGAGCAGCAGCGACGCCACTTCGTCGAGCGGCCCGGGGCCCGCAACGCAAAGCACCGCGTTGTCGTTCCACTCTTCGTTGGCCTGCCCGTTGGCATAGCCCTGCGGGTCTGCGGGTTTGGTGTCGTCGCCGCGTTCGGACAGGTTCTGCATCAGCCCTTCGACGGCCATGCGGATGGTGTGCCGGCGATCGCGGTCGAGCGTGCCGTGCCGCGCGTCGGCCTGGGCCATGACGAGCGCCTTGACCACCACCTCGTCGTAATAGGCGCTGAGCGAGTTCTTCTCGAGAAACTCTTCGGCCTGATGCGCCGCTTCGTCGGGCTCGTTGCCCAATATGCGCAGATACAATCCTTCTTCCATGGCCAGCGGCGGACGGTCGCCCAGGAGCACGTCGAGGAAGCGAAGCTGATCGACATGGCGGCCGATGACGACGAGGCACATCGTGAGCGGCGTCGAAAGCAGCAGGCCCACCGGTCCCCACACCCAGGTCCAGAATGTGGCGGCCACGACGACGGCCGTCGCGGAAAGACCGATGCTGCGCCCGTAGACCACCGGCTCGACGAACTGTCCGAGCACGGGCTCGATGGCGAGATAGAGCAGCAAGGTTTCGAACACCTTCCACCAATCGGGGTCGATCGCGAAGGCGAGCGCCATCGGCACGGCCGCCGCCACCGGGACGCCCACATAGGGCACGAAGCGAAACATCGCGCCGGTCAGGCCCCAGAGACCGGCGTTGGGGATGCCGATCAGCCACAGTCCGGTGCCGACAAGTATGCCGAAGCAGGTGTTGATCGTGGTCTGCATCAGGAGATAGCGCGAAAGACGCGTTGCGCCGTCGTCGAGCGCCACCGTCGTGCGTCTGAGATCGGCGGAGCCCGCCAGGCGGATAAACCGGTCGCGCAGATCTTCCTTCTGCAAGAGCATGAAGATGACGAAAATCGCGACGATAAAGACGGTCGCCAAAGGCTCGAGCAGGGGACCGGCAATGGACTCGACGATGTGGATCGGCGTGGTCTGTTGCGAGGTGAGCTCGACGAGCACAGGCTTGGGCGCCGACGTGGCTTTCGCGGCAGGCTTTTCCGCCGTCGACAGATCGTTGTCGAGGCGTTGCAGCACGGCGGATGCCGTTTCGTAGAAACTGTTTCCTTCGGCTGCGCTGCGCAGCGAATTGATTTTGTGCGCGATGTTGGACTCGTAGCGCGGCAGCGCATGCGCGAGCTCGCCGATCTCGGTGAAGATATAGGTGCCGAGCGCACCGATCACGACGATGGCAAGGAGCACCGTCACCATCACCGACGGCACGCGGCCGAGACCGAAAATCCTGAGCCGCGCGACCAGGGGCGCCAGGGCGAATGCCAGAAGGACGGCCAGCGCGACCGGCATCAGGATCGGCTCGCCGAAATAGATGCCGCTGACGATGATCGTTGCGAGCCCCGCCGCGTAGAACGCGTTCTGCAGCGTCCAGCGCGCGGTGATCTCCGCGGTCGGGGTCTCTGCGATATGAGGCGTGTCCGTCATGCGTCGTTCCAGTCGGCCCGGCGTCGCGCCGGAAACTTCAGGATGCGCCCGCGGCCGTCAAAAGATCAATCCGCAGGCGCCAGATCGGCCGGTCCGATCTCGTGAACCGCGCCGCAAAATTCGCATTTGGCGCGGATGATCCCGTCCGCGTCGGCCAGTCCCGCGCGCTCGCTGTCGGCATAGGCCCGCAAAACGGACGCGATGCGCGCCGTTTCACAACCGCAGCGGAACCGCATCGGTTCCGCCGGATGCACGCGGACTTCGTCTTCGTGAAACAGCCGCCACAGCAGCGTCTCCGCGGCCAAGCCCACATCGACGAGCTCGAAATCCTCGAGCGTGGCGAGGAACAGCGACAGCCGCTCCCAATCGTCCACGTCGACCGTGCCTTCCGGCGTCGCCTGCAGCATCAGCCCCCCGGCGCGCCAGCGGGGGTTCGGATCGCCCGGCGTGAAAAGCGGCGCCGCGGCAATGCGAATGGCGGTGGGCAATTGTTCGGACTGCGCGAAATAGGCTTCCGCGGATGCCGAAATGCCGTTCGCGAGCGGGACGATGCCCTGATAGGTCTGCCCGCCCCGTTCGGGCTCGATGGTGATGGCGACGACGCCTTCCCCCACCAGCACGGAGAAATCCGGCGCCCGCGTGCCCAGCGCCGTGAAACGCTCGGGATCGAGACGCGCAAAGCCGCGAATGCCCGCGGCCAGCTCCCCGTCGGCGCCGAAATAATCCGCCGTGATGAGATCGAGGGGACCGGTGCTCTTCGTCTGCACTGTAAGCCGGCCGCTCAGCTTCAGCGCCGAGCCCAGTAGCGTAGCAAGCACGCAGGTCTCGGCCGCAAGGCGCGAGGCCGCTTCCGGCAGGCGATGCGCTTCGAGCGCGCGCGCGGAGACCTTGTCGAGGCGGACTAAGCGCCCACGAATGCGAGCCCGCGGCAGGTCGAAGGCAAGCACGAAATCGCCCGGCGGCGCGCGGCGGTATTCCGGCGCATTCACGTAAGGCACCAGAGGAGGACCGCCTTCTGCGCGTGCAGACGGTTCTCCGCTTCGTCGAAGACGACGGATTGCGGTCCGTCGATGACTTCGTCCGTCACTTCCTGGCCGCGATGCGCGGGCAGGCAATGCATGAAGACGGCGTCCTTCGCGGCAAGCGACATCAGCCGCTCGTTCACCTGATAGCGCTTCAGCATGTTGTGACGCTTGGTGGCGTCTTCGTCGCCCATCGAGATCCAGGTGTCGGCGATCACGCATTGCGCGCCTTTGACGGCCTTCTCCGGATCCTCGCCGAACTGCACGTCGGCGCCGGAGCCCTTCACCCAGTCGCGCAAGCTTTGCGACGGCGCGAGCTCTGCGGGCGTCGCCACCTTCAGCGCGAATTCCAGACGTCCCGCCGCGTGCACCCACGAGGTGAGCACGTTGTTGGCGTCGCCCGTCCACGCGATCGTCTTGCCTTTGATCGAGCCGAAGCGCTCTTCAAACGTCATCACGTCCGCCATCACCTGGCAGGGATGCGAAAGCTTGGTGAGGCCGTTGATGACCGGGATGGTCGCATTGTCGGCCAGATCGCGCACCATCTCGTGGTCGAGGAGGCGGATCATCACCGCATCGACGTAGCGCGAAAGCACGCGCGCCGTGTCGGCGATGGTCTCTTCGCGGGCGAGTTGCATTTCCGAGCCCGTCATCATGATGGCGCCGCCGCCCAGCTGGCGCATGCCGACGTCGAAGGAGATGCGCGTGCGCGTGGAGTGCTTGTCGAAGATCATCGCCAATACGCGGCCGGCCAACGGCGCGTCCGGATCAAGCGCACCCTTGGGCAGGTCCTTGCGCGCGTCCTTGCGGCGGCGCGCTTCGGCGATCAGCGCCCTCAGCGCCGCGCCGTCGAGATCGGCGATATCAAGGAAATGCTTCGGACTGACGACCGTGCGGGTGGGCGCGTTCATGCCGCCACCGTTTTCTTGTCGGCCTCGAAATCCCGCGCCGCTTCGGAGAGATGCGTCATGGCCTCGCGGATATGCGTCTCGTCGACGATGAGCGGCGGCAACAGACGCACGACATTGTCGCCCGCGCCGACGGCCAGCATGCCGTGCGCGCGCAGCCGGCCCACGAATTCGGTGTTCGGCACTTTCAGCTTGAGGCCCAGCATGAGGCCTTCGCCGCGCAGCTCTTCGAAGACGCCGGGATGTTCGGCGATCAGCCGCGCCAGCTGCTGGCGGAAGTAGTTGGCGACATGGCGCACGTGCTCGAGGAAGCCCGGCGCCAGCACGATGTCGAGCACCTTGTTGCCGACGGCCATGCCGAGCGGATTGCCGCCGAATGTGGTGCCGTGCGTGCCCATGGTCATGCCTTTGGCGGCTTGCGCCGTCGCGAGGCAGGCGCCCATCGGATAGCCGCCGCCGATGCCCTTCGCGATCGCCATGATGTCCGGCTTCACGTCCGACCATTCGTAGGCAAAGAACTTGCCCGTGCGGCCAATGCCCGTCTGGATCTCGTCGAAGATCAAAAGCAGGCCGCGCTCGTCGCAGAGCTTGCGCAAGGCGCGCAGGAATTCATGCGGCACGGGACGGATGCCGCCTTCGCCCTGGATCGGTTCGATCAGGATCGCGGCGGTCTTCTCGGTGATAGCGCCTTCGACCTCTTTGAGATCGAATTGTTGCACCTGATCGAAGCCTTCGACCTTGGGCCCGAAGCCTTCGAGATATTTCTCCTGGCCCCCGGCCGCGATGGTCGCCAGCGTGCGGCCATGGAACGCGCCTTCGAAGGTGATGATGTGGAAGCGCTCCGGATGGCCGGTCACATAGTGATAGCGCCGCGCTATCTTGATGGCGCACTCCATCGATTCCGCGCCGGAGTTCGTGAAGAACACCGTGTCGGCGAAGGTCGCATCGACGAGCTTCCGCGAGAGGCTCTCCTGGCCGGGCACACGGTAGAGGTTCGAGGTGTGCCAGAGCTTGCCCGCCTGGTCGCGCAGCGCTTCCACGAGTTCCGGATGCGCATAGCCCAGGGAGTTGACCGCGATGCCCGCGCCGAAATCGAGATATCGGGTGCCATCCTCGGCGAAGATATAGGGTCCTTCGCCCCGGACGAACGCAATGTCCGCCCGATTAAAGGTTGGCAACAGCGACGGGAACACGGGTTATCTCCACATGTTGGGCAGATTGTTGGCGCAAGACGGCTTTATCGGTCCTTGCGCCCCATAGGGTCAAGCAAAGGGTCCGCGCGGCCGGTATTCCCACGGGCTGGCGGGATTTCCTCGGGAGGCGCCTGACCGTCGCCGGCGTAGCGCTCCGTCTGCTCGGCAAGCCTCTCGTATTTCTGTACGAGCATCAGCAGCTCGGCCCTGCTTTCGGGCCTTCGCACCCACTCGAGAACCGCTCTGATCTCCGCCGCTCGCGCCCTGTAAGCCTCTGTTGTTTTTTTGGAATTCACCGCACCCGCCTTAGAACTGCCATCTGCGGAACGCGAGGTGGAATGTTCAGTTCCTGACATTTCGGCGCCAATGCGCACGTCCCGGACTTCTAAACAGCATAGTCCCGCGTTGTTGTGGACAAGGCATTTAGGGAACGCGCGTAGACCTTGTGAGTTCGCCTCTTACTGGTACGATATCTAGTACCAGATCGGGAGGTCGCAGGACATGTGGACGGACGAGAGGGTCGAGCAGCTCAAATCGCTTTGGACGGAGGGCCTGTCGGCCAGCCAGATTGCCCGCGTGCTCGGCGGCGTAACCCGCAATGCCGTCATCGGCAAGGTCCACCGGCTGGGCCTCGCAGGCCGCGCCAGCCCGGCCAGGAGCGAGCGCCCGCGCATCTCCATGACGCCCAAGGTCTCGATGCGAGCCCATGCGCCCGAGCCGCCGGTGGTGGAAGAAGATCCCGTCATCCTCGACGACGGCAGCTTCGCGACTGTGCTCACCATCAACGACCGCATGTGCCGCTGGCCGATCGGCGATCCATCCGAGAACGAATTCCACTTTTGCGGACGCAAGCCCAAGACCGGTTCGCCCTATTGCGAGGCGCATGCGCGCAAGGCCTACCAGCCGCAGCAGCTGCGTCGCGACAAGAGCCGCATGGCGGGCTGACCGCGCCCAAGCAAGAATCTGAGTCGCGCGCCGCCGCATCTCTCCCCATAGGGAGGGATGCGCGCGCTGGGCGCAGATGGGATAGTATCGCCTCGAGCGCTTGATGAGTTCGTTCGGCTCCGGCGCGGCGGGGCGACGATGTCCGACATTCCGATTGGAGAATCATTCGACCGGCCTAAGTGGCCTGCAAGATCGGGCTGGGTTGTCCGCGCGGCCGCTTTCCTTTTCGCCGCCGGCGCCGGCGCGATCTGGCTCGGCGTCGTTCTGCTTCCGAAGCCGTGGTGGGCCGGCTCCGGCTTCGCGTCGGACCCCGGCTATTTCGTGCGGAAAAACAGCATCACCTATCCCATTTGCCAGCCCTGGCTCGAGCGGCCGCAGTCCGAAACGCCGACTCCTGCCGTGCAGCACGTCTCCTGGCTGTTCACGGACGGCGCTTTGCCACCGGGCAAGCAGGCGGATCTGGCGCTGCTGCTGCCGCGTCGGGCCCGGATCGTGCGCGTCGATTGCGGCACGGGCGCCGCGCTCAAGGAGTGCTCGATCCACAAAGGCTGCGAACCGCCGATCACCGTGATGCTGGACGACGATCTCTACACACGCGGCCGTGCGATCGAGATATCGCTGGTGAACAAGGCGGCTGCCAAAACGCCGGGAGCAATCTTCGGATTTCGGATTCTTTGGCGAGAACAACCGGTCGGCGTCGCCGGGAAATAAGCTGTGCTGTCAGCTCACGAACGTGTCGTCGAGCGCGTAACCGGCGGAACGCACCGTGCGGATGGGATCGCGCGAGCCGTTGGTGTTGAGCGCCTTCCTGAGGCGGCCGACATGGACGTCGACCGTACGCGCTTCGACGTAGACATCCGAACCCCACACCGCATCCAGCAACTGCTCGCGGCTGAAGACGCGGCCGGGATGCTGGATCAGATGATCCAGCAGCTTGAATTCGGTCGGACCCAGATGGATGTCCGAACCCGAGCGGCGCACGCGATGGGCGGCGCGGTCCATTTCGATGTCGCCGATGCGCACGACGTCTTCGGCGAGGCTGGGGCGGATGCGGCGCATGACGGCCCTGAGACGCGCCAGCAATTCCGTCATCGAGAAAGGCTTGGTGATGTAGTCGTCGGCGCCGGTGTCGAGCCCGCGGATGCGATCGTTCTCTTCGCCGCGCGCCGTCAGCATGATGATGGGCACGTTGCGCGTTTCCTGGCGGCCTCTGAGACGCCGGCACACTTCGATGCCGGAGAGCTGCGGCAGCATCCAGTCGAGCAGCACCAGATCGGGCTTCTGCTCGTTGGCGACGAGGAGCGCTTCTTCGCCATCCTGAGCTTCCAGCACGCGATAACCCTCGCGCTCGAGATTGTAGCGCAGGAGCGTGACGAGGGCGTTTTCGTCTTCGGCGACGAGGACGGTCGGCTTCAGAGTCATGTTTTCGGCTCGAAGGGAACGTTGGTGCTGGAGGTGACGTCGGCCTTCGGCCGCTCGTTCTCGAGATGGCGTCCAGTAACCATGTGATAGACGGTCTCGGCGATATTTGTGGCGTGATCGCCGGAGCGTTCGATGTTTTTCGCGACGAAGAGGAGATGCGTGCACAGGCTGATCGTGCGCGGGTCTTCCATCATGTAGGTCAGCAGTTCGCGGAACAGGCTGTTGTAGATCTCGTCGATCTCGTCGTCCTGCCGCCACACCTGCTGCGCGCCAGCCGCGTCGCGGTCGGAATAGGCGTCGAGCACGCGCTTCAGCTGGCTGAGCGTGGCGCGGCCCATGCGCGCGAGACTTTGCGTGAGCCGGATCGGCGGCTCGCGATTCAGCACCAGCGCGCGCTTGGCGATGTTCTTGGCGAGATCGCCGATGCGTTCGAGCTCGCAGGCGATCTTGATGGCCGCCAACGTTTCGCGCAGGTCGACGGCCATTGGCTGTCGCAACGCCAGCAACTTCAAGGCATGATCCTCGATCTGCTGTTGCAGCTGATCGATGCGAGGATCACCCGCGATGGCGCCTTCTGCCAGCGCGATGTCGCGTTTGGCGATGGCTTCGACGGCATCGGCAAGCTGCGCTTCGGCCAGGCCGCCCATCTGGGCAATGCCGGTCGACAGCGTTTCCAGCTGCTCTGTGAAGGATCTTACGGTGTGCTCGCTCATGTCTTTGTGTGTTTCGAATTCGTTCGAATCGTCCACGGCCCGCTCCCCTGGATGCGTAGCCGTCCACCGGTACGGCTCTGTGACGATTCTATATCACTTCTGTGACGCCGGGGATGGAGCCGGCAGCAGATGAGGCAGAAAGGCTTGCAGGCTTGCTTTCTGCCGCAGCGACGGCCGGCAATAAAATGGTGAATGTGCTCCCTTCACCAAGTTTGCTTTCTATCTGCAGCCGGCCCTGATGGCGGTTGACGATGTGCTTCACGATGGCGAGACCCAGCCCCGTGCCGCCGCGCTCGCGGCTCCGCTTCACGTCCACGCGGTAGAAGCGCTCGGTCAGGCGCGGGACCGCCTCACGCGGAATCCCTTCGCCGTCGTCCCTGACCGTGATCGCGACCATGGCGGGGGGGCTGCGCCGTCCGGGCAGATAGGTCGAGCTGGTGGCGAGTTCGAAATTGACCCAGACATGACCGCCGACCCGGCCATATTTGATGGCGTTGTGCATGAGGTTCTGGAGGAGCTGGATCAGCTCGTCGCGCTCGCCCACCACCGGCGGCAGGTCGTGCGAGTCTCCGACCGTGATCGTCACGTCGTCGAGCTGCGCGAGGCCCTGAAGGGTCGCCGCCGCGTCGCGCGCCACATCGGCGATGTCGACGGAGCCGGACGGCGGCACGTGCTCGTTGAGTTCGATGCGGGTGAGCGAGAGGAGGTCGTCGATCAGCCGGCGCATACGGTCCGCTTCCACGCTCATGATGTCGAGGAATTTCTCGCGCGCCCGCTCGTCGTCCTTGGCGTGGCCTTTGAGCGTATCGATGAACCCCGAAACGGCGGCCAGTGGCGTGCGCAATTCGTGGCTGGCATTGGCGACGAAGTCGGCGCGGGCCTCTTCCGCGCGCTTGGTCGAGGTCACGTCGTGCAGCAGGACGGCCGTCAGCTTGGGCGATTGCTCCGTACGCGCGATATAAGCCTCGAAGTGCCGGTCGACGGGGACGTGGAAGGAAAACTCGACGGTGGCGGGCTCTCCGGTCAACGCCGTGCGCTCGACCGCCTGCCACACCTGCGGTGTGCGGAGCACTGCCGATACACGCTTGTTCTGCGTGTCTGTGCCGGCTACGGCGGTCATCGCGGTGTTGGCGAAGACGACGCGGCCCGAAAGGTCGACCAGCATCAGCGGGTCGGGAAGCCGCTCGAAGACTTCGCGGGCGAGCGCGGGAAGGCCCAGCACGGGATCGGCCCTGGCGGCCGTGACCTGATCCTCGAGTTTGCGCCGGCCCGAGCCCAAAAAAAGCGCCAGCGCGAAACAGAGCGCGGCCGCGAAGAGCATCCAGGGCGCCGAGGCGGGCCATGCCAGCGCCACCGCGTCCGCAAGCCCGAGGCCTGCTGCGAGCCAGAAGAAAGCGCTCCGCATACTCGTCTGTTTCCCGTTCTGCTGAGGCATCGCATGCAAGGCCTAGAGAATCGCGCAGGGTATCTTACGCGTGAATCCCTCCCGCGCACGCCCATCGCGAAAACTTCATCGAGTCACGGCGCCGTGTCCGCCTGCGCCCCATGCCGGCCCGACGGTTGACGGCTGTCGGCGCACATACCACAGTTTTCGGAAATGCGGCGGCACCCGCCGCGAAAGAACCCGGTTAACGGGGTTCAGTTTCGGGAGAGGAAATGTCGGATCGACGCGGGCTTACTTCCGTGAGCACCAAAGTCTTCTATGGCCTCGGCTCGATCGCCTTCGGCGTCAAGGACAATGGATTTCAGACGATCCTTCTCCTCTTCTACAACCAGGTCATGCACGTGCCGGCCTTCCTTGCCGGTGGCGCGGTGATGATCGCGCTCCTCTGCGACGCCTTCATCGATCCCGTCGTGGGCCAGTTCTCGGACAATCTGCGCACACGCTGGGGGCGGCGGCATCCGCTGATGTACGCTTCGGCGTTGCCGGTCGCGATCTCTTACCTTCTGCTCTGGAATCCGCCGCACTGGTCGCCGATGGCCCTGTTCTTCTATCTCGTCGTTGTGGCCATCGTCGTGCGCACCTTCATCACCTTCTATGAGATTCCAAGTTCCGCGCTCGCGCCGGAGCTGAGCGAAAACTACGACCAGCGAACTTCGTTTCTATCCTACCGCGTGTTCTTCGGCTGGTATGGCGGCCTCTTCATGCTGGAACTCGCCTATCTCGTCTTCCTTACGCCCGACGCGCATCATCCCGTCGGTCAGTTAAACGAAGCCGGCTACGGCCGCTACGGCGTGACGGCCGCGATCGTGATGTTCTTCGCGATCCTGATCTCGGCTGCCGGGACGCATCGGTTCATTCCCTATTTCCGCGCACCGCAGTACGCCCGGAAGTCGATCTTCCAATATGCCCGGGAGATGTATGCGAGCCTCTCGAACAAATCCTTCTTGATCCTGATGCTCGCGGCCATTCCGTTCAATCTCGCAACGGGCTTGCTCTTTGCACTGGGCATCTATCTCAACACCTATTTCTGGGATCTCTCGAACAAGCAGATCTTCGTCCTGACATTGGCGACCTTTATCGCCGTATTCCTGGCGTTTCTGATCGCGGTTCCGTTTTCGCGACGTTGGGGGAAACGCGACAGCGCGATCGTCATGTTTGCGCTGGGCCTCGTAATCTCTGTCATTCCGCTGGGGCTTCGCCTCCTCGGTCTTTTCTTCGCGAACGGCTCACCCTTGCTGCTGCCGACGCTATTCGCCTTTCAAGCCTTCACAGGCGCGCTGATGATCGGAAGCTCGATTATCATGCTGTCGATGCTGGCCGATGTCGTGGAAGACGACGAACTGAAGACGGGACGGCGATCGGAGGGTCTGTTCTTCGCGGGCGGGAGCTTTTTGCAGAAGACGGTGTCGGGGGCGGGACTCTTCCTGTCGGGGATCGTCCTCTCCGTCGTTCATTTTCCCGATCACGCTATGCCCGGGCACATCGACCCCACGATCCTGCGCAACCTCGCGCTCGTCTTTCTGCCCTGTCTGGTCGTGCTTTACGGCAGCGCAATCGCCGTGATCAGCCTCTATCCGATCAAGCGCAAAGACCACGAAGAGAACGTTCGCCGCCTTGCCGCCGAAGCGGCCCTTATCGAAGCCCCGATAGGGACGGAAGAAGCGGTGACGCCTGCGCCCACACCGGCAGCGCCGGACTGATCAAGATTCCGCCCCCTTGCGCGGACGTGGAATTACTGCCCTTCCATGAAGATCTTTTTCAGCTCGTTCTTCATGATCTTGCCGTTGGCGTTGCGCGGCAGCGTTTCGGGCCAGAAGATCACTTTCACCGGCACCTTGAAGGCCGCGAGCTTGCCCGCCACAAAGGCACGAAGCTCGTCTTCGCTCGCATGCAGACCCGGCTTCAGATGCACGACCGCTGCGGGCTCTTCGCCCAGCGTCTTGTGCGGCTTGGCGATCAGGGCCGCATCCATCACCGCGGGATGTTCGTAGAGAACGTTCTCCACCTCGATGCAGTAGATGTTCTCGCCGCCGCGGATCAGCATGTCCTTGGCGCGGTCGATGATGAAACAGAAGCCTTCGTCGTCGAGACGCGCGAGGTCGCCCGTCTTCACCCAGCCGTCGACGAAGGTCTCCGCCGTCGCCTGCGGCTTGTTCCAATAGCCTTTGACGATATTGGGGCCGCGCGCCCACAATTCGCCCACTTCGCCGGGCGGCAGCGTCTCGCCGTTCGCGCCCACGATCTTCAGATCGCAGACGGGCACCGCAGGCCCGCAGGAATCGGGACGGTGCTCGTAGTCTTCCGCGCTGTGGGTGGTGCAGGTGGCCGACGTCTCCGTCATGCCCCAGCCGTTTCCGGGTTGCGATTTCGGGAACGTCTCGACGATCTTGCGCACGAGCTCGGGCGCCGACGGCGCGCCGCCATAGGACACGCTTTCGAGCGAGGAGAGATCGTATTTCGAACGCGCCGGATGCTCGATCAACTGCCACGCGATCGTGGGCACGCCGCCCGCGCCGTTGACCTTCTCGCGCTCGATCAGCTGCATGGCGCCTTCCGCATCCCATTTGCGCATCAGCACGATTTTGCCGCCGGCTACGAGCGTCGGATTCAAGACCGCGAAGCAACCCGTGGCATGGAAGAACGGCACGGAGAGAAGCGTGCAGCGCTGCGGATCGTTCACGGGATCGGCGACCGGCACGGGTTCGCCGCGGCGCAGGAAATTCCGCGCGGCCGCGCTGCCCGACGCGAAGATGTTGGAATTCATGTTGCGATGCGTGCCGAGCGCGCCTTTGGGCTTTCCCGTCGTGCCCGACGTATAGAGGATCGTCGCATCGTCTTCCGGCCCGATCGTGACCTCGGGGAACGGCAATTCCGGCAGGTTGATCCAGTCGTTCGGCTTGCCGACGAGGTCTTCGAAGCGCTGCACGATGGGATTGGGCATGTCCTCTTCGCTCGAGCGGCTGACAAAGACGCGCTTCAGGTCCGGACAATTGACCAGATGCTCGGCGACGCGCTCAAGGCGTTCCGCATCGAAAAACGCAAATTCGGAGCCGGAATCGACGAGACCGTATTCGAGTTCGGGGCCCGTCCACCAGGCATTCAGGGGCGTGACGATCGCGCCGATGATCTCGGCGGCGTAGAAGATGACGGGCCATTCGGGCAGGTTGCGCATGACGAGCGCCACGCGGTCGCCCTTCTCCACGCCCATCTTCTGCATGGCATGGGCGAGCGTCACCGTCGCGCGGTAAAAGGCTTCGAAGGAAACGCGGTCGTTTTCATAGACGACGAAGTCGCGCTTGCTGTACAGGCGGCTGAAGAGGACCACTTCGCGCAGGGACGGCGGCGCGTTCTTCCACACGCGCGTGGGCACGCCGCGTATGACGACTTCCTCCATCTCGAAGCGCTGGCCGGGCGCGGTCAGGCGCGCATGCGCCTCCTTGAGCGACATCGCGGGCCAGGGTTTTCCCGTCTCCGCGTTCATGGGGACACCATCAAAAACATGACCAAAAAGCTCCCTTGTGGCCGAACGCCGACATTTTATCAGTTATGGCTGGACCTTAGCGGCGCAGACGGCGCACGGGCAATCCTCCCCCGCCGCATCTTTTCCTCCCCGCACGCGGTGCGGGGTCGAGGTCGCGGGCAGCGTACCGAGCGGGACCGCCCCCGGTCCGCGCAAAGCGCGGCGAGGAGGATAAACTCCACGGTGGAGGGGGCGGGCCGCGCGCCGTGCCTCTCCGTCGCGCACTCCGTGCGCGCCACTCCCCCACTCTGCGCGGGGGAGGAATGCGATTGTGATTTCAACACCACCCGCTGCGCCCTACACTCTCCGCAAACGCCATCCAGGGAGACACCATGTCCAGCCACGCCGGAATGTCATCGGAGCGCCTCGCCCGCATCGATCGCTATCTGAAGACCGCCTATGTGGACACCGGCAAGCTCCCGGGCACGCTCGCCATGGTCTCCCGCCGCGGCAAGATCGTGCACACGAGCGTGCAGGGCCTCGCCGACCGCGAGCGGGGCAAGGCCCTCAAGGAAGATACGATCTTCCGCATCTATTCGATGACCAAGCCGATCACGAGCGTCGCCTTCATGATGCTGGTCGAGGAAGGGTTGGTCGCGCTCGATGAACCGGTGCACCGCCACATCCCGGCCTGGAAGGATCTGGGCGTCTTCGCCGGCGGCACGCTCGGACAATTCATGACCAAACCGACCTCGGCGCCCATGCGCATGGTCGATCTGCTGCGCCACACGTCCGGCCTCACCTACGGCTTCCAGCAGCGCACCAATGTCGATGCGGCCTATCGCAAGCTCGGCATCGGCCACGCGCAGATCGGGACGGATATGCCCGATCCGGGCCTGAGCCTCGAAGCGGCGATCGAAGCGCTGGCGAAAGTGCCGCTCGAATTCTCGCCCGGCACCGCGTTCAACTATTCCGTGTCGACGGATGTGCTCGGCTATCTGGTGCAGAAGATTTCCGGCAA
This sequence comes from Rhizomicrobium sp., assembly GCA_035504555.1. Taxonomy (GTDB): domain Bacteria; phylum Pseudomonadota; class Alphaproteobacteria; order Micropepsales; family Micropepsaceae; genus Rhizomicrobium. Next base: position 16,131 of record DATJRP010000078.1, on the reverse strand, counting down.
GCCGTTCGCGGATTTCCTCAGCGAGCGCATCTTCAAGCCGCTCGGCATGACGGACACGGCGTTCGAGGTGCCGGAAGACAAGCGTTCGCGTTTTGCGGCCTGTTATGCGCTCGGCAAGAAGGGCGAAACCGTGCTGCAGGACGATCCGGAAAAGTCGTCCTATCTGAAACCGCCACATTTCGTATCTGGCGGCGGGGGTCTCGTCGGCACGGCAGCGGACTACATGAAATTCTGCCAGATGATGCTCGCGGGCGGAAAGGCGCCGGGCGGCACACGGCTTCTGGGTCCCAAGACCATCGAACTGATGGCAATGAACCATCTGCCGGGCGGGCGCGAGCTGATGGACATGTCGGTCTCCCTGTTCACGGAATCGGGCAATGCCGGCGTGGGCTTCGGTCTCGGCCTGGCGCCCACGATCAACGTCGCGCGTTCGATGGTGGCGGGAAATGTCGGCTCCTATTTCTGGGGCGGCGCCGCATCGACGACCTTCTGGTGCGATCCGAAGGAAGACCTCGCCGTCGTCTTCATGACGCAGTTTCTGCCGTCGGCCCACTACCCGATCCGCCGTGATCTCCGGACGCTGGTGTATGGCGCGATCGAAGAGGCGAATGGATGGTGAGCAAAATGGACGTCTACCAGTTCGAGGTTCGGGACCATGCGACCGGCGCAATGAAACTCGCCGCGCACATGGCGACGCGGGCGTTCATAGAAACGGCGAAGGGGACCATCGTCGAAGGCTCCCGCCGGGCGGTCGACAGCGCGCTCGTCGACGCGAATGGCAAGGCCGATATCAGCGTCCAGCCGGGCCATTCATCGCAGAAACGGTAGATTGGAATTTTCGTTTGGACCCGCTACGCGTCGTTGTCGTCGCGCTGCTCGGCTTTCTTGCAGCCTGTTCGCAGTCTCGCGGCATACATCCGGGCGATACCCAGGTTGTCGCGCAATGGACAACTTACAATCTCACGGCCTCGACGATTACGGCCGGAATTGAGCGCGCGATGACCGAAGCGCGGATCGGATGGGCTTGCGGGCAGGTCTGCTTCGATGATGGCAACGACGTTGGAGGCGGGGCATACAACATTTACGTGTATACGCAGGATGTGCCGGAGACAGTGAAGCTGCTGGTCCGGCTCGAGCAGACACGCCGCCTTCCCCGTGGGCTGCGAATTGGAATTCGGCGCACGGATCGAACCTATACGCCTGCGTATCCTTCGACCCTCAAGGCCTTCGATATTTCCTACGGTCAGAAGCCCGGGCAGCGCGCGGCGCAATCCCATTGACCCGCTGGAGCCGCCCCGCTTGCCTCCCCGGGGGCGATCCCCTATAAGGCCGCGCTTCCATCGAGCCGAAGGTCCGCCGTCATGAAAAAGGGCATCCACCCCAACTACCACATGATCACCGTGGCGCTGAACGACGGCACGACCTACCAGACCCGCACGACCTGGGGCGAGCCCGGCCAGAAGCTGACGCTCGACATCGACCCCTCGACCCATCCGGCCTGGACCGGCGGCCAGCAGCAGCTGCTCGATCGCGGCGGTCGCCTGACGCGCTTCAACAAGCGCTTCGCGGGCTACGTGAAGGGTTAAGACCGGAACGGAGCTCGCTGGGACCGCCGGCATCTTGCCGGCATTCCTCGCTCTCCATGTCCGCACGTCGTCGAAAACGTGCTTGCTTGACCATCCCTGCCGGCAAGATGCCGGCGGTCCCAGCAAGACCTACTTCTTCAATTCTTCAATTCGTCCCGAACGCCTGGTTGAGCCGGTCGAAATGGGCCTTCACACCCGGCTGGCCGTTGGGCTCGCCGAACAGCACATCGTCGAGACGCGCGATGCGGCGGTAGAGATTGTCGCTGCGCACGAGCAAGTCGCGCAGCGTTTCGGGCAGCATGTCGGTCGCTTCGTTGCGGCCGCCGAAACAGATTTCCTTGGAGCCCAGACGATAGCGATCGCCCGCCGCATCTTCCGCGCGCATCTCGCCGTCGTGCACCGCGCGCTGGATGAGAAGCCAGCTTGCCGCCTGCATCAGACGCGTGGTCACGCGCATGCTTTCGCCGGCGTAGAGGAGAGCCGCCTTGCGCGGAAGATCGCGCGATTCCTGGCGGCCGCGGCCGTCGAGATAGCGCGCCGTTTCTTCGACCAGCGCCATGCCTTCGTTGAACGTGCGCTCGAACAGCGCAGAACCCGTGAACGTTTGCAGCGTCATATCGCGGAGAGTTTCGTCTTCGTGTTCAGCCTGCGACATGCGTCGCGCCCCGTCCCGTTCATCCCGCGTGAAAGGCTATCAGGTCATCGGCCTCGCACAAGCAGAGACCGCGTCGCACCGATCAATCGGATGAAATAAACCAAGTGGGTGGTTGCAAGAACGCAACGCTGTCCCGCAGCGGCACAATGCTTTCGCGTGTGCGCGGTTCGGCCGTTGCACCCGCAGTTGCGCGTGCAGTGCAGTATGCGAATAAGGCCTGCGACTCAGGATTTCTTGAAGAAGGCGTCGGCGGCCGCTTTCGTCGCCTGCCGTGCCTTGATCGCTTCGCGGCTGCGCGCGATTTCGCCTTCGAGCGTCTCGATGCGCGCGCTGAGCTCGAACTCGGACATCATCGAAATATCCTGCCCGATCACGATTTCGGTCTTGGGCTTTTTCGGCAGATCGTCCGGATCGCTAACCATGGTTTTCGTAGCCTGCGGCGTTTTGCTAATGTTGCCCGCGCAAAGGGAGGGCAGACAAGCGCCATGCGAGTGATCCACATCGAAAATCCCGGCCCGAACTACAGGCTCGTCCTCGCCGAGGGGGTCAAGCCGCCGCCACCGCCCGGCGAAGTTCTGATCAAGGTTGCGGCGGCCGGCGTCAACCGCGCCGACATCGCGCAGGCGCAGGGCATGTATCCCCCGCCGTCCGGCGCGCCGGATACGCTCGGCATGGAAGTGTCGGGCACCGTCTGCCAGTTCGGCAGCGGCGTCCACGGACTGGAAAAGGGTCAGCACGTGTGTGCGCTCCTGGCCGGCGGCGGCTATGCCGAATATGCGCTGGCGCCTGCCGAATGCGTCATGCCGGTTCCGGAAGGCGTCGATCTCATCGCGGCGGCCGGCCTGCCGGAAGTGTACATGACCGTCTGGACGAACCTGATGGACAGCGCGCGGCTGCAGAAGGGCGAAAGCGTGCTGATTCATGGCGGTTCGAGCGGCATTGGCACGGCGGCGATCCAACTGTGCGCAGCGCTGGGGCACAAGGTGTTCACGACGGCGGGCAGCCAGGAGAAATGCGACGCCTGCAAGGCGCTCGGGGCGCATTGCGCGATCAACTACCGCGAGGAAGATTTCGTCGCCGTTACACGCGACGTCACGCACGATCACGGCGTTGACGTCATCCTCGACATGGTCGGCGGCGATTACATCGAGCGGAACTTCCGCGCCGCGGCCAAGCTCGGCCGCATCGTCAACATCGCCTTCCTAAAGGGCATCAAGGTCGAGGTGAATTTCGGGGCGATGATGATGAAGCGGCTCTCCTTCATGGCGACGACACTCCGTGGACGGACGAATGCCGAGAAGGGCGCGATCCGGGATACCGTGGTCCGCGAGGTCTGGCCGCTGATCGCGGCCGGCCGGATCAGACCCATCATCGACAGCACCTTCCCCCTCGCCGAAGCCCAGGCCGCCCATGCGCGGATGGCTTCCAGCAGCCATATCGGTAAGATTCTGCTGACGCCCTGAAGGAAATCCTTCCCCTGGCCGCCTCTTGCCGCTAAAAGGCCCCCATTCCTCGAAAGGTTATGCCTTAAGAGGTCGGGAGGCGGTGAAGGGCCCCCCGGCGAACGGAGAAGATTTCATGGCTGACAAACCGCTTATGCCCAAGGCGACTGCCGTCTGGCTGGTCGACAATACCTCGCTGACCTTCGAGCAGATCGCCGATTTCTGCGGGCTGCACCCGCTGGAGGTGAAAGGCATAGCCGACGAGGACGTGGCCAAGGGCATCAAGGGCCAGGACCCGGTCGCATCGGGCCAACTGACGCGCGAGCAGATCGAACAGGCCGAAAAGGATCCGAAGCTTCGCCTCAAGCTCGCCCTCTCCAAGCACAAGATGCCGCCGGTGAAGACGAAAAAGGTGCCGCGCTACACGCCGGTCTCCAAGCGCCAGGACAAGCCCGACGCCGTCTACTGGATTCTGCGCAACCATCCCGAATTCACCGATGCCGACATCGTCAAGCTGATCGGCACGACCAAGGCCACGATCCAGAAGATTCGCGAGCGCTCGCACTGGAATGCGCCGAACATCAAGGCCGTCGATCCGGTGACGCTGGGCCTCTGCTCGCAGATCGAACTCGATCTCGCCGTCGAGCGCGCGTCGCACCGCCGCGACCGGCTCATGAAGAAGGCCGAGAAGAAGGGCGAGACGCTGAAGCCGATCGAGGAGACGGTTGGCGACGCGCCACCGAGCGCCGAAGACGGCGAGTTCTAATACGCCTACGCCGCTTCGGAGCGGCCGACCTCTTCTTCGTGACTGCGCGGGTCAAGCTCCAGCGCATTGGCGGAGCCCTGCTGCGGCATGGCGACGAAATGCTCGCGCTCCGCGCCCTCCGGCGCGCGTACGGCCACGATGCGCGACAGGGTGAACACAACCATCACCGTGTGGACGCCCGCCGTGTAGAGGAACAGCGAGCCCATGCCCGTCGCCGCGGTGACGATGGCGGCGAGCGTCGGACCGGCGACGGACGCGAGCGCGTTGACCATCAGAAGCGTCGCCGAGGCTTCAAGGAACTCCGAGCGGTCGATGCGGTCGTTGGCGTGCGCGATCGACAGCGAATAGAGCGGCAGCATGGCCGCGCCGAAGAACAGCGCCAGCGGATAGAGCAGCCAGGGCACATGCGCGCCCCAGCGGTGCAGGAGCGCCAGCGCCACGCCGCCGACGGCAGCGGCCGCGCTGATCCCGGCGATGACCCAGCGCCGGTCCAGGCGATCCGAAACGCGGCCCAAGGGAATCTGAATCAGCGTCCCGCCCAGCACGAAGGCGCTCATGAACACAGCGACGCCTGTCGTCGTGAAGCCGAGCGAGATGGCGTAAACCGGCCCCAGCGTCCAGAACGCGCCGTTGGCGAGGCCGACGGCGGTGACGCCCGCCATGCCGACGGGGGACAGCTCGATCATCCGGCGCACGCGCAATTTGGGTGCGGCCTGCGGCGCGGGCTGCGGTAGGAGCGTCATGCCGACCGGCACGACGCAGAGCGCGTAGAGCACGGCGGCGAGGCTGAAGAGTTCGGATCCCCGGGGCGATGCGACCGGCAGGAGCCACTGGCCCAGCATGATCGAACCCAGGTTGACCGCGACATAGGCCGAGAGGATGCGTCCGCGGTCCTCATTGGTGGCGCGGTCGTTCAGCCAGCTCTCGATCACCATGTAGACGCCGGCGGCGCAGAAGCCGAACGCCGCGCGCACGACCAGCCACACGAACGGATTAACGATGATCGGATGGATGAGGACCGTGGCGCCGGTGAGCGAGGCCGCGACCGCGAACGTGCGGATGTGTCCCACACGGGACAGAAAGCGCGGGATCAGGAAGCAGCCGACGACGAAGCCGCCATAGTAGAACGAGCCGAGCAGGCCGATCTCGAGCTGCGAGAACCCTTCGAGATGGGCACGCAGCGGCACAAGCGTATTGGTCAGGCCGTTGCCGAGGAGCAAAAAGGCCGTCGAGAGAAGAATCGCGCCGATCGAATAAAGCTGGGATGCCATTCTGCCCGTCAGTGCTGTGGCGTGGCCCATGGGGCTCAGGTCAAAGCGCTTCCCGCACCTTCGCGGCGAAAATGCGGCAGCGATTCAAAGATAACGCAGGAGAATGAATCCTGCGATAACAAGCAGCAGAAAAACAATCAGCGCCGCTTCCATATAACGCTCGAGGAACATACGCGCCTTGTCGCCGAAGAGATAGACGAGCGCACCTTCCAGTAGAATGAAGCGGAGCGACCGCGTGATCGCGGAATAGAGCATGAACGCCACGAAGGGCACGTTCGCGAGGCCGGCGGAGATGGTTACGAGTTTGTAGGGAACAGGCGTCAAGCCCTGGACGATGATCAGATAGGCGTGCAGCGCGTATTTGTGCCGCAGGTTCTCCACCTCCGAGAGCGGAACGTGGAGCACGCCAATCAGCCACAGGCCGAGCGTCTTCCAGAACAGCGCGCCGATGGCGTAGCCCAGCATGCCGCCCATCACCGACCAGAATGTGCACCATGCCGCAGTCGCGAGCGCCTTGCGGCGGTCGGCGAGCATCATCGGCAGGAGCATCACGTCAGGCGGGATGGGAAAGAACGACGCTTCGGCGAATGCGAACGCGGCGAGCGCCCACCAGGCGTGGGGCCCTCTCGCATTCTCCATCATCCAGGCATAGAGGCGACGCAGCGGCCCCTTGGGCGCTTCGACGTTGACGCTATCGCTCATCGGCGGCTCCGGCTTCGCCTCTTCCTAGCAATGGCGTTCCGCGCCGTCCATGCGCCTTGCCGCTCGCCGTACGATTCTTTAGCGTCCCGACACGTTTCCCATTCCGAAATTGCCATGGCGCCGCGAAAATCGAAATCAGCCCGCAAACCGCGCAAGCGGCCATCAAAGAAGCCTGTCGTCAAAGCGAAGGCGAAAGCATCGGCGCCGAAGCGCACTGCGAAACCCGTCTCGCCGCTCAGGCCCAGAAAATCGCTGGCGCACCGCAAAGGCATTGCGGCACCCCGTCCCGGCACGCGCGCGCCGGCCAAATCGAGCCACGTCTACGACCGCGATCTCGAAAAGAATCCCGCGAATTTCCAGCCGCTCTCGCCGCTCACCTTCCTCGAGCGCGCGGCGAAAGTGTTTCCCGATCATCCCGCCATCATCCACGGCCAGTCGACGACGACCTATGCCGGGTTCTATGCGCGCGCGCGCAGGCTCGCCTCGGCGCTGGCCCAGCGCGGCATCAAGAAGGGCGACACCGTCTCGGTGATGCTGCCCAACACGCCGCCGATGCTGGAAGCGCATTACGGCGTGCCGATGACAGGCGCCGTGCTCAATTGCCTCAATACGCGCCTCGACGCCGCCGCACTCGCATTCATGCTCGATCACGGCGAAGCGAAGATCCTGATCACCGACCGCGAATTCGCCCCCGTGATCAAGGACACGCTGAAGCTCGCGAAGGTGAAGCCGTTGGTCATCGACGTCGACGACCCCGAGTTCCCGCAAGAAGGCGAGCGGCTCGGCAGGATCGAATATGAGGAGTTCGTTGCAGGCGGCGATCCCGAATTCGCCTGGTCGCTGCCTGCGGACGAATGGGATGCGCTGGCGCTCAACTACACCTCGGGCACGACGGGCAATCCCAAGGGCGTCGTGTTCCATCATCGCGGCGCGGCGCTCATGGGCTACGACAATGTGTTGGCGGCGCGGCTGACGCGCCATCCCGTCTATCTCTGGACGCTGCCGATGTTCCATTGCAACGGCTGGTGCTTCCCGTGGACGCTGTCGGTCGTGGCCGGCACGCATGTCTGCCTGCGCTGGGTGCGTGCGAGGCCGATTTTCGATGCGCTGGCTGACAAGGGCGTGACCCATCTGTGCGGTGCGCCGATCGTCATGTCGACGCTGATCCATGCGCATCCGAGCGAACGCCGCACCCTGCCGCGCAAGGTCGAGTTCATCACAGCCGCCGCCCCGCCGCCGGAACAGGTGCTCGCACAGATGAGCGATGCCGGTTTCAACGTGACGCACGTCTACGGGCTCACCGAGACTTACGGCCCCGCCGTCGTCAACGAATGGAAGTCCGAGTGGGATCATCTCGACGGTCCCTCGCGCGCGGCGCGCAAGGCCCGCCAGGGCGTGCGCTATCACGCGCTCGATGCGCTCTCCGTGATGGATCCAGAAACCATGGAGCCCGTGCCGGCCGACGGCGAAACGCTGGGCGAAGTGATGTTCCGCGGCAATATCGTGATGAAGGGCTATCTCAAGAACCCGAAAGCGACGCAGGAAGCGTTCGAAGGCGGCTGGTTCCATTCGGGCGACCTGGGCGTCGTCCATCCCGATGGCTATGTGCAGCTCAAGGACCGCTCCAAGGATATCATCATCTCGGGCGGCGAGAACATCTCGTCCATCGAAGTGGAGGACGTGCTCCTGAAACATCCAGCCGTGCTGTTCGCCGCGGTGGTGGCGCGGCCCGACGACAAATGGGGCGAGACGCCCTGCGCCTTCATCGAGATCAATGAAGGCCACGAACACGTCACGGCCGAAGACCTGATCGATTTCTGCCGCGCCAACCTCGCGCGCTTCAAGGCGCCGCGCTTCGTCGTCTTCGGCGAACTGCCGAAGACGTCGACGGGGAAGATCCAGAAGTACAAACTCCGCGAACGCGCGAAGGACGTGGCGTAAGACCAACATTGTCATGGCCGGGCTTGACCCGGCCACCCATCAATCAAACTGACTCTTTCACGCGCAGACGCGCGCGAGATGGGTGGCCGCCGCCAGGGTGGCCATGACAGATGAGGTCAATACAATCCCACCAGCCCCTTGAGCGATTCAATAATCGCGTCGGCGCGATAGCCGACGCCGGCTTTGAAGACGAGCGGCATGTGTTCGAGCGCGCCTGCATTCTTCGCGGGATCGCCATGATTTCCCCCCAACCTTGTTCTGGGGCAAGATCAGCACTTAGGGCGCCGCTTGCGCAAGAACCGGGTCGAAAACCGCACGGAGAAAGGCCATGTCACATCCGCACAAATGAACGAGGTGTTCCATGCCGTTCCGCTATATCGGCCTTTCGCCGGAACCTTTCGCGCCCCTTCTGGTGCTCGACGACTCAGCACTTCACGCCCGCGGCATGCGCCGCATGATCGCAGACGAAAAACCGGGCTTCCCCTGCCGCGTCACGCTGGAAGACGCCGAACCCGGCGAAAGCGTTCTGCTCCTGCCATACGAACATCAGCCGGCACATTCTCCTTATCGCGCTTCCGGGCCGATCTTTGTGCGCGAAGAGGCGAAGGCCTCTTGCGATTGCGTGGGCGCGCCACCCCGTTCGCTCCTCGGCCGCATCCTTTCGGTGCGCGCCTATGCGGAAGACGGAATGATGGTCGACGCCGACGTCACGCCGGGTGAAGAACTCGAACAGCTTCTGGAGTGTGTCTTCGCCGATCCTGCCGTCGCCTACGTCCACGTGCATTACGCCAGGCGCGGCTGCTACGCCGCCCGTGTAGAACGCGCCGCTGCCTGAAGTATCCCGCAGACTTCGTTGCGGAATCCCCTTACAGTCGCGCCTCGCGATTGCAGTCGAGGTGGGACATTGGTCCAAGCGCGCACCAGCAGACACGCTCTGCTTTTCATCTTCATCACCATGCTGATCGACATGATCGGCCTCGGCATCATCATTCCGGTGATCCCGAAGATCATCGTCTCGCTGATCGGCGGTACGCTCGGCGACGCGGCGCCCTATGGCGGCTGGCTGGCGGACGCCTATGCCGGTATGCAGTTTCTGTTCGCGCCGCTGATCGGAAACCTGAGCGACCACTTCGGACGCAGGCCCGTTCTCATTCTTGCGCTGCTGGCGCTCGGCATCGACTACACCATCACCGGGCTCGCGCCGACGATCAGCTGGCTGTTTCTGGGACGAATCCTGTCGGGCGCGGCCGGCGGCAGCTATTCGACCGTCAACGCCTACGTCGCCGACATCACGCCGCCGGAGAAACGCGCCGCGAATTTCGGTCTCATCGGCGCAGCCTTCGGGCTCGGCTTCATCATCGGCCCGCTGCTCGGCGGGTTCTTCGGACAATTCGGCCCGCGCGTGCCGTTCTACGTGTCCGCCGGCCTCGCCTTCGCCAACGCGCTCTACGGCTTCGTCGTTCTGAGAGAGACGCTGCCGAAAGAGGACCGCCGTCCGTTTCAGCTGTCGCGCGCTAATCCCGTCGGCACGCTGATGGCGTTGTCACGCTTTCCGCTTCTGATCGCGCTCTTCAGCGTCTTCGTGCTCATCCAGCTCGCGCACGATTCCAATCCGGCGGTGTGGACGTATTACACGATGCAGAAGTTCCACTGGACGATCGCGGAGGTGTCGTATTCGCTGGTTGCGGTGGGTGTCCTGAGCGTCATCGTCTCGGCCGTCGTCACGCGCTATGTCGTGCAGTGGATCGGCGAAACGAACGCGGTCTATCTGGGGCTTCTCGTGGGCGGCATCGGGTTTGCCGGCATCGCCTTTGCCACGGAAGGCTGGATGATCTATGCGTGGATGCCGTTTTCCATGTTCATGGCGCTTGCGAGTCCCTCGCTGAACGCCATCGCCTCGCATCAGGTGGGTCCGGAAGAGCAAGGCGAATTGCAGGGCGCGCTCGCAAGCCTGCAAAGCCTTTCCTCACTCGTGGCGATGCCGGCGATGGCCTATCTCTTCGCCTGGTTCACAAGCACGGGCGCGCCCGTCTACTTCCCGGGCGCACCGTTCCTAGCGGCCGGCATTCTGCTGGCCGCAGCCGCGGCCGTTTTCGCGCGCGCGCAACCAGCACAGGCGCTCAGTCCGGCGGAATAAATCAGGGAAGGCAAATTAATGAACGCTGCATCGCAGTCGTTCGAGTTCGTCTTTGATGCGGAGCTTTTCTTTTTTGAGAGCCTGGATCCTGATCTCGTCCCAATCCGGGTGCGACATCTCCGCTTCGATCAGTTCCTGCAGTTTCTTGTGCTTTTCGGAGAGTTCCTGAATATGCCCGTCCAGTGCCATGTTTTGCACCTCGTCTCTTCTAGGCGGACCGATTAGAGCACCATCGCTCCCGCCTGTCACGGCCCCACTTCCACCTGTGCCTTCCCATCTGTAAACGGATGCCATGAGGGAAAGATCAACGAAAAAATCGAGCAAAGACAGGCTCGTGGTGGGCCTTAGCGGGGCTTCGGGCGTGGCCTACGGCATACGGCTGCTAGAAGCCCTGGCGGAGCTGGGTGTGGATAGCCATCTCGTCATGTCGAAGGCGGCCGAGATGACCATCGGCTACGAGACGGCGCTGAAGCCCGGCGATGTCGCGGCCAAGGCCGCGCACGCTTACGGCATCGGCGATATCGCCGCCCCCATCGCATCGGGCAGCTTCAAGACAAAAGGCATGATCGTGGCGCCCTGCTCCGTGCGCACGATGAGCGAGATCGCCACCGGCGTCACATCGAGTCTTCTGGCGCGCGCCGCCGACGTCACCCTCAAGGAACGCCGCCCGCTGATTCTCGTCGTGCGCGAAACGCCGCTGCATCTGGGCCATCTGCGCACGCTCGCGAATCTGGCGGAAATGGGCGCCGTCATCCTGCCGCCCGTGCCTGCCTTCTATGCCGCGCCCCACACGATTTCCGACATCATCGACCAGTTGGTGGGACGCATGCTCGACATTCTGGGTTATGATTGGCCGAAAGTGCGGCGGTGGGGAGAGGATCTGGCGAAGGGCCGCAGAACGGGCTCAAAAAGAGCCGGAAGCGGTTAGGACGCGTATGACCGACGCCGAAGAGCAGGCGCTCCGAGCCACGCTCGCGAAGCTCACCGAAGAGCACCGCGATCTCGACGCCGCCATCGCGGCGATGGTCGATTCGGGCGTGCGCGACCAGATCATCATGACGCGGCTGAAGAAGCGGAAGCTGCAGCTCAAGGACCAGATCGCGCGCATCGAAGACGCGCTCCTGCCGGACATTATCGCCTGAGGCGCCAGCGTTAACGGCCTCCTGACGAAACGGCTCCAATTCGGATCAAGTTTACACGGCTCCTAAAGAGGCCCCGGCGTACATCTTAAAGGGATATCAGGCGCGGGGTGGGGCGCGTGCCGATTCGGAAGATTGCGGGGCTATGGATGCTGCGGCCGGGCGTGCTGGTCGCCTGCGCGGTCGTTGCGGCCGCGCTGGGCCTTGGCGCGTCCTCCCTTCCCCAGCCCGCACGGCCCACGCCGACGCTCAGGGCCGGTCTGGTCGATCTCTCCCAATGGCGTTTTGCCCGCGACGGCTCGGTGCCCCTGACCGGCTACTGGCTCTATTTCGACCGCAGCTGGGGTCCCAACGGCGACGCCATCTACGCTGAGGTTCCCGGACCCTGGCCCTCCTTCGACGCGCGCTCCGGCGGCACGCGCCGGAACGGCTTCGGCACCTATGTGCTGAGGCTCAAGCTCCCCGATGCGCCCGAAGGCGACCGCTTCGCCCTCGATACGGGCCAGATCCTGTCCACCTACCGGATCATCGCCAACGGCAAGGTTATCGCCGCGCCCGGCAAGCCCGCGGCCACCAAGGCCATAGAGCACGCCTTCTCCTACAGCACGCTGGCCGAGCTGCCCGAAGGCGCGCGCGACATCGAGATCGTGATGCAGGTGTCCAACCACCTGATGCCGCAAGGCGGGGTCTTCGTGGCGCCGATCGTGGGGCTCAAGAGCGTGCTCGAGACCGCGCGGCGCTCGACAGAAATGCTCTCGCTCATTGTCGTCGGCGCGCTTCTCTTCACCGCCTGCTACCACATCGCCTTCATGGGCGTGACGCGTGCGGGCTATGCGAATTTGTGGTTCGGTGCGCTGGCCGCGCTCTTCGGCATTCGCATGTTTCTTTTCGAACCGCTGGCGTCCGCGACCGTTCCCCTGATCGGACAGGATTGGGTGTGGCGTCTCGATTTCGCGGTGACGGTGCTGCTCGAGCCGACGGCGTGCTGGTTTCTCGCGCTCAGCTTTCCCAGGCATATCGGCCGCACGATCGCCACGCTTTTCATGTCGGCCTGTGGCGCGCTGGCGCTGGCGAGCCTGATCGAGGGGCCGACGGTCGGACAGTATTCGCTCAAGATCTTCGAGCTTCTCGGTGTCATGATGCTGCCCTATCTCGTCCAGGGCATCGTGCGCTCGGCCATCGCGCGCGAAACCGGCGCAAGCCTGGCGCTTCTAGGCATCGTCATCGTGTCAATTGCCGCGCTGCACGACATCCTGCTCGACAACATCGTCATCGCGGGACCGAATTTCCTGCCCGTCGGCTGCGTCGCGTTCTTCCTGTGCTTCTCCGGCGCGCTGACGCAGCGTTCGCATCACGCCTTCATCCGCACCGAGCTTCTCGTCGACCAACGCACGCGCGAGCTCGAACTGAAGATCAACGAGCTGGAGGAGGCGCGCGCCGCGGCCGTGTCGGCCAACGTGGCGAAATCGCGCTTCCTCGCCAATATGAGCCACGAGTTGCGCACGCCGCTGAACGCCATTTTGGGATTTGCCGAAATCGTGCGCGACCGGATGTTCGGCGCCGACGCCGGTGACCGCTATTCCGAATATGCCGCCAACATCCACACCAGCGGCAGCCATCTGCTGGGACTGATCAACGACATCCTCGATCTTTCCAAGATCGAAGCGGGCAAGCTCGACCTCGACGAGACGCGCATCGATCTGGGCGAAGAAGCGCGCGCGGCCATACGCCTGCTCGAGCCGCTGGCCAGCAAGAAAAACGTATTGCTGGCGCTCGACCTTCCCGAACCCGCCTTTGCGCTCGCCGATTCGCGCGCCATCAAGCAGGTCATGGTCAATCTGCTTTCCAACGCCGTGAAATTCACGCCCACCGACGGCGTCGTCAGCATCGCCATCCGACGGGACGAAGAAAGCGCGATCACCGTGACCGTCTCCGACACCGGCATCGGCATCCGCGCCGAAGACATTCAGCGCGTGTTCGAAAGCTTCGGGCAAAGCCGCCACGACGTGCGTGCGCGCAACGAAAGCGGCACGGGCCTGGGCCTTCCCATCGTCAAGGGACTGGTGGAAGCCATGGAGGGGCGGATTGACATCGACAGCATGCCCGACGTCGGGACGACCATCACGATCACGCTGCCCCCGCATCGCGCACTCGAGCCTTCCGACGTCGAGGACAGGGCGGCGCCCGCTAGTCTGCTGCCGGCCGCCCGCGCTTTTGCGCATACATAGCTTCGTCGGCGCGCATCAGCGCCGTCTCCGCGCTGTCACCGGCCGACAGTTCGAACGCACCGAACGAGAAACTCACCACAACGCGCGCGCCGTTCCATTCGGCAACATCCGACGTCAGCGCGTCGGTCAGCGCCTGCGCTTTCTTCGTGGCCTGCGCAACATTGGCGTGCGCCAGCACGATGCCGAATTCGTCACCGCCGATGCGGCCCACGATGTCGCTGTCACGCACATTGGCACATAGGATTTTCGCGAAATGGGCGAGCACGGCGTCGCCCGCCGCATGCCCATAGGCGTCGTTGACGCGCTTAAAGCCGTCGAGGTCGCAGTAAAGAAGGCTCGCGGCCGTGCCGTACCGCGCGACCCCGGCAATGTGCCAGCCGAGCGCCCGCACGAAGGCCCGGCGATTAAGGATCGGCAGGAGATGATCCTGGTCGGCGGCCCGTTCGGCGAGTTCGAGACGGTCGCGCGCGGCCTGGAGATCGCGCCGTAGGATTTCGACTTCGCCGTTCAGCGCTGCCAGCATGGCACGCACGCGCGGCGTCAGCTCCGCGTCGTCCGGGATCGCCTCGCCGCGGGCACCCCGCCGGGCCGAAGACCGCCTTTCGATTCGCTCGATCGTCATCGCCTCTGGGTCCGAATCGGAACCTCACGGCCAGTTTGGTCGCCGGATTCCTAACAAATGGTTCAAATTCGTTAGCGATCGGTTAACCCATCGGAGCCACTTTCCGGGAGCACTTTCCAGTTGGGCGCGGCTTCCTATAATGCGCCGCTTCTCCGGCCCTCGGCCTTTTGAGGAAGCATGACCCGCCCTTCGCCGCTCGTCGGCCTCATCATGGGTAGCCAGTCCGACTGGACCACCATGACGGCCGCAGCCCAGATTCTGGAAGCCCTCGGCATCCCGTTCGAAAGCCGGATCGTCTCGGCCCACAGGACGCCCGACCGCCTCTTCGCCTACGCCAAGGAGGCCGAGAGCCGTGGGCTCAAGGTCATCATCGCCGGAGCCGGCGGCGCGGCTCATTTGCCGGGCATGGCCGCCTCCATGACGCGGCTGCCCGTCCTGGGCGTCCCCATAGAGTCCAAGGCCCTGAAGGGCATGGACAGCCTGCTCTCCATCGTCCAGATGCCGGGCGGCGTGCCCGTCGCCACCTTCGCCATCGGGGAGAGCGGCGCCAAGAACGCGGGCCTCCATGCCGCCGCGATTCTGGCGCTGGGCGACGGCAAGCTTGCCGAGCGTCTCGCCACCTGGCGTGCCCGCCAGACCGAAGCCGTCGCCGAGACGCCGTCGGACAGCAAATGATCGCAGCCGTTCCACCGGGAGGCACGATCGGAGTCCTGGGCGGCGGACAACTCGGCCGCATGCTGGCGCTTGCTGCGGCGCGCTTGGGCCTCAAGGTTCATATCTTTTCCGACGAAGCGGACGCGCCGGCGTTTCAGGTCGCGGAGGCGAAAACCTTCGCATGCTACGACGATGCGAATGCGCTCGATGCATTCGCGTCGGCTTGCGACGTCGCAACCTTTGAGTTCGAGAACGTGCCGGCGGAGACCGTGGCGAAGTTGGCCGGATCAGTGCCCACATTTCCGCAAGCGAACGCGCTGCAAGCAACACAAGATCGCTATCTCGAGAAATTCTTCTTGAGCGATTGCGATTTGATGACCGCGTTCTACTACCTGGTCCAAAGCGAAGATAACGTTGAACCGGGACTGGCACACGTGGGTACACCCGCTATCTTAAAAACGGCTCGCTTCGGCTACGATGGGAAAGGGCAAGCGAAGGTTGTGAAGCCACCGGACGCAATCGCGGCATTTCGGTCGTTCGGTCGCGTACCCTGCATTCTCGAAGGCTTCGTTGATTTTTCGTTCGAAGCATCTGTCGTCGCCGCGCGCGGCCGCGACGGAAGCTTCGCCGCCTACGATCCGCCGGAGAATTATCATGCCGATCACATCCTGCGACGTTCGACTGTGCCGTCGCGCTTGAGCCCCGCACAAAACGCTGAGGCCAAAGCGATCGCGAAGCGCATCGCGGACGCGCTCGACTATGTGGGCGTGTTGGCCGTCGAACTATTCGTTCGCAAGGACGGCGCGCTGCTCGTCAACGAGATCGCGCCGCGCGTTCACAACTCCGGTTGATGGTGGCCGAATTGTGCATCACGTCGGCGTCGTGCTCGCCCGTGAAGATGTAGCCGGCGCCGCCCATGTCGGCGGCGAGCTGATAGACTTCGTCGAATTTGCGGTCGACCACCGCCGCGCAAACGTCCTGCGCGCGC